>QKGS01000005.1 GCA_003250355.1 Bacteroidota bacterium
TAAGTAGTGAAAAGTTCGTTCTTCTTTTTTTCCTGAGTTTACAAAGGTTTTAGTTTCATCACATACTATTGATGACAGTTGAAATCCACAATAATCAATGTTGTTATACCATATGAACTTTTGCGATTTTGAATAGCCTTTATTCCCGTAAGGGAATTTTGTGCATTTAACAGTAATATATATCCCGAAAAATATTTTAGAGCCTACCATTAAACTCCTTTATTTACAGTACCATTGTTTTATTACCGAATTAATGTTATTTGCTGAAATAACTGCCAACTGTGGGCTGCCGACTGAATTTTAAGTTAAGAACACAAACACATATAAGTTTAACCACTAAAATAGTAGTAGAACCAAAAATATTATCCCTTTTTTCATTATTGTTGCCTCCTTTAAACCCGAACTATGCAATAGAATTGAAATAATGAGGGTTAAATATTGTTTTTTATAAATTTTATTGATAAAAAATATTTGTATGGCTTCCCATCAATTGCCTTAATTGTAACAACGATTGATATTACACTTATATAAATACCCAATAAAACCATAAGTACAATTCCAATAATTAATGGAACTAAAGGAATACATAGCAAAAGGTATCCAATCATGCTTAATTGAAAATTAATCGAACTAATAGCATGATTATTAATCCCATTTATTTTATCTTTTTTCCAAATCCATATTATTAGCTGAGGTAAAAGCAATAAAAACAAACTTGTAAAGTGTATTGTTGCTATCCATACACTATCATTTGAAGAATAGTTTTCTAATAAATCAGGTTTCTCTATGTTCACCAAATCATCGTATGGAAATTCTAATACAGATGCGATTGTTTGCAATGTAAAAGTTCTTGGGTCAACCTCACCTTTTTCAATACGTTGAATTGTCCTGATGCTTATAGCAGTTTTCTCTGCTAATTCCTCTTGAGTCATACCCTTTTGAGTACGCTTCTCTTTTATAAATTGTCCTATAGTCATAGCTAAAAATTAATTCTTGTCAAAAATACCTGCTTATTGAATAAATTGTAGCTGCACTAATCTGACATTCTTATGCCATTGTTGCGACATTCGGTTGCACATACCGTATTACTTATACAAAACCTACTTTGCCTTTAAACTAACAAAAGGGATTAACATTTCCTCCATTGAAATACCACCGTGCTGAAATGTGTTTTTGTAATAACTAACATAGTGATTATAGTTATTGGGATAAGCAAAAAAATCGTTGCTTTGGGCAAACAAATAGGTGGAGCTGACATTGATTTTAGGCAGTCGTATTGTATTAGGATTATTTATTTCTAATACATCTTTAGCCTTACACGAAAGTGATTTGCCGTGTTTATACCTCAAGTTGGTACTTGTATCTTTATCGCCAACTACCTTCACCGGATTATGCACACGGGTAGTTCCATGGTCAGTAGTTATCATTACATTAACCTTTTTCTGAGCCAATATTTTAAGTAATTCATAAAGAGTACTATTTTCAAACCAAGAAAGAGTAAGTGAGCGATACGCTTTTTCGTCGTTAGCCAGTTCCCTAATCATATCCATTTCGGTACGTGCATGACTAAGCATATCAACAAAATTTATTACTATTACAGATAGGTCATGACTTAGTATTTTTCCACTGTTTGAAACCAGTTTGCGCCCCTTTTCAATATTTTGGATTTTTTCATAATATAAACTCCTGTTTACACCTAACCGGTTCATTTGCTTTTGTAGCAGTTCTGCCTCAAATTTATTTTTCCCTTCCTCATCGCCCTCATTAACCCAATATTCGGGGTGAATACGTTCAATATCGGCAGGCATTAACCCTGCAAACATAGCATTGCGGGCAAACTGTGTGGCGGTTGGCAATATGCTCATAAAAATATCTTCCTTATCAATAATAAACAATTCACGCAACAGTGGTTTAATAACCAACCATTGGTCGTATCGCAGGTTATCAATTACAAATATTGCGGTTCGGTTACCACTATCTAATTTTGGAAATGCAAGGTTCTTAAACACTCCGGGGCTCATAAGCGGCACATTGTCGGTATTGGCTTCGAACCATTTTGTGTAGTTTTTCTTTATAAAACGTGCAAATTCGTTATTGGCTTCGCTCTTTTGCATTTCAAGTATCTGATTCATTTCACCGGCATTTGAATTTTCCAGTTCCAGTTCCCAAAACACTATTTTCTTGTATATCGATACCCAATCGGCATAGCTCGAAGCATCGTTTATGTTCATGCTCAGGTTGCGAAATACCGTTTGGTAATTACTGCTTGTTTTCTCTGTTACAAGTCGTTTTTTATCGGTTATTTTCTTTATTGCCATTAGAATTTGCATCGGGTTCACAGGCTTTATCAAATAATCGGCTATGCGCGAACCTATGGCCTCATCCATAATATATTCCTCTTCGCTTTTGGTAATCATTATTACCGGTATTGAAGGTTTTATATTTTTTATTGCACTTAAAGTTTCAAGCCCCGACAAACCGGGCATATTTTCGTCCAAAAAAATTAAATCGTAGTTGTTTTTATCAACCATATCAATAGCGTCGTTACCATTGTTCGATGTCGCTATCTCATAACCTTTTGATTGTAAAAATATTATATGTGGTTTCAACAAATCAATCTCATCGTCAACCCACAATATTGTTATATTATTCATTGCTATATATTTTTCTATTCTGTTATTAGAACTAAATCAACAATAATTTTATTGCTAAAACATACCGCAGATTCATTTTTTTGTAAATTAGTATTTTCGTTAACTACATACTTGAATTAGTACAAACACTTTATTTTAATAATCAGAATATACTTAACCTAACACTTAACAAATTAAAAGTATGCATAAAATTACATTTTATATATTATCTGCATTTATAGTTTTTACATCATGTGTAAATAAACATAAGCAGCCCGACAATAAAGCCAATGCAGAGGTTATTGTTGAGCAGGAATTATCGAAAATAGAGTTTAACCCTACTGAATTTAAGTCGGAAGATATTGTTTTTTACAATCTGTTTTCGCCGGTTGATTTAACTTACCTAATATCAAAATCGAGTTCATACTATAATTCGTCGCTAATAAATCCACTTAATAATATCACAAATTACACTAATAGTGTACAGCTGGCATTGAATTTGGGTGTGTATGGTGCCGATTTTAGTTATTTAACCATGTTTAATCAATCGCAACAAGCTTACTCATATATATCGGCCATACAGCAGGTAGCACAAGAGCTGGGTATACCGCAGGAATATGTCGATATAGAGGCTTTAAAAGAGGGCAATAACTTTGGCGATTACAGTAAACTCAACGACATAGCACGAGAAACATACAGTGGTATAAACCGATATTTAAGAGCTTCGAACAGGGAACTAATTGCCGATTTAATATTGCTGGGAGGTTGGATTGAAACACTGAATATAGCTGTTAATATGCATGAAAGCCCCGATTCAAATTTAGTATCAAGAATAGCTATGCAACAATTTTCATTAAATAATCTTTTGAACCTTATGCTTAACTATAACAATGAATTTGAGGTAGCTGAATATATTATACTATTAAAGAAGCTAAAGCAAGCTTACGATGAGTCAAATATTGCATTTACCAAAGGGAGCCTTTATATTGACACTACTACAAGAAGAATATTACTGGCTCAGGGGCATAATGTAACCCTAACCGCCGACAAACTGAACGACATACGCTACGCCACTAACCGTATACGAAGTTTTGTGGTAGAGTAGCAAAAAAATAGGCAATAGAACAATTGGTGCTATAATATTAATTAGCCCTATTTATCCTTAATTTTCCTAATTTAAAATTGGCATCAACACATATTTTAACTCCGGTTGAATAATCGATAAGCATAGTATTGATATCGTATAAAGCTTCGCACATAATTCCGAACTCGACATATTTTACAAGCCTGTGGGAATAATAAACCTGAGCTGTTAACAGGTTTCGTTCCCACTTATTGCCGGCAAATATCCCTTCCGATAACGACTGGTAAATATTATTTCCAACAAGTGACACAAAATTATTGGCATACCAGTGTCCCAGCGATACGAAACTATTACCCTTCGATAATTTAACATTACTGTAAACACCGTTACCCTCACTCTTTATTTTAAATTCATCGTGCATTTTCATATAGTATAAATGAACAGCAGAAAGAGTGTCGCTCCACTCATTTCCGGGCCCTTCATTGGCGTAAAGCATTATTTGCGTTTTAGCAGTTATTTTAGAGAAAAATCCATTATTAAACTTGTAATCAAACTTAGCTCCTGAGCCTATATTAAAAGAGGTAGTTATTTTATCTTCAACAGTATTGATTTGTCCCCCTTTATGCGATACCAGCATAAATGAGGGTGTAGAAAAGCTGAAATTATTCTTTTTTATAAGCACCGGTTCGGTCGATACCCCTGCGATAAACTCTTCCTGTTTATCGTCGCCTCGGAATATAAATGTTTGCCAATCGAACCAAACATCAAGAAACAAGCGTTTGCTATCAATCCTGAATTGAATGCCGTTTTCCTGATTATGGGTAAAGTTTCGTTCATAATTATACACTACGTCAGGTAATAAATGATATGAACCACCGTATAGCGAACCCATAACGAAACTTATGTTTTTATTATGAAACACTGCCGAATACGAAGGCATAATAGTTGAAAAATCGTCGACACCTGAATACTTAAGCATATGAACTCCGGCTTCAACTTTAAAATTATTGGAAAAATGGTATTCGATGGTTGGAGTTACATGATAACCTATAAGGGTGTACCCTGCTGCAATAGAGCCAAAATATTCGTTGTTCCAAAAGAAATTCTGATTCTGGAAATTGAAATAGAAATTGTTGCTATCGGCAAAATAAATGCTATTTATCTGTGTTGTATCGGGGTCAATTCTTATGGCATTCAGCTTTATGCAAATAAGAAACAGAATAAATATAAGTGCGTATTTTTTTTTTACTTTATGTAACATTAAATAATTTTTAGTATCCGTATTTGTGGTTCCACCAACTCTTTAACCTTGCTCTAATACTTTGCTCCTGAGTATTGTCTTGTGGTTCGTAAAGCTTGTGGTTTTTGATTTTCTCGGGCAAATAATCCTGTTCGGCAAAGTTACCTTTATATGAATGTGAGTATTTGTAATTGGCTCCGTAGCCCAGTTCTTTCATTAGCTTTGTTGGAGCATTGCGCAAATGGAGCGGTACCGGCAAGTCGCCGGTATCTTTAACCAACTGTATGGCGCTGTTAATAGCCTCGTACCCGGCATTGCTCTTGGGGCTGGTTGCAAGATAAATTGTACACTCAGAAAGTATTATTCTCCCTTCGGGCATTCCTATTTTGTGTATAGCATCGAAACAGGTATTTGCCATAAGCAAAGCATTAGGGTTGGCGAGTCCAATATCTTCGGCGGCAAGTATAACCAAACGCCGGGCTATAAACTTTACGTCTTCGCCACCCTCTAGCATGCGAGCAAGCCAGTAAACAGCAGCATTAGGGTCGCCCCCGCGAATTGATTTTATAAATGCCGAAATAATATCGTAATGGAGTTCACCTTGTTTGTCGTAAATAGCTATATTTTCTTGCAGTATACTCTCAACCATTTTATTGGTAATGGTAATGCTCTGTGTAGCCGATGCATTTACAACCAGTTCTATAATATTGAGCAACTTGCGGGCATCGCCACCCGAAAAACGAAACATAGCCTCTGTTTCCTTAACAGTTATTTCTTTTACTTTCAGGTCAAAATCTTCATTTAATGCTCGTAGTAGCAGTTCATTGAGGTCGTTTTTTTCGAGCGATTTTAATACATAAACCTGACAGCGCGACAGCAACGGAGAAATAACTTCAAAGCTTGGATTTTCGGTAGTAGCCCCTATTAATGTAACTATCCCCTGCTCTACCGCTCCCAGGAGTGAATCTTGCTGCGACTTTGAGAAACGGTGTATCTCATCAATGAATAAAATTGGATTGGGCTGGTCGAAAAAACGGGTACGCTTGGCTTTGTCTATGGTTTCGCGAACATCTTTCACTCCCGAGTTTATGGCACTAAGGCTATAAAACGGTCTGTTTTGCTGTTGCGAAATAATGTTGGCAAGTGTGGTTTTACCCACTCCCGGAGGCCCCCAAAGTATCATACTTGGCATACGCCCGCTCTCTATGGTTTGGCGCAATATAGCCTTTTCACCCACAAGGTGTTTTTGCCCTATATACTCATTGAGTGTTTTAGGTCTGAGCCGTTCTGCCAAAGGTTGCAATGCCACTTATTGTCAAATTTTGGTTAAAGATAGTGTTTAATATTTTTAATGAATAAAATAGCAGATTTAAAAACACTATCTTTGCACAAAACTCAAAATATGGATGGAAAAAGGCTGGACAATATAAAAGCAGGTATTGAAGTAGCAATAGTTCAGAAAGCTGACCAACGGAGTGGAGTAACTACCGAAGGAGTTGTAAAAGATATATTAACAAAAAGCTCATTTCATCCGCATGGAATTAAAGTTCGCCTTACAACAGGCAAAATAGGAAGAGTTAAAGAGATACTTGATTAACTCAATAGTAATAAGTTTAAGGTATTTACATTAAATAAATAACCTGGAACTTATAATGTACAACTTGAAAAACAGAAAGTATGAAATTCGAAAATTATAATTTTCACCCTAAGGTATACAACAATATAAAATTACAGGGGTTTAAAAAACCTACCGATATTCAGTTTAAAGCAATTCCCCCCATACTCCAAGGCGAAGATGTTCTTGCTGTGGCAAATACAGGTACAGGCAAAACAGTAGCATTTGCATTGCCCATAGTTGAGGTGTTAGTTACCCGCTTTAAAAAAGACTCGCGCCGCGAACTGCAATGTGTGGTAATGACCCCAACACACGAACTGGCTATTCAGGTTGAGGAGGTATTTAGTACGCTTGCCGCAAATACCGGTATCGAAACTGTGGGTATATATGGCGGAGCCGACCAAGACCCACAAATAGCCAAGCTTAAAAAAGGTGTTCATGTGATAGTTGCTACACCGGGGCGTTTATTCGACCTTGAACATCAGGGGTATATTAACTTAGAGAATGTTAAAATACTTGTACTCGACGAAGCCGATAGAATGCTCGAACTGGGATTTAAGCGCGATATGTTCCACTTAATTAAAAAAATTCAGCGCCGCCCGCAAACGCTATTTTTCTCGGCTACTATCAATGAAACCATAAAAGACCTTGCTTATTCGCTGGTTAAAAAGCCTGTTCGAATACATATTTCGCCCAAAGACCCTGTGTCGAAAAATATTGTCCATTCAGTAGCATTTATCGAAATGGACGATAAACGTTTTTTTCTTGAGCGTATTGTAAATGAGAATAAAGGCAAGAAAATACTCATATTTGTCCGCACTAAAGTAAGAGCCGAAAGGGTGAAAGCAGCCCTGGAAAGGGTTAGTATATCGAGCGACACCATACACGGCGATAAAGACAGGGGGCAGCGTTCAGTGGTTATGAAAAATTTTAAAACCGGAGCAAATAAAGTTCTTATTACAACCGATGTAAGTGCCCGCGGTATTGATATACCAAATGTTGAGATAGTTGTAAATTACGACATTCCCGAAGAGGCCGAAACATATGTTCACCGCGTGGGGCGTACAGGTCGTGCCAACAATAAAGGCATGGCAGTGTCATTTTGCAGCGAAAGCGAAAAAGAGCTTCTCCAAGTCATTGAAGATTATCTCGACAAACCGGTTAACCGAATTGAAATAGAAAAAAAAGAATATAAAGACATTATTGACCTTTCGGCCGAGAATAAATACGACTGGAAAGCCCTAGTTGAAGAACACGAAAAAGAGCTTAGCAAAATGCGAAACAAGGCAAACAAGAAAAAGAAATAATTCTTTTTAAGTATATTATTTGCTATATTTCATTGTTAACCAAAACACACTGCCTTATGATAAAGAACCTTGGCGAAAGCAACTCGATTTTCAATAATTTCATTTCAGAAATTCGCAGTAGTGATATACAGAAAGAGCGTATGCGCTTCAGAAAAAATATGGAACGCTGTGCCGAAATATTTGCATATGAAATAAGCAAAACCTTAAACTATAAACAGGTTGAAGTGAATACCCCCCTTGGTGTTTCCAATATTAGTGTTATTTCAAGTGTTCCTGTTATTGCTTGTATAATGCGTGCCGGATTGCCAATGCATCAGGGTTTTCTCAATTACTTCGACAATGCCGACAATATGTTTATATCGGCCTATCGCAAATACAATAAAGACGGAACATTCGATATTAGCTTTGAACATATTTCAGGCCCTTCAACCGAAGGACGCACTGTAATACTGGCCGACCCTATGATTGCAACCGGTGCATCTATGGTTTTAGCATACAAAGCACTAATAGAGAAAGGGAGGCCTAAGCATGTGCATATAGTATCGCTCATATCGTGCAAGGAAGGTTTAGAACATACCCTTGACAATATTGGCGAAAAAAATATAACTATCTGGACAGGAGCTATCGACGAAGAGCTTACCTCAAAATCGTATATAGTCCCCGGACTTGGCGATGCCGGCGACCTTGCCTATGGCAATAAGGAGTAGAAAACTACTTGTTTGTTATATAATCAACAACAAGTACATTTTTTAAATAAGGTACAACAGAATCGCCAAATGCTTTATGATCGGGGTGAGGTAAATAAGTATTTCGGGCTGCTGTGTCGGCAAAAGTAACTATAAAGCAGTGAGTGTATCCTTTTGTTAGTCCCTCAACGCTTATGTCTTCGCCGTATTCAAAGTCTTTAATTGCGCCTATTTTTTCTTTAAGCGAGCCAAAATGAGCAATTAATTCGGCTTTTTTTTCCGGAGTAATACTATCTGCCCATTGAAACAATACTACATGACGTAGCGCTTGGCTATCTTCGTTTGAAAATATTGTAGGAGTACTACAAGAAAATAGTGCTGCCGAGGCTATAAAAGCAATTAATAAGTTTTTCATATTCTTTAGTGTAATTTTATTTGCAAATGTATTTTATAGTATGATAAATAGCTATGGAATAAGTACTATTCTTTGTATTTTTTACAAAAATCAATTTTATTTAAACTTTTTGCACAAAACATTTGCAGGGAAATAAAATTTAGTTACTTTTGCACCGCTATTAAGCAAAAATGTTGGTGCCATAGCTCAGTTGGTAGAGCACAGGACTGAAAATCCTGGTGTCCCTAGTTCGATTCTTGGTGGCACCACATATTAAAAAGCTTCTCTCTTTAGAGAAGCTTTTTTTAACAAAAAGGCAAAAGCAAAAAGTTCTAAAAAATATTTCAAAAAAGTTTTGAATTAATAAAAAAAGAAACTATTTTTGCCACGCAATTTTGAAAAACGGTTGCAAGACCATTTCAAAATTATCAAAGTTCTAAATAATATATTCCTCTTTAGCTCAGCTGGTTAGAGCACCTGACTGTTAATCAGGGGGTCCTTGGTTCAAGTCCAAGAAGGGGAGCAAAGCCACAGAATAAACCTGTGGCTTTTTTGTTTTCCTTTTAATAACAATAAATCACCCGAACTATCGGATGGATTCCTTTAGATAAACTTCTGAAATATTAGCAGTTTACGCCTTCCGGTTTCCAATTTTGAGTTCATTATTCTTATTAGTTCGGCTCCGATATTAGTGCAATTAGCGGCTCTAAATATATTCTCTCGGCGCACTCTGCGGTTAGTTTCCTTTTAACAAGCTGAGATTTTTCTTTGTATTTCTTCCCTGCGAGGCCTCTGCGCTATCTTAGGTTAGTTTTTAAACTACTCTGTCAATTGCCATGAAAATAAAAAAATGCTATTATGGATTATATCAAAAAACTACTTTGAAACTATATTATTGGCATAAGTTTGTGTTCCTATAACATTGCCCGAAGCAGAGTATTGAGTTACTGTTCCATTTAGTACATCATTAGTCCATATACCTTTTATATATGTTCCGTCGGGAAAATATAAAGTCCCTTCACCATTACGTTGGTTGTTTGACCAATTACCCTCGAAGCGATTACCATTTTCCCAACAATACTTACCAAAACCTTCTCTTTTCCCATCATTCCATGATCCGGTATAGCCTATATCGGGCATAAAGCGGAATAAATATGTGTCGGGCTCTTTTAAATGTTGTACAAGTTTAAATTTTTCAGGATGCTTTTGAATAGCCGGATATAGATACAAACTGGTAGAAGAGTAACCAAGTTGGTCGAGTACAACATAATCGGTACTGCTTTTTTTAAGCCCCTCAATAAGTTCTTCGGCATTGGTAGTGCTGGCAAACCCGGTAATGTATCTATGAGCATATACATAAAACAATTGTGGCTTTCGGCAACATATTACCGAAGTGTCGGGGGTGTTCTTATTAGCCCACTGAGCAAGCTGAAAATAGTTACTGTATTTTCCCGCAAAACGCCCTTTTGCCTGCTGCTCAAGCATATCAAGTGATTCGCGACTATATCCGCCTATGGAAACCAAACACAATACAAGCATAAGTACAACTACTCCCGCTTCGTTTTGCTTTTTTAGTAATCTTTCAGAAAGGAAATTAAGAATAACAAAAACAGAATAAACTATAAAAAAAGTAAACAAAGGGATAAGCGGTATAAAGAATCGCACACCGTTCCATACCGGAGGCCATAGAAGTAAAATGCCAAATGTAGCCAATACATAGAATATCATTAACAGTTTGTGTTTTTTTAATGTAAACAATCCTATGGCGGCAAAAGCAACTATTATAAGTCCGATAAACCATTCCGACGATTCTATTGGTGCTTTGTAATCTAAAACATTAACCGAGTTTGAAACTCCCGAAGGTATTTCACGGGTAATGTATCGTTCAAGATTTTCCCAAAATCGGCTAAACCAATCGGCAAATTGCATTTTACCAAGTTCCGGACGGTATGGGTTTATATCGAACAGTTTTTTCATATATACACCTCCGCCCAAATTTTGCGAACGAACATAGTTTGGTATTGCTATTAGTATAAAACCGCCAACTAAAGCTATACAATGCTTCCAGTATTTGTTTATAAGCAAATAGAGTATTGCTGCACCAAGTAATGCAACTCCGGTGGTTCGTATGTGATATGTAAATGATATAGCTATTATAAATAGCCAGAACAGATAATTTTTTTGCAATGGCTTATTGTAATTTACCTTTAACATAAGCCATACACTCAAAAGTGAAAAAAACAGGAACGGAATTTCACTCATCATAATAACCGAATAGCTGATGAGATGATAATTGAGTAAGGTGAATAAACTCGATAAAAACGCAAGGTGTGTGTTACCGGTTATTTGATATACAACCAAAAACAACATAAATATGGACATAAGAAAGAAAAAACCGTTCAGCCTTTTTATACTCTCTATTTTTTTTGAAAACAGCTTCATATAACCTCCCAGTATAATAGGGTATCCGGGCGGAAAATGATTCGAAGGTGTCGGGTTAAGATAGTGTATATTGGTTTGCCCCTTCCCCATTGAAATAGCTTGCCCAAGAATATAATACCCCGCATTATCGCCTCCAAGGTTTAGTTTTTTGTCGAACGACTGAGAGTAAACCTTAAAAAATGTAATTGACAATATAGCCAGATATATGTATATAAATACTTTTGAACCTAACGCTTTTTTAAGTTTCGATTCCTGTGTTGCATTTTTTGCCATTTTCCCGTAAGGTTAAATTTTTTAAATATTTGAACTCAAAAATATAGAATCATTTGGGTTATACAAAAATTGATTGTTTTTTAATATATTGGCGGTTAAATATAACCTTGGCAACAGCATTGAATGTATGTTGTATTTTTAATTTAACTAACACATTTTATCATGAAAAAGATTTTTTTACTTCTTATTGCTTTTGTATGGCTTGGAGCTTTTGGTCAAAATCCCTATCCTGAAAAAACAGGCAAAATAGGCTACAAGTTTAACATGGGTACAATGAAAATAGATTATGTAATTACCTACGATGACTTTGGCAACAAACAAGCTATTGATGCAAAATCTGTTATAAATGGCGAAACATCGAATTCAACAACAATTATTACACGTGAAGGGATATTTATAGTTAACCACAATGATAAACAGGTTATAAAAATGCCTGCCGATATGGGCGATGATTCCGACATGATGAATGATGACGAAGATAGTGAGTTCGATATTAGCGAATTTGCAAAACGTGTAAATGAATATAAGGAGTCGAAGCAAGGAACCGGTACTGTTATGGGTAAGGAATGCGACATATATTCTATTACCGAAGAGGGTATGAAAGGGAAATACTGGATATGGAAAAATTATTTGCTTAAAGCAGAGTTTACAAGCGAAGGGGTTGCCACTACTATTGAAGCTACCGACCTAAAGGTAAATATTGATGTACCTTCGAGTGCTTTTATACCGCCAAGCGGATATTCGGTTACCGATATGGGGCAAATGATGGAACAAATGCAGAATATGCAACAGTATATGAATCAAATGCCCGACGAGGAATAGCTTTAGCACTTTTACTTGTTAAGCTGCTGTAAACAAGAGCTTAACAAGTAAAAACAAAAAGAGCAATCTCGTTTATTGGAGAGCCACACAACCCAATAACCAAACTATTTTATGACCTTTATCATTGTATACATTAACTAAATAATTAATATTTGCGTTACTGAATATATAGCTCACTTTCTTATGAATATCGCTCCTATTTCATGTATAATAATTGATGACGATAATTTTTCGCGCAACTATTTGAACGATATGTTAACCGAATTTCCCGAAATAAATGTAGTTGAAAGCCTCAGCGAATCGAGTATGGCTATTCGGCATTTGGCTGTACATAAGCCCGACATAGCCTTTTTGGATATAGATATGCCCAAAAAAGACGGGTTAAGCATACTGAACGAAATAAATGAACTGGGAATAGATACCAAGGTGATATTTGTTACATCGTACGAACACTATGTGCTTGATGCGCTAAAGAAGAATGCTTTCGATTATCTTGTAAAGCCTGTAAAAAAGCAAGTTTTGTGTGAAGCACTGGCTCGATTCAACGAATCGGTTTTATGCGGTAAGCCTGCTGTAATGAATATACCTGAGCCCGATGCTAACAATAAATTAATAATTCAAAATGCACACGGAACGTTAATTGTAAAGCACAGCGATATAGCATACATTGAAGCCGAAGGGAGTTATACAAATATTAATATGGTGGCTGGTGGTATAGAAACTATTTCGAAAAATATCGGGAAAGTAGAAAAACAGTTCAACAGCAATCTGTTTTTTAAAATAAGCCGGTCGTGTATTATAAATATTAGCTATCTGAGTAAAATAGACCGGCTAAAACGGATTGTACATTTGCAATACGGCGATAAGAAAATATCGCTAAAAGCAAGCAAAGAATTACTGTACGACCTTGAGTCGTTTATACATAAGTGTTAATACTGCCCAAAAGTGAGCTTAGCTCTTCGGAAGCTTCTTTAACTTGTGCTTGGTTTATTTTATTTTTCCCGCTGCGAAGGTTGTTATTAATCGATTCCACTTTGGTACTTAATTCAAGTGCACCAATCATTTTAAGGGCACTTTTCAAATTATGTGTTATGTTTTGCAAATTGTCACTATTTGAACTGTGTATATTTATTAATTCAACAGGGGCACTATTATAGTTGCCGATAAAGCTAATTAGAGCATTTCGGTACATTTTCAAATTACCGTCGAAAAAGCTAAGTCCGTTTTTAAATATCGTTGTTTCAGCAAATGAGTATTCTTTCTTATTATTCGACATTATTTTTGATATTTCCTGAGTTAGAAGAGTAATATTTATAGGTTTGCTCAGGTAGTTATTCATACCGACTTCAAGTGCCATTTTGCGGTCAGAGTCGAGCGAATTTGCCGAAAGGGCAACAATAGGTACATTGCGTCCGTTTCTCAACTGTTTAATATGCTTAGTTGCCTCAAAGCCATTCATCCCGGGCATTTCAATATCCATTAGTATAATATCGTACAGGTTGTTTCTAACAGCTTCTATTGCTTTTGTACCCGAATCAACATGGGTAATATTATTATTAATGCCATTCATTAGCTCAATTAGCACATCGGCATTAAAACAATTATCTTCCACCATAAGTATCGACAGCTCTTTAATAGCATTATAGTTAACCGCGTTATTCATATCCTGAGCTTTACTATGAATGGTTTCATCATATTTATCAAACGGTATTGATATTATAAAAGTAGTACCTTCGCCATGAGTACTTTCGACCGAAATATTACCATACATAAGGTCAACCAGTTGTTTTGAAATAGCAAGTCCCAGCCCTGTACCGCCATAGTTGCGGTCGTTCGATTTTTGTAATTGTTCAAATGGCTTGAACAGGCGGCTTATATTATCTTTTGATATACCGCTTCCGGTATCTTTTATTGTAAATAGTATTGTAGTATTGCTTTTTAAGTCGGTTGGTGCCGGTTTCTTTATTTCAACATTAACCGAAACATAGCCTTTGTGAGTAAACTTAACAGCGTTATTGATTATATTGAGCAAAACCTGTGTTAATCGGAGTTCGTCGCCTATAAGGAGTTCGGGTATATTTTCGTCGAAGCTTAAATACAGGTCGAGCTTTTGCTCCGAAGCTTTTAACTTTTGAACATCGCAAATAGTGTTAACCACTTTTTTTACGTTTATAGGCATTTTATTTATTATGAGTTTCTTGGCATCAATTTTGGTAATATCCAATACGTTATTGACTAAACTCAAAAGTATCTCGCTCGATAGTTTAATTCGTGAATTGCAACTTTTTTGCTTTTCGCTAAGCTCTGTTTTATCGAGTATTTCAGAGTAGCCAATTATGGCATTAAGCGGGGTTCTTATTTCATGGCTTATAGTGGCAAGAAAGGTGTTTTTTGTATTGTTTGCTTCGTCGGCAAGTTTTTTAGCCTCTTCAAGTTTTATAATACTACGTTTCTCCTCGGTTATATTATGCAGAACGCCCATAAAGCGTTCTTCCGTATCGGTTTTTAGTCTTACGCCGCGAACTTTGAACCAGTACTTTTGCCCATTTTTTTCCTTTACTATTTCATCGGTGTAGTTAAAGTCGCTGGTAACATAAGAGTTAACCAACCCCTGAAACAGCTCTTTATTCTCATCGCTTATCATATCTACATAGTAACGGCCAACAAACTTATCGCGTGTTGTTTCATATAGCTTTAATGCACTGTCGTTGGCATCGGCTACTCTGCCCGAACGGTCAAATATTATTAGTAAATCGTCGACCGAGTTAAACACTTTTTGATACAGTTCCTCGGTATATTTTATTTGATGTACCTTTTTTAATATTCTCACTCTCAACGAGTACCAGGCAATTAGCAGTAATACTATAATTAAAGAAAATCCGACCAATAGTATTACAGTATAACGGAATCGGGTTTCATATTGATTGTCTTTATGCTGATATTTTACCCATTTTTTATGTATTTCGTCGAGTTTGCCGTTTCTGCTCAGTTGTTGTATGCCGGTATTAAGTTTCGATAGTAACTCGTCGTTACCTTCTTTTACTGCAAGGCAAAACACATTTTGCGTTACCGAAGCACCTCTTACTTCTATTTGCTTTAAGTTAAGGTTGTTAATTATCTCCATACCAAGCGGATAGGGTGCTATTACATAGTCGCATATACCTTCTGATATTTTCATAAATGCATCGGGAAGTGAATTTACCGGTACCGAATCGTTAAGTAGTTTCATTGGTATCAGAAAGTTGTCGTTCGATATTTCACCTTCAAGATAGGCCGGCTTTTTACTCTCCAAATCGTTTATGTCGTTTATGGTGCTTTGCTTGTGTGTAAATATGGAGTAATATTCGGTATGCAACGGAAATGTAAAGTCGTATTTGTTCTCACGCTCAATGGAATAAACTATACTGGCTATAATATCAATATTTCCGTCGGTAAGGTTATTGAGTGTCTCCTGCCATTTGGTAAAGCGGAACTCAACCTCAAAATTGAGAGCCTTTGCTATTTCTTTAATTACATCAACATCGTAACCGGCTTCGTTACCATTTTGGTCGATAAACGAGTATGGCGGAAAGTTATAATCGCCGCCAACTATTATTTTCTCTTTTGCTACTGCAAATAAGAAAATGAATAAAAATAAGCAGGTTAGAAAATTTTTCATTGTGTATAGTTCTTAATATAAGTCTGTTACAGCTTGGGTACTTTTGGCAAAAACATTAGAGAAATATATAATATTTATTTTACTGTAATAGTATTGAAAATATGACTTTTCCCCTCAATTTTAAAAATGCAAAAAAAGCCGGATAAACCGGCTTTTAAGCAAACTTCACTTTATGTTACATAACTGTTACATCAACTACTGCCGATGTATAAGTTACAGGGTTTCCTGTTCCATCAAGCTTTACATAAGCTTTAACTACTATTTTGTCGCCACTCGATAATGAGCTTTTCAGTGTAATTTTATTTGTGCTACCCATTTTTATAGACCAATCTGTAACATCACTTAACGATGTTGTTCCGTCTTCTTTAAATATCTCTATTGTTGCTTCGCCATTCATAGAGTCCCATCCTGCCGGTTTTGCTACTACAAGTGATAAACCTGTACGAGTAAAAGTAGCACCTGAAACTGTTAAGGTTGTAGTTCCTGTTCCGCCTGTTGAGCCCGAACCACTGTTTTCTGAAGGTACTGTATAAACCGATTGAGCTAAAACGTTTCCTGATGCAACCCACTCCATAGCATCAAAACTATCGTAAGCTGTTATTGTAATAATTTCACCTGGTACAAGGTTTTCATCGAGCGAAACATATATAACACCATTATTTGCAATTGCCATTGTATTTGCTATTTCATCACTAATGTTGCTAACAACAACTACACTGGCTATACCATCTATTTCATCAAACTCAATATAAGCATTTCCAAGTTTTGTTGTTGTTACTACAAGACCTGTTAATTATTTATAAGCAGGTGTTTCGATAATTGCTGCCGGTTTAACTTCATCTTTTTTACACGAGGTAAATACCATTGCCGACATTACAGCTCCAAAACATAATAATTGTAAAAATTTTTTCATAATAAGTGTTTTTTAATTTTTAAATTGAAAAATATGTCAGCAAATATATTAGCCTGTTGTGAAGAAAAACCCTTAATTTACCCCCGTTTAACGAATAAGCAGGAGGAATCAACAAACTAATTATTATGTAAAATGAGTGATTTTAGCGAAAAACTGTATCAAATAATATTCGGAGCCGACACAAAATGGGGTAAACTATTCGATGTATTTCTAATATTTATGATACTATTGAGCATAATAGCAGTAATACTTGAGAGTGTTGAATCTATTGCTTGCAAATACGGTGAAATATTATTTATAACCGAATGGGTTATTACCATAACATTTACCATTGAATATATTGTTCGTATACTAATAGTTCGGCATCCGTTCAAGTTTGTATTCAGTTTTTTTGGTATTATCGACTTTTTAAGCTGCCTGCCTACCTATCTTGCATTATTTGTATCGGGAACACAGGGATTAATGGTAATACGAGCTCTAAGGCTATTGCGAGTATTCAGGGTATTAAAACTAAACCGCTACCTTTCGGAAAGTTCGTATTTAATTAGTGCACTTAAAGCCAGTAAGTATAAAATAAGTATATTTCTGTATGCAGTGCTTATGATAGTAATAGTAATAGGTGCTGTTATGTATTTAGTAGAAGGTTCGGCCGGAGGGTTTACAAGCATACCGCGAAGTATGTACTGGGTAATAGTAACCATAACTACCGTAGGCTATGGCGATATAACACCACAAACCACAATGGGACAATTTTTGGCAAGTATTATAATGATTCTTGGTTATGCAATAATAGCAGTACCCACAGGTATAGTTACATCAGAAATAAACCGCATACGAAAAGAAAAAGAAGAACCCTTGGCAGTGTGTTGCCCCGAATGTCTCAAAGAAGGCCACTCCGGCGATTCGCGCTTTTGCAAATATTGCGGAAGCGAATTGTGTATATCGTAGTTAAACCCGAACTATCGTTAGCTTGTTTTATAAGAGCCGCTGATTCGCTAATTAAAACCGGAACAACTAGAAATAATATAAATACAATGCCGCTAATTCGCCGATTAAGAACAAATTAACACTTAACTAAACGACCACCAATTCGCTAATTATAAAACACAACTATACAAAGTGTCACAAACAAAAAAGCCGCTTATTCCATTAGCGAATTAGCGGCTTTTATTGTTTTTATTTGCGCCCGACAGCTATTCAAGAATTATATTCAACATGAAATTGATATATTTAAGTTATCACTTCTATATCTCACATCTCACATCTCACATCTCATATCTCATATCTCATATCTCATATCTCATATCTCATATCTCATATCTCATATCTCATATCTCATATCTCATATCTCACATTATAACACCGGTTACTGCAACTCACTTTAGGCAATATAATGCTGACGGTAAGAACTACTGCCCGGCTACTAAACTACTCCTGCGGAACATAATTCAGCAAAGTACCACACCATTTTTCGGCAGTTTTCATATCCCACCCTTTGCGCTGAGCATAGTTTTCAACCTGTTCTTTGGTAATTTTACCTACACCAAAATACTCCGACTCAGGATGTGCAAATACAAGACCCGATACCGATGCATTAGGGAACATGGCATAGCTTTCAGTTAAGGTAATACCTACCGCAGGGGCATCAATTAAGTTGAAAAGCATATCCTTTTCGGTATGTTCAGGGCAAGCGGGGTAACCTATTGCCGGGCGAATACCTTTGTACTTCATTTTAATTAAGTCGTTCAGGTCGGTTTGCTCGTTGGGAGCATAACCCCACCACTCAGTACGAATACGCTTATGAACAAGTTCGGCAAATGCTTCAACCAGCCTGTCGGCTAAATATTTTATTAGCAACGCTGAATAATCGTCGTTATTATCTTCGTATTGCTTAACCTTAGCTTCGATTCCAATACCTGCTGTTACAGCAAATGCACCAATATAATCTTTTACCCCCGAACTAACCGGAGCTATGTAGTCGGCTAACGATAAATAATATTTCTCGGTCGACATTATATGTTGCTGACGCAAACCTCGGTAACGAGCTATCTCTTTGGTGTCATCCTGAGCATCGTAAATAATAATATCTTCACCATCGCTGTTAGCAGGATAATGAGCTATAACACCATTTGCCGTTAAGGCTTTCTCGTCTATTATTTCGTCGAGCAGATTGTTGGCATCGTTAAATAGCTTGGTTGCCTCTTCACCTTTTTCGGGGTGGGTAAGTATTTCGGGGTATTTACCCTTAATATCCCACGAGGTAAAGAAGAAAGTCCAGTCAATATACTCACGTATTTGGGCAAGGTCGTAATTGCGAATTTCAAAGCGACCCATTTTAGCAGGTTTCACAATACGAGCTGTAGCTACATCGAACGGGCGTTTATTTGCCTGAGCCTGGGCAAACGGCACTTGTTGTTTTGACGAAGTTGCAAAGCGGGCTCTTATATCGTCGTATTCCTTACGAACATTAGCCAAATATTGCTCACGAGTACTTTGGCGCATTACCTCGCTCATAACACGAACGGCCTCCGAAGCATCTTTACAATGCAAAACCGGTCCGCTGTAGTGAGGTGCAATTTTTAAAGCAGTGTGTGCTTTTGATGTAGTTGCACCACCAACAAATAAAGGAATAGTCATTTTTCTACGCTCCATCTCTTTGGCTATGTGTACCATTTCATCGAGCGACGGGGTAATAAGTCCGCTACAAGCTACTATGTCAGAGTTTTCGGCTATTGCATTATCTAAAATGTTATCGCATGGAACCATAACCCCCATATCGATATTAAAGAAATTGTTACATGAAAGTACAACAATAACAATGTTTTTGCCAATATCGTGAACATCGCCTTTAACGGTAGCAAAGGTAACTTTACCAACATAGGTACGAGTTCCCGACACCCCTTTTTCCTGCTCAATAAACGGTTGCAAATAAGCTACTGCCTGTTTCATTACACGAGCTGTTTTAACAACCTGAGGCAGAAACATTTTACCGTCGCCAAATAGTTCCCCAACTATATTCATACCGTCCATAAGCGGCCCCTCAATAATGCTGAGCGAATTGGGATATTTTTCGCGAGCCTCGGCAAGGTCGGCATTCAAATAATCGGTAATACCCTTCATTAGTGAATACGACAAACGCTGTTCGAGGGGTTTCTCGCGCCACTCTTCGGTTTTGGCAGTCTGCTTGGTATCGCTATCTTTTATTGTTTCGGCAAATTCAATAAGTCGCTCGCCCGCTTCAGGATGTTTGTTCAGCACAACATCTTCAACCAGTGCAAGCAAATCTTTGGGTATATCGTCGTAAATCTGAATCATACTTGGGTTTAGAATAGCCATATCCATACCCTCTTTAATAGCATGATATAAGAACACCGAGTGAATAGCCTCTCGTACAGTATTATTTCCGCGGAAGCTGAATGAAAGGTTGCTCAATCCGCCGCTTATTTTGGCGTAAGGCAGGTTTGCCTTTATGTATTTAATAGTTTCAATAAATTCGACAGCATAGTTATTATGCTCGCTCATACCGGTAGCTATGGCAAGTATATTAGGGTCGAAAATGATATCCTCAGGGGGAAACCCGAGTTGGTGAACCCAAATATCGTACATACGTTTACATACCTTGTTCTTGTATTCCGAGGTATCGGCCTGCCCTTTTTCGTCGAAAGCCATAAGCACAGCCGAGGCACCGTATTTGCTAATAAGCTTGGCTTTTTTAATAAATTCCTCTTCGCCCTCTTTTAGGCTAATGGAGTTAACAATAGCTTTGCCTTGTAACACTTTTAGTCCGGCCTCTATTGCTTCCCATTTCGATGAATCGACCATAATAGGGAGCTTCGATATTTCGGGCTCTGATACTATATAATTAAGAAAAACAGTCATCTCCTCAACAGCATCTAACAAACCGTCGTCGAGGTTAACGTCGATAATATTTGCACCGCCTTCAACCTGGTTGCGGGCAATACTTAAAGCCTCTTCGTATTTTTTTTCACGAATAAGACGGGCAAACATTTTACTGCCGGCTACGTTGGTACGCTCGCCCACATTGTAAAACGTTACATCGTTATTAATGGTTAACGGTTCAAGACCACTCAAGCGTGTTTCTTGCTTTATTTCAATTTTTTGGCGGGGTTCATACCCTTCCGATATTTGAGCAATAGCCTTAATGTGTATAGGCTGAGTCCCGCAACAACCGCCAATAATATTAACCATTTTGCTCTCAAGATAAGGTTTTATTTTGGCAGCCATGGTTTCGGCAAGTTCATCGTATTCGCCAAGCTGGTTAGGTAATCCGGCATTGGGATACATACTAATATTCCATGGCGATTTGGTGTGAAGGTCGTCCATGTATGGCCGCATACCATCGGCACCAAATGAGCAGTTAAGCCCTATGCTGAGCAAATTCATGTGCGAAAGCGAAATAAGAAACGCCTCAACAGTTTGCCCCGAAAGGGTACGACCACTCTTATCGGCAATGGTTACCGATACCATAATTGGTAGCACCTTATTGTATTTGTCAAAAGCATTTTGCACACCAACATAGGCAGCTTTAGCATTTAAAATATCGAAAACTGTTTCAATAAGTATAATATCAACACCCCCTTCTATAAGGCCTTCTGCTTGTTCCTGATACGATTCTACAAGTTCGTCGAAGGTAACACCGCGCTTGCTGGGATCGTTTACATCGGGCGATATTGATGCTGTTTTATTGGTAGGCCCCATAGAGCCGGCAACAAAACGGGGTTTATCGGGGTTGTTAGCAGTAAACTCATCGGCTACCTGTCGGGCATTTTGTGCAGCTGCAATATTAATACGGCGTACCAGGTGCTGCATATCGTAATCGGCCTGCGATATGCTTGTAGCATTGAACGAGTTGGTTTCAATAATATCGGATCCGGCTTCGAGGAACATTCGGTGAATTTCTTTGCAAATGTCGGGGCGGGTTATTGATAGCAAATCGTTGTTTCCTTTCAGGTCGGTATGGAAATTTTTAAACTCCTCGCCTCGGTAATCGGCTTCCTGCAACTTGTATTTCTGAATCATGGTACCCGTAGCACCATCGAGTATAAGTACTCTCTCTTTTAATAATTGTTCTATTGTTTTTGACATAGTTGTTAGATATGAGTAGTGAGGTATGAGATTGTGAGACTCACTCTTCGCCTACTTATTTTTGTTTTTTGACTTTTCCTATTTTTTAACTTATCTACTTAACTTTCCTATATTACTACCACACGAGTCCTCTCGTGTGGTTTATATCATTACCACGCCATACAATCGCACGGTAGCGATGGGGTTTTTGACTGCTTACTGAAGACTAAGAACTGCCAATTTTAAAAAATCGATAATTCAAATCCTTCTTCATTGGCTAGTGAAATATTTTCTCCGCTTTGAGTTAATACAAGTAACCCAAGCTCTTAGCTACATCCTCACTTTCTTTTGGAACTGCCATGCCTGCTACTGCCCCAATAATCTTTTTATCGGCATATTCAGGAAATAATACCTTAAATAATGGCAATTGATTGTCATAAAATTTCTGAACATCTTTTGGATGCAACTTATATTTTACTTCAATTACAATCATTGTATTTCTATTATCGCTCATTGCTGTAATTTCAATAATACAAAGTTACAAAATAGCGTTCATTACACTTTATACTTCGCTGTTCAAAATTACGAGTTCTTACTTTCCCAGAAACTCCTTATAAATCTCATTTTGCTTTTCAAATTCCAAAAGGAATCCATCGTGACCAAAAAACGATTTTAATTCAACGTATTTGCTATCAGGAATATGTTCAGCTATTTGTTTTTGCTCATCGGGCGGAAATAGTAAGTCGGTATCTATTCCGATTACTAATGTTTTTGCTGTTATTTTCGACAAAGCCTCTGCTACACTTCCGCGACCGCGCGCCACATTATGCGAATCGAGAGCTTTGGTTAAGTAATAATACGAATATGCATTAAAACGTATTGCAAGCTTATCGCCCTGATAGCGCTGGTATGAACTGGCTCTGTAATCGTCGAGCTTATCGTTGCTGTTTTCTGCCTGAGTTAAATTATAAGCATTGCGGTTGCGGTAGCTTATAAGAGCAATTGCCCGCGCAGCCTTCATCCCTTTTTCACCACCCTCGGGCTCATCGTCGTAGAAGGTATGGTCGGCCTCTATGCTCATACGCTGACTGGTGTTAAATGCATTTACCCATGGTGAATTAATAGCATTTGTGGCAACAAAAAAAGCATGGTCAAATATACCAGGGTTGGTTATAGTCCACTCCAACGCCTGATGACCACCTATTGAGCAACCAAGTATTAAATATATTTTATCAATACCCAAATGCTTGCGCAGTATTTCGTGTGCTTTAACCTGGTCGCGCACTGTTATTTGCGGAAACGACCTGTAATAAGGCTCCCCTGTTTTTGAATTTATTGACAACGGTCCTGTACTACCGTAGCACGAACCTATTATATTGGCACAAACAATAAAGTATTTTGCAGGGTCGAAAAATTTACCTTCGCCAACCATTCCCGGCCACCAGTCTACAGGGTCGGCATTGGCCGTAAAGGCATGGCACATCCACACTATATTACTTTTGTCGGCATTCATAGTGCCGTATGTAGTATATGCAATCTCTATCTCAGGCAACGACTCGCCGTTTTCGCACACAAATTTTTGTTTATGTTTCAAATATTTAAGGTTTTGCC
Source organism: Bacteroidota bacterium (assembly GCA_003250355.1). Taxonomy (GTDB): domain Bacteria; phylum Bacteroidota; class Bacteroidia; order Bacteroidales; family SZUA-534; genus SZUA-534. The sequence goes on from QKGS01000005.1 coordinate 23,764, forward strand.
CCTCGTTGTGCGATAAATACTTTGGCTTTATTAAGCTGTACTGGTTTGAAAGTGTCATATCTGTTATTGTTATTTTAAATTTGAAATAGGCCTTTCGGCTAAATAAAAATGAACCTACATACACATTGAGGCTTTTGTGCAAGCGGAACTGTATTCTCTGTTGAGAATATTTACAAATGTTAGAAATAAAAATATTGCTTTACCCATTCTGCTAATCTTTTGTTATAATTTTCCCCATTAACCGGGGTTAGGTATTAGCACCTTTCCTTTGAGGGGGCAGGTTGCCAGGGTGTCACAGAGCCTAATCTCTCAACCCTTCTCTATAACAACAAACTACTATTAATCGTGTTTTGAGGATACAAAGATAATTTCAAATAATCAGATAAAATAGTATTTTAAGTAAAAATTCAAATGAATTTTAATTTTCCCTTTTATATAAAAGTTTTATTTTTGAATAAAATAATTGTAAGCGATTTTGAAATACTCATTTATTATATTATTCATCTTGTTTCAAATATCAGGCATAGCCCAAACATTTGAACTTATGAATGGCGACACTATTAATCGTCGTGATGCAAACAACAAACGTCAAGGGCTTTGGATAAGCTTTTCGGCACAACAAACCATTATTGAAAAAGGTAATTTTGTTGACAATAAAAAACAAGGTGTTTGGATATCGTACTACCCCAACAACAATAAAAAAAGCGAAATAACATATCAGGACAACCGCCCCGACGGGCCTGCAACCATGTATTATGAAAATGGTGTTGTTTCGGAAAAGGGGATATGGAAAATAAACAAATGGGTAGGCGATTATCAATATTTTCATGAAAATGGGAATATGAAATATGAATTTGAGTACAATGAATCGGGCAAGCGAACCGGGCAACAAAAATACTACTACAACGACGGAGGCCTTATGTACAAAGGCGACTGGAACGATGGCAAAAAAGAAGGGGTACTTACCGAATACTACCCCAACGGTTCTGTAAAATCGGAAATGAATTTCGCCGACGGTCAGGTTGATATTGGCACAATTAAAGAGTATCAGGTTTCAGAAAAGCCTGCTAAAAAAGTATATGCAAAAAAACCTGAATATCAAAAAACGTCGGCTCCGGCGGCTGCATCTTCCGATAGCGATAAAGATTACTTTACACTTACCGGATATTTTAAAACTTACAACGAACAAAAGAAACTTGACCGCGAAGGCGATTTTGTTAAAGGAAAACTCGTTAACGGCAAACGTTATATTTACGACGACGACGGCAACCTAACCAAAACACTTATTTATAAAGACGGAAAGGTTATTAGTTCGGTTGATGCGGAATAGAGTTATAACAATTATTTACAGCACAGTCCTTTATATTTATTGATAAAGTATCACTTTATTATGTAGTTGCTTAAAATACATTTTCATTATGAAAATTGAATCTTATGATATTTTACCTCAACTAAAACCATATATACATTATATCAGAAACTTCGAGATTAATGAATCAGAGGTAAGTATTGAAAAACTATCGCCACACCCACTTCCCGGACTAATATTGCAATACGGTGACAAAGCAAAATACAATCTACTCGACAATAGAACTCATGATTTTGCTACTTGCTATTTTGCTTTTCCTATCCTCACAAAGCATAAACTGAATTTTCAAATTATTGGCAACTATAAAGCTCTAATTATAGTTTTTACCCCCGGAGGATTCAATACACTTTTCAAATACCCGCTAATTAACTTTATACAAACTCCAATAATTGATTTTAATGATTTGGTTAGTACCAATAATCGGATGAACTTCAATTGGGCATTTGACACTAACATAAGTACTACTCAAAAGTCAACTCTTATCCAATTACTTCTTTGTGGTTTTATAAAAGAACACAACAACATCAGCTTTGCAAATAATATTGCCTCAGAGATATTTAATAGGCAGGGTATTATTGATATACATCAACTTGCCAACAAGTATAATATAACAGAACGTACTCTTGAACGAAATTTTTTAATTGAACATGGCGTTAATCCATATTATTATAGTAGAATAGTACGTTGTCACTTATTACTAAAAGATATATGCTGTATAGAAAATCCAGATTGGCTTGACTTGGTTATAAAATACGGCTATCACGATAAAGCTCATTTGGTTAACGACTTTAAAAAAATAATAGGAGTTCCACCTGCCACTTTTGCAAGGTCTAAGTCTATTATGGAAAAGAGCACTCGATAACATTTTGTCGATTTTTTACAATACATACACCCCTGTTTTTATAAAATTTTGCCTTTAAATATTTAAACAAATAATTATGAAAACAAAAAGCTTTCAAAACACAGCTTGTAAAAACCAAACAGGTTTATTTTCGAAAAACAAATTATACAAAAACAATATTTGTATAATCTTATTAACATTTGTTATAATTTCCCTATCATGTAAAAAGGAAGAACCAGTGCCTCAAAACACAACCATTATTCATGTTGATGTAACTGAGAGCATTACTACTCCAACCACATGGACAGCCAATAAAGAATGGATTGTTGATGGAACTGTTTACATTGACAATGACTTAATTATAGAACCGGGTACTATAATTAGATTTAAAAAAGGGGCAGAACTCATTGTAGGATACAATGAAAGTGCATCAATAAAAGCAGCCGGACTAAAAGACAATACAATAAAATTTACATCAGCCGCTGTTAATCCTTCACCCGGCGATTGGAGAGGCTTACACTTCTATGACAAAAACTCATCGTCAGCATCGGAGCTAAAGTACTGTACAATAGAATATGCAGGAGTCAACGATTCTAAAGGATTAATTAATTTAGATAACACTTCAATAAAAATTGAAAACTGCAACTTAATTAAAAGTGCCGGATATGGCTTACTTGTATGGTCAGGCGCAAAATTTTCTTCATGCAAAAACAATTATATAAGTGAGTGCGATGACCACCCTATTTATACCGATGTTAATGCCGTAGCAACTATTGACTCATCGAACACTATTTTATCAAAAGATCAAAAAGGTATATACATTCATAACTATGACCTAACCGGCAAAGTAAAATGGTTCAAACATGAGTCACCCTATATTATTGAATTTATCCGTTTCAACAATAATGCAGAACTTACTATTTTTCAAGGTGCCGAACTACAATTTAATGGTAACGGTTATCTTGAAATAGGTTACGATGGTTATGGTCGTCTTGAGGCTGTTGGCACTGTTAATGAACCAATTATATTTACTTCGTCAGCAGGCTCTCCATCATCCGGTGACTGGAGCGGTATAAAATTTTATAATGGTACTACCGGCAATAGTATTATTAACAATTGTATTATTTCATACGCCGGAAAAGACGGATATGCAGGCATCCTATTAAACGAATGTGGTAATAAAGTAACTATAAAAAATACAAAAATTAATAATTCATCGAGTTGTGGTATTTACAACTACTATTCATCGCCTGTAATTCAAAATTGCATTTATTATAACTGTACCGGTGAGGTTTGCACCGATTAAATTTTCTTGTAACATATAACAACTGAAACTATTATCTGAATAAATACTTTAAATTATATAAGCACTATAAACTTTGAATTAGCAACGCAAAGCTTATAGTGCTTACTTCGTTAATCCATCCAATAACTATTTATCCATTATAATTTGTCATAAAAACTACCTATACCATATGCCTTAAAAGTTAATTGCTTATCGGTTTCTATTAAAGGAATTATTCTTAGTTTTGCCAATTCATTTTAAATATATTCAAAAATGGCAGACAAGCTACTCATATACAATACTCTTACACGTAAAAAAGAAGAATTTAAACCTATAACACCAAACCAATTAGGATTATATGTTTGTGGCCCTACTGTTTACGGTGAAGCTCATTTGGGTCATGCTCGTCCGGCTATTACTTTCGATGTAGTGTACCGTTATTTTCAACACTTGGGCTATAAAGTTCGCTATGTTCGCAATATTACCGATGTAGGTCACCTAACCGATGAAATAGCCGGCGAAGGCGACGATAAAATAGCAAAAAAAGCCCGTATTGAACAGCTCGAACCCATGGAAGTGGTTCACCGATATACCGAAAGTTATCATGAAAACATGAAAGCCCTGAACGTTCTTTCACCAAGTATAGAACCGCGCGCAACAGGGCATATAATTGAACAGCAGCAACTTATAAAAGCAATAATAGAAAAAGGTTACGCATACGAAGCTAACGGCAATGTATATTTCGATGTATTGAAATACAATAAAAGCCATGAGTATGGCAAACTCTCAGGGCGCAAGGTTGAAGACCTTTTTGAAAATACCCGCGAACTCGACGGACAATCGGAGAAACGCAACAGCTACGATTTTGCCCTGTGGAAAAATGCATCGCCCCAACATATTATGCGCTGGCCCTCGCCATGGGGCGAAGGATTCCCCGGTTGGCACAGCGAATGTGTTGCTATGGGTACAAAATACCTTGGCGAACAATTCGATATTCACGGCGGTGGTATGGACTTAATATTCCCACACCACGAAGCTGAAATAGCTCAGTCGGTTGCCTGTTTCGGAAAAGATTCGGTTAACTACTGGATGCATAACAATATGATTACCATCAATGGTCAGAAAATGGGAAAATCATTGGGCAACTTTATTACCTTGAACGAGTTTTTTACCGGAAACCATGAACTGTTAGAGCAAGCTTACTCACCAATGACAGTTAGGTTCTTTATACTTCAGGCACAATACCGCGGAACTGTCGACTTTGGCAACGAAGCATTGAAAGCAGCCGAAAAAGGGCTAGAACGATTAATGAATGCTTACACTGCACTCGAAAAAATTGCCCCTGCAAAAGAGTCGGAGGTAGATGTAGCTTTGCTTAAACAAAATTGTTATAATGCTCTGAACGACGACTTTAACACCCCAATACTGATTGCAAACCTGTTTGAAACTGTTAAAACCATAAACTCAATAATTGCCGGAAACATAACTATTGATAGTAATGGGTTAAATGAACTCAAACAACTGTTTGATGTATTTGTGTTTGAAATACTGGGACTTAAAAATGAGGCTCACCAAGCTACAAGTAACAATGAACTTACAGGTAAGCTTATTGAAATGCTCGGGCAAATGCGAATTGACGCAAAAGCCAATAAAGACTGGGCTACTTCCGATAAAATAAGAAACGAACTTACAGCAATGGGTGTTACCATAAAAGATACTAAAGAGGGGTTTGAGTGGGAGATAAACTAACTATTAATGTAATTGCTAACCTGATTATTAAACATAATTAAATATCACACAATATTATTTAAAAAAATGACTGAACTCAAAAGAACCAAAGTAGTAGATGTACTTAAACGCTCCGATTACGGCAGCGAAGTATGTGTGAAAGGGTGGGTACGAACCATGCGCGACAGTAAAAATGTAGCTTTTATAGCTCTGAACGACGGCTCGGTAATACACAACGTACAAATAGTTGTTGACCCCCTTACAATAGGCGAAAATATACTAAACCGTATTCATACCGGGGCTTCGCTTTCTGTAACAGGAACACTGATTGAAAGTCAGGGGTCAGGACAAAGTGTAGAATTATCGGCCAAGGAAGTAATAGTATTAGGTGAAGCTAACCCCGATTTTTACCCTTTGCAACCCAAACGTCACAGCTTAGAATTTTTACGTGAAAAAGGACACTTACGTATGCGTACCAACCTTTTTGGTGCCATATTCCGTATTCGTCACGCTATGGCTTTTGCTATTCACGAATTTTTCAACAATAAAGGTTTTAAATACTGGCACTCGCCTATTATTACAGGTTCCGATGCCGAAGGTGCAGGCGAAATGTTTCAGGTTACTACACTCGACTTGAACAACCCTCCGCGCACCGAAGATGGTGAAATAGACTATTCAAAAGATTTCTTTGGTAAAATGACAAATATGACCGTATCGGGTCAGCTCGAAGGAGAACTTGCCGCACTGGCTTTGGGCGAAATATATACTTTTGGCCCTACGTTCCGTGCCGAAAATTCAAACACTTCGCGACACCTTGCCGAATTTTGGATGATAGAACCCGAAATGGCTTTCTACGACATTCACGACAATATGGATTTGGCTGAGGAAATGTTACAATACCTGGTTAAATACGCTCTTGACAATTGCAAAGATGACCTTTTGTTCCTTGAAAAACGATTGTTGGAAGAAGAAAAACAAAAGCCTCAGAACGAACGTTCACCTATGCCGCTTATTGAAAAACTTGAATTTGTTTTAAACAATAAATTTGAACGACTAACTTATACTCAGGCTATTGAAGTTCTTAAAGACTCAAAACCTGCTAAAAACAATAAATTTGAATTCCCTGTTGAATGGGGTATCGACTTACAATCGGAGCATGAGCGTTATTTGGTTGAAAAACACTTCAAAAAGCCGGTTATCCTTACCGATTATCCCCGCGATATTAAAGCATTCTACATGAAACAAAACGACGACGGTAAAACTGTTCGTGCTATGGATGTTCTGTTTCCCGGAATAGGTGAAATTATTGGAGGTTCGCAACGTGAAGAGAGCTACGAAAAACTTAAAAAACGTATTGATGAAATGGGAATTCCGGAAGAAGAAATGTGGTGGTTCCTTGATACACGCAAGTTCGGAACTGTCCCTCACAGCGGATACGGACTTGGATTTGAGCGAATGATGCTGTTTGTAACAGGAATGGGCAATATTCGCGATGTAATCCCTTTCCCAAGAACTCCTAAAAATGCTGAGTTTTAGTTTTTCAAGCTAAGATAATCAAGATATGAAGAGCGCAAAGTAGTTTTCATAAATAGCTTTGCGCTCTTTTTTATTATCTTTATATATTGACTATTAAACCATATAATTATGTTCAGATTTATCGGGTTACTATTGATTCTATTTACAGTGAGCTTTAAATGTTTTACTCAAGCTACCGATAAAAATATAAACATTGAAATTACTCAGTTTATTTTCGACGATACCGAAAACAATATTACTTACTCTGTAAATAATGAAAAGTTTATAGTATACAAAACACGAAATATTTCAAAAAGTAAGGCAATAAAAATTGCTGCATATAATAAGATACTAGATCAAGAAACACTTACTCAGTTGTGCGATACTTTAAATACAATAAGCTCCAAACAGCTTTTAAAAATGTACACCGATGGCGAGGAAACTAAGTATGTTTTAACTTTTGATATTACAACAACTGACGTTAAAATATATAGTATGCTTGAAAATTACTATGTCGCTGAATTTGACCATCTGCTCAAATATTTGAATACTCTGATACCCGAATGCCCTAAAAAAATTGATTTTAAGAATTTACCTACTAATGGTGAATAAACATATTTACATATATAACCTTAGTTATACTAAAGCAGCGCTTACATTTGCCGGCAAACATCAAACCAACCCAACCAAATTTTACAATCTCGATGCCATAATTGCCGTAGGCTATCTTTTTTAACACTAGTTAAATATTACAGAGTATACTCCACTAGAAACATTATTGTTATCTTTGTCGTATAATAATTGTTACTAAACAATAGGGTATAAACTATGCTAAAACAGCGCTTACAACAAAAGCTATTACAGAAACTATCGCCTCAGCAAATACAATTAATTAAGTTGCTCGAAATACCTATTATGCAACTCGATCAGCGCATTAAGAGCGAACTGGAAGAGAATCCGGCTTTAGAAGAAGGTGCTGACCTTGACTTAGATATGCCCGAAGATCCACATGAGGTAAAAGAGCAGGACGAAGTGTCGTTCGAAGAATATTTCAAAGATGAACACACTCCCGATTATCGTTTGCAAACCAACAACTACTCTAAAGACCAGGAATACAAAGAGATACCTTTTTCGCAAGGCTCCAGCTTTCACGAAAGCCTCATAGACCAATTGAGCCTTACCGACCTAAATGAATTTGAGCGTAAGCTTGCCGAATATATTATTGGCAATATCGACGACGATGGCTATCTGCGCCGCGATATATCGGCTATTGTCGACGATTTGGCATTTGCTCTGAGCATTGAAGTAGATGAAGAAAAACTATACGAAATACTACGTGTTATACAAGGTTTTGACCCTGCCGGTGTAGGTGCAGAAACATTGCAGGAGTGTTTACTGTTACAATTGGCAAAAAAACCACACGACGACCCCGATGTTGTTCTGGCTGAACGCATTATTAAAGAAAATTTCGAGGAATTTACTAAAAAGCACTACGACAAAATACTTGCAAAACAAGAGGTTGACGAAGATGAATTAAAAGATGCTTTAGAGTATATTGTAAAACTAAATCCTAAGCCGGGAGGCTCATACTCCGACCCTCAGGAAAATATGTCGGCACCTATTATCCCCGACTTTATACTTGAAAATACCGATGGCATACTCGATGTTCAGCTAAACGAACGCAACGTACCCGAACTTAGGGTAAGTCGCACATATGCCGAAATGCTCAACGATATATCGAAGCAAAAGAAAAAAAGCAAAACCGAACGGGAAACCATATCATTTGTAAAGCAGAAACTCGATTCTGCACAATGGTTTATCGATGCTATTCAACAACGACACAATACACTTTTAGTAACCATGGAAGCTATTATTGCATATCAAAAAGAGTACTTCCTCGATGGCGACGAAAAGAAACTCAAACCAATGATTCTGAAAGATATAGCCGATGCTACCGGGTTAGATATTTCAACCATATCGCGCGTGGCAAACAGCAAACATATTCAAACCGATTTTGGCATATTCTCACTTAAATCGTTCTTTTCGGAATCAATGCAAACAACATCGGGCGAGGAGGTTTCGGCACGTGAAATTAAAAGCATTTTAGCCGAGGCTGTTGAAAATGAGAACAAACGAAAGCCACTTACCGACGATAAGCTCTGCGAATTACTAAACGAAAAGGGTTATCAAATAGCTCGTCGCACAGTAGCAAAATACCGTGAGCAATTAGATATTCCGGTGGCAAGGCTGAGAAAGGAGTTGTAAAAAAAATAACGGGTATTATTAACTTATTTACTCTCCCTTGCCGTAAATAACTTTTCCCTTGGTAAGCCACGATGTACCGAATGCCCACAAAGCCAAAGTTTCGCACCAGAATACTATATTTAGTTTATCGAGTCCCGGCCAGCGCCCTTTAAGAAGGAATGAATAAAATCCACAAAAAACAACACAACCTATCATTACATACCCGCAAATACGGTATATGGTATTGCGCTTACGCTTTCTAGCTGTCATTTGCCCTGAGCTGTATGTGCGTGTAAACAGTACCAGCGAAAAATAAATAAACACTCCAAAAAGCAAAGCTGCTGAAGTGTAATGAACATAGCCTACCCATGTATACTCAATATAAGGCAACTGATTGCAACACGCTTCGCCTTTAAAGTTGGTTGGTAACCATGCTACACCTAATGCAAATATAAATGCAAGCAAACCTGCTATGCGGTCTTCCTTTTCATAACCTTTATATGCAAACATAAAGAACGATATAGCACACATTACCCCCACAAAAATATTGCGCATACAGGTATGGTAATAGTTACTCATAGACACCTGAATGCTGCAACAATCGCAAGCAATGAATGAAACAGTAGCCAGAACTATGGGTAATGATATTCCGATAATTCCTACTGCACGGCGCAACAACTGATATGAAATAACTTCGGGGTTTGTTTTATTTTCCATAAATATTATTGTTTGGTTAAACAGCTGCTAAATTAAAAAATTAATTGACATAATTTAATTTTCGCATAAACCATAATTCATTACATATACCCTCGGTTTTCCAAATGTGATAAGGCTCAAAGCCAAATCGCTTATATACTCTGTAATTTTTTGCTATCGATGTTTCAAGATATATAGGTAAACCCATTTTTTCAGCTTCTTCAAATATTGCTTTTTGTAATTCATAAGCAGCTCCATTACCTTTTCCCGAATCTTTTACCCCCAAAAACCAAAAATAAAGAAAATTCCCATCGGCCTGACGCTTGCTTTTTATATAAGCATCACGCTTCAACACCTTAAACACGTTCCTTAACCCAATAGTACCAATTGCCAGCACTGCCTGATTCCAATAATCGCTTACCGATTCCTTTTTTGCATTGTAGCGGTAGCAAACAGCCACCCCGGTTTCATCGGTGGAAATATAAACACCCTTTCGGGCAAATGCCGTAAGAAAAACATATTTGGCAAGACCTTCTATTCTTCTCTTCTTATGTTTTGCATTTGGAGCAATTACCGAATTTACACTCGGATTATCAATAAAAGCTTCTGTAATAATATTTACTACAAGAGTTAAGTCTCTTTTTTCGGCCTGTCTCATATTTAGTGATTTATGAGAACAAATATAATTGTGTTTTATTATTACTCGAAAATAATTTCAGGCGAACGCATAGTAGCCGGTTCGTTCACCACTCCTTTGCTATAATTTACTACGTCAACTGTTTTGGGAATAACCTTAATTAGAACAAAATTTTCCTGCCACCCCGGAATTGAGTTCCAGTATTCTCGCTTCATGCTCATTAGCAACTCTTTATTATCAATTATTGTAGCAGTACCGTTTATGGTTACATATCCTTCGGCTTGCGAATGGTTAGCATAATAAACTACAACATTTTTATTGTTCTGTATTTGGCTTACTTTACGGCTTTTACGGTTAGTAGCAAACCAAACAACAAAATCGTTGTTCAAAGGGAACGGATTCATAGTGCGCACCACAGGCAATCCACTTTTTTCAACTGTTACCAAAGCACAGTAGTCCGACTTTCCAACAATTTCCAAAGCTGCCGACTTATATTTTTCATTTTCATTTTGAGCATTTGAATTTGTTATTATCATTAGTGTTAATACTACTGTAAATAATTTTAAAATGGCTGACTTCATAATAATGTGTTTTAGTTAATAATTATTTTCAGATAAGACCAACAATTAATGTAATACCCTTAAAATAATGTGAACAATAATTTATATTTCCGTATCAAACGAATCGTTTACAACCCACAGAAAAATAGCCATTGAAACTACACCGGCAGCTGCTCCGACAGAATAAGCAAGCATATGATTAAGGTCTAAACCGCCATTATTGTTAGGTGCTATAAGCAAATAAGTAAAGCATATAGTTGTCATAATAGTAGCAGGAATCGACATAAGCCAGTGAGGTTTTGTTTTCGAAGCCAGGTATTTTGCCCCTGTCCACAACATTATTACAGATAAAAACTGATTAAAAAGTCCGAGAAATTTCCATATAGTTGAAAAATCGATTTGCGAAAGCACATAACCAACCGCAAACAAGGGGATACTTACCCATACTCTTCGTCCTAGCGACGATTGCTTGATTTTCAGTGCATCGGCTATTATTAGTCGGGCACTACGAAATGCGGTGTCGCCGGTGGTAATGGGGGCTGCAATTACCCCTATTATGGTAATGGCTGCACCTATTTTACCAAACCATGTCTGGCAAATATCTTTTACAATAGCTGCCGGATTTTGCCCCGATAGTATTGCATTATTCAATCCGTCAGCGTTATTGTAATAATTCATTGCTGCTGTTGCCCAAATTATTGCCACTATCCCCTCGGTTATCATAGCACCGTAAAACACATATCGCCCCTGCTTTTCGTTTTTCATACAACGCGCCATCATTGGCGATTGTGTTGAGTGAAAGCCCGAAATAGCACCACACGATATTACTATAAACATCATTGGATAGAGTAAATTAACCTTCGGATTATGATGGAGATTCTTTAAATCGGATATTTGGATTTCATTCAAATGAAAACTCCCATTTGATGTGTTTACAATCATATACCCCGCTATAAGTAGTGCCATAATAATAAGAGCAGCTCCAAAAACAGGGTATATCTTTCCTATTATCTGATTAATAGGTAATAAAGTGGCTATTAAATAGTAAACAAATATTATATAAAGCCATACTTTAAAGTTGATACCGGTATATGAATTGAGCAAATCGGCAGGGCCGTTAACAAACGCAACTCCTACCATTACAAGCAACAATAATGTAAAAATACGTAACGACTGACGAAAACCATTGCCCAAATATCGGCCAACTAATTCGGGCAATGATGCGCCATTGTTGCGTATTGAAATCATTCCTGAAAAATAATCGTGAACTGCGCCCATAAATATATTACCCAGAACTATCCACACATAAGCCAAAGGACCATATTTTGCTCCAAGTATTGCTCCAAATATTGGACCTAACCCTGCTATGTTAAGAAACTGAATGGTGTACATACGCCATGGCTTCATGGGTATATAATCAACCCCGTCATTGAGGCGAACTGCCGGGGTTTTTATAGTACTGTCGGCTCCAAAAAACCGCTCAATAAAGCGACCATAAATAGAGAAACCTGCTATAAGAGCAGCAATAGCTATTAGGAATGAAATCATTTAAAGTGAAATTTTACACAAAAATAAGTATTAAATAATTTTTGGCATTATTATTTTACCTTAAAACCGCCCTAACGTTCTCAAAATTACCGTCGTTTGGTGCACCTTTTATTTGTAATATATTGGAAAATAAATTGTACAAATCAACCGAGTTAATATATCCTGCATTATATCCATGCTTAAATGCCGGACCTATTCCATAAAACACCCCATACATATCGGTATCACTATTATTGTATCCATGAGCCGAAAGTGGAACATTTTCATTACCGTTGAGCAGAGTTATATTACTGTCGGCAAGCACTACAATTTCGGTTATCCTATTTGTGTTTGCAATATGAAACTCATTTGGTATTTCATTTTTGTAATATATATTCAAACCATCAATTTTTTTAAGAGTATTATAAATTGAATCGGCACATTTTTTTGCCGGCTCAATCATGTAATACGGATTGCCGCCATAAACGGCTTTTGTCCAGTATTTTGGCACAATACTACTCATATCCAACACCTTATTATTGCGAACATCTCTCATTCCATGGTCCGACACTATTACAAAGTTCAACGAATCTTTTATTTCAAGCATATTCGCTTTAGCCATAAAATGGGCAATCAATTGGTCAACTTTCACAATCCCGTTTTTCATTTGTTCCGAGCTAATTGCAAAATCATTTGCTATACGGTCGGTATCGTTAATGTACCACATTATCAGGTTTGGGCGTTTGCCGTAAGGCATATTCAGCCAAGCTATTACAGAATCGGCACGTTGAGTATTTGGTACATTGCTGTTATATTGCAGATAATACGAAGGGTGGTAACCCTTTATTTTAGCTTCGCTCCCTACCCAGTAGTAGCAACCCGCCTTTACCCTTTGCGATTCGGCAGTAACCCATATAGGTTCGGCCATATAAAAACGACCATCGGTTACGGTTTTCTCATTTTTATACGAATATACCTTTTTAAGCTTGGGTGTGTAAAAATAATTATGAACCAGCCCATGGTTTTCAGGATAAGTACCAGTAGCAATTGAGTAATGGTTGGGAAATGTTACGGTTGGGAATACAGGCTTCAATCCGGCAGCCTTTACTCCATGCAGTTCAATACTGTCGAGCGTTGGGGTTGCGGCCAGTTGTTGATAATCGTGTCGGAAACCGTCGATAGAAAGTACCACCAAATATGGGCGTGGAGCAACCGGCTCACTCTTATTTTTAAACTTAAAAAAATCCTGAACCAATACTATGGCAGCAAATGCCACAAGCGATATTATTATTATTTTCTTCATTGTGCAAAGGTGTATAAATTAGAGAAAATAATATAGTTTTTCATTAAGAAGAATAATAATTTAAATTCCCCGATTGAGAACTTTTTCTTATATTTGTTCCCATAAAGAGAACAATGAAGCGGATTTTAGCAAAAAGTACACTGCGTGAATTTTGGGATAAATACCCTGATTCAGAGCAGTATTTAAAAACATGGTACGATACTGCCATGAATTCGAAATGGAATAATCCGAACGATGTAAAAAACATCTATGCAAATGCCAGCATTTTAAAAAACGGGAGAGTTGTGTTTAATATAAAAGGAAATACCTATCGGTTAATTGTAAAGTTCAATTTTGAATATGAATTAGCATTTATCCGATTTATAGGCTCTCATGCTGAATATGATAAAATTGATGCTGATAACATATAAATACAGTTATTATGAATATAAAACCTATAAAGTCGGAAAGTGATTACAGAAAAGCTTTAGATAGACTTAATGAAATATTCGATGCCCAAAAAGGGAGTAGTCAAGGCGATGAATTGGAAATATTATCACTATTAATTGATGATTATGAGCATAAATATTATCCTATTGAAGTTCCTGACCCAATTGAAGCAATTAAAATACGGATGGAGGAGATGCAGCTGAAACAAGTTGATTTAATTCCTGTTATTGGTGGAAAAAGTAGAGTATCGGAAATACTAAATAAAAAAAGAAAGCTTACTGTTGAAATGATTCGAAAGCTGGCGTTTAAACTTAACATTTCGGCCAATATATTAATTAACGATTATCAGTTAGTCAAATAACAAAAAAACCATGAAATACATAGGAGCACACGTAAGCGCAGCGGGTGGTGTTGAGAACGCCCCGGTTAATGCACATAAAATAGGAGCCGATGCATTTGCATTATTTACCAAAAACCAAAAACAGTGGTCGGCTTCACCACTTACCGCCGATAATATCAGATTGTTTAAGGATAATTGTTTGAAATACAATATACTTCCGGAAAATGTATTGCCACACGACAGCTATCTCATAAATTTGGGACACCCCGAAGCCGAAGGATTGGAGAAATCGCGTAATGCTTTTTTACATGAAATGCAACGCTGCGAACAATTGGGGTTAAAACTATTGAACTTTCACCCCGGCAGCCACTTGAAAAAAACCGACGAAGAGAGCTGCCTTGAAACCATTGCCGAGTCAATAAATATTGCTCTTGCCAATACTAGAGGGGTAACGGCTGTTATTGAAAATACTGCCGGTCAGGGTACCAACTTAGGCTTTACTTTTGAACAACTGCAATATATTATTGACTGTGTTGCCGATAAGGAACGAGTAGGGGTTTGTATCGACACCTGCCATATGTTTGCCGCCGGATACGATATACGTACCGAAAGCACTTTTGAGGAAACATGGGATATATTCGACCAAATAGTTGGGTTCGACTACCTGAAAGCCATGCACATAAACGACAGCAAGAAAGAGCTTGGCAGCCGTGTTGACCGTCATGAATCGCTGGGCAAAGGTTTTATCGGTATCGATAATTTCCGCTACCTTATGAGCGACCCCCGCTTCAACAATATTCCGCTTATACTCGAAACACCCAATCCCGACATTTGGAAAGAGGAAATAGAGTTGTTAAGGAGTTTTATGTAATTGTATGTTTTTGAGTCATTATTACTTATAATTTTTACACTTATTATCAATATAGCTTTACCTCACATAAATACGAGCCGTAAAAATAAACCTATTCCACACGCTATAACAACTTAAAAATTACATTTATGTAATAATAAGCATTATTAATATTATTTATTTTTACTAAATTTGTTTAAATAAATAGTTTTATGAGTAAAACAAATCCTATTCCTATCGAAAAAATAATAGACCGTTTGCGATACGAAAACCCTTGGTGGATAAGACAACAAATACCGGAAGCTTACAAAACCATGTCGAAACGTTTGTATTTCGATTTATTATATCCTCACATTACAGAGTGTAGTATAAGGCGTGCATTGGTTCTTATGGGTCCCCGAAGAGTAGGCAAAACAGTTATGTTGTATCACTGCATTCAACAACTCATTGAAGATAATGTAAACGCTCAACAAATATTTTTTATTGGTATCGATAATCCTATATATGTGCATTTGAGCTTAGAAGACTTATTAAGTCTTTGTAAACAAACCTTAAAAATATCTAACCTGAATGGCTGCTATGTATTTTTCGACGAAATACAGTATCTCAAAGATTGGGAACGTCATTTAAAAGTGTTGGTTGATTCGTATCCTGATACTAAGTTTATAGTATCAGGTTCGGCGGCAGCAGCCCTTAAATGGCACAGTGCCGAGAGCGGTGCCGGACGTTTTACCGACTTTATGCTTCCCCCGTTAACTTTTAGGGAATATATTCATCTCAAACAAATGAATCATTTAATGTATCAGGGTAATGTCAATTATGGAGGCGATATGCTTAGTTATAGTCTTACCCACGATATTAAAGCATTAAACAAAGAGTTTGTTAATTACTTAAATTTTGGGGGATATCCTGAAGTTGTACTATCAGAAAAAATTCAGAGTGATATGGGGAGGTATGTAAAAAATGACATTGTAGATAAAGTACTTCTGCGAGATTTACCTAGTTTATATGGTATAAAAGATGTACAGGAGTTAAATCGTTTTTTTACCTACATTGCCTACAATACCGGCAATGAATTTTCATATGAAACTATTTCCAAAGAGAGTGGCATACAAAAGGAAACTATAAAAAGATATCTGGAGTATCTGGAAGCTGCTTTTTTAATTAAAGTGCTAAACAAAGTAGATATAAATGCAAAACGTTTGAAACGAATCACCAGTTTTAAAGTATATTTAACCAATCCATCGTTACGTACCGCATTATTCTCGCCTGTTATCGAAACCGATAACGAAATGGGTAATATGGTAGAAACTGCCATATTATCGCAATGGATGCATAGGGAAAACCTCGATTTAACTTATGCTCGTTGGAAAGATGGCAGAAGAGAAGGTGAAGTTGATTTAGTTTTGGTTGATGATAAAAAATTTAAACCTGTTTGGGGTGTTGAAATCAAGTGGAGTAATCGTTATTTTGAAAAGCCAAAGGAACTGAAAAGTCTTATTAATTTTTGTAAATCAAATACTCTTGAAAAAGCATTTGTTACCTCTATTGACCAATTAGGAAATATAACATTTGAAAGTATTGGGTTTACTTTTTTACCTGCATCTTTATACACCTTTAATATAGTTGACTTTACGTTAAAAAAATAACTAACACTTGACCAAAAAACACTAAATTGCACCTACTAATTTTTAAAATCATTTATTATGAATAAAATTAAAAAAGCTGTTATCGGTTTAGTTGCAGTAGCTATAATTGCACTTAGTACCGGTTGTTACGGGTCGTTTTCGCTTACCAATAAAGTGTACGACCTAAATATGGATATGGGCGACAAATGGGTTAAGGAAGTTGTATTCCTGGCATTCAACATTATTCCGGTATACGGTTTCTGTTTATTTATTGACGGTGTTGTAATAAACAGCATTGAGTTTTGGACAGGAAGCAATCCTCTTGCACTGAAAGAAGGTGAAATGGAGAAAAAAATTGTAGAATCGCAAGGTATAGCTTACGAAATTACTGCTACTTACCAAAACTACGAAGTGGTTCAACTTAACGGCACCGAAGCAGGCAAAACAGTAAACTTTACTTACAATGCCACTGAAAATGCGTGGTTTGCCAACG
Source organism: Bacteroidota bacterium (assembly GCA_003250355.1). GTDB lineage: Bacteria > Bacteroidota > Bacteroidia > Bacteroidales > SZUA-534 > SZUA-534. Next base: position 41,209 of record QKGS01000005.1, read on the forward strand.
ACGGATTACACTACACAAAAGTGTGCGACGGCAAACAATTCAAAACAAAAAAATACCTCAAAGAGGGTAGTGTTCAGGAAGTTGCGGTGAGGTAAATATATTCATACCGGTAATAAAAACTATTATTAAAAAAGGGTGTCCAATACTTTTGGAACACCCTTTTTTATTAGTTTATCATTTACACCCTAATGTGGGATTTTAGTATCAAGTATCAAGTACAAAGTATCAAGTAAAAAACTACACATATCTTGATACTTGATACTATGTACTTGATACTAAAAAGCTATAATCACAAAGGTCATAATATCAATACATTGAGCATTTCCATACATCGAACGTTGTTTTATGTAAAATTTATTTGAATATCTATTAAACAGATTTTATATTTGGTTATTAATTATTTAACCTTAAAATACTGACACCAAATAATAACTAAAATAATAAGCAATGAACTTTTTATCGAAAATTTTCAGCAAAGGAGCGTCCGATATCCTTGAAAAAGGGGGCAAGATAGTAGATAACCTTACTACATCTGACCAGGAAAAAATGAATGCAAAAAACGAGTTATCGAATATAGTTTTTAATGCATTGAACGAAGTGCAAATGGCTCAGAAAGACATAATTATGTCCGAAACATCGGGTAATAAACTACAGCGAAGCTGGCGACCACTAGTGATGTTGGCATTTGCATTTATTGTAGTGTATTCATACTTTATTCAGCCGGCATTTTTTCCTAAAGCTATACCCATGGCCGATAAGCTTAAACCCGAATTTTGGGAACTGTTAAAATTAGGCCTTGGAGGATATGTAATAGGTCGTTCGGCCGAAAAAATTGCCGGAACGGTAACCAAGAATGTAGATATGCCGTTTGCCAGAAAAAAAGACAGAAAAAACATATTCGGGTAGCAGATGTTAAAAATTGAAAATCATTGGTTTACCCCATCAGATGAGGTAGAACATATTGCTTGCCCAAAAAACACACAACTGTTTGACCGCGGACAACCCGATACCATTGTTATACACTATACCGCAGGCAAAAACGGTATTAGTTCAGCTCATTATTTGGCAAAAGATAATGTAAAAGCATCGGCTCATTTAGTATTAGACCGTTCGGGGAAAATTATACAGCTTGTCCCTTTCAATACCATTAGCTGGCATGCAGGAAAAAGCAGTTACGCCGAACGCTCAGGCTTCAATAACTTTTCAATAGGGATAGAAATTGATAATGCCGGAATACTCGAAAAAACAGGCGATATGTACAAATCGTGGTTTGGCAAAAAATATACAGCCGATGAGGTTGTTAAAGCTACTCACCGCAATGAATCGACTGAGCGATACTGGCACACATATACCGAAGAGCAAATAGATACTGTGCAACTAATTTGCGAAAAGCTAATGGATACTTACCCAACTATAAAATATATATTGGGACACGAAGAAATTGCTCCCGGACGTAAGCAAGACCCAGGCCCGGCATTTCCACTCAATAAGCTAAGAACCATACTGCTCGACAGCAGACAAGAATCGGGTTCCGATAAATTTGCAAATGCAATTGGGTTTGTCGATGTTGATGGGTTAAATATTCGTGAAATGCCATCGGTTAATTCCGATACAGTAGCCGAGCCATTACCTGAAGGTACAAAGGTGCGAATACAGGCAAAGCATAACAATTGGTATAAAGTAACAGCCGAAATTGAAGGCTGGGTTGCCGCCGACTATATTGCATTCAACGAATAATATTTTTTATTTAGAGTTGCACAGCCGTGCAACTCTAAATAAAAAATATTAATACAATTCCACATTGAAAGGCATACGTGCCTGAACACCCTCCATTTTGGTAATAGATTCTATTTGTTTATATGCCGAATAGGCTTCGCCTAATTCATTTTTAATAAATCTTATTTTCACTTCGCCTGTAAGTTGCTTTATAAACTCTTCCATAGGGTCGGGAATTTCAGGATACTCAACTATTCGGTACTTCTCAATTCCGGCTTTTTCTACGGCTATTTCCACAGCCCTGTTTAGTCCGCCAAATACATCTACTAAGCCTATCTCTTTGGCGTTGGCTCCGCTCCATACACGCCCTTGACCTATCTCGTCAACATATTGTTTTGAAATGTTTCTGCCATCGGCTACGTGCGAAATAAATGTATCGTAAACATCTTCAACGCTTTCCTGAATTATCTCTTTCTCAGCTTCGCTAAATTGTCGTGTTAGGTCGGGCATATCGGCAAATTTGTTAGTCTTTACTCCGTCGAATGTTAACCCTAGCTTTTTATTCATAAATTCCTGAGTATTGAACAATACTCCAAATACCCCTATGGAACCTGTTATAGTTACCTCACTTGCCACAATTGTGTCGGCAGGGCACGAAATATAATAACCACCCGACGCTGCCAAGTCGCCCATTGATACAATAAAGGGTTTTGCTTTTTGAGCTAACACTGCTTCACGCCAAATAATATCAGAGGCCAAAGAGCTCCCTCCGGGCGAATTTACGCGAAATACTATCGCTTTAACAGTTGAGTCGCGACGTGCTGTGCGAATGGCTTTAGCAGTAGTCTCTGAACCAATATTGTCGGTTCCGTTTTTGCCATACTCTATTGCTCCCTGAGCATATACTATTGCAATTTTGTTTTTTTCGGGCTTGCCCTTTTTTTCAACAGCAACATTGTTGTATTTACTCAGGTTAACAAATCTGATATCCTCAGGTTTATCGGTATTTGTTAGTTGAGCTATTTCATCAGCTAATTCATCGCGGTATTTTACGGCATCGGCAAGTTTAAGTTCTACGGCATTGTGTGGGCTGCGTACTGCATAGCTATTGGCAATTTGGTTTATTTCATTTGCCGTAAGGTTACGTTGCTCGGCTATTCCGGCAACTATGTGATTCCAAATCGATTGCACAAAAACCATACTTTGTTCCTTGCTTTCGGTACTCATGTCGGTACGCATAAATGGTTCCACGGCACTTTTGTATTTGCCATGTCGAAATATTATCGGTTCAATTCCAAGCTTTTCAAATGTCCCTTTGAAGAACATCACTTTTGAACGTAACCCTTTAAGCTCCATTTCACCCTCAGGGTTCAGGTATATCTTGTCCGACACCGAAGCCAGATAGTATGCTCCCTGTGTCATAATATCGGAGTAGGTATATATAAATTTGCCCGATTTTTTAAAGTCAATTAATGCATCGCGTATCTCTTCAATAGTGGCAATTCCGGCAGGTATGTATAACAGGTCTAACAGTATGCCGTCGATATTTGAATCGGTTTTAGCCTTTTCTATATTTTTTAAAATTCGGTTTAAGCCCAAGCGGGGATTACTCTCAAATGTTTTAAAATCGAAATTTTCAAATGGATTATCGGTAGCCCTATCTATAATCTCAGTATTAAACTTTAAGTACAATACTGAATGAGGCTGTATGGTTACTGTTTTATCGCTCGATGCCGAACTTATAATACTAATAATACCAAACAACAGGAATATTGATATGACACTAAAAAGCAACACGCCTACAAATGAGGCAAACACATATTTCAGAAAACTTTTCATGATTCTTATTTTTATAAACTTTTATCTATGACGATATTATTACCTGTGGGTTACAAAATAAATAGCCTGTACACTATTTTGTTAATGCAGTATAAAACAATATGTTCAGAGCATCAACGACGGAATTGGTATGTATTAGTGTACTCTTTGCCCACATATATACCAACACATCCACTCTCGGGTTTGTGAGCCGGTTTTACCTCTACAAGTACTTTTATTTGCTGTGTTTTTCTTGGGGTAGCAGTCCAATAAGGCAGCTCATTGGTTCTGCTGTCGTATACAAGCTCCTCTATTTCGGTTGTTTTTCGTTCCCAAATAGTATCCTGAATTACTTTCTCACCTTCGGGTATACGCTGACCGTCGGTGTCGTATAAAAAAAATCCGCTGGGGTCTTTTCGGTATTCAGTTACGGTTTTAGGTACTATTTCTTTTACCACTCGGGTAAATTGCTTGCGAGGTACAATTATTTGGTAATCGACTTCTCCTAGCTTTTGTTCTCCTGCTACAAATAAACGGTAGTTTTGCTTTGAATACAGTACTATGTGCAATTCGGCCGATTCACCGTTCAACATATCTTTATAAAGCGATTGTCCGCGGTAATCGTAATCTTCTTTTATCTCTTTTTCCGCAATTTTTTTCTTTGAACAGTTTTGCGATATAGCTTTAGTGCTTAATGAAAGAAGGATAAATAATACTATAATATGTAATATATTGATTTTCATATATATGTAGGTTTTAACAATGTGTTTTTAAATATTGTAAACAAAATGATTCCTTATTTCACTAACCTTATTAGTAATTTCAACAAACTGCTCTCGGGTGATACGTATTTTATCGCTGTTCAAATATAGTTTATCGTATACTTCCAATAACTCTCTTAATTGAACTGTTACTTTAATTATATTTTCTGAGGTATTGTTTTTTTCAAGATATTCTATCAGATTCTCAAGTAATAAATGCTGGTCGGCAACTAATTCTGCAGCCGGACTGTTCACATCTTGGTTTTTCACCGATTGGGTAAGAATATATACCCCCTCTATCCAACCACCTGTAAGTATTAGACCAAGAACCTCGGTAAGCCCCTGATCCTCGAGCGATTCTATCGACGAGTAATACGAATCGTTTGCTATTACCAACAATGAATCGAGATTGCGAAGGTTTAAATCTAAACGTGAAACTATTTCTTTGCCAAACCCTTCGTACAAACCTAATTCGGTAGCAAGCGACTTCGATGATGAGAAATACGAAATAGCGTCCTGATTATTACCGTAAACAGTGGCATATGCAAGGTCGGCTGCATATATTCCAAAGTTGAGGCTTTGCGAATAATTATCGATATACTGACTGCATCGGTCGGGGTTGGGTAGTATCTCGGAGTGATATTCTATATTGTTATTTTCAATAAATATAAATAATTCCATAGGGCATGGAATTTTATAAGCAATGTTGTCTTTATTAACTTCTTCATCGTGAAACTCTAACGAATCTATTTCATAACCGGCACTCCCTTTTGTTGCATTTTTATTCTGGCACGAATTGCACGAAGTATGCAATATTACAGCTGCTATTGCTGCAAATAATATGATTATATTTCTTTTGTTCTTCATGTGATATAAGTTTCAGTTATTCAGTTAATTTAATACTATATCGGAAATTAAAAGTAAATATTTTTTGTTTTTATGTTCTATATCTCTTTATATATTTTAGGGTAAAGTTAAATATTAATATGTTTACGCTGAAAAATAATTATAAAAATGAACAGCAAACCATTAAGCATAAAAGCTTTTATAACCGGGCTAACAGCAACTTCTGTTAGTGTTTTTGTACTACACTTTCTTATTAATCGTCTTATGAACAGTGGTTTAGAAAGTGTTAAAATAATTGAAATGTATGTTGTGTTATACATATTATCTATGGTTCATTTTTTTGCCATCCGATGGATATTTAAAAAATGGGCTAAGTATGCCGGTTTACTTTTTACTGCTCTAAGTTTATTGAAAATGATTGTGGCATTACTTTACCTTATGCCCGATATATTTCCGGCTCACAGCAACTCTGTAAGCATAGCCATAAATTTTATGGCGGTATATTTGGTATTGCTTTTTTACGAGGTGTTGTTTTTGGTAAAAAAGCTTAGTAGACCAAATGAAGGTTGAAGAACATAAAAAAAAGGAAATATGGGCTGAGGCAACCAAACACTTGACTGTTAACAACGACCTGAATGCCGATATAGCTTTTATGTAAGTATAATTACCAACAATAAAACCATTCCTGTTTTTTTAACAAAGCCAACGCAAAGCGGCGACAGTATTATATCAACGTTAAATACAATTTATAATTGTATTCATATTGGTTTGATACTATATATTTGCAGTAAACAATTATATCCGGAATATTTTGACAAGAAGCTTTTATACGATTTTGTTTTTACTATTATTTGTTGCTTCATTTTCACAACAAAAATATGAGTTAGCAGGCATTATTAAATCACTGTCAGATAATTCTTTACTGTCAGGAGCGAATATTTTTATTCAACCTGGCAATTATACAACCTCAACAAATGCCGATGGAGAATTTTCAATTACACTAGAAAAAGGGAATTACACTGTTGACGTATCATATATGGGCTTTAAAACATACACACAAAGTGTATCTATTAATAATAACACAAAGCTTCAAATTTCCATTTCTGAATTTACTCATAACATTGATGATGTTGTAATAAATTCAGAAGTAAGTGACCGAAATATAAGATCATCAGAAGTTGGCTCGGTACATTTAAAAGCCGAAGACATATCGGCTATCCCAATACTATTTGGCGAACCAGACATAATACAAACTGCTAAACTAATGCCCGGGGTTCAGGCAGGTGGAGAAGGCAACCCCGGCATTTTTGTCCGCGGAGGCGACGCTGGTCAAAACCTTATATTACTTGACAATATGCGACTATATAATCCATCACATTTAATGGGTTTTTTTCCTGTTTTCAATTCATCGACAGTAAATAGTATAAAAGTATATAAAGGTGCTATACCTGCCAACTATGGAGGTGGGTCTGCATCGGTATTTGAAATACAGCAAAAAACACCTGATTTACATAAATTTAAAGTCAATGGTTCACTTGGTTTTATACATAGTGACCTAACACTGGAAACTCCTATTATCAGCGGTAGGTGTGCATTAATTATTTCAGCACGAAGAACCTATTTGGAACTATACAAAGCCGCTTTTATAAATAATAGTAGCGACTCTAGACTTTTAAATTCGAACTACTATTTCTACGATACCAACGCAAAATTAATTTATAAACTTACTGACAAAACCCGTATGTACATTACTGCTTACGGCGGATACGATGAATATTTATTCTCCGATATTTCGTCAAATATGGAAAGTAAGCTAAATTGGGGTAATACAGCAATGGCATTTATGTTTAATCATATACAAAACCCCAATTTTTACTTCAATATTGGTGGAGGTTACACAAAGTACAGTTCAAATATTAATATAAGCTATTATTCGTATAGTGCTGAAATTGAATCGGCAATAAGCGACTACAATTTCAACTGCGATATAAGCTATAACCCAAATCAATTACTCTCTTTTAAAAGTGGTTTACAATACTTACGCCATAAAATAACCCCCGACAATAGCGAAATGGTTGTCGATGAAATTAAGTTCTCCGATAAGAATATTTTTAATACAAATGAATATTCGTACTTTATAAGTTCAGACTTAAATCTTAATACCCGATTAAATCTTACATCCGGATTACGTTACACTATATATAATCATGTTGGGCCATATAGTTTTATAGAGCAGAGTGATACATTACAATTTGCCTACAATGAAAATGTAAAACTTTATCATGGATTAAGCCCAACTATAAGTGCTACCTATATAATCAATAATCAAACATCAATAAAAGCATCAGCTTCAAAAACCAAACAATTTGTCCATCTTGGTTCGGCCGGCTCGGTTTCGTTTCCTACCGATATGTGGCTGTCGAGCTCACGTAATATTAAACCTTTAAATGTGTCAATTGCTACACTGGGTTTTTTTAGAAATTACAACTATAATATGTTTGAAACCTCAATAGAGGTATACTACAAACACACTAATAATCAACTCGATTTTATTAATAGCACATTGGATTTTGTAACAACCACTGACCTGAATAGCAATATAATTCAGGGCACAGGTAAATCGTATGGGCTGGAACTATATTTTAAAAAACAAATCGGCACTTTTACCGGATGGTGTAGTTATACCCTTTCAAGGACTACTCGCAGCTTTAGTGAAATAAACTACGGAAAAACCTTTCCTGCCAAATACGACCGCACTCATGATTTGTCAGTAACCGGTAGTGTCAAAATAAATAAGCACTGGTCGGCTTCAGCTTTATTTATATTCGCCACAGGCAATGCTATGACTCTTCCCATTGGCAGATATATAATACAAGGTAATATTGCAAATGTATATTCAGAACCTAACAAGTTCCGAATGCCTAATTATCACCGCCTCGACCTTTCGGTAAATTATAAACTAATATCAGGAAGCAGGTTCGAGTCTGACTTAAATTTTTCGGTATACAATGTTTACAACAGGCATAATATCTATTTTATGTATTATAATGCCAGTGGCGACCTTGACAGATACCGTTTTTTCGTAAAGCCTGAAAGTATTTCGCTGTTCCCTGTTTTGCCAAGTTTATCGTGGAATTTTAAATTTTAATAAATGACTAAATATACACCCATAATATTAATGCTAGCGTTAGCATTTTCATATTGTAAAGAACCCGACTTATATTATACCGATAATTATGAATCTCAGGTTGTAGTTGACGGTTCAATTGAATATAATGCGCCGGCAATGGTCTTTCTCACTATGAGTTCTTCATATTTTGGAATTATTGATTCGGTAAATCTTTTAAAACAAATTATTACTACTGCAAAGGTTACTGTTTCTGATGGTGAAACCGAGGAGATACTAACATTAGTCAAAGATTACGATTACTTTCCTCCGTATTTTTACAAAACAACTTTACTTAAAGGTGAGACCGACAAAGTATATACTCTAAAAGTGATTCATAATGGAAATATTATTACTGCTCAAACAACTATTCCAAACCCTGTATCACTAGACACTTTTTATTTTGAACCCAAACCCGACAATGCTTCACTTGGTAATATTGTGGTAGAATTTACTGACAATGGAAACGAAGAAAATTACTATCGCTTTTTTACGTTAGATTATTCTGAAGTACCACGCTTTATTCCTACATACTTTCCACTTAACGACGATAAAATGTTTAACGGGCAACGATTCAGAAAAAAAATATTTAAAGGGAATAAATCAATGCTTAACCGTGAAGATGATTTGTTTTTTGTGAGTGGAAAAACTATAAATGTAAAAATTGCTACTCTCGACAAAGCTTCATTCAATTTTTGGAACGATATACAAAGTGAGTTCTTTAACTCTAGCAACCCTTTTGGGTCTTCAAATGCTGTTGTACGATCAAATATTAACGGAGGTATTGGGGTATGGTGTGGATATGGTTCTTTAAACTACTCTGTTGTTTTACAATAACAATAAAAAGGGAATTAAAAAGTTGACTCTACAGAGTTAGATATTTTAGACAAGTCGAATAGGTATACAAATAAAAAATGGTATCCGAAACTTTCCGGGTACCATTTTTTATTAAAAACTATAAGTATTTCACACTATTCCATATAGCTATCCATTTTGCGCTCTACTTTCTTTGCATAGGTTTCAAATTCGCTTACCAATGCATCGAAACCGCTTTCAAAGTACACATCGGCATCAACATTTGAACCATCGCCAAATACAAAACGGTAATCGGTATCGTAAGTAATAAGTTCCTTCTCAACAATTTCATTTTTATATAATGCCTTATTATATTCATAAGTCATATATTTATATGACCTTTCAGTTGTATAAGCTTCACCAAGAGCCATTATCTGGTTATTTGCAGCATCGCGAAGGGTAAATTTCATATATTTATTATATGCTTCATTAATGGCATCGTGATACTCCTTATTATACTGTAAAGTATAATCGTAGAAATAACCCGGAGGATAATTACTTGTCAGTGCAGTATCCTGATACTTTCCATATGCCTCATTCTCAGCTATTATAAGTTTATCAAACTGAATGGTTCCAAGCACTTTAATATCCATCACCTGGAATTTAAAGTTGCTGTGATTCAATATATCTTCCATATGTTGTTCGTAGGTTACATAAGATGTCATTGGGTCGTTTTTAGTAGTTTCAATATATCTTAAATAATACTGCTCCATACCATCTACTGTATCCATATACAACTCACTCTTATAGTAATGATATTCTTCACTATCGGCAATATTATCGTCAGTCCAATTTCCGCTAAGATCAGCCGAAGCCGATGCTAATACAGTAGTACCTTTCTTCATTTCAAATGCAGCGTCAGCATTAGTATTGCTATTATTAGCCGACAAAACAAAAGTAAACTCACCTAACGTAAGCGTATGCGATTCTGAAGTAGGAGTGCCATTAGTAGTGTAACCAAAATTTGAAGTAATGCTCATAAGCGTATTTCCATCTGCTGTTAATGAAATAGAAACCGAAGTTGGAAGGTCTCCGTCGTAATCTTCGTATACATCATTTCTATTAGTGTGAAGTGCGCCTGAATATAAAACAGTAAGTGTCGCATTGTTTGAAGTACCATTTACCTTAGATGGAAATTTCATAATTACTGCATCACCACCTTTTTCAACAGTCCATGTATAATTGGTAGGATTCCATATGTAAGTACCTTTAACTTCATTATATACTTCGGCTATGGTTTCGGGTTCACTATCTTCATATATAGTCATTGACTTTAATATAACCTGCGGGTTGTCGTCATAACTAGCTAATGTTGATACTGTTTCTAAACCTGCAACTTTCTTTGCTTTCAAAGGTTTGCCTGTTAATGGGTCACTTTTCTCAATAAAAGTCATAAGTCCTTCACAAGCATCAAAAACAGGAAGGTCACTAATAGGTGCAATTGCTTGTATAAATTGAATCCCTGATTTTTGAATGTGCTCTTTGTTCTGAGCTTCTGTTAACTGACTGAATGTATTATCTGCATTATCATCGGTTACCACAGGTGCCACAGGAGCCGGATTGTCCTTTTCGCAACTTGTAAAAATAAGCGTTACGGCTATAGCTGCCAACACTACAAAATTTAGTTTTTTCATGTAATATAAATTATTTTATGAGTTAAAATCTATTTTTCGCTTCAAATATAATTTTTAAATTTTAACAATAGACGCATTACCGAAAATAAAAGTTGCGTAAACGATATTTCCTCAAATAATAAAAAAACTTTATTATTGCAGATATTAGAAAAACACAATCAAATGAACACCCGAATAATAACCTCAGCCATTGCCATATTACTTATTGCACTTAGCGCAAATGCACAGAACGCAAAAGAGATAATACAAAAAATGGACAACAAACTCCAGGGTAATTCAAACAAGAGTGTAATGAAAATGTCGATAGTACGCCCCAAATATACCCGAACTATTGAGTTTAAAAACTGGTCGCTGGGACGCAATTATTTCATGACCTATGTTACTGCCCCCGCAAAAGACAAAGGGCAAGTATTTATGAAATACAACACCGAAATGTGGAGCTATTCGCCTGCAATAAACCGCATGATAAAATTACCGCCAAGCATGATGTCGCAAGGGTGGATGGGTTCCGATTACTCAAACGACGACCTTGTAAAACAATCATCGATAGTTGACGACTATACACATACAATAATTGGAAATGAAACAATTGACGGCATAGAATGTACCATAATAGAAATGATACCAAACGCCGATGCTAATATTGTTTGGGGTAAAATAATAATATGGGTAAATGTGCAAAAATACATAAACCTTAAAGCCCAATACTACGATGAAGAAAACTACTTGGTACGTACCGAAACCGCAAGTAAAATAAAAACATTCGACAGCCGCGAATTACCTTCTGTAATAGAAATATTGCCACATGAAGAACCCCACAATAAAACAATAATAGAGATAGTATCAATGGAGTTTGATATTGAAATAGAAGAGAATTTTTTCTCGCAGCAAAACATGAAACGGATAAGATAATTTGAGAATTTGAGAATAAATAAAATGGTAGAACTGATAAAACTGGCATGGCGTAATATTTGGCGAAACAAAAGACGTTCGCTTATAACTATTGCATCAATATTTTTTGCCGTATTCTTTGCAGTGGTAATGCGGTCAATACAATTGGGGTCGTACGGACACATGATAAAACAGAGCATTGAAAACTTTTCGGGCTACCTTCAAATTCAAAACCCCGAATATTTCGATGAACAATCGCTCGATAACTCGCTCGAATATACACCCGAACTAATAGAAACCCTGAATAAATTAGAGGATGTAAAAATAGCTGTCCCCCGAATTGAGGGGTTTGTACTTGCGTCATCGGGACATCAGAGCAAAGGGGTAATTGTAACCGGTATTGATACACAAAAGGAGAAACACGCAAGTAACCCCGAAAATAATTTAGTCCGTTACATACTTACCCCAAAAATAGTAAAAGAGATAACCACCGAATTTGCTTTCGATAAAAAAACCGAAGAGCTGCTATGGCTCAACCAAAATACAGCATACACCAATATTGAACGCATTGGGCTCGACCTCGATATGAATGCAAAAGAATTTAGTAAATATGAGCAACCATTTAAAGATAAAGCTTACGCACCGGGCCAATACCTTACGGCAAATGACAGTGGCGCACTTGTATCGTCGAAGCTTGCCAATTTTTTAAATATTCAAGTAGGCGATACTATTATAATGATAGGTTCGGGATATCACGGTTCGTCGGCAGCAGGCTTATTTCCCGTAAGGGGGATAATTAAAGTTCTGTCGCCCGAACTCGACAATAAACTTATATACATAACCCTTAGCAGAGCTCAACAATTTTTCGATATGCATGGCAGAATAACATCAATTGCCATAAATATTGACAATACCGACCAAATGCTATCTGTACAGAATAATATACAGCATACTATTGACAATGAAAAATATACCGTCAAAAACTGGGAACAAATAAACCCTGTGCTAAAACAACAAATAGAGAGCGACGATAAAAGCGGACAAATGTTTGTAGGCATACTTTACTTTATAGTATTCTTCGGCATATTAGGCACGGTAATGATGATGATAGCCGAACGCAAACGCGAATTTGGGGTGCTTGTAGCTATAGGAATGAGAAAGCGAAAACTATCGGCAATAGTAATTGTTGAAATGCTCTTTATAGGAATAGTTGGAACATTATCGGGACTATTAGCAGCAGTGCCATTGGTTATAGCATTTAACCTGCACCCGGTACGATTTACCGGCGAAACAGGAAAAACATACGAAGAGATGGGATTCGACCCAATAATGCCAACTGCTCCCATTGACCACTATTTTACATGGCAGGCTGTTATAATATTAATAATGGTGTTGCTGGCTTGTTATATTCCACTGTGGCGAATACGTAAAATGAAAATAATGAACTCATTGCGGGGATAACCGAAAATTTTACTTTTTAATTATAAAAAAAGGAGTAATGATTATACCAATATCGTGGAAAAACATATGGCGTAACAAACAACGCAGCATGGTGGTAATAGTTGCCATTACACTTGGAACTGTTGCCGGGGTTTTTGTAGCCGGTCTAATGAACGGTTGGATGAACCAGCGAATACGTGACGTTATATATATGGAAACGGGGCATATAAAAATACAAAACCCCGATTATTTGGTCAATGAAGAGATACTATATAGCATAAAGGAATATGACAACATACAAACGTATCTCGATACTATGCCCGGCATAAAACACTGGTCGGCTCGCAGTAAAGTTATGGCTATGGCCTCAACTGCATACGGAAGCACAGGCATTACCCTTAAAGGAATCGACATAGAAAAGGAAAAAGAGGTATCGGGTTTGTATAAAATGTTAATATCGGGAACATACTTTGAAAATGATTCCCGTATGCCACAAGTTCTTATAAGCAGAAAAACAGCCGACAATTTGAAAATAAGAAATTATAAAATTACCGAAACTGTTTTAGACAGCCTTATTGCTTTAGATATTCCAAATGAAACTATTACCAAACTCAACACTTTACAGAACGAGCGATATATAACCCGAAAAAAATTTGAAAAAGCTATTTCAGGAGTATGGTCAGTATCCGAAATAAAAAAGTATGCACCAACATTAATAAACACTGCATCGTACATACACCCCGGGTCAAAAATTACATTTAGTTTCACAAAAGCCAATGGTGAAATAGGATATCAAAGTTACCGTGTATGCGGAGTGTTTAAAACAAGCAACTCTGCCTTTGACCAAATGAGTGCCTTTGTAAACCATTCCGAACTTGTTGCAGGAACAGGTATTTCAAACCATTCATTCCATGAAATATCGATTATACTCAATAATAAAGATAGTATTGATGATATCTGCAATAGTTTAAATACTATTTACCCCGGCAGCACAGCTATGACATGGAAAAAACTACAACCCGATGTAGGTATGATGGCCGATTTTATGGGGGTATACTATTATATAATTATGGGCATAATATTTCTTGCGCTTGCTTTCGGCATAATAAACACTATGCTTATGTCGATTCTGGAACGAGTTAAAGAGCTTGGTATGCTTATGGCCATAGGAATGAAAAAAATTAAAGTATTTATAATGATAATGCTCGAAACAATATTTTTAACCCTTACCGGCAGTGTTATAGGTATGATACTGGGAGCAGCTATTATAAAAATAACCGGCAAGCGAGGTATAAATTTTTCGGGTGTTGAAGAAGGTTTTGAATCGTTCGGGTGGTCGGCTCGGGTATATCCCAATATTGAAATATATTTTTTCTTCGGCATTATTGTTATGGTTATAATTATTTCAATACTATCAGCAATTATCCCGGCTCAAAAGGCATTGAAACTAAAACCGATAGAAGCTTTACGAATTGAATAAAACTATGGTTTTCAAATACTTTTAACTGCAAAAAAAGACAATAAAAATTTGAATTATGAAAGTAATAGAGATAAACGAATTACATAAAATATATAACGAATCGGAAGTTAAAGTTCATGCAGTAAACGGCATTACACTCGATTTCGACGAAGGAGAATTTGCAGCCATAGTTGGACCCTCCGGTTCAGGCAAAACAACATTGCTTAATATGATTGGAGGACTTGACTCTCCTACCTCGGGCAATGTAATTGTAGCGGGTTCAGAAATGAGCGCACTCCGGGGCTCTGAATTAACCGATTTCCGATTACACAATATTGGTTTTGTGTTTCAGGCATATAACCTTATTCCGGTACTTACTGCCCGTGAAAATACCGAATTTGTAATGCGGCTACAAAACAAACCTGCAAAAGAGTGCAAATCCAGAGCCGAAGAAATGCTCAACGCCGTTGGGCTTGGCAACCGTATGGAGTCGCGCCCGTCGAAAATGTCGGGAGGACAGCAACAGCGTGTTGCCGTAGCTCGGGCACTGGCATCAAAACCACAGTTTGTACTTGCCGATGAACCTACGGCAAACCTCGACTCAAAATCGACCGAAACTTTGCTGGAAATAATGGAAAAACTAAACCGCGAAGAAAATATTACTTTCATATTCAGCACCCACGATGCCCGTGTGGTAAAAAAAGCCCGACGTGTGATTACAATTGAAGACGGCAAAGTGGTAAGTGATGAAAGAAAGTAGATTATATGCATAAATTACAACAACATATTATTACTTACGCAGCACAAAAACTAAAAATTGTATTCCTTGCACTAATGCGAATATGCAATAACAACTTAATGAGAGGTTCTTTCATTATTATTTTATCGGTATCGCACCTATATATCGCAGCACAATCAAAACTATCGGTTAACGGCTATATATCAGAAATGGGACAAGTTACCGAAACAACAGTTTCCGCCCCGTTTTTCGATAACACTATACATAACCGAATAAACATAGCACTGTATGCAACCCAAAACATTACCATACACACACAACTTAGAAACCAGTTTGTTTGGGGCAAAACAGTAGAAATAACACCCAACTATGCCCAACTAATGGAAGCCGATGCAGGCTACCTCAATATGTCGTTTAACTGGTGGGCAGAACCAAACAATATATTAAACACAAAATTTGACAGGGCATACGTTGAATATATACACGGCAAATTTGAAGCATCCGTTGGAAGGCAACGGATAAACTGGGGGCGCACATTGGTTTGGAATCCGAACGACCTGTTCAACTCATTTTCATATTACGATTTCGACTACCCCGAACGCCCCGGCTCCGATGCCATAAAGCTAAGCTACTATACCGGTGCTGCCTCAAAAGCCGAACTTGTTGCAAAAATTGACAGTACTGAAAACATAACCATTGCCGCACTATACAAATTTAACCACCGAAGCTTCGATATTCAATTCTTATCGGGGTACGTAAACAATGAAGATATAGTTGCCGGTGCAGGTTGGGAAGGAAATATTGGCCCTGTATCGTTCCGCGGCGAAGGGAGTTATTACCACCCTGCACAAAAAATTGGCGACACCATTGGAGTAGTCCTTTCGTCAATATCATTCGACTATGCGGTAAACAGTAAGTTCACAACACAATTTGAAATGTTGTATAACGACAATAAAACCAAACAAACATTAGCCACTTCAACAAATTTATTTGCAGCTCCGGGCAGCTCAAAAAGCTTATCATTTAGCCAAATGAACTACCTATGCGGTATTACGTACCAAATAAACCCAATACTAAATACCGGTGCATCTGCTATGTACTTTCCCGATATGAACGGCTACCTTTTTATGCCGTCATTAAACATTTCCATAACCAATAATTTTGCCTTTATGCTTATGTACTACCACTTTAGCATAAAGCCCGCTATTACATCGCTTAAAGCAAATATGTTTTTCGCAAGGTTGAAATGGAATTTTTAGTATTTTTAGTATCTTTATTTTCTCACTTCATCTCTATTTGGCCTATGGAATCATTAGTAAACAATAACGGATATAACCATTTATCTGATGCCGAAAAAATAAAGGCTCTGGAAGGTTATGTGAAACAATTAGAGTCACAGCTTAAAGCAAAACAACAAGACCACGAATTGTTCGATGCCCTAATGACAGCAATACCCGACGGTATATACTTCAAAGATAAAGAGAGCCGCTTTATAAAAGCAAACAAGGCTACTGTTGAACTATTCGGAATAGAAGACGAAAACGGACTATTAGGTAAAACCGATTTCGATTTTCAAGACCCTATACACGCTCACCAGGCATTTTGCGATGAGCAGAATATAATTCAAACAGGGAATCCGCTTATAAATATTGAAGAAAAAGAGGTGTGGGGCGACGAAGTACGTTGGGTATCATCAACAAAGCTCCCTTTAAAAGATTCTGCACAACATATAATAGGAACATTTGGTATATCGCGCGATATAACCCGTATGAAATTTATGGAGCATGAACTGGAAGCCCGCAACCGCGAATTACTGAAAAAAGAGCGGGAACTGGAACAAGCCATTGAGGATATACGTGATGTTCAAGACTCAATATTTATGCAAAAAGCAGAACTAGAAGAACAAAAAGAGAAGCTACTTGAACAATACGATGCCATAAACAGCATAGAGGAACTAATAGAATTGCGAACACAAAAGCTTAAAGAAGCTAAAGAAAAGGCAGAAGCTATTGCCAGAAATAAATCGTCGTTTTTGGCAAATATGTCGCACGAAATACGCACCCCTATGAATAGCATAGTAGGTTTTACCCGCCTAATGGCTAGCGGCGACCTTACCCCCGAAATGACAGCCAAATATATAAAGCTTATAAATACCAGTGCCGATTCACTAATGATGCTCATAAACGATATACTCGACCTGTCAATGATTGAATCGGATCGTTTAAAATTCGAAAAACAACCATTCGATCTGAACGACATGATTGATGAAATAAACATTAACTATTCAATAAATAAAGAAAAAGAAAATGTAGGGTTTGTAGTAGAAAATAATGTTGAAAGTAATAACATTGAACTTATAAATGATCGAAGCCGAATAATGCAGGTTATAACCAATATATTGAATAATGCTTTTAAATTTACCACAGAGGGAAATGTGTTCTTTACGGTATCGCTTTATAATACAATGCTCGAATTCAGCATAAAAGATACCGGTATGGGAATAAAACCCGAAGATATCGATAGTATATTTGACCGATATATGAAAATGAGTAAAGACTCATCGAAATACTTTAAAGGAGTAGGTTTAGGTATGGCCATATCGAAAAAAATAGCGCTAAATATGGGTGGTGATATTACCGTTACATCAAAAGAAGGAAAGGGTTCAGAGTTTATTTTTACATTGCCAATAAAATAAACACTAAATAAGTGAAAAACAGAATAACAGGATTAGATACTCTACGCTTTTTTGCATTTCTCTCAATATTTGTTTTTCACGCTACACCATATTTTAAATTTGGCTATTTGGGTGTCGATTTTTTCTTTGTGCTATCAAGTTTCCTCCTTACGTATTTGGCTCTAGCTGAAATAAACACACAAGGAAAATTCAATGCCGGCAAATTCTTTATCCGCAGGGTGCTAAGAATTTTTCCGTTATATTATTTTGTTATTGTAATTTCATTTGTTGCGCTGCCTTTATTGGCAAGGCATATAGGCATTAACCCCACCCTGCCACACAACAAATTGCTATACTGGCTGTTGTTATCGAATTACGAAACATCGGACTGTGTATTTTATTTAAAATTCTTGTGGTCAATAGCTGTTGAAGAACAGTTTTACTTATTATTCATATTATTCAGTTTTATGTTTCGCAAATACTTGTGGTGGGTGATATTGCTCCTGATATTAGTATATTTCTCATTCATGACATATGCTACTGCTAATAGTATTGCCACATATTCACATACCCTCACACATTTTCCCAATTTTGCAGCAGGAATGGCAGGTGGATACCTGTTTTATAAAAACAAACAATTACACTACTATCCCTTAATTACACTTGCTTTATCGTTTATTACACTATTCTTTTTCAAAACCGATATAATTGTAAATTTATCTACATCGGTACTTTTTATCAGCCTTATATTTGTATTTATAAATGCATTATCAAAAAATAATGCCCCCGGAATACTAAAAATAACTGAGTTTGCAGGCAAGTACACCTATGGGCTTTATGTGTACAGTGGTATTGTACTTACATTTAGCAAAAGCTTATTAACATTAAATAGTACAATACTTACTATTATAACTGAATTTATTCTACTATTTGCTTTGGCATTTGTTTCATTTCACATATACGAAAAGCCATTTCTAAGGCTCAAAAAACGATTTCGGTCATTTTAGAACAGATCCGTCAATATCACGCTATACACAATAATATTTCTTATTTTGTAAAAAAATAGATATTTATGAGCAATTATTTTAAGAAGTATCCTAACAAGGAAGGATTTTTTGAGCAGTACGGCGGAGCATTTATACCACCGGTGCTTGAAGCAGAGATGAAAAAAATTACCGATGCTTATTTCACCATCAGTAAGTCGCACAATTTTATTCAGGAATTACGTAGTATACGAAAACACTACCAAGGGCGTCCTACGCCGGTTTACTACTGTGGCAGATTATCGGAAAAATACGGAGGTCGTATTTACCTGAAACGTGAAGACCTGAACCATACAGGGGCACATAAGCTTAACCACTGCATGGGCGAGGCACTGCTTGCAAAGCATCTGGGCAAGAAAAAGTTAATAGCCGAAACCGGCGCAGGCCAGCATGGTGTGGCGTTAGCAACCGCAGCAGCATATTTTGGCCTTGAGTGTGAAATACATATGGGCGAAGTTGACATTGCCAAAGAGCACCCCAATGTAGTTCGTATGAAAATACTGGGAGCAAAAGTAGTTCCTGTAACTCACGGCCTAAAAACTCTAAAAGAGGCTGTCGACTCTGCTTTTGAAGCATATTTGGTTGACCCCGAAAATTCAATATATTGTATTGGTTCAGTAGTAGGACCTCATCCATTCCCAATGATGGTTCGCGATTTTCAGCGTGTAGTAGGAATAGAAGCACGTGAGCAATTCATTGAAATGACCGGCGAACTACCCGACAATGTAGTTGCTTGTGTTGGAGGCGGAAGCAATGCAATGGGCATATTTTCGGCATTTTTAAACGACGATGAATGTGCTATACACGGGGTAGAGCCTGCCGGGCGTTCACTAGAAACAGGCGACCATGCCGCAACAATGAAATTTGGAACACCCGGAATAATTCACGGCTTTAAATGTTATACGCTGCAAGATGAAAAAGGAGAACCTGCTCCGGTTTATTCAGTAGCCAGCGGACTTGATTATCCGGGAGTTGGGCCTGAGCACAGTATGCTTAAAGACCTTAACATGGTCAATTACGACATTATTAACGACCGGGAAGCTATTAATGCATTTTATGAATTAAGCCGTCTTGAAGGGATTATTCCTGCACTCGAAAGCTCTCATGCTGTAGCTTATGCACTAAAACTGGCAAAAGAGCAACCTCAAAAATCAATATTGGTTAATCTTAGCGGACGTGGCGATAAGGATATTGATTTTATTGTTGATACATACGGGCTGCCTAAGTAATTAAGTTGGTACTACTGCATTTTTATTGGAAGATTTTTTATTTGTTCACCTAAAATATGCTTCGGTGTTTAGTAGGCAGACCCCCTTTTTACTGTGGACTGTGGGCTGCTGACTTAATTTTAATTAAAGAACACAAACATATATAAGTTTATCCACTAAAATGGTAGTAGAACCGGCTATTCAACATCGCAAAAGTTCATATGGTATAAGAACATTGATTAGTTGAAGTATTTTATTGGTACACTCTTTCGATATTTATGAAAATTCCGAAAGGTCTTTACGCAAAATAGTATTCAAAACATCTGCGTAATTACCCAACTATTCAGAATGACTATAAATTGCAATGAAAGTGTTGTAAAACAACAAAAGTCATTTATTTCAATTACCCTTTTGCTTAATTTTAACAGTATTTTGAAATTTTAATGCAAAAACCATAAAAATGAGTTTAAAAGGAACCAAAACAGAACAAAACCTGCTTAAAGCATTTGCAGGAGAATCGCAGGCAAAGAATCGTTACGAGTTTTTTGCTAAAGTGGCAAAGAAAGAAGGATACGAGCAAATATCGGCTTTGTTTCTTGAAACTGCATTACAAGAAAAAGCACACGCAAGTCGTTTTTGGAAATTTTTAGAAGGGGGAATGGTTGAAATTACAGCTGCTTACCCTGCCGGCAAAACAGGTAATACCATGGAAAACCTTAAGGCAGCAGCTGAAGGTGAGAACGAAGAATGGACAGAGCTATATCCTGAATTTGCAAAAATTGCTGAAGAGGAAGGTTTTAAAGATGTAGCCGTAGCATTTAAAATGATAGCTAAAGTTGAAGCAAAACACGAAGCTCGCTACCGTGCATTACTTAAAAATATTGAAGAAGAGAAAGTATTCAAAAAAGAAGAAAAGGTTAAGTGGAACTGTCGTAATTGCGGTTTTGTACATGAGAGCACAGGAGCTCCGCAAAACTGCCCGGCATGCAACCACCCACAAGCATACTTTGAGGTTGAATGTGAGAACTACTAATGTGAATAAAGCTGCCTCGTTTCAAGGCAGTTTTTTTTATCTATATCAATGCATTATAAAAACAACACTACGCAATTTTTGCTAAGCTAAAAAGTATCCTATAAATTAGCAGTAAAATATTAAAACTTAAGCTGCATAACAGCAAGTAACCCAAACGGAAGTATATCGGGATTTTCGAGATACGATAATCGCCAAACAGCATCGACACGGAAAAATTTGAAAATATTCTCAACCCCTAAACCGGCCTCCATATATGGGCGGCTTTTCAAATTGTCGAGCGTGACAGGAAACAGAAGCATTTCATCGTGACGCTGCGCTATATCGCCCATAAGTATTTTGAACCCTGCTATTTCGCGCCATTTTAATTTGCGCATTAGCGGTATATGATTCAAGAACAGTCCGTTAAAGTGCTGCTCTATCATAACGGTAGCATAGCGGTCGCTTACAAATTCATAATAATTCATCAGGTTGAAAGCATACTTATCGTAAGCAAATGTTTGGTTCCCCTCATGTATTTGTAAAAACGGAAATGGAACATTACCCAGTACCTGTCCTATATCGACAATATACTGAAAGTCGCCAAAGGTATGTACCGGGAATTTATGCTCAATACTGAATTTGAGCTTGTAATATTCGTAATCGCCGCCAAAAACCTGTGGTATCCCTGTTGAAAAGCGGAATTGTAATATGGGGTATTTTGTACCAAGCGACATACGTTCAAATTCGCCCAACAGAAACTTTTCGTTAAATGCAAGCCTGGTGTTTAATGTTAACTCCGTAGTTGCAATTTGCTGAACATCAACAGTGTCGATAGTATTAATTATTGTCTGAAATGGAACCTGTTCCGAAGCATATACTTCTTTATATCGTGCTTTTATTGTATTAGAAAATCCTTGAAACCATTCGTGTTCATAGCTTACGCAAATATTGTTGACAGTGGTAAGTTTATCGTTTTGTTTGCGAGCCAATATCGACGATAAAAAATTGTCGCTAAGGAATGCATTTTCCGAAACACCCAGCAGTTCATAATCGCGCAAATAATCGGCATAGAATGCACGCCTGGGCATTTTGTTAAACATATACTGAGTGCCTAGTCCATATTTTACTTTATTGTCGAGTGTACCGTATGCTATGTGCCCTTTAAGCATTATTTTGGTGCTGAATGCGTTACTGGTACGTAAGCCAAGCTTAAAACGAGCCCCCTCAATAGGATTAAAACTAAATAGTGTATAATACGGCCCTATTTCTATTGGTCCATGTACATAATACCCTGTTATAAACATAGTTACAAGATCAACTATTGTGTTGTATATAGGTAGCCCCTGAATAGAATCGACCATTTCGTAAATATTGGCCTCACGTTCCGATAAAGAATCGTGGCGCATTTTATTCCATTCTTCCTGCGAATAGCTGCTTGCATTGTCAAGAGTTTCGGTTTCCTGTGCAAACTGAGCCGAGAAAAAATCGGGACTGAAATAGGGGTTTAAATTAATATTGTGGTACGATGTATTTTTGCGACCAAAGAAACCATATTCCTTATTTGTAATACCAAAATCAATAAACAAATCCTGCTCCTGAGGAAACCATGCAGAGTCGTTTACGTAAGTGTACGATTGTTCGGCAACAAACTCGGTAACAAAGTTCAGGTTTATATCTTCCGACATTCGTATTTTATATCTCTGAATGGCGTATGTGGTATCGTGTACCCAAAAGTAGCCGGTAAATGTAGGCTCTTGCTTTCGTTTGGGCTGAAACGATATTTGATAGCAATGCCGGTTGTCAATATAAGCACTGTCTATAAGGTAATACTTGTAATACATAAGCCCGTACGAAGCAATAGGGCTCACCAGATCTTTACCCATTATAGGAACCAAATTGTCATAAATATTAAAGTCGAGATACATTTGGCCGGTAAACTCGGTTATACGGTCACTATCTACCCCCGATATTTTACTTGCTTTTATTATCTCTTTACGCTTAGTTGGTTTTTTTTGATAGTAAAAATCCGATAACGTTTCAGTAATGAATACCGGAAGAAATGTTTTACCCGTAATAGCCGATGTGTCAACATAATCAAATACAAACTGGAATGGGCGGAATGCAGCACTGTTCTTTAGGTCTTCACTAAAATTGTTTATATCTAACTCCATTTTGTTGTAAACCTCATATTGGTATTTTTCAAAACGGTTGGGATTATTTCGTTCCTTGTTATTGTTTATTTCGCGCAAAATGCGATGTGCAGGGTTTTCGCCGGGTGTAACCACCACTTCGTTCAGTTCTATGGTTTCGGGCTGTAAATATATCCGTAGTTCTTGGTACGACCCGATCATGATAGTTTGCTCATAAGGTTGATACCCAATGTACGATACTAAAAGTACCGACGATTGTATGCGGGTTTCTAAAAAGAATTCGCCCGAAAAACCGGTTGTAGTTCCAATGGTTGTTCCCTTTAAAGCAACGTTTACAAAAGGGATAGGATCATTTGTTTCTTTGTCGTATACTACACCGCGAATACGGGTTATTTGAGCATTTGCCGAAAGGGATAGTATAATTAATGAAACTATAAATAACCACTTAGTGCTATTTGTATTTAAGTATTTTGTGGTGTTACAGGTTAACATTTCAGGCAAATATCAGTTTATATTGCCACTTATACAAATAACTATTCATGAAGTTTAAAATTCTGACCTAAATATACTTTACGTACTTGTTCATCTTCGGCAAGTTCTTTGGCTGTGCCGGCTTTAAGAATACGCCCTTCGAACAGTAGGTATGAGCGGTCGGTAATAGATAATGTTTCGTGAACGTTGTGGTCGGTAATGAGTATTCCAATATTCTTATCTCTAAGGGTTCGAACTATACCCTGAATATCTTCAACAGCAATAGGGTCAACGCCTGCAAATGGTTCGTCGAGTAAAATGAAACTAGGGTCAATAGCCAAACAGCGTGCTATTTCGGTTCTACGGCGTTCGCCCCCCGAAAGCTGTATGCCTAAGCTTTTACGTATATGTTGCAAGCTAAACTCATTGAGTAGCGATTCTAACTTAGCCTCCTGCTCGACCTTGGTAAGCTTGGTTAGTTCAAGTACTGTTTTTATGTTATCTTCAACACTCAACTTTCGAAATACCGATGCTTCCTGAGCCAAATAGCCAATCCCCTTTTGTGCTCTGCGGTATACCGGGTCTTTGGTTATTTCTGTGTTGTCGAGAAATATTTTACCTCCGTTAGGTTTCACAAGGCCTACTATCATATAGAACGATGTGGTTTTTCCTGCTCCGTTAGGGCCTAATAGTCCTACTATTTCACCCTTTTCTACCTCAACAGAAACATCTTTTACAACAGTACGCGAACCGTATTTTTTCATTATGTTTTCAGCCCTTAACTTCATCAGTTTTTATTTTTTAAAACACAAATTTATAATTTTTTATTGTACTACCCTGTAAAGAGGATATTCAAAACAATATTGTTGCATTGTAAAAGTAAAAAAGGCTCATGCAATGCATGAGCCTCTAAAATATTTACTAAAACTAAATTATTTCTTATTGAAGATAAGTGTACCACCAATACCATTAGCTAAGTTACCCCCTAATGTAAATTGAGGATAAGATACTAAAGCAGTTCCTGAACTAAGGTTTCTACTACCGCCTCCATAGAACATAATACTTGGGTGTGAAAATACACATGATCCTATTTCTGTGTAGTAAGCAATACCAAGACCTAAACCTAATAAATTTGTTGGGTCATCAACTGAAAAGTGGTATGTTCCTGTTTCTTTAATAACATATGTTACAACTGCAGATGCAGGTCCATTATTTTCTCTGTACTCCCAAGTTCCTACCATTGGATGAGTTTCACTATCCTTTTTACAAGAGTTAAATCCTAAACTTGAAACAGCTACAATAGCTATTAATAAAATTGCTTTAAAATTTTTCATTATTTCTATTTTTTTAATGTTTTATGTTTTTCTTTTTTTAAGTGTTTTAATTATCGGGCTTCGTGTACAATAGTACCTAACAGTATAGCGTCGCTATTAGTTCCGTTACCTGTTGCCTGAATCCAGAAACGGTATTGTCCATATTTGCCAATAGCATTATTTGTATTAGTAATATAGAACTCATACTCAAATCCATTTGCAACATTCTTATCGTACCATACATTATCAACAGCTGCAGTAGCACTTGTTTTGGTTACAGCGGTTAAAGCTACGGCTTTAGTAAAATCCCACTGAATTTCACCATACTCAGCAATGTTAGCTACCTGAGTATTTGTATCAACATATTGGTATGAAATAGTATAGCTGTCGGCAGTAACATCTAATGTATTTATCTCTTCCCATTTAATCATTACAGTATCGGTTGAAGTTTCAACAGCCGAAGGAGTAACAGATATTCCGGCTACCTGAGCAGCTACCGGTGCAGGGAAATAAGTAACAGCACTTAGTATAGATGAGAATTGACCTTTAGCCGAAGCACTAATAGAAAGGTTGTATGGCATAGAATAGTCAAGGCCTAAACCTGAAACTGCTATTTCATTATCAACAGATGCAGCTACAGTAGTTAGAGCAATAGTATCAGCATTGGTCATATTGTAAATTTTGTAACCTGCTGCGGGAGTGTAAAGAACTTTATTCCAATAAAGCATTTTATTACCATCTTTGTCGAAAGCAATTCTAAAACCGGTAACTTGATCAAAGAAACTTGTAATTTGAGTGTTTCCTGCTGCTATTGGCGATTCAATACCTATTGCATTGAAACCTGTAATAGCATATGTATAAGTTTCACCTGAAACAAATGCGCTACCTTTTAAAGCATCGGTAGTTACAGTGTATGATTCTCTTGCTGCCGAAAAATCGGTATTAGCAGCTACGTCAGCTACTATTATTCTGTTTCCGTTTTGAGCAATTTGGTAAATTCTGTAGCTCGATTTTAAGAAATCTTTATTCCACGAAAGGATAATTTGATTTCCTGTAACTAAATAATCTAAATTAGTAGGTGCAGTTACAGCCTGGTTGCCTGGTTTGTAAGCAAATGCAGGAGCACCAAGCGGAGTTTGTCCGTTGTATGCAGCTACATAATAGTTGTACTCAGTTCTTGCACTCTCTTTTGGCATTTCAATTGAAGTTTTACCTCCGGTAACATCGGCATAGTAAGCAAATGTTAAACCACCACCTGCAGTTGGGTTTGCACCTATAGTTCTGAATGCTGTAAAGTAAGTGTTTTTGTAATCGTCAGGGCTAACAGCTCTGAATACACGATAACTTGTAGCACCTTCAACAGCACTCCATGAAAGAGTTACCTCGGCCCATGCATTACCTGCTCCTGCCTCACCTAATGAGTCGTTAGAAACTTTAATACTAAGACCACCAGGTACAGCTGCATATCCACCTTGTACTCCACTAAATAGTGTTACAAACTTAGAAGCATTGCTGCTTGTAGTAGGATAAGCCAAGTAAGCGTGGTTTTGGAACGGAGGTAGTGTAATACCTGCCATACCCGACAAGTCGAACAATTCAAGTTCTAATGTACCCTCTTTCTCAATACCGCGGGCAAAGGATGTTCCGTCTTCTTGTCTTAATACTACGTCGTAAGGAGGGATAGTTGCAAATGTACCTCTTGAGATTTCAGTTGCACCATCGTAATTTACTACTGTGTATACGAAAGTAGAACCTGAAAATTTCAGAGTAATACCTGCCGTAACATCGGTTCCGGAGTTTACACCCCATGTGGTATTAGCAACTTTTATTGCCGGATCACCACTCACTTCATCGTCGTCTTTTTTACACGAAGTAAAGAGCAAACCTGCTCCCAACGCACATAAGACAAGATGATTAAAAAATTTAATCCTCATGAATTATAAAAATTTAGTTAATAAATACTTGTGAAGAATTTTGTCTTAGTATTTTTTCTATAAATAAATAAGATAAGATCCTTCATGGTTTAATTTTCAGTTAGCGAAATTATGAAGTTTTTTTTATTTACAACTATTTTCGGGTGCTTTTTTATGAATAATGGTTAAGTAGAGAGTGTTTTTGCCCATTTTTATATGCTAAGAGTGATTATACATATGTATGTCGCGTTGAGGAAATGGAATGGTAATGCCATTATCGGCAAATTTTTGGTTTATCTTAAAGCGAAGGTCGCTCTTAATCATTTCAACGCGGAAACTGTTCTCGGTGTAAAACATAACTTCAAAATCGAGCGACGATTCTCCAAAGTTGCTAAAAAACACAAAAGGTTCGGGTTCGGAATTAATTTCGTTATGTTCCTTGCAGGCTTGTATGAGTATTGTTTTTACAAGTTCAACATTGCTTCCGTAGGCAACTCCCACTTTTACTCCAAAGCGCGTTTTTTTACTATTATGGCTCCAGTTTATTACATTTTCGGAAGTGAAACTTGAATTTGGTATAATAATCACTACATCGTTGCGGGTTATAATTTTAGAGGTGCGTAGTTTTATCTCATCAACTTTACCTATTACTTCGCCCTGTATTTCTACCACATCGCCTACTTTTATTGAGTGGTCAAACAGTATAACTATACCCGAAATAATGTCGTTGAAAAAACCCTGAATACCAAGCCCAAGGCCTACCAATAATGCCGAAAGGCTCGCTATTAGAAATGTAATACTAAAACCAAGCGAATCGAGAAAAAAGGTGATTGCAAGTATCCAAACCAGATATTTGGTAATTTGAAATATGGAACGACTTTTTCCTTTCTCGGTATTTTCGGGGTCGATACTTCGGCTTACTAAAGTTTCGAGTACAAATATTATAACCTTTGTTATAAGTACTGTTATCAGTAATATCAGCAGCGTATATATGCTTATGGTTATTTTACCGGCATTTACAAGCTCATACCTGAGTACTTTACTTATATTTACATGGAGTACTTCAAATATTAGGTTAAATGCTATGAGTAGAATTATAAATTGAATAAGGCGAACTATCCGTTTTTTTTCATTTTTATTCAAATTAAAAATACTCTTGTTGCCCGATACTATTCTAACCAGTATTTTATAAATAATAAACCCTACACATAATACAATTGCTGAAAGAATTATTTGTTTAACTGAAAATGAAAATGAGTTTGTATTTACAATACTTTGCTCTAAAAAAGCTTTTAGTTCGTTCATGACTGATAATATATTTTGTACAATAAATATAGACAAAACACAAAATTTACAATTTATTGTGTGCTTTTTTGCATAAGTAAATTAAATTTGCACCGATTTTATAAATAATAAAAAATAAAGGCATGGATCAAATTGTAATAAATAAGCAGATTAACAGAATTCAGCAAATTCTTATTGATTCGGGTATGGATACTGATAAGTTGCTTGAAGGAATGAAAGAATTACGTGCTATGTTTTCGGCAGCTAACAATCCGCGAATGACTCGTTTGACACGTATGGCGCTGGAGCATATCGAAGAGAATGAAACTTTCCTTATCGAAATACCTGCCGATGAAGAAGATGAAGATACTGAAGTAGAAACAAACAATGAGCTAACCGATGAGCAAAAGCAAATAGAGAGTTTAGATTATATGCTTTCGCTTATGACTAAGCCCGATAATAAATTAAATGCTGCTGAGCTGACTATTTATTACGATGCATTGAAAGGTTAACTAATTATATCGAATATATAAAAAAGGCTTTCAGTGAGGAAAGCCTTTTTTATTGTTTTTATTTTTGTTTTAGTCTCTTGCTACCTCACCGTGAAGAGCAGCATCGAGACCCATCTCTTCCATTTCGCGTGTTACTTTAACCGGAGTAATTTTGTTTATTAATATTAACATACCATAAGTAAAAAAGTAACCCACGGCCGATGCAAGTACAGTAGCAGCTATTTGCTTAAGCAATAATGATGAACCGCCTCCAAAAAACAGACCATCGGCTCCGTTTGGATTTATTGAGGTAGTTGCAAATAGTCCTAAAGCAATAGAACCTATTACACCACCAATACCATGAACACCCCATACATCAAGAGCATCGTCCCAATCGAACCAGTCTTTGATTTTTACTGCCACATAACAGCCTAATCCTGCAAGAATACCTACAATTACAGCAGTGTGTATGTTTACAAAGCCTGCCATAGGAGTTATGGTTGCAAGTCCGGCTATAGAACCTGTAAGTAGTCCGATAAACGATGGCCTCTTCTTGGTTGACCATTCTATTATTAGCCATGTAATAGCTGCAACCGAAGCTGCTACATCGGTATTTAAAAATGCCATAGCTGTAATGCCGTTTACTTCTAATTCACTGCCTGCATTAAACCCATACCAACCAAACCACAATAAACCGGTACCTACTGCAACTAAAGGTATACTGTTGGGTTTTGAAGTTCTGTTGCTGCGCTTACCAACATATATTACCGAAGCCAAAGCAGCAAAACCCGCAGTAGCGTGAACTACTATTCCACCCGCAAAATCGAGTACTCCCCATGTTGACAGTAAACCACCCCCCCATACCATATGTACAAATGGATAATAAACAACTATTTGCCACACTACCAAAAATATAAGGTATGCTTTAAATGAAACCCTGTTTGCAAAAGCTCCTGTAATAAGTGCCGGAGTAATAATAGCAAACATCATTTGGTATGAGATAAATACTATTTCAGGAAATTTTTTCCCCGGATATACATCGGTTAAGTGTACACCACTGAGGAAAGCTTTGTCAAAGTTTCCGATTATTGCACCCTCACCTCCGCTAAAGCATAGCGAATAACCCACTGCATACCATAAGATTGTTGTAATTCCCAACGATACAAAGCTTTGTATCATAACGCCCAGAATGTTTCTTTTACACGCCAGACCTCCATAGAAGAATGCCAGTCCCGGTGTCATAAGCATAACGAGACTAGTGGCAATCAACATAAATGTTGTTGTTCCTGTATCAAACATTTTACTTCCTTGTTTTTAAAAAATTATTTTTCTTGCTCGGGCGCAAAAGTAATAATTTATTACAACGAGTATTGTTTGTTGGCATGTTTATTTTTATAAACGCATATTTTAATTTTTAAACCCCTTCCAAAATGGGGGTGTTGTTTTGAAAATGACGTTATATTGATAGTTAATTATAATAAAAAAACCGGCTTTCGCCGGTTTTCAGAATTTAAAATATATGAGAATCTATTTTTTTATAATTAGCTTTTGAGTTGTTAATACCGTTTCAGCATTATTCTTAATTACTATTATATAATATCCATCAGGGATGTTAGAAACATCAATACTATTATCACCTGTTTGTATTGGAGAAGAAACTATCTCTACACCCTGAATATTGTAGATAGAAACAAAACAATTGTTGTCAATTCCATCAATAAAAAGGGTTGAGCTTGCCGGATTTGGATATAAATCAATATTCATTGCTTCTGAATCATTGGCAGCAACATAGTGATCACCTACTTTTACAAGAACCATTTTGTCAAGGTTCCATTGCCAGTTTGAACCGGTAGCTGTTATTTTAATATCATTATTACCCGATGCCAAATTAACCGGCATTGATGCTATAATAGGGATATAAGTTTCCCAACCCGGAGTTCCTCCAATTCCGTTATTTTCGATATGTGTTTTTCCATTGTCAACGCCGCCAACACTAAATGTAATATTTCCATCATCTGTAGGACATGATATAAAGTATGTTACCTGATATGCTCCGGCTTCGGCTATATTAACACTATAAGTAGCCCAGTCGCCATTATTTACATAGTTTACTCCTAATCCGGCAACAACATTCATATTATCATTGTTTCCATCGTCATAAGTACCTCCGGTTGTAATTAAGTCTTCGGCCTCAATAGTAATGTAATTGCTTGCATTAACAATTACCACTTTACATGTATCAACCAGTATACTGCTATCTTGCGATACTATTACAATATTGGCTTCACCCGAGGTTCCTGTTATTTTCACCATACCATTTTGATTTACAGTAGCTATATTCACATCGGTTGAACTCCATGTAACTCTTTTATTGCTTGCATTAGCCGGATATGCAGTAGCAACTAACTGTACTGAGTCGTTGGTTGCAAGTCCAATAAGTTGTTTGTCAATATCAACACGTGTAGTTGGTATTGCAATTACTGTCAGATTACAAGTGTCGGTAAACCCTTGATCGTTTGTAGTTACAATAATATGGGCAAATCCTCCATCTATCGGAGTTATTACACCATTGCTGTCAACGGTTGCAACGTCAGTATTCGACGAGCTCCATTTTACACTTTTGTCGGTTGCGTAGGCAGGAGTAACTGTTTCAGTTAAGTCGTAAGTTCCGTCGGTATCCATACTCAGTGTGGTTTTATCAAGTATAACCCCGGTTACCAGTGTTGGTACAAATTCAGTAATAGTTAAGTAACATGTATCGGTAAGTATTCCGTTTGTTTCATCGTGAGCCTGAACAACTATTTCTGCTGTTCCATAATCTTTAGCATATACTTCACCATATTTATTAACTACAACCTTGCTTTCATCGGTCGATTTCCACGATATTATTCTATCGGCGGCAGTTACAGGCTCAACAAATGCCGAAAGATAAACCGTATCATATTGTTCAAATGTTAATGTTTTGGGTTCAACTTTAACTGCCGTAACGGCATCAGTTCCCAACCCAAATCGTGTCAGATTTTTTGTGAAGTTGAAAACTTGTAATGCACAACTGCTTATATGGTTGCAAAGTACGCCGTTGTCATCAGTAAATACAACCTGAATCTCATTATTTGAGCGTAATAGGTTTTGAGGAATTTCAATTTCAAGTAATCCAAAAAAATCATCTCTGTCGGTTTGATCGTCACCTCTGTAATTAATTGTACCGGCTAAAGTGCTGTCGTTAAATATTATCTGCGGATTTCTTGATAGTACTTTGTCTCTACCAATACCTATTCTAAGTACTGCCTCGCCATAATTTGCTGTTTCTACATTATTAATGTTGAATACTATTGGGGTATTTGCCGTAATTTGTTGCTTTATTTTTGAAGCGTAATACTTTGTTTCATAGCAAGTATCTACTATAGCTATGTCAGTATTGAATACATATTTAATAATAGCTGTTGCTTCAGGTTTTAGAGTAATTGAAGGGTTTGTTGCAGTAGAGAAAGCATTTGTATCAAGGGCTACCGTATTTGTTGAGGTATTCAAATATAAAACATTTGCAGTTGCCGATGTTATGGTACTTGCACCCAATCCGGCTAACGAAATATTTATATCTGTATCGGCAGTGTTCAGGCTGTTAAGAATTATATATGCAGTATCGCCATCTACATAAGCATCAACATTAATATTTATATCATCCGATTTTGTATCTATTCGTACACCATTTACATCGGCCCATAATTGGTAGAATTTAATATATTCTGACCATACCCATTCGCCTGTCCATGTACCTATGCCATTGCCGGCGGTTCTCCACGCTTTATATCCGGCTTCGTCTGCCGGTCTCATCAAACTCCATGGATATACCAATCCGCTTTTTACCTGTCCAAAGCCCCATTCTGCTTTTATTGGAGTAAAAGGGAGTGCTTTTTCAATTCGGTTGGGTCGCTCTAAAAATTGCAACAGCATATTGTTGAATGCCTTTATACAAAGCCAGTCTCTGTATGAACTCCAGTTTTGACTGTACCAGTCGTGCAGCTGTGAGCCATATTCTGAAATAAGAAAGCCTTTTTCCTTGCCTACATTTGCCGAATAGCTTTCTATCATATCAAGTGTTGCTTCTATGTTTGCCCCTTTGCGGTATCTTTCCTGACCTCCGCTTATACCCGGAAAGTCATACAGGTGAAGTGAGTAAAAGTCTGTAACATCTCCACATAAATCAATGTATGCTTTCCAGCGATTTTCCCAATATTGAAAATTTGATTTTTCTAATTCAGGGAAAGCCTGAACGAATCCTCCAACTTTTATATTTTGATTAAGCTCTTTTACTTTTGCTGCAACATCATAGTGATATTGAAATATCTCTTCCAGTGTTTCAGAACCATTGTCAACAAGTGGGAATAGCGGCTCATTCATTATTTCAATATAACCCGGATGCGGTAGTCCGTTTTTACCTCCTGTCCCATGAAAATTCTCGTAAAACGAAACCATTCTCTCGCCCAATTCAGTTCCACTGCTTACAAGGTCGTAAGCAGTGTGCTGAAAAGCATATATCAGATTTTGATTATTTTCAAACCTGTGGGCTAGTGTATTATTAGCATAGGTTGTCGATTTCCACCATGCACCATGACCTTCTAATGCCTCTGCCGTATAACTTGTGCCCCAATAATTCAAATTTCCTGTTTCACGACTTAAATATGAATTAAGTTCATGAATAAGGTATTCCATTTTAGCTGAATCATTCTTCCAGTCGGTTTCGTAATTAGCCGAGTGAATAGTTATAAACTTCTCACGGTTAAAAACCGACTCGCCTCCCACTGTGTGCCTTATGTCAAAGTTTACTTCAACATTCACTTGCGAAAAAGCTTGCCCACATATTGCTGCTGCAAATAGTATGGCAAATGTTTTCTTTAATAATCTCATGTTCACTAAATTTTAGTTAATAGTTAGATAGTATTTAAATACCGAATAGCATCATAAAAAATAATGATGAAAAACAAATATATAAAACCAAAGCTATTTTGTCAACAACTTAAAATTTGCCATTCGCCTTACTCTACATTTTATATAAAACTTGCTTTTCCATATCAAAAAATTATTTCTTCAACATACCCTGATATAAATCAGTATATCATTATTTTTAAATTCATATTTTTTTTCAAAATTGCCCCTGCGTTGATGGGGTGATTTTGCGAAATTTACATTTAAGCTAAAATACAGTGCGCAAACTTTTCTTTTAAATATTTGTTCCCTTTTTGTTTGTAAAATGGCTTGGTATTTAAAAATATTATATATAAAATTGCTATGCCTTTCAAAACAAGCTAACACGTATTTATAACATTTAATTTTTTTAACGATGTCATTCACAAAAAATGAGGTTGAAGATGTGTTGCGTAATGTAATTCATCCGACACTGAATATTAGTATAATAGAACTTGAAATGGTTAAAAACCTTCATGTTAATGGTGGTGAAATATCATTTGAGCTAGGCGTAAATAAAAAAACAGCAACCAATATTCCTGTTTTAAAAAAGATGTGCATACACGCCATTGAAGAAAAATTTGGCGAAAAAGCCAATGTTAGAGGCAATATTAAAGTTGTACAGGAGGCAGAACCCGAAAATGCATTAAGTAAAGTTAAACATATTATTGCTGTATCATCAGGTAAAGGGGGCGTAGGTAAATCGACCGTTTCGGTTAACCTTGCAGTTGCTTTGGCCAATACAGGTGCGAAAGTTGGCATAATCGATGCCGATATTTTCGGCCCATCTATACCAAAAATGTTTGGTATGGAAAGTGCAAAACCCGATGTTTTTAAACATGAAGGGAAAGAAATTATAATTCCGGTCGAAAAATATGGTGTGAAAATTTTATCGCTGGGCTTTTTTGTTAATCCCGACGATGCTATGATATGGCGCGGACCTATGGCAAGTAATGCCCTTACACAAATAACCATGAACAGCGATTGGGGCGAACTCGACTATCTGATACTCGATTTGCCACCCGGCACCAGCGATATACATTTAACGGCAGTGAGCATAATGAAAATAACAGGTGCAATAGTGGTAAGTACTCCGCAAGATATTGCATTAGCCGATGCAATAAAAGGGATAAATATGTTCCGTAGCGAGAAAATAAACGTGCCTGTTTTAGGGTTGATTGAGAATATGGCCTGGTTTACTCCGGCCGAATTGCCCAACAATAAATACTATATTTTTGGTAAAGGGGGTGCAAAGAATTTGGCAGGGAAAATGAATATTCCTTTCCTTGGTGAAGTACCTATAGTTCAAAGTATTCGAGAAGGTGGCGATAGCGGAAAACCTGTTGCAACAAACCCTGAAAGCATTACAGGTATGGCTTTTCAGGCAATAGCGCAAAAAGTAGTAGACGCTGTTTCTTAGCTATAATATTTTACGTATATTAGTTTGTTGAAAAAAATTATATCCATAATGGGAATAACAAGGAAAGCACTGTTTGTATGTTTTATTCTATTTGCAGCATTAAATGTAACTTTTGCTGCCAATGAAAAACATAATAATGAGCATAGTATCCATGCTCAGGCAAACCAAAATAATTCTGATACAATTGTCGAAGAGCATAACAGTAATTCGCACACCGAAAGCAATGAGTTTAACCCAACCGACGTAATAATGCATCACATAGCCGATGCACACAACTGGCACTTGTTTGACAAAACCGATAAGGAAGCCGGCGAAAAACATGGAGTAAGTATACCGCTTCCGGTAATTATATTTCATAATGGGAATCTCGATATATTTATGTCCTCGAAGTTTCACCATGGACATAGTACTGTTGTAAAAGAAAACCGAGAATATGCTCTTTATCATGGTAAAATATACCTTGCGCAAAATGGGGAGTTGCAATTCGATGAACACCATCACCCAACAAACATTAAACCTTTAGACTTTTCAATAACCAAAAATGTAGCATCAATGCTTATTTCAGTTATTATAATTCTAGGTATGTTTTTACCTATGGGCATTAAATATAAAAATGGACAAATGGTACCTAAAGGCATTCAGGGTTTTTTGGAGCCTATAATACTATTTGTTGTAGATGATATTGCTAAACCAAATATAGGCGAACATAATTATAAAAGGTTTTTGCCATATTTACTTACTGTATTTTTCTTTATTTGGGTAAACAATATGTTGGGGCTTATTCCAACAGGAGCAAACTTTACAGGTAATATTGCTGTTACCATGACTCTTGCACTATTTACACTTGTGTTAACCAATGTTAGCGGAAAAAAAACATACTGGGGGCATATTTTTACCCCTCCTGTTCCAAAATGGTTGTGGCCCATTATGGTTCCGGTTGAACTTATAGGTGTTCTGTCAAAGCCTTTTGCACTCATGATTCGTTTGTTTGCAAACATTACAGCCGGGCATATTATTGTACTTAGCTTAGTGTCGCTGATATTTATATTCAAAACAGTTTGGATATCGCCGGTTTCAGTTTTATTCGTATTATTTATGGATATACTCGAATTACTGGTAGCAATATTACAGGCATATATTTTTACGCTTTTATCGGCTCTTTTTATCGGATTGGCGGTACAAGAGCATCATTAATAATTATTAAAACTTAAAGTTATGACAGGTATTTCAATTGCTGCATTAGGTGCAGGATTAGCTGTTATCGGAGCCGGTTTAGGTATCGGCAAAGTAGGTGGTTCTGCAATGGACGCTATTGCTCGTCAGCCTGAAGCTTACTCGCAAATTCAAACTGCAATGATTATTGCCGCTGCACTTGTTGAAGGTGTTGCGCTTTTCGCAGTAGTAGTTTCGCTTCTTGTAGCAAAGTAAAAAATCAATTCACCATGTAGCGGTTGGCTGCATGGTGTTTTTCTGAACTTTTGAACATTTTCCGGCTCAAGCCGAATTGAACATTAAAAATATAATACTATGGATTTAGTAACACCGGCAATAGGAATGATTTTTTGGACAGTATTTACATTTATATTATTACTGATCCTATTACGTGCATTTGCTTGGAAGCCAATTTTAAATGCGGTAAACAGTAGAAATAAAAGTATTGAAGAGGCACTTAACTCTGCCGAAGAGGCTAAAGCTGAAATGAAAAAGCTTTATTCGCAGAATGAGGAAATACTTAAAGAAGCTCGAGCAGAACGTGACAAAATTCTTAAAGAAGCTCGCGATTTAAAGAATAAGGCAATTGAAGAAGCAAAAGAACAAGCTAAAACAGAAGCAGAATCTATTATTGCTGCGGCTAAAGCTGCCATTGATAATGAGAAACGCTCAGCTATTAATGAAATAAAGAATCAGGTGGCTAAACTTTCGGTCGATATTGCAGAAAAAGTTATAGCTCGCGAGCTTAAAGACAAGAAGAGTCAGGATGAATTAATTAACGACTTGCTTGACAAAACTAATATAAATTAGATAAGAGCAAAGGAATTATGTATTTATATCACTACTCATATCTCATATCTCACTACTCATATCTCAAAATCTATAATTAATGAATCAAAGCAAAATAGCAGTTCGATACGCAAAAGCATTTTATCAATTGGCTACCGAAAAAGGAAAGATTGAGGAATATCGTTCCGATATTAATGCAGTTGATATGGTTTTTTGCGAAAAGGAGATGCAGTTAGTGGCAGGTAGTCCTACTTTAAAAATTTCCGAGAAAAAAAAGGTTCTTTCAAAAGTATTTGAAGGAAAAATATCGGACGATACCTTAAAGTTTCTTCATGTAATTACCGAAAATAAGCGTGAAATATATATTCCTTCTATTTGTAGAAACTTTATTGACCGTTATCGTAATGAAAAAGGGATAAAGGCGGCAATAGTTACAACAGCTGCCGATATTGATGATAATTTGAAAACAAAAGTGAGTAAAGTAATATCTGAAGTTTTTAAAACGCAGGTTGAACTTTCAACTGTAACTGACGAAAAGCTAATGGGAGGTTTCATACTTCGTGTAGGCGATCAGCAAATTGATGCAAGTGTAGCAACTAAGCTGAATAATATAAAGCGTAAATTTATAGAGCGTACAGTATAGTATTGGCGAAGAATAAAATTGTATTTAAGAAAATAAAAGAACAAAATAATTACAGATATGGCAGACATCAAACCCTCTGAAGTTTCAAGTATCCTGAAACAACAGCTTGAAGGATTTAAAGCAGAAAGCGAACTCGAAGAAGTGGGTACCGTTCTAACAGTAGGCGACGGTATTGCTCGTATATACGGATTATCGAATGTTCAGGCTAACGAGCTTATAGAGTTTGAAAATGGGGTAAAAGGTATTGCACTTAACCTTGAAGAAGACAATGTAGGAGCAGTAATACTTGGACAAACCGAGGGCATTCGCGAAGGCGACACAGTAAAGCGCACTAAACGCATTGCATCAATCAATGTAGGTGAAGGTTTGCTGGGTCGTATTATAAACACCATAGGTGAACCTGTCGATGGTAAAGGGCCTATTGAAGGTAAAACTTACGAAATGCCCCTTGAACGTAAAGCCCCCGGGGTAATATATCGCCAGCCGGTAACCGAACCTCTGCAAACTGGTCTTAAGCCTGTCGATGCAATGACACCTATTGGACGCGGACAGCGTGAGTTAATTATTGGCGACCGTCAGACAGGTAAAACAGCTATTGCTATTGATACTATAATAAATCAAAAAGAGTTTTACGATGCCGGCGAACCTGTTTATTGTATATATGTAGCTATTGGTCAGAAAGGGAGTACAGTTGCTAACGTGGCAAAAACACTTGAAAAACACGGCGTAATGGATTATACTGTAATAGTTTCGGCTACTGCAGCAGACCCGGCAGCAATGCAATTTAATGCTCCATTTGCCGGAGCAGCTATTGGAGAGTACTTCCGCGATACAGGCCGTCATGCGTTGGTTATTTACGATGACCTTTCAAAACAAGCTGTTTCATATCGTGAAGTGTCGTTATTACTTCGTCGCCCTCCGGGTCGTGAAGCTTATCCGGGCGACGTATTCTACCTACATAGCCGCTTGCTGGAACGTGCAGCCAAAATAATTAACAACAATGAGGTGGCACGTGCCATGAACGATTTGCCTCCTGTATTAGCCGAGGCTAAAGATTCTAAGGGCGAACCGTTGGTAAAAGGTGGCGGTTCTTTAACAGCATTGCCAATAATTGAAACACAGGCCGGCGACGTTTCTGCATATATCCCAACCAACGTAATTTCAATTACCGATGGACAGATATTCCTTGAATCAGACTTATTTAACTCCGGTGTTCGTCCGGCTATTAACGTAGGTATTTCAGTATCGCGTGTTGGCGGTAATGCACAAATAAAATCGATGAAAAAAATTGCAGGTACGTTGAAAATTGATCAGGCTCAGTTCCGTGAACTTGAAGCTTTCGCTAAATTCGGCTCCGACCTCGACGCTGCTACTATGGCTATTCTCGATAAAGGACGCAAAAACGTTGAAATACTTAAACAAGGTCAATACGAACCTATGTCGGTAGAAAAGCAGGTAGCTATTATTTACTGTGGTGTAAAAGGGTTATTGTCGAAAGTGCCGGTTAATAAGGTGAAGGAATTTGAAGCCGATTTCCTTGAGCGTTTGAGCATGAAACATAAAGATGTTCTTGCGGAACTTAAAGCAGGTAAAATAAACGATAATGTAGAGAATACAATTCGTCAGGTGGCTGCTGACTTATCAGAGAGATATGAATAAATTGCAGTGAGAATATGGCTAATTTAAAAGAAATACGGAGCCGAATGACATCGGTAAAAACCACGCGACAGGTAACAAGTGCCATGAAAATGGTATCGGCTGCCAAATTGCGAAGAGCCCAGGAAGCTATCATACAAATTCGTCCGTATGCGACCAAATTGTATGAAATATTGGGAAACTTAAGCCAAAATGTCGATTCCGGTGAAGATAATCCGTATTCAGTTGATCGAGGCGAAAACAAAATACTATTGGTAGTTATTAATTCCAATCGTGGTTTGTGTGGCGGCTTTAATTCAAATGTTAACAAGGTAGTAAGCAACCTGTTAGCCGGAAAGTTTTCATCACAATTTCAAAGCGGAAACCTTCATTTATTAGCTATTGGAAAAAATGCTTTCGATTTCTTGCGTCGACGCAATTATAAAGTAACACATAAAAATGAGCTTTATAATAATCTCGATTTTGATCATGTGTCGCCGGTAGCAGAGCAAATAATGACCGACTATGTATCAGGAAAGTACGATAGGGTATTTTTGATATATAACCAGTTCAAAAATGCAGCTACTCAAACTCTTATGATGGAACAGTTTCTTCCAATACTTGAACAGGAAGAAAGCAAAAAAACAAATAATAATATCGATTATATATTTGAACCTTCGAAAGAGAAAATTGTATCAGAATTGATTCCAAAATCATTGAAAATACAGTTTTACAGAGCTTTGCTCGATTCGCACGCAGCTGAGCATGGAGCCAGAATGACTGCAATGCATCAGGCAACCGACAATGCAACCGGGTTGCTTCGTGAATTAAATTTAGTTTATAATAAAGCGCGTCAAGCTGCTATTACCAATGAAATACTGGAAATAGTAAGTGGAGCAGAAGCTTTAAAAGGTTAACATAACAAAAATGCCGAATATATTAGTAACAGGAGGAGCAGGTTTTATTGGAAGCGCAATAGCTGAAAAGCTTATTGCCGACAGCAAAAACTATGTAGTAATAGTTGATGATTTGTCGACCGGTAATATAGGTAAGCTTCCGAAACTACCAACGCTTAACTGGCGATTTATAAAAGCCGATTGTAACAATTATCAGGAAATGGCTCCTATAATGACTTCGTATCAGTTCGATTATGTTTTTCATTTAGCAGCGGTTGTAGGAGTTAAAAGAACACAAAAGTATCCGGTTAAGGTTTTAAAAGATATCGACGGAATTAAAAACATACTTTTATTGTCAAAAAACACTACTGTTAAAAGGGTTTTCTTTTCATCGTCGTCGGAAATATATGGTGAACCATTTGAGATACCTCAAAATGTTTATACTACTCCATTAAATAGCCGTTTGCCCTATGCTATTGTAAAAAATGTTGGAGAGGCATTTATGCGAAGCTATTATCAAGAGTATGGTTTGCAGTATACTATATTCAGATTTTTCAATACTTATGGACCAAAGCAAAGTAAAGATTTTGTAATTAGTAAATTCCTGATTGCAGCACTCAATAACGATGCTATTACCATTTATGGCGATGGTCAGCAAACCCGTACTTTCTGTTTTGTCGATGACAATGTTGACACGTGTATAAAAACATTAACTGAAAATAAATGTGTTAACGATGTTATAAATATTGGCGGAAACCGGGAGATAACAATACTTGAATTGGCCGAAATAGTTATTAAGGTTACCGGTTCAAAGTCGAAGATAGTTCATTTACCACCTTTAAAAGATGGTGATATGCGCCGACGCCAGCCCGATAATTCTGCAATGAAAGAGATTTTGGGGCGCGATTTAATTGTAGTAGAGGAAGGAATAAAAAGGATTCTTAATGAAGGTCTTTTTGAGTTGAATATTGATGACGATGATATATAATATAGAAGAGTTAAGTATTGAAATAGAAAGGAATATAACTCGGATAAACTGGGGAAAACAACCTGAAGAACTGTATAAACCTATTGAGTATATATTAGGGAGTGCAGGTAAAAGAATAAGGCCTTTGCTTACATTAATGGCTTGTAATATGTTCTCTGACAATATTGAAAATGCAATATCGCCGGCTATTGGTATTGAGATGTTTCATAATTTTACCCTCTTGCACGACGACCTTATGGACGATGCCCCGGTTCGTAGAGGTAATGAAACAGTACATTTGAAATGGAATGCCAATACAGCGATACTTTCAGGCGATGCAATGATGGTTGAAGCATACAGATTTATTTGCGAAAGCCCGAATCAATACTTAAAAAGCATACTTGCTATTTTTAATGAAACAGCACTGGGAGTATGTGAGGGACAAATGCTCGATATGCAGTTCGAAAACCGGAATAATGTTTCTGAGGACGAATATATTGAAATGATTCGCCTTAAAACATCGGTGCTTATTGCGGCAAGTTTGCAGATAGGAGCTATTATTGGCGGAGCATCGGAAAGTAATGCTAAATTGTTATATGATTTTGGCATAAATTTGGGACTGGCTTTTCAATTGCTCGACGACTGGCTCGATACATTCAGTAACCCTGAGGTATTTGGCAAACGTACCGGTGGTGATATTGTAGAAAACAAGAAAACATTTTTGCTTATAAATGCTTTAAAATTAGCCGACAATAAGCAAAAAACGGAACTACAAAGTTGGATTGCAAAGACCAATTTTAATGAAGAAGAAAAAATAAATGCCATAAAAAGCATTTATGAAAAGTTGAAAATTGGTGAGATAGCTTTGCTAAAAGCAGAAGAGTTTTCAGTAAAGGCATTTGATTGTTTAAATAAAATTGATGTTCCGGAAAGCAGAAAAAAACTACTTTTAGAACTAGGAAAAAACTTATTAAAAAGAGATAAATAAAGTAAAGACACAATATTTTGCGTCTATGATAGTAGTAAAGACGCAATATTTTGCGTCTCATAATAAAACGAATACGGTAAA
Source organism: Bacteroidota bacterium (assembly GCA_003250355.1). Lineage (GTDB taxonomy): Bacteria > Bacteroidota > Bacteroidia > Bacteroidales > SZUA-534 > SZUA-534. Next base: position 83,689 of record QKGS01000005.1, read on the forward strand.
GATGCAATTCATTGCGTCTCTTCATAAACTTTAAAAAAATATAATAATGGCTAAGAATGTTGGAAAAATAATCCAGATTATCGGACCGGTAATTGACGTTAGCTTTGAGCAAGAAGGAAGCTCAGTGCCAAATATTTTAGATGCTGTTGAAATTACACGTCACGATGGTTCGGTACTGGTATGTGAAGTAGAACAACACATAGGAGAAAGTACGGTAAGAACCATAGCCATGGAGTCGACCGACGGATTAAACAGAGGTATGGAGGTTGTAGCCACCGGAGCACCTATTACTATGCCTGTTGGTGAGCAAATAAAGGGTCGTTTAATGAATGTAACCGGCGACACTATTGATGGTATAGGGCCGTTGCCCAAAGATGGCGGATTCCCTATTCATAAAGAGGCACCTAAGTTTGAAGACCTTTCGGTAGAGACAGAAGTACTATATACAGGTATAAAAGTAATAGACCTTATAGAGCCTTATGCCAAAGGGGGTAAAATTGGTTTGTTTGGTGGTGCCGGTGTAGGAAAAACAGTACTTATACAGGAGCTTATTAATAATATAGCCATAGGATACTCAGGCATATCAGTATTTGCCGGAGTAGGCGAGCGTACCCGTGAGGGTAATGACCTGCTTCGTGAAATGATAGAAGCAGGTATTGTTGATTATGGCGAAGAGTTTAAGAAGAGTATGGAAGAAGGAGGCTGGGATTTGAGCAAGGTTGATAAAGAGGCATTGAAAAATTCTAAACTATCTATGGTTTTCGGACAGATGAATGAGCCTCCAGGTGCTCGTGCCCGTGTTGCACTATCGGGTCTTTCGGTAGCTGAGAGTTACCGCGATGGCGATGGTACCGGTGCAGGAAAGGATATACTTTTCTTTATCGATAATATTTTCCGTTTTACGCAGGCAGGTTCCGAGGTTTCGGCTCTTCTTGGCCGTATGCCTTCGGCGGTAGGTTATCAGCCCACACTTGCATCGGAAATGGGTGCTATGCAGGAGCGTATTACATCTACCAAATCGGGATCTATTACTTCGGTTGAGGCTGTATATGTACCTGCCGATGACTTAACTGACCCTGCTCCGGCAACTACGTTTGCTCACCTTGATGCAACAACTGTACTAAGCCGTAAAATTGCAGAGCTTGGTATATACCCTGCTGTAGACCCTCTCGATTCTACTTCGCGTATTCTTTCGCCCGATGTAGTTGGTAAGTCACATTACAATACTGCTCAGCGTGTTATTAACACTTTACAGCGATATAAAGAATTGCAAGACATTATTTCGATACTTGGTATGGACGAATTGTCGGAAGAAGATAAGTTAGTAGTACACAGAGCGCGTCGTGTACAGCGTTTCTTGTCGCAGCCGTTCCATGTTGCCGAAGCATTTACCGGACTAAAAGGTGCATTTGTAAGTATTGAAGATACTATTAAAGGATTCAATATGATTATGGATGGTGAGGTAGATAAATACCCTGAAGCTGCATTTAACCTTGTTGGAACTATTGAAGAGGCAATAGCAAAAGGTGAAAAAATGATGGCTGAAGCAGAGTAAATTATTATTGCCAGTTTTCTATTTCTTATTAATATATGCAATAGAAAATATAAAATATTTTAAGATGAAAATAGAAATAATAACCCCCGATAAAAAGGTATATTCCGGTAAAGTAAAATCGGTGCAAGTACCGGGAACCGATGGTTCATTTCAGGTATTGAAAAACCACGCCCCTCTGATATCGACCTTGGGTAAAGGAAAAATTAAGGTGGTAGAGGAAGATAATAACGAGCTGTTTTTCGATGTTGAACAGGGAGTGATTGAAGTTAAAAATAATAAGCTGATATTGTTAGCTGAAAAAATATAGAAGTAATAATATATAGTGTTAATTGCAGGGATATCTCTAAACAGAATTATCCCTGTTTTGTTTTATTTGTGTATTTGTTTTAATTTTAATATCCTTAAACTATTACTATGAAATTTGCTAAATATCCGGTCTTGTTATTTATAATATTTATTCATGTACACGCATTTGGTCAGGATAGTGAACAAGAACCGGGGGGCTTTAATTTCACTATTACTAATGAGGTTACGGGTTCGTCGGTTAAGGATCAATATTTGTCGGGAACTTGTTGGAGTTTTTCGGGAATGGGATTGGTTGAGGCTGAAATGATTCGTATGGGTAAAGAACCTGTAGATATTTCAGAGATGTATGTGGTTCGTATGTGTTACGAAGAAAAGGCTATGAATTATGTACGAATGCATGGGGAATGCACCTTTAGCGAAGGTGGAGCTATTGACGATGTTATAAAAGTTTATAAAAAGTATGGATTAATGCCCGAAAAACTATATCAAGGGCTTAATTACGGCGAAGAAAAGCATAATCACAATGAGTTAGAGGCTGTTTTAAAAGAGTATCTCGACGGAGTTATAAAGAATAAAAACGGACGGTTGTCTACTGCATGGTTTGAGGGGTACAAGGGGATATTGGATGCTTACTTAGGTAAAGTACCCGAAAAGTTTACATTTCAAGGTAAAGAATATACGCCTAAAACATTTGCCCAAGAGCGTGTTGGCATGAACCCCGATGAATATTTGTTCTTCACTTCATTTACCCATCACCCGTACTATACCGAATTTGTTGTGGAAATACCCGACAATTGGTCGTGGGAACGTTATATGAATGTAACTATTGACGATATGACCACTATAATTGACAATGCCATTAAAAACGGATATGCAGTTGTGTGGGGAACCGATGTAACTGAAACAACATTAGTTAAAACAAATGACGGAATAGCGGTAGTGCCGGAAGAAGATTTTGAAGTATTGTCGAAAATTGAACGCTTAAATTGGGATAGTATGACAGATAAGGAACGTATAAGTTTGATTCATAGTTACAGCGAACCGCTGCCTGAAAAGCAAATTACCCCATTAATGCGTCAGCAGGCATTTGATAATTATAAAACAACCGACGACCATGGTATGCTTATAACCGGCATTGCTGAAGACCAGTACGGCAAGGAGTATTATTATGTGAAAAATTCATGGGGCAAGGGTTATAACGATTACGACGGTTATATGTACGTATCTAAGGCTTATGCTCAATATAAAACCATATTGTGGGGTGTTCATAAGAATGGGGTGCCTAAAGATATTTTGAAAAAGTGTGGTTATTAGGGTTTTGCTATTTTTTTTAATCCTATGAAATCATTATTTGCACCCAAATTATTTACCCTTTTAGAAAGCGGAATAAGTAAAAAACAAGTTACAACCGACATATTGTCGGGCATAGTTGTAGGGGTAGTTGCGCTGCCACTGGCAATAGCATTTGCAGTAGCTTCGGGTGTTTCGCCCGAAAAAGGATTGATAACCGCAATAGTAGCCGGATTCCTTATATCATTTTTAGGTGGTAGTCGTGTTCAAATAGGCGGCCCAACAGGGGCATTTATAGTAATAGTATATGGTATTGTTGAGCAATTTGGTATTAATGGGTTAGTAATATCAACAGTACTTGCAGGTATTATGCTGGTTTTATTCGGTGTTTTACGACTAGGAAACCTTTTAAAATATTTTCCTCACTCGCTTATTGTAGGTTTCACAAGCGGCATAGCATTGGTAATATTATCAACTCAAATAAAAGATGCATTAGGGCTAGAAATAGATAAAGTACCGTCTGATTTTATCGCAAAGTGGGGAGTCTGTTTTAACAGTATCAGTACACTAAATTACAGTGCATTAATAATTACGATAGTAACAATATTTACAACAATATATACTAAAAAGCTTACTTCAAAAATTCCGGGCTCTTTCATCGCAATAGTTGCTATTACATTGGCGGTAAAATTTTTTGATATAAATGTTTTAACAATAGAATCGTTTTTTGGTGATATACCCAATAAAGTAGAACTTTCATTACCTGAAATTAATTTTGCAGATATTCATATTTATATAGTACCTGCCATAACTATAGCAATGCTGGGCGGAATAGAGTCGTTGCTTTCGGCAGTTGTTGCCGATGGAATGATAAGCGGTAAACATCGGTCAAATACTGAGTTGATAGCCCAGGGTATAGCAAATATTGTAACCCCTTTCTTTGGCGGTATTCCGGCAACAGGAGCCATAGCACGAACAGCTACAAACATTAAAAACGGAGGCAGAACACCTATTGCAGGCATTGTTCATGCAGTAACATTATTGTTGATAATGCTTTTTCTTGGCAAATGGGCAAAACTTATACCTATGTCGTGTTTAGCAGGTATACTTATAGTTGTGGCTTATAATATGAGCGAATGGCGTTTATTTGTTGGTATTTTAAAAGGTTCGCTTTTCGATATTATAGTAATGCTTTCAACATTTGTGTTAACAGTTATGGTAGATTTAACTGTTGCAATACAGGTAGGTGTTGTATTGTCGGCAATACTGTTTATGAAGCGAATGGCCGATATAAGCGAAAAACGAATATCAAACGTTATTGATACCGATATTATAGACGACTACTCCGATTTACCTCCCGAGATTAGTATTTATGAAATAAGCGGGCCTCTGTTTTTTGCTTCAGCAAAAACATATTCGCAAGTTATTGAAGATTTAGGATTCAATAGTAAGGTGCTAATAATAAGAATGCGCCACGTATCATTTATTGACGGTACAGGACTTCATAATTTGAAGGAAACTATAAATATACTTCACCACAATCATGTAAAGGTAATACTTGCCGGGGTTAATGGTGATGTTTTAAATACATTGAAAAAAAGTAAACTCCTCAATATTATTGGTGTCGACAATATTTGTAATTCATTTGAAAGTGCTGTAATAAAAGCCAAAAATGAATTAATAAAACACTAATAAAAGTACTTTTGCATATCAAATAACAAAAGTATGTTTTTAAAACGCTTCAATAACCTTACGGTAAATGAGAAGAAGGCATTTAAGCTTTATACTGCTCATGTGGTACTTGAAGGTATTGTAGACGGAGCCTTATTGCTCAATGAATTTATATTGGTAAAAAGTTTATTTGGAACTAATTATCAAATTAGCTATCTGTTTCAGTTTAGTATAGTAATACTTCTTTTCTCAGTTGTAACAGGCGAGTTGCTCAAACGGACAAAAAGGAAGCGTCGATTATTGCGAAGGGTAGGAATTATTACACGTTTGCCGTTAGTCGCATTCGCATTTTTTCCAAGTAGTACTCAGGCAGTTCATGGAAATACAATATATGTAACTTTATTTTTGGCAATATTCTTTTTTTACTATTTATATAAGCCGGTAATACTTCCAACGGTTAACTTACTGTTGCGTTTTAATTATACTCCTGCAAGGTTTGGTAAGCTTTACAGTTATTCCACTCAGGTAAATAAGGTTGCAGTTATGGTATCAACATTTGCATTTGGATTAATGCTCGACAATAACCATTATGCATTCAATTATGTATTCCCAATTTTGTCGGTGGTAGGTATCATTTCAATTTACTTACTTACACTAATTCATTATGTACCACCTGAACTTCCTGAATACAAGGTTACTTTTTGGCAATCTGTACGCAAATCGGTTACCGATATGTTTGCAATAATAAAGCGTAATAAACCATTCCGCGATTTTGAAATTAGCTTTATGACTTACGGAATGGGCTGGATGGGAACAGTTGCGATTATTATCATATTTATGGATAAATATTTAGGATTGAATTATACTTCCATTGCGTTTTATAAGAATAGCTATCATATAGTTTCTATTTTTTTATTTCCCTTTTTTGGTAGGCTTATAGGTCGTATTGACCCTCGGAAATTTGGAATAATAGCATTTGTATTTTTTATAGGTTATTTGTTCTTTATGATATTTGCCAAATATTGGGGATTACATTGGGTTATTAAGGGTGTTGATGTATATGCATCGGTTTTTATATCGTTTTTCTTTTATGGATTATTTACCGCCTCTATGACACTTTTGTGGAGCGTTGGGTCAAGTTATTTTTGTAAAAATGAAGATGCTGCCGGATATCAGGGTATACACTTGTCAATGGTAGGTTTCAGGGCATTGTTTGCACCCATAGTAGGGGTTGCATTGTACGAATGGCTAGGTTATACAGGCGCATTTGCAATAGGAATTGGGCTTATTTGTATAGCAGCTTTAATTATGTTTTATTCATATAAGACAAAGTCTCTTAACATTAAATTTTCATAAAAAGCTATTAACCATATCTACTGTAACTATTTGATAAATAAAATCGTAAAAGCAAAAATACAACAAGGCAGCAAAGGGTGACAGAGTAAAGATTAAGCCGTCATTTTCAGATGATATTTCAATTAATATTAACCATAAATATCTGAGTTATGAAAAGGAATATTTACTATCTGATTCTATTGTTCGGATTACTCTCCGGAACAATAAACGGGCAAGTTTTAGATGTTACGTTTAACACTAGTTATATTACCGGTAAGTCGTGGGTAATATGGGAATTGTTATATCCGCAAGGTACTACACCCGGTCATGCCGATTATGGGTTATTACCTGAGGGATTTGGTATAATTGCTCCAAATTACAGCAATGGAATAAAAACGCCAATGTATGTAGCTGCCGACAATAAACTTACTATGGGTGCACCTGAAAATGCACAGACACCGGCAGGTGAAGATACATGGTTTACATACACTGCTACCGGTTTAACTGTTGGCCGAACCTATAATGTATATGCAACAATAGTGCAGTTTCAGGGTTGGGCAGGTGTTAGCTATGCATTAGGTGCGTGGAGTGGCGCAAGACCTGCCGATGGTTACGTGGTGGCAAATTCTCAAACAACGAGTCCGGCTACCGACTTTATACTTACCGGAGTTTACATAGCATCAGAAACTACTATGACCTTTGGAATAGGTGCCGGCAAAGACGCAATATATTTTCATAAAACACAAATTAAGGAATGGCGAATAGAGGAAGCAACCGGAGAAGCCGGTAAAGAAGCAAATATAGGTAAGTTTACTATCGACGGACAGGTTGGCAATACAATAATTAACCCTGTTGCTCATACAGTTACTGTTACTATGCCGTTCGATACCGATGTAACTGCATTAATGCCCGCAATAACCTTGTCGCCGGGTGCAACAAGTGACCCTGTTGCAGGAATAGCTCAGAATTTCACATTGCCCGTAGTTTATACAGTAACTTCGCAAGACCTGTCGGTAGAGCAGGAATGGACTGTTACAGTTAGTACACAAATACCCGGCTCGGCAAATAATATTATTAGTAATTCGGAATTTGACATTGCACCCGGAGCAAAAGTTGGAGTAACAGTTAATGATACTTTAATTACAGCCGGAGATATAATACTATTTTCATACGAAATAGGACAAGTAAAATTTACCCAAAACAGTGAGGGAAAATTATCGGGAGCAAATAGTGGTTACGTTGAGATAGTTCATCAGGGATGGGCTCCGGGATATATTCGTTTTGAAACATCAAAAATGAACTTCAATAAAGGTACTTATGAGATATTCTTTGCATACGACTGCGGTAGTGATAAAGTGGCCATTACACCGGCTATAGTTGGAACAGCAGGAGTTGAGTCGCCTTTGTGGTCTGATACAGGTGTGGGTTTTATTACTGGTAAAGGTACTTATAGCAATGAGTTTACTTTGGCCTCTAATGCTTCTTCGGTAAGTTTTATGCTTTTCCTTGGCTATCAGAGTGCAACAAATAATTCAGGTACCTCATTCTATATTGATGCATTAATACTCAAACCTAAAGAAAGCGTAGGTGTTGCTGATAAAACAAATAGCAATGTGGCTATTTACCCAAATCCTACATCGGATAATGTAAATATTGACCTTACTCAGTTAGATAAACCGGTTCCGATACAAATTTACAATATTGCAGGAGTTGAAGTTTACAGCAATGATAATGCAATAGGGCTTATACAGATAAATAATTTGATTACCGGTTTATATTTTGTGAAAGTCGATGATATGGTATATAAGTTGACTGTTAGATAGATACATATCAAAGGTATATTATTTAAGTTTTTTTAGTTACTGAAAGGGACAAGAGTTAACAATCCTTGCCCCTTTCATTATATAAATAAAGGCTGTCTCAGAAGAAGCAGCCTTTATTTTTTCAACCTCTCACCGACAAACTTTCCTTATTCACCGATTTTAATATTTTATAGTTTGAAATACATAGTAGTTTCGTGGTGAATTTATGATTGAATTAACATGGAAAGGATAATTTATTATAACTTTCCGTCTCGAAAGTTTCAATTCCGATATCTATCGGGATTATCGGGATTAAAAAAGAACAAAATTTACCGCATTATCATGACACAGTTAAAAATTTTAACACTATTTGCATTTAGCCTTGGGCTTATTACTGCCCAGTATGCACAGAATGATTCGGTTTACCGATTTTCACTTACCGAAGCACAAGATTTTGGTATTGAAAACTATTATCAAACCAAAAATGCGGCTCTCGATATTGAAGCTGCAAAAAAGAAAGTATGGGAGACAACTGCAATAGGGTTGCCACAAGTTTCAGGTAAAATACAGGGTTCATACACTCCTGAGCTTACCGAAACGGTTGAAAGTTTTTCAAGTTTTGGCTCATTATTCGACTGGATGTATGGAGCAGATCAGGCATTGTATAACTTAACCAGCGACCCTGCTTTTGGCAATATTCCACAACCTCAAGCACAAGAGCCGGTTAATCCTGACGACATGAAATGGAGTATGAATGCTTCGCTTACCGTATCGCAATTGCTGTTTAGCGGCTCGTATATTGTTGGTTTGCAGTCGGCTAAGGTATACAAAAATATTTCTGCCTTAAACAAAATTAAAACCGATCAGGATGTAAAAGAAATGATAGCAAACAGCTATTATAATGTACTTATTGCAGAAGAGAATAAAATAATACTTCAACAAACGTACGATAACCTTGGTAAAACATTTGCAGAAATGGAGGCAATGCAAAAGCAGGGACTTATTGAAGATACCGATGTTGACCAAATGGAGCTTACAGTATCAAATATTAAAAGCTCGCTTGATATGATTACCAGATTATCTGATATATCTATTAACCTTTTAAAAACACAGCTTGGGATAAATATTAATTCAAAATTAGAATTAACCGATAATCTTGATATGCTTACCGGCAACTTATCATACGAAAGTTTATTAACAAAAGAGTTCAATACCGATAACAATGTTACCATAGCTTTACTTGAAAATAGCGTAGAGGCTCAAAAATTGCTCAACAAGTTAGATAAAGCTGCTTTTTTACCCGACCTGGCCGCATTCTATATGTACTATAATGAGTTTAACGAGAATGCCTTTTCGTTCAATCCTCCACATACATTAGGGGTAACAATGAATATTCCAATATTTAGCAGTGGTCAGCGATTGTCAAAAGTATCGCAGTCGAAAATTGAATATTTGAAGGCTGAAAATACTTTGGAGCAAGTATCACAAGCTATGATTGTTGATTTTCAAAACAGCAAATCGGCACTTATTGCAGCAAGCGAAAAGTACGATACCGAAAAGAAGAACCTTGAGCTATCGAAACGTATATACGATAAAACATTGATTAAATTCAACAATGGTATGACATCGAGTCTTGATTTGACCCAGGTTCAGAATCAGTACTTTACATCGCAAACAAATTATTACGGTTCACTCCAGGAATTAATATCAGCAAAAAATAAACTGGAGAAACTACTGGCAGATATCAGGTAAAGACGCAATATCTTGCGTCTCACCGAGAGGTAAGACCGCAAGATATTGCGTATTAGAGATAAAGACGCAAGATATTGCGTCTCTAGTAAAACAATAAAAAAACAAAATATGAAAACACTTGTAAAAATACTCCCGATTGCATTACTGCTTGTAGCCTGTGGTGGCAACAACGATGAAAAAATAAAAAAGCAGATAATACAAAAAAAACAACAAATTATTGGTATAGAACAAAAAATTGCAGAACTGGAAGCTAAGCTTTCCGACACAGTTGAAGTATCGAAGAATATACCTGTAAATGTTAAGGAAATGAAAGGTGAAGCCTTCAATCACTATTTCCTTGTATTTGGTAATGTTGAAGCCGACAAGTACGGAAATATCAGTCCTGAAATGTCGGGTAAAATCCAAAATATTTACGTTAAGGAGGGGCAATATGTAAACAAAGGCGACCTTCTGCTTTCACTCAATACCGATGCTATTAATAAACAGATAGAAGGCACTGAAGCAACTCTTGAACTTGCAACAGTAACCTACGAAAAGCAGAAAGCTTTGTGGGATCAGGGTATTGGTTCTGAAATACAGTTTTTGCAAGCCAAGTCGAATAAAGAGGGTCTTGATGCTCAGTTAGAAGCCTTAAAATCGCAACAGCGTATGGCTCAGTTGCGAGCTCCATATAATGGAACAGTAAACCGTGTATATCCTAAGGTTGGCGAAATGGCATCGCCCGGATTTCCAATGGTTGAGTTTGTTAACCTTAGCAGTATGACTGTTCGCGCACAAGTATCGGAAAAATACATTGGCAATGTTAAAGAAGGACAATCGGTTGAACTTACTTTCTCAGCCTTGCCAAACTATAAAGCAAATCCAAAAATTGTACGTGCATCAAAAGTTATTAATCCTAAAAGCCGAACTTTTGAAATAGAGTTAGAAATAGACAATCCGGGCGAAGTTATAAAACCCAATATGGTATCTACTATCAAAATAAACGATTATAACAACCTGGCAGCATTTGTAATACCTTCGCTTATAATTCGTAAAGATATTTCGGGAAGCTATGTTTATACTGTGAATAGCAAAAGCATTATAGATAAAAAATATGTAAAAACAGGTTATTCGTACGAAGACCAAACCGAAGTAATAGATGGTTTAACAACCGGCGATTTAGTTGTAGTTAAAGGGTTTAACCTTGTAAGTACCGGTATCCCGGTCGACATAAAATAGAGCGTTCATTAGTTCATGATTTCATGTGCTGATTATAATGCGAGAATTTGGAAATAAGAAAATTTGGAAATGAGTTGGCAGTCTTCAGTTTTCGGTAGACAATAAGGAGCAAATTCAAACTTATAAATTGTAAATTGAAACCTGCAACCTAAAACATAAAAAATGAGCGATAATAACACACAAAGCAGCGGCGGCAAAACAAGGGAGTTTAAACTTACCACGCTTGCCCTTAAAAATAAAAATACAGTTTACCTGCTTACTTTCATTTTGCTTATAGCAGGTGTAATGTCGTACAGGAATTTGCCGAAAGAGCTTTTCCCCGAAATAACCTGGCCGCAGATAATTGTAAATACAGTATATCCGGGTAATGCTCCCGAAGATATTGAAAATCTTATAACCCGACCTATTGAAAAAGAGGTTGAAAATGTTAAAGGGCTTAAAGAAGTAAAATCAATATCGGCACAAGATGCTTCAATGATATTTGTTGAATTTAACACCGATGTTGATATAGAAGATGCCCTTCGCAGGGTAAAAGATGCCGTTGACAATTCAATGGGTGAACTGCCCAATGACCTAACCATGGATCCGATGGTTATGGATATTGACTTTTCGGAATTTCCCATTCTAAGCATTAACCTTTCGGGAAATTATAGCCTCGAAGAATTGAAAGGTTATGCCGAAACTATGGAGGAATTAATTGAGGAAGTGAGCGAGGTTTCAAAAGTACTGATAGAAGGAATTAACGAAAAAGAGATAAAAATAAATGTAGACCTGTTGAAACTTGAAGCTTACGATCTTACATTTAACAATATAATAGGTGCTATTCAAAATGAGAATATGACCATGTCGGGTGGAGAAATCCTACTTGGCAAAACACGCCGCAATATCCGTGTTCTTGGCGAGTTTAACAAGATTAAGGATATTGAAAATATAATTATAAGCAACAAAGACGGCGATATAGTATATATGCGCGATGTAGCCGATGTAATAAACGGATACGAAGAACCAAGCAGTTTTGCCCGCTTAAATCAGGAATCGGTTGTTTCAATTCAGGTAGTAAAAAAGAGTGGAGAGAACTTACTCTCAGCTACCGCCCAGGTTTATGATTTATTGGAACAGGCCAAGCGAGATCATCTTATTCCCGAAGATTTGAACATTTCTATTACCAATGACCAGAGCGAGCAGGTAAAAATGCAGCTTAGCAATCTGGAAAACAGCATGATAATGGGTGTTATATTTGTTGTTGTTGTTCTTTTCTTCTTTTTGGGTACCCGAAATGCATTATTTGTAGGTCTTGCCATTCCGCTCTCTATGTTTATATCATTTGTAATAATAGGGATGATTGATTTCAGAATAAACATGATAGTTCTGTTTGCTCTTATTCTTGCACTTGGAATGTTGGTTGATAATGCAATAGTAGTAGTAGAAAATATATACCGCTATATCGACTCCGGATTTAAACCCTGGGAAGCCGCCAAACGAGCAGTTGGTGAAATAGCTATTCCAATTATAGCATCTACCGCTACTACACTTGCTGCATTCCTTCCGCTTGCTATGTGGGAAGGCATAATGGGTGAATTTATGAAATATCTCCCTATTACCCTTATTATAGTTTTGTCATCGTCGCTGTTTGTAGCTTTGGTTATAATTCCGGTATTTGCCTCGTCATTTATCCCCAAAAAAGGAGAGGAAGACGAGAGTAAGAGTAAGAAGAAGAAAATGGGCTTGTACACAGGTTTATCGCTTATGATTCTTGGTGTACTTTTCCTTTTGGGGAATAAAATGATATTTGGTAACCTGTTAATAATATTTGGCTTTATTGGCATAATGAATATGCTTTTTTTAAGCCGTATGGAGTCGTGGTTTCAACAAATATTTCTTGTAAAACTCGAAAAAGCATATAGCCGAGCTTTAGTATATGCACTTAAAGGTAAAAACTTGCTGTGGTTTTTCTTTGGTACATTTGTACTTATGATTATTACCATAATACTGTTTTTTAGCAGTATGCCTAATGTGGTATTATTCCCCGAAAGCGACCCCAATTATGTAAATATGGTGGTAGAATTACCGGTTGGTACCGATATTACAGGCACTAATGAATTTGCAGCCAAGCTTGAACAAGATGTAATTGATTACCTGAAACAGACAAGGGCATTAATTCCCGGCGACAGCAATAGTGTAGTAGAATCAATACTAACAACAGTTGGCAAAGGCGACCCTAACGATTTTTCGGCACAAGGAAGCCCCAATAAAGCACTTATTACTATAAGCTTTATTGACTACGAGTTGCGTGGCGAAATAAGTACAGCCGACATAATGCAGGGTATAAGCGAAAATTTTGTTAATAACTATCCGGGTGTTGAAATAGAGGTTGCCAAAGATGAAAACGGCCCTCCAACAGGTAAAGATATTAACCTTGAAATAATTGGAGCCGATTTCGATCAGCTTGTATACCTAGCCGATACTATTAAGGCTTATTGCGAATTAGCCGACATTGAAGGTATTGAAGGGCTTAAAATGAATATAAGTACACAACAACCCGAACTGCTTATTCATGTTGACCGCGATAAAGCAAACCGTTTTGGGCTGAGTACAGGGCAAATTGCCATGAGCTTGCGTAATGCTTTATTCGGATTCGAAGCATCAGATTTTAAAGTTGGTGAAGACGAATATCCTATTCAGGTTCGGTTGAAAGATGAGTATCGCTACGACTTGCCTGCTTTGGAGAATATGAAAATAACAGTATTTGGCGACGAAGGACCTTCGCATATTCCGCTATCATCGGTTGCTGAATTTGAATACAGCACTACGTTCAGCTCGGTGCGCCGTAAAGACCTTGACCGTGTGGTTACTTTATACTCAAATGCTGTTCAGGGTTACAATGCCAATACTATAAATATGCAACTGGCTGCACATATGGAAAATTTTGAGATGCCTACCGGGTATCGTTACGAGTTTACCGGGCAACAGCAGGAGCAACAAGAATCGTCAGATTTCCTTGGCAAAGCGATGTTAATTGCATTGGCGTTAATTATGTTAATACTTGTTACGCAGTTTAACTCGCTTATACGTACCCTTATAATTATGGCAAGTATACTATTTAGTACTATTGGGGTATTTGGCGGTTTATATACTTTTAAAATGGACTTTGTTGTAATTATGACCGGTATAGGTATTATATCGCTTGCAGGTATTGTAGTAAACAATGCAATAGTACTTATTGACTATATTGACCTGCTTAAACAGCAACGCCGCAAGTCGATGGGATTACCCGACGATGCATTCCTGCCTGTAAGTGTAGCTACCGACTGTATTGTTGAAGGTGGTAAAACACGTTTGCGCCCCGTTCTTTTAACTGCTATAACTACCATACTTGGGCTCATTCCAATGGCCGTTGGTCTTAACTTCGATTTTGAAGGATTGTTGCGCAATTATGACCCAAATATTAGCTTTGGTGGCGATATGGCAGCCATGTGGAGCCCTATGAGCTGGACAGTAATATTTGGTCTTACATTCTCAACCTTTCTTACACTTATAATAGTTCCGGTTATGTACCGTATGACAACTATTGCGCAAAAGAAATTTATGACTCTTGCCGAATTTGTTTCTGCTAAGCGTAAAGAGTTTGAAGATAAACGTAACGGCGACTCCGACGACGAAATGGATTCAATATTGAATTAGTTATCAATAAAAAAGAGACCTGTGCAATTTTGTACAGGTCTCTTTGTTTTTATAACACTACTGAAAAGAGTAATTTCAAACGTCATACAATATTACTAAATGAAAATTTTCTACTCTCGGAATGAGGCGAAGAATCTACTTGTGGTTAACTAGTTTAACCGGACACCAATATTTTTGCAATTAAAATGTTGCAATGCTGAGCCTGTATACTCATTGTGTGCTTTAAGCTATACTTTTCCATACAGTTTTTGCTATTACTCTCAATAGTATTGTACAAAATAGAGAACTCTTCTGTAATATTTTTTTGTTTGTGGTTTGAAATTTCATAATTTGCTCCACTAAATAATGAATTTAATGGAGCAAAAAGCGTCATCGAAGCGATTACAGTTCAGTAATTTTAAGCTTGAAACCATATTAGACATTACATTGGCTATTAACGATAATTTGCCGGTGAGCGACTTGCTTAAACAATTTGAAAGAATTTTAAAAGAAGAGCTCAACATAGGTAAAATGCTGGTTTATAACTATGACCAAAAATGGAAATGTCTGCTTACTTCAGGCATTCACCGTAATGTTGCCGAAAGTATAAATGTTGAATCTGACCTTTTATTCTACAAACAAATAACAAATTTGTCGGTAGCATTAAACCCTGCACTTGAACTTTTCGATGTTATAATACCCGTATATCATCACGAAGCACCTATTGCGTATGTAATAATAGGCGATATTGATGAGGAACAGGCCGGAATGAGCCCAACTATAAAACACCTCCATTTTATACAAACACTTACAAATATTATAATTGTTGCTATTGAAAACAAACGATTATTTGACGAAAGTGTAAGGCAGGAGGCTATTAAAAAAGAGCTTGAACTGGCATCGCGAATGCAAACCATGCTTATTCCCAACCCCAATGCAATGCCCAATAACGACAGCATTCATGCATCGGCGTATTACAATCCGCACTACGATGTAGGTGGCGATTATTACGATTTTATAAGGCTCAATAATAAGGAATATGGTTTCTGTATTGCCGATGTTTCAGGCAAAGGTATTTCGGCAGCACTGTTAATGTCGAATTTTCAGGCTAATATACGGGCACTTTTCAGCGCAAATTATACACTTACCGAAACGGCTGTTAAACTTAACGACCGTGTAATGCAAAGTGCAAAAGGTGAAAAATTCATTACCCTGTTTATAGGTCGTTACAATATCGAAACACGCATACTTGAATACATTAATGCAGGCCATAACCCACCGGTATTTTTAGATGGCGACACCAACGAAACATCGACCCTAACCAAAGGGTGTATGGGTATGGGTATGTTTGAAGAAATACCGGTAATAAATGTAGGCGAACTAAAGGTAACTAAAGGGAGCAAACTGGTATGCTTTACCGACGGGGTGGAAGAACTTGAAAATAATTCAAACCAAATGTTTGGCATTGAGCCTGTTGAAGAGGTAATGAAAAAGCGGATAGGGATAAACCTAATAATAGATGAGATAATTGAAAAACTCGATAAGCACCGCCAAAACAACGACTTTTTCGACGATGTAACACTGCTTGGAGTAGAGTTTCATTAAATATTACCGGTAAAACAGGAAACAGGAAACAGGAAACAGGAGACAGGAGACAGGAAACTGGATAGCGAGAAATGTCGTTTAATTAAGAAAATCACCCCATTAACTAAACGACATTAATTCTTACTTCATACTTACCTACTTCCTTACCGGGTTTGTTACCCTGGCATAACGCATCCAACTGGTGCGGTTAAGACGCTTGGTTGCATCGGCGGTTATGGTTAGTCCGCATTTTTCTACAAAATACTTATGAAACATAAGCGACGGAGTAAGCTCAGGGTGAAAAACAGTAGCTATACACATATCGGTTTCCGCTGCTGCAATAAAACCCTCCATTTCAAGTAAAACTTCTACCCCCTCACCCACATTAGTAATTTTAGGAGCGCGTATAAATGTAAGCTCTATATCTTGATCCGACACTTTAGGTATAGATGCTTTTGAGTTAAAACTATCAATTTGGAAACCGAAAGCATTACGCTCAACAGTAATATCCATTAACTGTAACTGAGGAAAGTCATTAATAAGTTTATTGGCTATTAATATGGTGCCAGCACAAGTACCCCATATTTTCATACCATTGGCATGATTTATTTTAATAGGCTCCACCATATCGAATATATTGAGCAAGCGAATCATGCAGGTGCTTTCGCCTCCGGGTAAAACCAAACCGGCCAATTGGTTCAACTGCGCACTATTTTTAACCCTTACAACCTCTATCCCAAGTTCTTCGAAATGCTCAACGTGTTCATGTACTCCACCTTGTAAGTCTAATACTCCTATTTTTGTTCTTTCTGCCATTTTCCGGTTTATTTAATACTTATAGGCTCATTCTGCCTAATTAGTAATACAATAAATACTTGCTGTTCTATTCAAAACGAGGGTATGACAGTGAGCCATACCCTCGATATATTAAACGTATTATAGTTCTGTTTGTTTCGGTTACATCTTAAAAGAAATCAGCTGCTAAAAAAGTGCAACAAATAGGTTATGCAAACCTAATATCCTAAAATCTGTAACTTATAACCTAATACTACCAACCTCTGTTAGCCATTTTATCTTGATCGGGCATAGTAGAAATGCCAATACCCACCATTGCTTCGCCCAAACCTTTAGAAGCCTCCATTACAACAGCAGGGTCGTTAAATTGCGCTGTTGCTTTAACAATAGCTCGGGCACGTTTCGAAGGGTCGCCCGATTTAAAAATACCTGAGCCAACAAATACGCCATCGCAACCAAGCTGCATCATAAGAGCAGCGTCGGCAGGTGTAGCAATACCACCTGCGGCAAAGTTAACCACCGGCAGACGACCTAACTCACGAACCTGCATAGCTATATGGTAAGGTATACCGTTAACCTTACAGAAAGGCATTACCTCCGCTTGCTCAAGTGAACAAAGCATTCTGATATCTTTATTCATTTGGCGCATATGGCGTACAGCCTCAACAACATCGCCTGTTCCGGGCTCACCTTTAGTACGAATCATAGCAGCACCTTCGGCAATACGACGTGCAGCCTCGCCAAGGTTCTTAGCACCACACACAAACGGCACTTTAAATGCAGCCTTGTCAATATGGTTTTCTTCGTCGGCAGGAGTTAATACTTCACTTTCGTCAATATAATCAATTTTTAAAGCTTCAAGAATCTGCGCCTCTACAAAATGACCGATACGTGCTTTAGCCATTACCGGAATAGAAACAGCAGCCTGAATTTCAGCAATCATTTCAGGATCTGACATACGAGCCACACCACCATTGGCACGAATATCGGCAGGAACACGCTCTAATGCCATTACTGCTACCGCACCGGCCTCTTCTGCTATTTTTGCCTGCTCGGGGTTTGTCACATCCATAATTACCCCGCCTTTTAGTTGCTGGGCTAATTGAGCATTTAACTCAAAACGATTATTTTCCATTTGTTGATCTTTTATAAATTCAATTATTAAACGCCTGTACACACAGCACTTACGTGCAAATGCAGTTGGTTTTGTACAGGTATATTTACTATTGTTATAATACCTTTTTGGTAAATTTCGGACAAAATTAAACAAAAAACCCAAACTTGCTAGTTATTACTTGTTTGAATAGTAAAATATGAGTAATAGATACCACAAAAAATTTCATCCCTGTTAGGTATGAGGTTATACTTCTTGTTCATAATTTTGACTTCATTATATATATTTACACCATGAATAAAAAGGAAACAATATATTTGGGGATAGGTGGAAATATTGAAAACAGGTATAATTACATACTGGAAACACAAAAGCATATTGAAGAGAGGATAGGTGAAATTATAGCTTTATCGCCGATTTATGAAACTCCACCATGGGGTTTTAAGGCTGAAACCAATTTTTTGAATCGTGTGGCAAAAGCAGAAACAACACTTAACGTAAATGAGCTATTAATTGAAATAAATGAAATAGAAAAAAATCTAAACCGACAACGAAGTAAAGATGGATATATTTCACGTACTGCCGATATTGATATTTTATTTTACGGAAGTGAAATAATTAATACTCCAAATATTGAAATTCCACACCCCAGACTTCACAAGCGCAATTTTGTACTTTTACCATTAAACGACATAGCTTCAGATTTTATTCATCCGGTTCTAAAAAAAACTATCTATCAACTTATTGCTGAGTGTAATGATAAGGGGGAATGTAGAAGGTTTTTTTATGCAACTTAAAAAAATATTGTTGATTAATTGTAAAAAGTCCAAACCAAACCGTATCGTAAATTAAACTCCTTGGCCGGATACGATGGCGACATAAAGAAATTACGGTCGGAATATTTACTGTTAAGGTGTTCAAAACGGAAATAGAACCTCAGCCTTTTTATTTCAATACTTGTAAATGCCCCCATAAACGGATAATTACCTGTTTTTTGAACTGTTTGATTAGCAAAAGATGCCAACGAAGGGATATATTCCTGCGAATAGAATTCAGACCAGTACAATACATCGGCGCCCAGCTGTATTTTCATATGCCCGTCGGTAGATTTGAAGTGTACAGGACTTTCAAACATAAAAGCTCCATAGTAAGTTAGCTCGGGCACAGGCAGTACATCAGCATTGTCGGAATTTTGATAGTTGAGCTGAGTAACCAATGCAAACCTCCAGAATGGGAGTCGGTTTTTGAAATAAACATCAAAAACATTTAACCCCTGATCGTATTGTTGCGGTACAGCCTCGGTGTTGAAATAAATATAATCGGTAATAAACGAATTGCGCCAACCAATGTATGTGTTTAGCCCGGGCATATCAATTTTAGCCTGCATAGTAGTTGATACAGGTGCTTCAAAGTTATTATTCCAGCGAAAATGGTTCGAGTAGTATTGATAGTAGAAATAATCGGGTGTTTGTTTTATAACATCCCCTTCGAACCTTACGGTAAATGCCCATTTGTTGCGTCCGAAATTTTGAAAAACGGAACCGTACATTTCCATATCGCCCTTACGACGGCCATATATAAACAGCTTATACTTTCCCGAAAAGTTTATGTATTTCGATTGCAAACGGTATATACCTGCTTCAAGATACCTGTCGCGGAAATAGTTGCTGTGCGAATTGCGGAATATTGAATCTTTATTAAAATAATAGTTCTTATAGTAATTGAACCCTATACCGCCATAAGCTCCAAAACCGGGAAACTTGCCGGGTATCTCTTCAAGTCGGAGTCGGAATACATTCTCATGCGAAACGTATGAACACGAATCGAATGTTTTGGGATTATTGCTGTAATTGTTTTTATAAAAATTACTGTCGCGTAAAGTGATGGGGTTTAAATAATTGTCGGTTGTGTGGGTGTACTGCTTAAAACTGTTGTCCCATTGATAGTTATACTGAAGGCTGAACCAATAACCGCCAATCCCTGTTGTATCTTTCATGCGGGCTTTAACAAATCCTATTTTTTGGTCTAAAAAAACCTGCTTATTCTTAATTGCCGTTTCTCCGTCGGTTATGCGAGCACCTACATTGGCTTCGTCGAGTATAGTGTCGGTTATATATCGAGTATCGAGTATACCCCCACTTTCATTTACACTAATTTTATTAAATGCTATGGCTGCATGGGTCGATAACCACTTTTTGTTAAATGAAAAACCTGCAATAGTTGCATTGTTGCGGCTCTTACGGCGAGGATATGTTCCCAATCCGGTTGCACTTTTATAGTGTGCAAAAAAGTTGAAATACTGATTTACGTTTTGTGTATGCAGTATGTTTACATTTTGCTCATCGCGTGAGCTTATACTTACGTTAAATTTCGTAAACGGATTACGTACGTTATAGTATTTTGCGTTATTGGCATGAAAATAGTACGACGAATAACCCTGAGCAAACATAAACTTGGTTTCGGGCTGTTGCTCAAAATATAAATTCGATTTCGATGCTAAGCCTGTATGCCCCAAATAGTTATTGTTTACCGAGTATTCATATGCAGGATGGTCGAGATACATATTATTCAAAGCACTGTCGTAATAACTCATTTGTATTACATTCGTAGCTTGGTTATAATTCCAGTATCCAACCTTTTGACTATCGGAAATATGTATAATATGGCCATAGAACGAATAGTAAGTTGTGTCTTTGGGCTGCCGTACCTTTTTTAAGCTGTCGGAAAGTTCAGGTAAAGATTCAATTGAGTTAACTAATTCGCCTGTAATTGAATCAGTTGTAGATTGTGTAGTAACAGTTTCAACATTAATAGTTGTATCACTAACCAAGTCTACTTGGCCGGCTGTATAGTCAGAACCGGAACTAACATTATAGCTACTCATTTGGGCGAAACCCGAAAATGAAATAGCCGACAACAAAATTGAAAAAATAATATTTAACAGGTATTTGCTCATTGGGGGCAAAGATAGATATTTTTTGTGCCTGCAAAAGTTTTGCCAAAATTACTATGCAGAAAACCAACTATTCATTAATTGCTGTTTGTTCAGAATTTTCTTCTTTTGGGTTACGGTAATAAATGTCGATAGCTACCAACATAGCAGTAAAACCCCAAAATGGTACGGCAACTTTATCAATATCGAGAAAGTTGTTGAATAAACCATGAAAATAGTATGTAATAAGCCCTACAATAGCGGCGTAACCCAGCATACGCATTTCACTGTCTTTGCTTAGTTTTATAGCACAAATGCCATAATATAATGTAAAACCTATAACCATTAGTAGCATTAATAAACCGGGCCATCCTTGTTCCGACAATGCGCTTAAATACTCACTATGGGCATTGCCTACGTCGCCGTGGCGTGTGCTTATAATAGTAAGGTCGGTGCTATACTGAAACGGGGCATAATACTTAGTATAATTACCGGGTCCAAAACCAAACAAAGGTTCGTGTAAAAACATACGTATTGCACAGCTCCAACGATTTAGTCGCTCAAGGTTCGAAGCATCGGTTGATACATTGGCGGCTGAAACTACGTGTTCGGAAAAGTTGTCGGACGAGTCCTGGTCGTTGCTCATTAACGAATACATGACATTATCATTGCTTAGGTGATATGCGATAAGAGCAATAATACCCACAGCCGATAATATGTATACAAAATGTATCCGCAATTTAAGAATAGCCCATACACCTGCTGCCAGTATAAGACTTAACCATGCTGCACGCGAATATGAATATACAAGTGCCAGAAATAAATAAGCCGATATAAACAAAAATATCCAACGTTGAATTTTTGAATATCCCTTATAAAAAGCAAGCCCTAAAGCTGCAGGAATAAACATGGCCAACACAGCACCATACGAAGTATGGTCTTTAAAGAACGGGTTTGCCGACCAATGTGCTATCTTTTCATCAACTCCACCTTCTGTTATTATCCGTACCATAGCATACGTAGCAACTAAGCATAAGCCGTAAATATAGTTTCGCATATACTTGCGGTTTATATTGCGCTTTATAAACATCATGCCCATAATAATGTAAAACACTACTATAAACCACACCCTGTTTATAAATAGCTTAACCGATACTAGTATATCGTAGCTTTGAACAGTAGATATAAACATCCACATAAGGTATGCCCATATAATTAAAGATACCGGGTGAAGGAGAAATTTTTTGTCGAGATACTGCCCATGAAAAAATTTTAGTATAAAAAGGATAAGTATTCCAACTATAAGCAATTCCGAGGGTAAGAACATATCAATGGGTAACTTAACCGACACCACCTCGCTCAATTGGAACGATACCGGTACCAGAAATATAAGGGCAAGCATTAATTTTTCGAAATGAAACACAACTGCCCATATTACCGGCAATACAAATGGCAAACCCCAAAGGTAATACTCCTCATTTTTTATAAAATATGTTGCTGCAAATGCATACAATGCTGCAATTGCCCAAAGAACATATTTGTTTTTTAAAAGCTTTATCAAAATAGTAAAGGTTTACTCTTCTTTTTTTATAGGAAAATATGTTTTTAGCGACTCGTTTATGCCAAGAATAATTACAAGCAATAAAAATGTAATAATACCTGTAGTAATAGCGATAGAAGTACGCTTAGGAGCGGTTTTCTTATAGGTAGGCTGAGCTTTGCTTACTACAAATACCCTGTCAAGGGTTTCTATCATATCAACCTTAGCCTCTATGTATTTTTCTTCCAGTTTTCCAAGGCGACCGTAATATACCCTCAAAACATCGCGCATTTCAAGGAATGCTCCGCCATACTCACTAAGGATATCAAGTTTCTGCTGAAGTATTTGTTCTGCTCTTCGGTTATTTTCAACCAAAGCCAAACCTAAAGCTTCGGAATAGCGTTCGGTTTGTAATTCGTAGTCTTGTATTCCTAAAGCTCTGAGTGTACTCAATGAATCTTCGGCAGTTGCAATCTGGTTTTTCAACAGTAGGTATTCAGCCTCAACAAGCTTAAATGCATCTTCGGCTTTTTTCTTGAACATACGGGTTACCATCATATTGGTATATGAAGCTATTTCATTAGTCATTTCGGCAGCCAGTTCGGGGTCGGTATCACTAACTTCTATAATTATTGATACATATTTTGTAGCTCTAACAAAAAAGCGTTTACTTACCTTTTTTCGCATTGTCCATCGGTGTGTTTTATCGGTAAGTGAGTCAACTTTGTATCGTTCGTATAAGTTATACTTGTCAATCAGATGGTCTTTTAATTCGTCCGATGCTAATATTTGCAGCATTTGGTCTACTTCATTTTCCTTACCTAAACGTAATAAATCGCGTTTGCTATCGTAAGCAAATAAATCGTGCGAAGGGGTACCCTCTGCCACCGGGAATATTATAACCTCCGATGTGTATTTGTTAGGTATAAAAAGGGTAATAATTCCTGATATTACCATTGCTATTAATGCACCTATTACAAGTAACTTACGTTTGTTCCATAAGAACACAAATATGCTTGTAGAGTTAAGTTCGAATTGTTGATTGCTTCCTGACATAATATATTTAAATTTTAAACCGCTAAAATAGAAAAAGAATCAGATTTTAAAAGCATATACATATATTTGTTTTAACTAAACAAATATGATGAAAACTAAACTAACAGCAACCTGTTTTTTGCTAAGTATTACACTATTGACAAATGCTCAGCTTACCAAAGACAAATTCCTTGATATAGTTGACCAAGAGAGCCCTGCTAATATGTATGGAGTCAGAGAAAATCATTCATCGCAGTATTTGCATAAAAGTGAAAATAATTTGCCACAGTGGTTTTTTAACCCTCCGCAAATGGATTCAAAAATTTATGCAATAGGAATATCTGACCCCGCAATGGATTCGGCCAATGCAATTAATTTAGCTATTTACAGAGGTATAGTTTTGGCAAATGTGTTAAATCGTTCTGTTACAAAGCTTTTATGTGAGTTTTATTCCGATGATGTTGCCAACACCATTAGCGTTTCATACGAGAATTTTTCACGTATCAGTTCCGAATTTTC
The DNA here is from genome assembly GCA_003250355.1 of Bacteroidota bacterium. Classification (GTDB taxonomy): domain Bacteria; phylum Bacteroidota; class Bacteroidia; order Bacteroidales; family SZUA-534; genus SZUA-534. The sequence continues at coordinate 107,797 of QKGS01000005.1, forward strand.
GCTGAATAAAACCGATTATACTATTGTAAACAGCTATACTACAAGTTACGACGAGGTAATAGTACTGCTCGAATTTGACAGTCCAATTGCAGTTAATGACAGCTTAAAGAAAAAAGTACTGATTGAAACATACCGCAACGAAACCGAAACAAGTATTTACGGAACGTACGAGTCGGTTTATGAGTTGCTGGTTAAAGAGAATTACCCTTTGCGGGATACTCATTCATTGTATCAAACTACTGAACTCGCCAATAGTTTCGATGTGGTTTCGAAATACGACACACTGAATTATAATATCCCTATATTTTCATTGAGTTATTCCAATTTTAGTACCGTCGATTCTGTATCAACCATATTTATGCCAAATGGATTATGGAAAGAGTACTTAAAAGCTTTTGCAAATGAAATAGTAAATAAAGCAAAGCAAAAGCCCGAAAATATTAGCAACCTTTCGGAAAAGAATAACACTAACTCGTACCAAAAACTCACCAAAGGTATTTCTAAAAATATAATGAGCTTCAGGCTTGATAACATTTCAAGTTCTAATTCAAATGTAATTATCTATTTAACGGAGGTTCAGGTAGATAAATGAAACACATAAAGTTATATAACAATTTATTAATTGAGTTTATAAATAATGTCTAATGTGTTAATTATAATCAACAATAAATTTCTCAGTTATTTGCTCATTATTGATTTTAAGTTGTATAAAATATACACCTTTCATTAAATCACTAATATTTATTATGTCAGAGTTTACATTTCCTTCTTTAAATATAAATCCATTATATCCCATTATTTTATAATTAATATTATGGCTTGAAATTTCTTTAATTTTAAGGTATGTTTTTGCAGGATTTGGATACAATTTAATAGTATTCACATACTCATTACTTATTGAAGCAATGTTTGAGGTGTTAAACCATATACTATTTGCAGCATCGAAATTTGCAACCACAATATCCAGTTTATCATCACCATTTAATTCTGAGGTTGTTAAATACATACTTGCTTCTGTTCCGAACTGAGCATTTGATTCTGTGAAGTTTCCATTGCCATCATTAATCCACACAATATTTTTTACTGCACTATAGTATCCGTTTGCCACAATGGCATCTAAATCGCCATCATTGTCAATATCGGCTAAATCAACACCTGAACTTTTTGAATTGCCTAATAGTTGTCCACTATCGGTAAATGTACCATCTCCATTGTTCATCCACACCCTGTTTTCATTGTTGGTTGCACCAAAAAAATTAATGTGAGTTATAAAAATATCGAGGTATCCATTTCCATCAAGATCGCCTAATTTAAGCCCCATACTTCGGTTTGTTCCTATAGTTTGACCTTTTGTAAAAACCCCGTTATTTTCGTTTATCCAAACCATATTATATTCATTTCCGTCATTGGAACTTATAACAACATCAATATCACCATCGTTGTCAATATCACCTGTATCCATTCCGGTATTCCATCCGTTGCCTAAATCCTGACCACTATCGGTGAAATTTCCATATCCATCGTTTAGCCATAGTTTGTGTCCACCATCAGTTTCTGTATTACCTTTTACGTGATTGCAAACAAACACATCAATATCACCATCGTTATCAAAGTCGGCAAATCCGGCATCGTACGATACACTGTGACCAAGTAATTGTCCGGTATTTCGGAATGTACCGTTTTTATTATTAAGCCATACCTCATTTGGTTCGCCGTTGGTATAGTTTCTTCCCAGGTTAAAAATATCAAGATAACCATCAGAATTAAGGTCATAAAATTTGCCGTACAATGGCAATGAGTCTGTATTGCTTTTTGAAAATACGCCTTTACCGTTATTAATCCAAAGGCCCTCATTGTCTAATAAATCAATATCACCATCGTTATCAATATCGCCGCATGAAACGTATGGTGTAGTTACATTTGCAAAATTGTGAGGGCTTTTCTCAAAAGTTATTTGTCCTACCAGAGTAGCACTTATGATACAGGTAATAATAGTTATTAATATTTTCATGCATTTAAATTTTATTGCTCAATTACTATTTTCTGAACTGATTCTTTTCCATTGAATAAGATGCGGGCAATATAAATTCCCGGTTTTTGTGCCGAAAGGTCAATACTGTTTAAACCCGATATATAAGAATTGCAAAAGGTTAGTTCTTTTCCTGATAAATCATATATAGTAGCTGATATGTTTGCGTTTTTACCCGAAATAGCATTTATGTATATTATACCATTTGTAGGGTTGGGATATATTATAAAATCTTTATTATCAAGTGAATCAGTTATGGAAGTAATGTTTCCCGTGTAAATTTTATTGTTTATAATGGCATCAGGAATACTATCGTTATTCAGGTCTGCAATTATAGCATTTCCTGACGGATAAATATTTTCGCTAACCTGAAATGTTGCAATATTACCACCTTGTTCATTTCCCTGATTAATAAATAATGCTCCCGGTTTATTAAAATATCCGAAAAACAGATCCATGTCGTTATCATTGTCTACATCAAACACCTCAATTGAGAAGGTTATATTTGAATCGCCCAATATTTGCCCTGATTTAGAGAATTGTCCCGAACCATTATTCAGCCAAAGTTCATCGGGCTGATTTCTTTTTCCGACAATTACATCGGGATAATTATCGTTATTCAAATCGCCGATTTTTAAATATAAATCATCACTGCTATCCCAGCTTGTTTTACCGGAATTTGTAAAAATACCTTTTCCGTTGTTTAACCAAATGCTGTCTTCAAAAATCACATCTGTGTCATTATCAAGGTCTATGTCGCTTAAATAAGCATCTGTCATACCAGAGCCCAAAGTTTGACTACTTAATGTAAATGTACCTGTTGAATCGTTTAACCACAATTGGTGAGGGAAATAATCGTAGGGAGGGGTGTCGTCTGCTCCATGATAATTAAGAACAAGAGCATCAACAGTACCGTTTCCGTCAAAATCGGCAAGGAGTACATCGCGGCTTGGTTTGCTGTCGAATGTTTGGTTTGTTTTTGTGAAATTCCCATTTCCATCATTTAACCATACTTCATTTGGTGTTCCGGAATTGGGTAGAAGGTACGAGGCATCGTTTCTTAGAAAAATATCCTTAAAGCCATCGTTATTTAAATCGGCAAATGCTACACTGTGCATTATTCCATTAGTACCAATAGTTTGTTTTGCAATGAAATTACCTGTACTGTCGTTCAACCATATTTTTCCGGGCGATGCGTTTGTCATAGCATTAGTTGATGCATACATATCAATAAAACCATCGTTGTTAATGTCGGCTAATGATATATTGTAAACATTCTGATCTATTGTTTTTCCAACGTCAGTAAGTGATAATTGAGCATATACGATATTAGAGAAAACTATTATAGCACTAAAGAAAAAAATATGTTTTTTCATAATTATTGGTTTTTTAAATTAATTGTTCAAATAAAGAAACTAATTATTTACAGAATATATGGTTAAAATGACAATTGGTTGAGGGGAAATGGCACTGTTTGATTATCAATGATATAGTGAGTTGTTGAAACTGATATGAATGCAGAAATTGTAATGTCAGAATAAACTAATTGAATTTTGAAGGAAGTTCTCCGTGATATTTTTTGAAAGTATTTGAAAAACTAACAACATCTTCGTAACCAACTTCCGAAGCAACTTCATATATTTTTAAGTTTTGCTTTTTCAATAGCAATGCTGCAAATTCCATTTTATATGATTTTACAAAATCGCCCGGTGTTTTATTTGTCAATGCTTTTATTTTACGATAAAAAGTACGTTGTGTTAAGTTAAGTTCATCCGATAATTTAATTGCTGTAAATGCAGGATTTTGTATGTTTTTGTTAATTATTTCAATACAATTATTTATAAACTCCTGATCGCTGTTCTTATATATTGTTTTTTCTGTATCAATATTAAAACTGAATTTATTGCGTAGTTTTTCTTTAAGAATAAGTAAGTTTTGAACTTTTAGTTCGAGTATATCAGAATTAAAGGGTTTTGAAATATAATCATCAGCACCTGTATTATAACCATCAATAATAGCTTTGTTGTTATTTTTGGCTGATAGCAATATAACGGGAATATGATTTGTAATACGGTTGTTTTTCAATAGCGTACATAACTCGAAGCCATCCATTTCAGGCATCATAACATCGCTGATTATTAAATCGGGAATTTCTGATTCGGCAATTTGAATAGCTTCATTACCATTTTTTGCAATAAGAATATTGTAATTGTTTATAAATATTGAATGCATATAATTAATAAGTTCCTCATTGTCATCAACTAATAATAATGTATGTTCTTTATCATTAGTCGTATTATTTATATAATCAATATTTTTAACGGCATTATTGGATTTTATTTGCAGCGAACAAGGTTTTTCATTTACTATTTTTGCATAGCCTATATTAAAATTAAGAGAGAATACGGAACCTTGGTGATGTTTGCTTTCTAAAGATAGAGATCCATTCAGAAGTTCTGCCATTTCTTTTACATAAGCCAGTCCTATTCCTGAACCTTCACGATAATCGTAATACTCTGTTAAGCGGGAGTAACGGTTAAATATTTCGTTTTGGGCTTCATCTGGTATCCCGATACCGGTATCTTTTACTTCAATCTTCATGATTTTGTCAGTAATTACCAGTGTTATTATTATATCGCCATTATCAACATTATATTTGAAAGCATTTGAAATAAGGTTTGAAAGCATTATTTCGAACTTTTGAAAATCGAAAGAAATATAAGCTGAACTGTAATTTGAATTATAGTATAGGTTGCAATTATACTTATTGCAATAGTGTTCAAAAGAGTTTATTAGGTCGTTAACATATTTTACTACATCTAAGTTTTGTATGTTAATTTGCAACTCATTGTCATCGAGTTTGCGAAGATCGAGTATTTGATTAATCAGGTTTTTAAGTTTATTAGTATTACTAAGCATTAACTCATAAACATTTTTTGTTTCTGAATTTTCACTTTGCTTTTTAATTAACGTTTCTAATGGCGATTGTATTAAGGTAAGAGGTGTTCTGAATTCATGTGAAATACCGGTAAAAAACGATAATTTGGCTTTATCCGATAAATTTTGATTTACAGTATCGGATTGGATATAATTTAAACCGGCAACCACCTGAAAATTTGAAAAAATAATAAATAAAATAATTGAAAAATATCGCATTTGAATTATGATTTTATATCGATAATAATACAAAAAATGGTGTAGAGAATTTATTCGAAATATACTTTATCAAAATGGCAAAACAATTATTATATATTTACACAAGCATTAAAAATCAATATTATGGCAGGATTCAACATTGTAGAAATATTTTCGGCGTTTATAGTTTTGTTTGCAGTTATCGACATTATAGGAGGCATACCTTTAATACTCGATTTGAAAAATAAGTCGGGGGGTATAAATGCTTTTCAGGCCACATCGGTTTCGTTTATAATACTTATAACCTTCCTGTTTGTGGGCGAAGCACTGCTGGGTTTATTTGGCGTTGACATATCATCGTTTGCAGTAGCCGGCGCATTTGTATTACTTGCCCTTGCCTTTGAAATGATATTTGACCGCGAAATATTCAAATACAAACTAAAAGGAGCTGCAACAATAGTTCCAATAGCTTTCCCGCTCATAGCCGGTGCAGGCTCGTTTACAACCATACTGGCTTTAAGAGCCGAATATCACACTATTAACATAATTATAGCACTATTTCTTAATATAGTAATAGTTTACTTTGTTTTACATTCAATAAAGCATATCGAAAAAATATTGAGCGAAGTGGTAATTTATGTTTTAAAAAAATTCTTTGGTATAATTCTGCTTGCCATAGCAGTTAAATTATTCGTAGCTAATATATCGGTACTATTCCAGAATGTAGGTACCCGATTAATTCCATAGTGATGAAAAGGCTCATTATATTCGCCTCACTTATAATATGCTCCGTATTTGCAAAAGCACAGGATATTAACTATGCCCGATACGTAATAGATACTCTTGCGGCACCGGGTATGCACGGGCGTGGATACTCAAACAACGGAGTAAAAATTGCCGCAGAATTTATTGAACAAGAACTTAAAGTAATAGGTGTTAAATCATTTAATAACAGTTATTTGCAATATGTAGGATTTCCTGTAAATACTTTCTGTGACAAAATGTTAGTAGTGGTAGACAGTGACACTCTCAAACCTGTAACGCAATATATTATAGACCCAATTAGCAAAGGAGTATCCGGTACATTTCCACTTATATTTATTCCCCTCTCAAATACAAATTTCGATAGTTTATTCAATATTGATTATACAAACAAAGCACTGGTTACAAATTCCGATAACTACCGATTGTTTACAAACAACTCGCTTTCGACAGGTATGGTTATAAGAAATATGCAAAGCCCCATGTGGTATTTGAATTCTTTGCCCCAATTACCCAATGTTCCAATAATAAATATTTGCGACAGCATAATTGCAAATAAGAAAACTATAACTGTTGATATAGAGAATGAATTTATAAAAAGTTACTCTTCTGAAAATATAATTGGTTATGTGCCCGGCACTGAATACCCCGATTCATTTGTTGTATTTACAGCTCATTACGACCATTTGGGCGAAATGGGCCATGGGAATATATTTCCGGGAGCTAACGACAATGCAAGCGGGGTAGCTCTAACGCTCAATTTGGCACGGTATTTTCAAAAAAACAGACCTGAATATTCAGTTGCATTTATGTTTTTTACAGGCGAAGAAATTGGGCTGCAAGGCTCCCGACAATATATTGAACAGCCACTATTCCCGCTTTCGCAAATAAGTATGCTTGTAAACCTCGATATGGTTGGAACCGGAAGTGCAGGGATAGGAATAGTTGCAGGAAAAGAGAATAAACAGATAACTTCAAAAATTGAAAAAATAAATAATGAATTTCACTACTTCGATTCATTAAAAATACGGCCGCAGTCGTGTATTAGCGACCATTGTCCGTTTTACAAAACCGGAGTTCCGGCAATATTTATTTATACTATGGGCAGTGAATATTCTGATTACCATAATTTTAACGACACTTCTAATAGGTTGCCATTAACAAAATACAGTGAATTATTTAAGTTATTGGTAGGGTTGGCAGGAGAATAGGTAGATGTAACTGCCTGAGTATCTTACCCATTAATACTAAGCTAATTTAAAAGCATTGATCTGAAACCCACTTTAAGGTGTTGGATATTTTAATTATATAAGTACAAAGTATCAAGTAAAAACAACTACACAAGTCTTGATACTTGATACTTTGTACTTGATACTAAAAGTGATGATTGCAAATGTCAGAATATCAATATATTGAGCAATTCCTTACATCGAACTCACACTATTAGTTCCTTAATAACAAAAAATCGTTTGGGTAGATTTGCCAACTTCACTGCTCGTAATATAACTGTTGATGTATGTCAGATTACTATATGTTGTTAGGCATGAATGACTAAAATCGCAAAACTTTATTCCTCTAACTGCGTATTAGAGATAAAACAATTTCGACTATTGAAACTTAAAAATATTGACAAATGAAAAAGTTACTTACTGTTGCAGTTTTGCTTTTTATACTTTCGGCAGTTGCTTTTGGCAATGTTGTGCTTAAAGTAAAAGGTACTGTAAAGTACGATAAATTGCCTGTAAACGACGTTCAGGTTATACTATATAAAAACGGAGTACAGGAGAGTACATCAATAACTATAAATGGTAAGTTTGCTGCCGACCTTGAAAAAGACAGCAAATACAAAATAGTATTGAGCAAGAAAGGGTTTTATACCCAGTATATCAATATTGACACAAAAATGTATGGTGGTGCCGGTGAATCGTGGAGTTACCGTTGTGTGGTAGATTTGCTTCCTGAAGTTAACGCAATAAACGGCGATATTTTCAACGAATCGCTTTGGAACATCAAATACGATAAGGATATAGAGAAATTCGACAACGAATCGGTTCCTGAATTGGTAGAAAGGCTCAAATACTTTCTTGAAAAATATGAAACAGCCAAACAACAGGCATATAACAATATGATTAAAAATGCCGATGAAGCTTTCAATAACAAAGATTATCAGCTTGCAGCCAAGCTTTACAACAATGCTGTAATACTAAACAGCGAATATACTTATCCCGACGAACAACTGAGCAGGATAAGAAAACTGGCACTGAATTAAGCATAGCAAAGGGGTATATATACACACGAAGCTCTTACCGTATGGTGGAGCTTCTGTTTTTTAATACTACACCCTTAATTATATGTCTTTTAAAAAATGCAGAATTAGGTTTTAATCAATCAACAATTTTTTTGAATATAAACCATTATCATTGGTCAATACTCGCAAAACATAATAGCCCTTAGGCAAGTCTGAAATATCGATATGCGAATCACCAATGCTCTCTTTTTCAATTTGTTTCACAAAACTTCCGGTTATAGTGTAAATACTAATTTGCAAAATAGTTTCATCGCACTCAATAGCAAAATAATCAGTTGCCGGGTTAGGATACACTGCAATAGCAGCATTTGCCACTTCATGTTCTATTCCAACTTTCTGCTCAGGGAATGCAGCAACATAACTGTATGAACTATTATAAGTAGCTGTCATAGAACTTTGAGTTTCAAAATTAATCAGTGTCCCATTTACAAACCACCCGGAACAAGTGTCACCATTCTCGTTTATAGGTTTTTGCAATATCAGGGTATCTATTAAAGTGCCATAAAATGCATAAGCTTCCAAATACTTCATACTATTAGGCAAGTTAACCCATTCCAAAGAAGAGTTGTTGTAAAAAGCCATTCCATTCACCTTCTCAACCCCCTCATTTAAAGTGAGTTCAGCAAGCTTATTGTTAGTAAAAGTATAATCGTAAACAGTATTTATACCTCCCGGAATTGTAAGCGATGTAAGCGAGTTATTAGCAAATGCCAAAGGTTTTACCAAAGCAGAATCGGGTAGTTTCAGGTAACTTATGTTGTTATTTTTAAATGCCGATTCTTCAATAAGTTTCATACCCAATGGTAATATTACCGTATCAATTTTATTGTTGTTGAATGCCGACACACCTATAGATACAAGACTATCAGGAAATACAACCTTGCCAATAAGATTGTTGCCAAATGCCATAGCACTAATAGAATCGGTGTTTTTAGGTATTACCAATTCCTCTATCATATTGTCGAAAAATGCCTGCATTCCAATATATTCAGTACTTACCGGTAACAAAAGCCGTGTTATGCCACACGATGCAAAAGCACCCTCGGCAAATACTTTTACCCCCTCGGGAATAAAATCAACCACCAATGAACTGCCTCCATATCCGGTTACTACCGTTTTGTTAAGCGTTCCATCGGTATTCACTGCATAAATAATCCCATTTGTAGCTTCGCCATTAACTGTGGCTATTTTATTGTTATTAAATACACTTGTACCTAATAATACACTTCCGGGTATTGTAATATCGGTTATGTTGTTGCTCCAAAAAGCATACGATTCTACATTTATAACAGTAGCAGGTATACTCACTTGTGTAAATAAGTTGTAACTAAATGCTCCTGCCCCAATACCGGCAACAGATGCCGGGATATTAAATACAACCAAATTATTGTTTCCGAAAGCATAATCGCCAATAGTTTCAATACCATTGCCTATGGCAACAGAATCGATATTCTTATTATAAAATGCCCGATAACCTATGCTCTTTATGGTTATGCCATTAATTACAGCAGGTATTATTATTTTACTAGGAGCAGTTCCCACACCGCTATAATGATAAGTACTTATTTCATTATCGGTTATGGTAACATCGTTTTCGGTAATTGTATATTGAGAAAAGCCATAGCATACAAGCAAAGTGAGTGCTGTTAGTACATATAATTTTTTAAAGCTCATTTTTATATAATTAAAAAAATTTCGTGCAAAGGTAGCTTTTTTGCAATAAGGTTAAAACGGTAAATATTTATTAATGTTGTAACAACTGTTTTTTTCTCTTGCTCAAAAATATGTACTTTGGCAGGCTGTTTAAATTAAACAATTAAATAAATGCAAAAACTATCAAAAGAGCTTGAAACCCGATGTGCAGGAAAGTGTGAACTATGTGGTTCCGATAACAATGTAACTACATACATAATTCCACCCGATAATTCGGACAATATAAACAACGTAATAGCAATCTGCGAAACCTGTTATGAACAAATAAACGGAACTGTAGAGCCGGAAGCCAACCACTGGCGTTGCCTCAACGACAGTATGTGGAGTGAAGTAGCCGGAGTACAAATAGTAGCATGGCGAATGCTAAACAGGTTAAAACACGAAGGCTGGCCTCAAGACCTTCTCGACATGATGTATCTTGACGAAGAAACTCTTTCCATTGCGGCGTCAACCGGCGAAGGAGCCAACGACGACACACCAAAACATAAAGACAGCAACGGTGCTGAACTTAAAGCCGGCGATACCGTAGTTCTAATTAAAGACCTGAATGTAAAAGGAGCCAATTTTACTGCCAAACGGGGCACAGCGGTTAGAAATATTTCGCTGGTTCACGATAACCACGAACATATTGAGGGGCGTGTTAACGGGCAACAAATAGTAATACTAACACAATACGTAAAAAAACAGTAATTATTACCCGATATGGACAAACTGGTATTTGCCACTAATAATGAACACAAACTTCAGGAAGTTTGCGATATACTGAAAGGGATATACCAAGTGGTGGGACTAAACGAAATAGGTATAACCGAAGATATACCCGAAGATGCCGATACATTGGAAGGGAATGCTCTTCAAAAGGCAAAATATATTTATGACCGTACAGGAATAAATGTATTTGCCGACGATACCGGCTTAGAAATAGATGCTCTAAATGGTGAACCGGGAGTGTATTCGGCCCGATATGCCGGCGAACAAAAAAATGCAGCCGACAATATGAAAAAGGTTCTTGAACAGCTAAATGGTATTACAAACAGAAAGGCCCGTTTCAGAACTGTTATATCGCTTATTTTAAACCATAAAGAGTATTCATTTGAAGGAACTGTTGAGGGTGAAATTTTGGAGTCGGCTTCAGGTAACAAAGGATTTGGATACGACCCAATATTTAAACCCGAGGGCTTCAATATCTCTTTTGCTGAAATGAATTCGGAACAGAAAAACCAAATATCGCATAGAGGAAGAGCCGTACAAAAACTAATTTCGTTTCTTAAAAACCATCACGCCTAAAATATTTTTAACTTTAAATAGTTATATATTAAAGTCAGTTTTTCAAGCATTTACATTATGATAACATATTTAAGAACTTTGTTTTTTATAGTTATACCCGTTATAACAACATATGCACAGATACCAACCAATACCTGGCGCGACCATTTACCATATCACAATGCACACAAAGTTGTAGTTGCCGGAAATAAAATATATTGTGCAACAGAATCGGCACTGTTTTATTTGAATAAAACCGACAACAGCCTCAACAAACTAAGCCGAATAAATGGATTGTCGGATCTTGGTGTAGGAAGCATTGCATTCGACGAAAAAAGTAAAACCCTTATTATTGGTTACGATAATGGAAACATTGACCTAATTAACAATGATATAATATACAACCTTCCGGATTTAAAAAACAAAAACCTTCTTACCGACAAAGGGATTCGCAATATAAATATTTACACTGACTATGCTTACCTTTCGTGCGGTTTTGGCGTAGTTGTTATTAATATTGCCAAACGAGAAGTTTCTGATACATGGCTCATAGGCGACAAAGGCTCTTATTTGGGTGTAAACTTTATAGGAATAGTTGGCGATTCTATATATGCTTTAACCGATAATGGTATACTTATAAGCAACGCTAATAGTGCTTTTCATAACTACTACGGAAGTTGGATTCTCGACACTACATTACAGAATTATAATGGGAAATTCTATTCAGGAACTATACTCAATGGTGAATTATTTGTAATAAACAACTCAGCAAATTTATACAAACTAACCAATGACTATAAATGGCAAAAGCTTTTCGATGCATGGAATGTTAATTCGCTGTCATCATCAGCCGATAAACTTTACCTAAATACAAACAATTTAGTGTCTATACTTAACTCATCGGGTTCGCTAATAGAAACCATTGATATAAAAAATGCCACATATACTACAACCGATGCTAACGGCAATATATATACAGCAAGCTCAACCGATGGATTGGTTTTTTATGATAATGCAAAATACACAGCACATTACCCTAACGGCCCTATTAGCAACCGCACATTTCGAATTGCCAACAACGGAACCCAAATAGTTGCCGTATTTGGTGGATACAACGAAGGTACGGGAGTAAACTCATGGGCGGGCATAGAATTTTATTCACTCAACGACGATATGCAGTTATGGAAAAACTACACCTCAACCGAATACGACACCCTAAAATACGGGTCTGACGCTTCTATTGTCGGGGCAACCGGATACGAAGGCAATTACTACATAGGCACATGGGGAACAGGAATTATCGAAGTAAAGAACGACAAAGTAATAAAACGGATATACGAGGAAACTACCAATAATGTTTTTACAACCAATAAAACTACATATTGCGGAGTAAGCGGAATGGATTTTGATAAAAACGGCAACCTATGGGTGGTTCAGCGTAACCTCGAAGCACCATTTTTTGTAAAAACACCCGATGGCAAATGGTACAACTACCGATACGATAATATACTGTCAAAAACACTTACCGGTCCTATTTTAGTTAGTGCCAATAACGATATATGGGCAATTCCAATTTACGGTGGTCTTATAGGGGTAATTAATGCCGGTAGCAACCCCGCTACAAAAAGCGACGACAATTGGTTAGAGTTTGCATTCTACGACGAAGAAGGCAACATTATAAGCACTGAAGTAAAATGTATAGCCGAAGATAAAGAAGGTGCTATATGGATAGGTAGTAATAACGGTATTGGTGTTTACGATAATCCGTCTGAGATATTGCAAAATAAAAATGAAAACAAAAAGCCAAGATCCAGAGTTCCGGTGCAGGAAGTTGACGGATATTTGCACAAACTACTCGAAGGTGAGGTAGTAAAGTCAATAGTAGTTGACGGTGCCAACCGCAAATGGATAGGTACCGCAGGTGGCGGCTTGTTCTTGCTCTCGCCCGATGGTACAGAGCAAATACTTAACCTTAACAAAAGCAACTCGCTATTGTTTTCAAACAATATATACTCTATGGCAATGAACCCCCGCAACGGTGAGTTATTTATAGGAACCGATGCCGGGTTACAATCGTATATGACTTCGGCTTCGGAGGCTAACAAAACATTTACCAATGTATATGCATTCCCTAACCCTGTACAGCCCGGATATTCAGGTTTAATTACTGTTCGCGGCTTAATGTTTGATACATCGGTAAAAATAACCGACATTTCGGGAAACCTTGTATACGAAGGCATTAGCAACGGAGGCGACTTTGTATGGAATGGTAAAGATATGGCCGGAAACGATATTATGTCGGGCCTTTATGTGGTTATGTGTGCCAATAACGATGGTAGCGAATACGAAGCTACAAAAATTTTAATTGTAAAATAAAAAATGCTAGTTTCTACCAAAGCAATTGTTCTATATCACAAAAAATATAACGATGCTTCGGTAATACTCCATTTGTTTACAAAAAATCTGGGGCGCATTCCTGTTATGGCATATGGGATATGGACGAAAAAACATAAAAAAACAGCTTACATACAACCGCTTTCACTGGTTGATGTGGTAATAGAAAATAAAAGTAACAGGCAAATACAGGTACTAAAAGAGATAAAACCATACCATATATTAAACAGTATCGGTACTGATATGTACAAAAGCACACAAGCTATATTTATAGCCGAAGTACTATCGAAAGTAATTTCCGAAGAACATACCGAACCCGAAATATTCGATTTTACCGAAGCTTCGGTTTTAACTCTGAATGAGATTAACTCTGAAACGAATATGTTTCATATAGCTTTTCTGATAAAAATATCGCGCTTGCTAGGCTTTGCCCATTCATTCGCCACATTTGAAGGTCAATACTACGATTACCGAACAGGGCATTTCGACACAACAAAACCATCGCACCCCTATTACTTTACTGAACCCACCCACAATTATATGATTAGCTTTGCTCAGCAGCCTTATTATATGCTTTCGCAAAATGTTTTTTCGCCCGAAACAATAAATACAATATTTGCGACAATACTTAAAATATACGATATTAACATTCCAGGATTCAGAAATATAAAATCGCTGGAAATAATAAGGGAGCTGTTTTAACTAGAGCCACTACTAATATCAATAAGCTTATTTAAAATTGCATGCATAACCAAATGTGCAGTATTTCGTGTTTCGGTTTTCGCTATTAAAGAGTGACGATATTTTTCAATTGTTTTTACACTCAAACACATTTTATCCGATATCTCTTTGTTTGTGTATCCGTTGCATATATATGTAAGCACATTTTTTTCCCTGTCGTTCAATGCAAGTTGAGCCTCTACATTTTGATTATTAACTCGGAAGATTACTTTTTTCAATAAATCCTGGGCAAAATAATTATTCCCCTTAGCAACTTCAGTTATAGCACACGTAAGCTCATCTACTCCCGAGTTTTTAAGCACAAAACCTTTTGCGCCAGCCTCAATCATTTTAAAATAATACTCTTCGTCGCTAAGCATTGACAGCACTATAATTTTAAGGTTGGGGTATTTTTCTAAAGCAAGCTTGGCGGTTTCGTAACCATTAAGTTCGGGCATTGATATATCAAGCAGTACTATATCGGGCATAAAGCTTTCGAGCTGACACAAAAAATCGTTGCCGTTAATTGCTTCAATTACTATTTCCCAGTTGCTGTTTTGTGAAAGTATAAGTTTTATACCTGAACGAAACATTTCGTGGTCATCGACAAGGGCTATATTTGTTTTTTCATTCATAAATGATACTTTAATCTTAAATGTATTTAAAATAACTATTCATTGGGTATTTTAATACTATATAGTACCCCGTTCTCGATATTTTCATTAAAATGCAATTCGCCGTTTAACGACTGTACCCTGTTAACAATATTGAACAATCCCATCCCTTTTTTTGAATCTTTCACCTTTTTAAAATCAAATCCTACGCCGTTGTCGGAATATTCGAGGCAAATAAGCTTTTGATTTTCAAATACATTAACCGAAATAACTGTTGCTCGGGCATATTTCAATGAGTTATTAATTAACTCAGTAGCTACACGATATACAGTAGTTTCAATCTCTTGCGTCAAAGTCATTTCAACACTATACTTGAACAAGTACTCTGTTTTCGACAATTTTTTAATACGCTCAATAAAACGTTCCAGAGCAGCCTTTAGTCCAAAGTCGTTGAGTACGTGAGGGCTAAGGTTGTTCGATATGGTAGATACCTGCAACAATGCTTCATCGATACTGTCGAGCAATTGGTTTTCGATAGTTGCCTTAAATGCCTTATTATCGGTTTTGATGTATGACTCGGTAAACAGTTTTACAGTAGAAAGAACAGGGCCTAACCCATCGTGAAGTTCCTGTGCCACACGCTTGCGCTCAGCCTCTTCGGTACTAATAACCGCCTGGAGTATACGCTGCTGAACTTGTTTTTGTGCTGTTATATCAATATGTGTTCCACTCATTATAAGTGGTTTATTATCGTTAGTCCATTCAATAACTTTACCGCGGGCGTACACCCATACAGAATGTCCGTTTTTATGAATTTGGCGAAATTCGCAATCGTAATAGTCTATTTCTCCGGTAAAATGTTTTTTTAGCAATGTATTTGCTTTTTCAATATCATCGGGGTGAACCGACTTAATCCATGTTTCAATATTTGGAGTTAATTCCTCAAGCTTATAACCTATTATATCGGCCCAGCGGTCATTCAAAACTATATTACTTGTTTGAACATTCCACTCCCACGTTCCGGCATTGGTTCCTATTAGAATATTTTTACTCCGGTTTCGTTCATTAATTATTTCGCGTTGTGCTTTTTTCTGTTGTGTTATATCGTCAATTATCACAAGGTATGTATCGGGGTTTTGTGTTGCTATGGTCGACGACACATAAACATCAATTTTATTGACTCTCCCATTTTTTTTAAATGAAAATTCTGCTTCGTTTTTATTAACAGCCTCTCCTGTTGTAATGGTATGTTCAATTGTTGACCTTATGCCACAAAAACGGCAATTACCACTGCCTCCACAACCATTTTCAGCAGGGTTGGTATAAATACAGTTAAATGCATCGCCGCTTTTGTAGTAGTGTATTTGTTCATAATTTTTGCCTACTAATTCGAGTGCAGCCTTATTGGCTTTAAGTATTCGCAATTCGGGGTCGATAAGCATCATTATAGCCGGCGAATTGTCGAAAACAAGCTGTAATTGTTTTTCATTTTCAATTAATCCTTCCTCTGCTTTTTTTCGCAATACTACATCAAAGGCTATATCGGCAAGTTTTCCTATTATATCTACATCTTGTTTGTTATATACACTCTCTTTATTGCCTATTCCGAGAATTGCTACAATTTTATTATTACGAAACACAGGAACCACTGCTTCGCGAACCACCGTGGCATGACCATCGGGTAATCCTTTTTTATGTTTCAAATCGGCATATGAGTTATGAATTACCGGTTGGCGTTCCCGAATGCAATCGACCCAAACTCCGGCTTTGTCAATATGGTAATGCATACTGTTTTCATCGGCTTTACACATATTTTGTTTTGTGTTGGTTGACCATGCATGAAGAGCTATATTTCCGGTTTCTTCATTATAAAAATGGTAAAAGCCTATTTGGCTTTGTGTTAACTGCTCAGCTTCATCGAGTATTTTAGTAAGTAATTGTTTTGAGTTATTGTTTGCTGCATATTCAGATATTCTGAATTTTGCCTCATTTATTATTTCATTACTGCGGCGTTCGTTAACATCAATAAGTGTCCCTTCAATAAACTGGAGAGCATTATTTTCATATACTCCTATACCATACTCCTCAATCCATTTCAGCTCTCCTTGTTTAGTTTTTATTCTGTAAGTAAGGCTAAATGGAGTGCGTTCTTTCAGTGCTTTATCAACTGTATTGCGAATATTATCTTCATATCCGGCATCGTATAAATCGACAAAACTAAGGTTTCCAAGCAGAAAATCTTCTTTCTTGTATCCGGTAAGCTCTTCAACTTTGTCGTTCAAATATAGCATACTGTATTTACTGTCGTTCATGCACAAATAAATAACTCCGGGGCTGTTTTCGGCCAAAGCCCTGAAACGCTTTTCACTCTGAATTAGTTTTTGTTCAGCTAAAATACGGTCGGTTACATCGTCGAATATTGCTACTATTTCGCCCGTAGGGAGTTTATAAAACTGGTTATTGGTATATGCCTCATTTTTGGGGTCGTATACTTTTTGTGCATTTGCCTTTATGGTTTTTCCTGTTTTATATACCTCTTTCAGGTTTTTAAAAGTTACACTTTGTTCAAAATTTGGAATCAAACTACAAATAGTTTTGCCTATGGCTCTTTCACGTGATATTCCGCTAATAACCTCGGCAGAACGGTTGAAACCTATTATTTCAAAATTTTGCCCGTTATTGACAGGCTTGTACACAACTACACCGCTAGGCATATTTTCCTGAAGGTTGCGATAACGCTCTTCGTTGTCGCGCACCTGACGTATCATCTCGGTTAACCCATCGTTAGCTGCTTTAAGCTCAAACTGTGCTGTATTAAGTTCTGTGTTTTTTTCAATTAATGTTTTTTCACTTTCTGCAAGTTTTTGTACATACTCTTTCAAAGCTTCGTTACCTGCTCTTAACTCCTCTTCGGCAGCCTGAAGCTCATAGTTTTTTTGCAGCAGCAGTATTTCCGCCTCCTTTATTGCAGTTATATCCCTGTTACTAACCCTTATGCCATTGTATTCTCCATTAGTTGTATAAACATTGTTACAAACATGGCTTATCCATTTTTCATCACCTTGCTTTGTAACTATTCTAAAACTTATTTCCTCACTTGAGGAAACAGGGTTCGTTTCATTATTTAAATGATTGTTCCATATATCAAGGTCATTTTTATGAATTATATCGTATATGAGTGATGGATTATTTATAAATTCATGCGCAGCGTATCCTGTAACATTGACACAACTAGGCGACATATACTCAATAGAACCATCGGGTAAAGTCCAGTATTCCCAATCGTGAGCAAAGTTTGCAACTGTACGGTATTTTTCATGGCTTTGTTTTAACTCTTTGGTTCTTTCTGCTACTTCGTTTTCGAGCCATATATTTGTATTGCGAAGTTTTTCTTGCATTTGGTGTAACGAAACTTGTGTATTGACCCTTGCCAAAAGTTCTTCCAGGTTGAGTGGTTTGGTTACATAATCGACAGCACCAAGGTTAAAAGCCTTTACCTTGTCGAATGTTTCGGTAAGAGCCGACATAAACATAACCGGTATATGTGCTGTTTTTTCATTTTGCTTTAGCTCAATAATGGTTTCGTAACCATCGGTTTCGGGCATCATTATATCTAAAAGAATAAGGTCGGGGTTTCCTTTTTCGGCACTCACTATACCCTTTGCACCGGTTGTAGCTGCAAGTATTTTAAAGTTGTCGTTAACCAGTGCTGTTTTTACCATATCAATAATAGTAACGGTATCGTCAACAATCAGAACTGTCCCTTTTACCTGAGCCTTATTCATACTTTTTACTTTAATGATGTTAAATAATTTATAAGCCGTTCACTATTGTATGCTGCGGCAAATTCTTTCACTTTGTTTGAAAATGGGATATACTGTGAATCGGTTTTAACTAAATTATCGGCAATGTTGTTTATCTCTAAAAAGTCGCCTGTTTCAGCCATTTCCAAAAGGGTGCTTGTTATTGACAAGTCGGGTAATAATAATTCACCATTTTGTTCAAAGTTTTCAATATTGGTATGGCTTATCACATCATCATATATCCATTCAATATTTAATAATTCACGTATTACATTAAACATTTCATTCAATACAATGGGTTTATGCAATACAGTATTGCATAGTGAAACAAATTCCAGCCGCTCTTTTTGCTGAACAAGCGAAGCTGTTACCCCAATTATTTTTACCTGAGTACCGGTGTTGGTTTTTCTTATTGCTCGTATTGCTTCCAAACCGTTCATTTTAGGCATTACCAAATCCATGAGTATCAATTGTGGTTTATGTTTTATGTACTCCCTTATGGCCTGTTCTCCATTTTGCGCAGTAATTACATTGAATCCCAATGGCAATAGAGCCGAGGTTATAACCGAAAGATTGGTAAGAATATCGTCAACGGCAAGTATCTGAATTGATTTTCCTTTGTACTCTATTATTTTATTATGCAATTCGGCTGCTTCCTCTGTTTTATTTGCTCCGGGCAAATTAAGTAACACTGTGAAAGCACTCCCTTTGTTTTCTTCACTTTCAACAAAGAGTTTGCCGTTCATAAGCTCTATCAATTTTCTGGTAATAGCAAGCCCTAGCCCGGTTCCTTCAACAAATTTCAACTTTTCATTGAACTGGGTAAATGGCTCAAATATTTTCTCGATTTTATCGCGGGCAATACCAATTCCGGTGTCTTCTACCTCAATTTTGATATTATGCTCCGGGTTTTTAATGCTTTTTACTCTAAAATTTATAGTTCCTGTTTTAGTATACTTTACTGCATTACTCAGCAGGTTTATAATTATTTGGCGCACCTTAAGTTCATCGCCTTCTACATAATTGGGAATATCATCATCACTATGAAATATCAGCAACAAATCCTTTTGCTCAGCCCGAACTCTTATAATGTTTAACACATTATTCAAAAGTGATGTAAATGAAAAAACACATTTAGACAGTTCCAGTTTTTTTGCTTCTATTTTGCTGTAATCGAGTATTTCGTTAATAAGGCTTAACAAATGCTGTCCACTACTGTGAATAATATCAACCTGCTCACTTTGCATTTCATTCAAATTGCCCATGGTTTTAAGTATTTGGGCATATCCCATTATACCATTTAGTGGTGTACGAAGCTCATGGCTCATATTCGACAGAAACTCACTTTTAATAAGATTCGCTCGTTCTGCATCATTCTTGGCTTTTTCAAGTTCTTTATTAGCTTTGTGCAAATCTAAAGTACGCCGTTCAACAGTACTCTCCAGTTGTAATTGGTGCAATGCAAGCTTATTATTAGCCTCTTGTATTGCTCCCAGTAAATTGTTGAACTCATCGAAAAGCTGACCCAATTCATCGTTATATACTTTCTCTATTCTTTGCGAATAGTCGGCATTGCGGCTTACTCCTCTTGTAAACTGAATTAGCTTTATTACAGGGTAGGTTATATACTTTTTAAAATATGATGCCAGCAACAAAGCAACCAATAACATACCTATTCCAATAATTATACTGTACTTTATTCTTACATTACTAATTCGGGTAATGTTTGTTTTGCTTTCAATATATAATGTTCCGTAAAAAGTATTGTTATACCATATTTCATTTTTGGCCAATATTATATCGGAAATAATACGGTACTCTTTATTGCTGTTGAAATAGGAGTTCTTGAAAATAAAATCGTTTGTATCGCCATAATATGCAAACAGTTTATTGTCGGAATCGAACAATTGTGCACTTTTAATAGTTGGCTTGCTGTGCAAATTTGCAAGCACCTTTAATGCAGCATCTTTATCGGTAAA
Organism: Bacteroidota bacterium; assembly: GCA_003250355.1. GTDB lineage: Bacteria > Bacteroidota > Bacteroidia > Bacteroidales > SZUA-534 > SZUA-534. The sequence goes on from QKGS01000005.1 coordinate 128,520, forward strand.
TTCAAGTGGCACTACACAGTAATCGCTAATAAGGCGAGCATCGAGCAAGGTATTTTCAATTAATGAATTAACAGTTCGGTTCTTTTCCAAATAATAATCGACAATTTCGCCCGCTGTTAGGCTAATGGAGCTAATAACCAAAACAATAAAAACAAACTTATATGCTACCGATTTATTACTTAAAAATTTCATAGTGTATTTTTACTTTACAAGAACTGCATAGTTCATAAGCATAATATCAATTTTAAGAGTTGATTTTTTAATTGACTCCGTATTCATTTCAAAATGAATAGTTTGCTGTTTTGTGTTATAAAAGTTAACAATAACACCGGCCTTTGCAAAGCCGATGTGTTCGCTCACAGTAAGTATTGGCATATGAGCTACCTCGGCGAGAATTTTATTTAAGCGGTAAGCTTCTGTATTGCATATAAACAACACCTGCGAATTATGAGCATCGCTTATTGAAGTTATATATTTAATTTGAACGGGCTTACCCTTAATGTGCTTCGACATGTAATATTGATCAAGTACTTCACCAAAAGGAGACTTGCCAATTACCGCTATCTCAAATGTTGAGGTACTGTTCATATCGGGCCATTCGGTAAATTTCGAGAACTTTTCAATAAGCCCTGCCTTAATCAAATACTCATCGGTTTGCCCCAATAGCAATACCGGTATTTGAAATATTAATATCAGCAATATGGCTTTTGCTATTCTCATTTATTCTATTTAGAAATTGATTTTTAAGGTGTAAATATATCTGCACCCATAGCCTGTTGTTGCCAAATTGTTAACCCCCGGTCTTTTTCTTATATATTCAGGAATTAACATTTTACTATTGTTAATATTCTTAACCGAAAATGAGTGATTAAGCATAACCCCCTTCAACGACCTGTGTTTATAGCCTAATGCAGCATCAATTGTATACTGATATGGTATACAATCAATATGTCCTTCGGTATTAGAATAGGCATAAGCATTGGTTGAAACATAAAAACTGTGAATAGGCTTGTTTAATCCAAAAGCAATTGTGTGCATAGGAACATATTTGAAGTTTGCTCCTATACCTTTATCGTCGCCTATGCAGTAATTATAGCTTGCAAATGCATTCATTATTTTAAGGTTCTGGTATCGCAGTTCCGCCTCAACACCGTACGACATAAAATTACCTTCATTAACATAGACAGCATTTACATTCGGATTTATTGTATCGACTTTACGGTGTATAAGGTTCGAATATTCGCTTACATAACCAGTTACCTGACCATAGAACTTATTTACTTTAGTAGTATAAACCAGTTCCATACTATTACACTTTTCGGGCATTAAATCGGGGTTGCCGTTTATACTCCAATGGTCAAAATAAAGCTCCAAAAGGTTTGGTGTTCTATACGATTCGCCATAAATTACCTTTATACTATTTTTCTCATTTACATTAAATGCCGCTGTAATACGAGGCGATATATCTCCACCAAAATTCCGGTTCTGTGTATAGCGTATTCCTGCTAAAAGGCTAAATTTCCAAACCGAAAAATTAAACTGCCCAAATAAAGCACCCTCTACAATACCATTCCTGTTTTTTATATTTTCATTCAACACCGTATCGAGCATTATTGCAATAACCTCATGTGCTACATTCACCCCTTTAAACAAATCGGCACCGGCTTCAATATTGAGCATTTTGTTCATTTTGTAATTAACCTTAGCCGTAGAAGCCACTCTGAAACTCGAAAAGCGTGCCGCCTGCATTACTGCCTGCGCCATTAACTGATTGCGATAGTGATAATCGAAATGTGTGTTGAACACGAAATGAATTTTATCAGTAATATTATGGTCAAACTTATACGATATTAAACTCCCCTTATCGGTTATAGTTTGGTTAGCACCATTCAAGTACGAACCATTCACACCCGGATTGGTATATGAATTTACAAAAGTGTTGAAAAACAAATTATGTGAACGAAACTTTAAATCAATATTCAGAGTTTGTTTCCTAAGCTCTTCTCTGTAATAATAAAGGGTGTCATCTTTATATAAATACTCACCTGTGGCTGTTGTCAGTGACTTATCAACATCGTTGGCTCCTGAAATCAAATACGGCTTTCTGTTTTCAAGCGAGCTGCTTCCCGATACATTCCAACTAAAATCGCCTTTGCTTTCACCATAGTGAACCGACGCTGAACCCATATCGGGAACTCCACCTGTTACTGCTGCGTGTAATTCCTGTTCGCCCGCTTTGCGCAAAATAATGTTTATAACACCCGAAAAAGCATTAGTGCCATACAAAACCGAAGCAGGGCCCTTCAATACCTCTATCCGCTCCACTTCATTAATATCAATACGATCAAGAGTGCTGTTGCCATAAGTAGGATTCCACACCGGTATGTTATTAATCATTATCAATACTTTATTGGCATAAAAATTCTGTAATATTCCGCGGAGCGTAGGTACATTTTTATCAATAACTGTTTGGAGCATTTCTACTCCACTTACCTGCCTTACAGCTTCGGCTACCGATAAAAAATTATACTGGTCTATTAGCGTACGGTCAATAACTGTTACTGCCGAAGGTGCTTCAAATACATTGGTTGGCAAAGTTGCAGAAACACTTACCTGTACATTCAAAAGCTCGTCGATCGATAACTCCGACACCTCAGCAATATTTAGTTTGTCTCCGGTTTGAGAATATACAACCGAACAAACAAACATTGCTATAATTAATGGTTTAAATCTGTTGGTGGGCATAATTCAGTTTTGTTTAAAATTTGGGTTTTGTAAATTTAACAAAAGCTAATGTAAATTAATGCTTTACAAAAGTTTTTTTGTGTAATTTCGTAATCCATACTCAAAAACAAATCAATAATGAAAACAATAAAAATCATTCTCAGCTTTCTGGCACTACTTTCATTTAGCTCATGCGGTATTATAAAGCCCATTGAATTTAAGGATTTTAAAAATATTTCGGTAACTAAAGATTTCAATATAAAAGTAGAAGGCGACCTTGCATTGTATAACCCTAATTCTGTTAATATAAATGTTTCAAAACTCGATATTGATGTATTTATTGAAAATGTAAACCTTGGTAAAATTGAAGTTCCAAACGGATTAATACTGTTAAAAAAACAAACTACCGAAACTCATGTAGCGGTAAATACATCGCTGGCTAAAATACTGGCTTCGGCACCACAAATACTAAATATAATTACTAAAGGGAGCTTTGAAGTTAGGCTAAAGGGAACGCTTTACCCCGAATCGCTTTATTTACCTGCCACAGTTGTTATAAACCATAAGGTTAATGTGAAGTTATAATATGGCAAAGCCAAAATACATACTTGTTCCGGTCGACTTTTCCGACAACAGCATACACGCACTTAACTATGCCATTCAATTTGCCAATACCCTTAAATACAACCTGCGCCTAATTCATGTTCGCAACAAACAGTCGGAATATAATTCATTGAACCTCAAAGAATACGACTACATAATAAAAGAAGAGATAAAAGCTCATTTTTTAAAAATTATAAATTCCGTTTCCGGAAAAATAAAAGGGACAATAGATTACTATATACGCGAAGGAAAAGTACATAACGAAATATGTAATCAGGCTCTGTACACCGATGCCGAAATGATAATAATGGGAACACACGGAATAGCGGGTTTTGAAGAACGGTGGGCAGGCAGCAATGCTTTCAGGGTTGTAAGCCATGCACCATGCCCGGTTATAAGCCTTAGAGCCGATTTTAAAATTAGGCCTGTTAAATGTATTGTTATGCCCATTGACCTTTCAGAACATTCAACAAAGAAGGTTACATATGTAGCAAAGCTTGCGCAAATATTTAATTCAAAAATCGAAGTTGTTGATATTCGCGACAACAACAGAGCTAAAACCATAGAAGCACTAAACAAAAGTACCGACCAAATAGTGCAATACCTGAAACGCAAAAAAATTGAATGCTCCCGCAAATCAATAAAAAGCAAACACCAAAGCGAAAGCATAATTGAGTATGCCCTTATTTGCGATTCCGATATTATAACCATGATAATTGACGACAACGACCGCTCAAAACACTTGATAACAAGTGCTAATGCCCAGCAAATGGTCAACCATTCACCTATTCCAATACTCTCTATCAGCAATGAAATGTCATTTATTTAAGCCAAAATAAATCAGATAAAAATAAAACCAACTGCAACCCGTTTTTTATAGTGTACATATATTTTTTTAATATCTTTGAACCGATTTTAGGAAAAGATGACAAACAAAATTTTTCTTTCAGGAATATTATCTCTCAGCCTGTTTTTAACAGGCAGCCTTACAATGGCTCAGAACAACACTGAACAGCTTAACGGCATATTTTACGACCTTTCTACAACCAAAGATGGAAAAGGACGAATGACAATTACCCAAAGCCCGTTTGCATACCAGCTTATTTCCGACCACATAGAAATAAACAAAAAAGATGGAGTTACCGGTTACCGAATTCAAATAGGCCAATGGTCAGGCACTAACTCACGTGAAAAAGCAAAAGCCCAGGCCGCCGATTTTAAAGAAAAATTTCCCGAATTCGACCCCGATATTATCTATATCCCCTACGATGCCCCTTACTATAAATTGCGGGTAGGCGATTACCGAAACCGACATGAAGCTTTTGAGATATATAATCAAATAAAACGTTATTATCCGAATACCGCTTATATTGTAAAAACCCGGATAAACTATCCTAAACTTGATCCGCCGGTAATTACTGTCGATTCAACAGCCAATAAGCAATAAGATATGCTCCGGACAAAATGTAAATTCATAAACAATACTTTATGCTAACCAATAGCAAAGTAACCAACCTATAATAAATTAGAGATGAGTGATCCTATAAAACACGAATGTGGATTTGTATTAATAAGGTTGCGAAAACCTTTATCGTATTATCAGGAAAAATACGGCTCGTGGCGATACGGAATAAACAAACTGTATCTGATGATGGAAAAGCAGCGTAACCGCGGACAGGATGGTGCAGGTGTAGTATCACTAAAACTCGATATAAAGCCCGGCAACAAGTACCTGAGTCGCTCACGTTCTAACGCTTCAACCCCAATTATAAATGTATTTGCCGAAATAAACGAACGCATACGCAAAGCTGCCGAAAATGGCAATATGGCCGATACCGAATTTGCAAAACACAACATCCCCTTCTCCGGCGAACTTTTACTGGGACACCTGCGATACGGAACTTTCGGACGAAACAATATTGAGAATGTTCACCCGGTAATGCGCGAAAATAACTGGAAATCGCGTAACCTTGTTGTGGCCGGAAACTTTAACCTTACCAATGTTGACGAACTATTCCGACACTTAACCGAACTGGGACAACACCCCAAAGACTACTCCGATACTGTTACAATACTCGAAAAAATTGGACACTTCCTCGACGAAGAAAACCAGTTCCTTTTTCGCCGCTATAAAAACGAAGGCTTCCCTAATGTAGAAATATCAGACTTAATAGGAGAAAACCTTAACGTAAAAGGGATACTTGAAGATGCCAGCAAAAACTGGGATGGAGGCTACGTAATAGCCGGTCTTATTGGCCATGGCGATGCATTTGTAACACGCGACCCTAACGGTATTCGTCCCGCATCGTATTGGTACAACGACGAGATAATAGTAGCCGCCTCGGAACGTTCGGTTATACAAACAGCTTTCGACGTTAAAGAAGGCGAGGTACAAGAACTAAAACCGGGACACGCCCTTATTATTAAAAAAGACGGACAGTTTACCGAAGAGGTTGTTCGAATCCCCAGAGAAAACAAAGCCTGCTCATTTGAGCGAATTTACTTCTCGCGAGGTAGCGACCAGGAAATATATCGTGAACGCAAAAAACTTGGCGAACTGCTAATTCCTGAGATACTAAAATCAATCGACGGCGATATTCAAAATACAGTTTTCTCTTTCATTCCAAACACTGCCGAATCGGCTTTCTATGGAATGGTTGAAGGGGTTCAAAACTGGCTTGTTCGCGAAAAACAAAATCTGATTATTAAAGAAGGTAGAGATATAACCGAGAAACGCCTTGAAGAAATACTCAGAGTTCGCGCGCGAATAGAGAAAGTTGCTATAAAAGATGTTAAACTTCGTACATTTATATCAGAAGACAAAGGACGCGACGACCTTGTTGGACACGTTTATGATATTACCTACGGTTCGGTTCGCAGAGGTATTGACAACCTTGTAATAATTGACGACTCAATAGTTCGCGGTACCACTTTACGCCAAAGCATATTGAAAATACTTGACCGTTTGGGGCCTAAGAAAATCATTATTGTTTCATCATCTCCACAAATAAGGTATCCCGATTGTTACGGTATTGATATGGCAAGAATGGGCGATTTTATTGCATTTCAGGCTGCGGTTTCACTACTGAAAGAAGATGGTAAGCAACACATAATTGACGATGTTTACAAAAGTGCCAAAGAACAAGAAAACCTCCCTAAAGAAGAGGTAGTTAACTATGTGAAGAAAATATTTGCCCCTTATACCGATAAACAAATTTCGGACAGAGTTGCAAAACTTTTAAAGTCAGACTCTATACAAGCCGAAGTGGAAATAATATATCAAAGCGTAGAAAACCTTCACAAAGCTTGCCCTAACCATAAAGGCGATTGGTATTTTACAGGTAACTACCCTACTCCGGGAGGCAATAAAGTGGTAAATAAGTCATTTATTAACTATGTTGAAGGTAATACAGGCAGAGCATATTAGTAATTGCAAAAAGCATACAAAAAAGCCGTAGCGATTAAGTTCACTGCGGCTTTTCTTTTCTCCGGATTCCATGTGCACGGCAACCGCATTTAACTTTTTTAGTTTCTTTGGCAAACCAAAGAATATTTTTTCAACCACGAAAAGCACAAAAACCACTAAAAAATTCAAATTAATTATATCAAAAAAATTGCTTTGCAATTTTTTTCGTGTTTTTCGGGCCTTTCGTGATGATATGTTTTAAATGCGGTTTCCCTGATTCCATGTGGTATAACAGCAGTAAAATTAAAACAATTGTGCTACATTTGTAAAAATATTTTGCTATGGAATCACACAACGATAATTTTCTTAATAATGTTGAAGAACTTATTCGTTTGTTTAATAAACTTCAAGATAAAGCAGTTGCCGATGGCATACTGCCATCCAACGATCCACTTATAGAAAGCTTCAATATGCTAAGCAAGAATTTCGACGTAATAAGGCAAAATATGCCCCCTGAATTACTAGATGAAATTGCTGCTCCAATAAAAGATATGGTATATGAGATGATACAGCAGGTAAAGGAAGAGCTTGGCGAGGCAATAAATAATCCGGAGAATGACGAATTACTCGATAGCATTGAGAAAATAGACATAATGCTTCAGAATGATACCCTTAGTGAAGATGAAATAAACCGCTTGCTCGATAAGCGACTCAATAAATAGATTTTAAAAAGTAAATTACAAACTCGCTATTGTGAGTATGGTCAATTGTTATAAACAAAGAAAGTCGTATTATACAATACGACTTTCTTTGTTTTTATTATTTGATAATTATAAGCTATTTACATGTAAAGCTAAACTCGACTTAATATTAGCAGCCTTATTCTTATGAATTTGGTTTATTTTCGCTAACTTATCAAGCATTGCAGCAACTTTTGGAAGCAATTCTTCCGCAGCAGCTTTTTCAGTTGTACTACGTAAAGCCCTTACAGCGTTTCTTGCAGTTTTAGCATAGTATTTATTATGCAATCTGCGGTTCTCGCTCTGTCTGATTCTCTTCTTCGCTGATTGATGATTTGCCATTTCTTTATATAATAAAATAAATTCTTTAAAGTACTCCGTAGGGGAATCGAACCCCTGTTACCAGGATGAAAACCTGGCGTCCTAACCCCTAGACGAACGGAGCATAATGTTTGGGACTGCAAAAGTAGTTATTTTTTTAAAACTACAAACAAAAAAGTAAAATATTTATTTTTTGTTTCTCAATCCTCTTTAGAACGTTGCTATTTTGTTTTAGCGGGTGCAAATATAGAGTGTTTTTTTTACACTGCAAACTTTTTTAATTATTTTTTGAAAAATATTTTTATTTGAAAAAATGAACGTAAGTTTTGTTGATTTAAAAAATATATTTAATTTTGCACCCACATTATGGAACTGACCCATGGTGTAATGGTAACACTACTGATTTTGGTTCAGTCATTCAAGGTTCGAATCCTTGTGGGTCAACAGAGTAAAACTCTAAACAACAGAAACCCAGCCTATTAAAAGGTTGGGTTTTTTGTTTTGTAATTATTTATCCAATACCACATTGACTTTCATTAAATTAGTTTTAACTTCTTTCAGTTTTTGAAAAAATAGTTAACCACTACCCGTGAAAATTAAAATTGTATTACTCTTAGTTATTGCCTTTAGTGCGATATGTGCCAATTCTCAAAATGGCCCTTTTCAGGGTATGGCCAATGCGTCGGTAAGTTTGTCGGAGTTGTGGAGCATTAGTAATAATCAAGCGGGGTTGGCAAAGTTGAAAAATATTCAGGCCGGAGTATATTATCATAATAATTACACACTTTACGAAACAGCACATAAGGGAGTTGTTTTATTGCTTCCATCTCAGTATGGTAACTTTTCGATGTGTTACAACCATTATGGATATGAATTGTACTCCGAGCATAAGTCAGGGGTATCGTACTCCCGTACTTTAGGTAAATATATTTCAGCAGGGGTTCAGTTCAATTATTTACAATATGGACAGCCTCAATATTATGGCAGTAGAGGTGTTCCTGTTTTGGAAACAGGAATAGTTGCCGAACCTGTTGAAAATATGTCAATAGGTTTTCATGTGTTTAACCCAACTAATACAAGTTTGGCCGGTTATATTTCGGAAAAGGTACAGGCAGTGTATAGGTTTGGTTTATCGTATTCATTTAGTCACGATGTATTGCTAAGTACCGAAGTGTACAAAAGTATATTTGAGCCGGTTCGGTTTAAGTTGGGTTTGCAATATGAAGCGGTTAAGGCACTACACTTTCGTGCAGGAATTATTACCGAGCCGGCGCAATTTTCATTTGGTACAGGGTATACATTTGCAAATTTCGTCTCCGATGTTTCTATACAAACACATCCGCAGTTACCTTTGTCGTATAGTTTTTCAATAAAATATATATTTTAAATATGGAACATTTTATATCGGTAGCATTAGCTGTTTTAAAAGAAACATCGGTTCAGTTGTTAGTTTTGTTTGGGGCATTACTCTTATTTGGTATCATATTATATTTTCTTGCCCGCTTTACCAGGGTAGCATTTATAAAAAGTATGGGGCAAAAGTCCGATATATATTTTACGGGACTAATAGGTACTCCCGTGCATGAGTTGGGTCATGCAATGTTTTGTATCCCCTTTGGGCATAAAATAACCGAACTTAAACTTTTTGAATACGACAAAAAAACAGGAACCCTCGGATATGTGAATCATTCTTATAACCCCCGTAATATCTGGCATAATATAGGTAACTTTTTTATCGGAATTGGGCCTCTTGTTTCGGGTTCAGCAGCAATATTCCTTATTATTAAATATTTGCTCCCCAACAACATCGAACTCTTAAACTTTATAAATACTCAAACTGCTGATGTAACATCATTGTCAGGATTAAGAAATTCATTTACAAGTATTTGGAAAAATACATTAATGCTAATGCCAATTTTATTTTCAAAAACAAATATGTTGCAATGGCAATTTTGGGTTTTTATGTATGTTTCACTATGCATATCATCGCATATGGAACTCAGCTTGCCCGACTTAAAAGGAGCATGGCTGGGCTTACTGTCAATAGTAGTATTACTTATAATAATAAATGCAGTTTTTATAATGTTCAATAGTTCAGCTCATGGTATTATTTATAAAATATCTGTTTTTACAAATTCAGGCACAGGTATTTTCCTGTTTGCAACTGTACTGTCGGCTATGTTTTTTGTAACCGCGTTTCTATTGCTGAACATTTATACACTTATACTATCTCGTAAAATGTTCCATCCGTTTGCCTAAATGAAGTGGATATGTGCTATACTATTGTTCTTGCTATGCTTATTTTTAAATGCACAGGACAAAAGTATGCACAAATATGTAATTGAAAATTTGGCAGAGCAAATAGTGTCTTCTTCTGAGTCAAGTGTCGATATTGAAACAGTTGTTAGTGACTTGGAATATTATTACGAAAACCCTTTAAATATTAACACTGCCACAGACAAAGAGCTTCAACAGCTTTGGGTGCTTTCCTATTTTCAAATTCATTCGCTTTTAAAGTATATACACCAATCGGGTAGTATATATTCTGTTTATGAATTGTTATATGTCGATGGATTCAATAATGTTGTAATAAATCAACTTACTCCATTTATTAAAATTGAAGCTCCTCAAAAAATTGAAAAGCAAACTTTGCCCGATATTATAAAAAATTCCAATAACAATATTTACATTAAAGCAACATCGGTTATTGAGCAACAACAAGGGTATAAATCATTTGACGATTCAATAAGCAATAAATATTTGGGCAACCGTATGGCTCTTTATACGCAGTATCAAATGAATTACAAAAAACAAATGCACTTTGGATTCACAATGGAGAAAGACCCCGGCGAAGAACTATATATTGGTAAAAAAGCTAGTGGCTTCGATTTTTATTCTGCTCATTTTCAGGCAAAAGATTTAGGGTTAGTAAAAAACTTTGTATTGGGCGATTATTCAGTTCAGTTTGGTCAGGGGCTGGTAGTTTGGTCAGGTTTTTCAACCGGCAAGTCGATATATGTAATGAATATTTGTAAACGCGCATCGCTGTTGAAAAAGTACAGTAGCAGTAACGAGAGCGATTTTATGCGCGGAGCAGGTGTTACACTGGGTGGTGAAATTTTTAATATAACAGCTTTTGCTTCGCACAAACAAATTGATGCAAGTGTAAAATTCGACACTGTTACAACTCAGACGTATTTCAGCTCATTTATAACTGACGGCCTTCATTCTACCAAAAGTGCAATTGATAATAAACATACAGTAGATGAAACTGTAATAGGAGCAAATGCAGGAGTCAATTATTCATTTTTAAATATTGGAATATCAGCTCTGGCAAATAAATATAGCCATAACTTAATGTTGCCCGCTGAACCAAAGAATACATTTAGTTTTAGTGGTAATGAAAATTTTAACCTTGGAGCTGACTACAAAGTGTTTCTCAGTAATGTTAGCTTTTTTGGCGAAGCCGCTTACAGCAAAAGTGGTGGTGAAGCCATATTGTCGGGGGCGTTGCTCAATATGCACGACCGTTTTAAGGCTTCGGTTGTTTACCGAAAATATTCGCCGCAATACCAGGCTTTATATGCCGGGGGCTTTGGCGAAACCGATAATACTGCCAACGAGGAAGGGGTTTATACAGGTATCGAAATTAACATATTTAAAAAATGGAAACTAACAGCTTACTATGATCACTTTACCTTTCCATGGTTAAAACAATCGGTAAGCTCACCCTCGGCAGGGTTTGAGTATTTTGCACAAACAGAATATGTGCCGGCATCAAATGTAGATATGGTGTTTCGTTTCCGCTCTAAAACAAAGCAGCAAAATTCTCAAATTGATGATTTCAACAATCAAATACCGTTGCTCTCTGATATTACTGCACAAAGTTTTCGTTATCATATTAATTATAGTTTGTCGGAGAAAATAAAATTACGCAACAGGGTAGAATATAGCTTGTATAGCAATGAGTTGGAACAGGAAGCCGGCTTGCTTATGTATCAGGATATAGAGTGTTATCCATTTGCTTTTCCATTATCATTGTCGCTCCGTTATGCGTATTTCGACACTTATTCGTACAATTCGCGGATATATGCTTACGAGTCCGATGTATTATACTCATATTCGGTTTTACCCTACTACGATACCGGAACTAGAATATACGTTATGCTCAAATATAATATCCATAATTTTATTGCGTTTTATATTAGGTATTCGAATACGTGTTATGCTGAAAAACAGATAATTGGCTCAGGTCTTGATGTAATTGACGGTAACACTAAATCGGACATAAAGGCTATGCTTAAAATAACATTTTAGTGATGTGTTTGTTAGGTATATTATAACTTTTTGTTTTATATTACATAATAGATTAAATATAGGGAAATAGCAATAATGGAAACAATTATAAATAAAACTAAGAACGGTAGTGTTATAAAAATTTCAGAACCGGTTGTTGATTATCATATTGAATTTTTTAGTATGGTATTCGTACTTAGTACACATGAATTTAATAAATTTAAAGAAGCAGTACATCAACTTAACGACGATTACTGGGGTTTTGACCTTGATGAAAACTCCCGTCGTAAAATTCAGGTTCCACTTGCAAACAGGATAGTGTCGTTAAATATTACAAAGAGTGAATTAAGAGAACTAAAGCAGTTGTTAATTCCCGGCATGATGCTTTACCGTCGGTTTAGGTCTGAGGTGCTTAACGGGAACTCTATTAATGCTTATTTTAATTAGTATATTTGGTTAATTTATTTGTTTTAAGAGGTGTATCATACACCTCTTTTTGCTTTAAGAGATATATGTTTTTAACGTTTATATTTATCATTCAAACCTATTCCGTTTAATATATGTTGTTTGTATTTTTCAATTCTATTAGACCTTGTAAGTGATTGTTTTGGTTGCGAAAAATATATTATGTAGCCTCTTTGTCGTCCCGGAGTTAATTTGTAAAAAGCAGTTTTAAATGAAGAATCATTTTCAAATGCATTTAATAGTTCATTTGGAATAAGTTCGGGATTTTTTTTAAGCTCAATTTCATTTCCGTTTTTGTTAATTTCAATAGCTTCTAATATGTATGTATTCAGCAAGTTAGATGACTTTTCAATTTCATGTATATTCGTAAATTTTACTAATCGTATAGATTGTGAATTTCCTTGTGTTTGAAGAATATTATGGTTGTCAGTTAATAGAGCGCCTTTGAAAAAACCAATATTTGCAGATTCCTTTAGTGCATTTACAGTTACTATATTATTCCCGTTGTCTGTGTAAACAGGTATTCCCCATTTTATTTCTTCTTTTAAACCTGTTTGTAATACAATTTGCCGAAGCGTTTCCAGTTCTGTTCTCCATCGGTTTACTTTGCATTTAGGTGTTCCACCATATTTACACCTCATGCAGCCATCTATAAGATATTTATCCACTTTTGGATTTAATGATATTTCCATTTTACATATATTTTTAATTTATGACCTGAAGTATTTATGTTTTGGTAGCTTGCTCATTAGCTCGAATAAATATAAGTAAAATGCTTTGCTTATTTCATTTATATAATTAACTTTGCCGCAAATTATTAGTTTATAATGACAGGGGACAACTAAGTCCCCTGTTTTCTTAGGCTTAAATTAAATGATAGATTCTAAAGAAATAGAGAAGTTGGTTTTGGAGAAAATTGAAGGCACTTCAGTTTTCCTTGTTGAGGTAAAGGTAAGTACTTCAAACATGATTAATGTGTTTGTTGATTCTCCGTCCGGACTGGGCATAGATGAATGTATATCAATAAGCCGACATATAGAAGAAGCATACGACCGCGATGTTGAAGATTTCTCTTTAGAAGTGTCGTCGCCCGGTATTGGTCAGCCATTGAAAGTGTTCAACCAGTATAAAAAGGTGTTGGGGCGCACGGTTGAAGTTCTTTTTGCCGACGGAAAAAAACAGGAAGGTGTAATGACAGAACTAAACCAAGATGGTTTTGTGCTTGAATACACTGTTCGTGAAAAAGAAGAGGGGGCAAAAAGGGCAAAAGATGTTGAAAAAAAGCAGTTTGTTGAATTTGCAAGCATAAAAACAGCAATAGAAACATTAAAAGTATAAGCATTACTAAAATATAATAAAGTAAGATGGAATATTTAAATCTGATTGATACATTTTCGGAATTTAAAGAGCTGAAAAACATTGACAGACCAACAATGATGCGTGTAATGGAAGATGTATTTCGTGCAACATTGATTAAACTATTTGGTACCGACGATAATTTCGACGTAATTATCAATATCGATAAGGGAGACTTTGAAATATGGCGTAACCGCGAGGTTGTATACGACGATGAACTTGAAGATAAAAACCTTCAAATTACAATCAGCGATGCTAAAAAAATAGATACCGATTATGAAGTTGGCGAAGATGTAACCGACGAGGTGAATTTCTTCGATTTCGGTCGTAGAGCTATCCTTGCTCTTCGTCAGAACCTCACTTCGCGAATACTTGAATTGGAAAAAGATTCATTGTTTGGCAAATATAAAGACAGAATAGGCGAAATAATAAACGGCGAAGTATATCAGGTTTGGAAAAAAGAAATAATGGTTGTTGACGATGAAGGAAACGAGCTTATTTTACCAAAAACAGAACAAATACCATCCGATTATTTCCGCAAAGGCGATACTGTTAAGGCTGTTGTAGTAAGAGTTGAAATGCGTAACAGCACTCCGCTTATTATCCTTTCACGTACCAGCCCAATATTCCTTGAGCGATTATTTGAGCTTGAAGTTCCCGAAATATTCGATGGCCTTATTATAATTAAAAATATTAAGCGTATACCCGGAGAGCGAGCCAAGGTTGCAGTAGAATCGTACGATGAACGTATTGACCCTGTTGGCGCTTGTGTAGGTATGAAAGGAGCTCGTATACATGGTATAGTGCGTGAATTACGTAACGAAAATATCGACGTAATTAACTATACTGCTAATACGCAGCTATATATATCGCGTGCTTTAAGCCCTGCTAAAGTATCGCAGATAAAACTTCATGAAACAGAGAAACGTGCCGATGTATATTTGGAACCCGATCAAGTATCACTTGCTATTGGTAAAGGTGGTTCAAATATTAAACTTGCAAGCCAGCTAATCGGTTACGAAATAGATGTTTACCGTGAGGCAGGCGAAGACGACGAAGATGTTGATCTTGAGGAATTTGCCGACGAAATAGAGAGCTGGGTACTCGATGAACTTAAAAACATTGGATGCGATACCGCTAAGAGTGTTCTTGAATTGTCGGTAGAAGAGCTGGTTAAACGTACCGACTTAGAGGTAGAGACAATTAAAGATGTTGTGAAAATTCTGAAATCGGAATTTGATGAATAAACTGTGTTGCAGGCTATAACAATGGTTTGTATATTTGCCGTGAATACAGAATATAATTTGTAAACAAGTAAAGTTAGAAAATGGCTGACGGAAATAAAGCGAAAAGATTAAGTAAGGTTGCCAAGGAGTTCAATGTTGGTATTAGTACCATTGTCGATTTTTTACATAAAAACGGCGTGGAACTTAGTACTAATCCGAACAACAAAGTTGAGCCCGATGTGTATGATATGCTCGAAGGAGAGTTCAGCAGAGACATCAAGCTTAAAAAGGAATCGGAGAAAATTGAGCTTAAAAATAAGAAGAAGAAAGAAACTATTTCCATAGCCGATGAGTATTCTGAACCACGCAAAAACACAAACAAGGACGATGATGCTGACGACTATGTAGAAACTGAAGTTGATAAACTTGAGGTAAAAGTTGTTGGAAAAATCGATCTTAATAGAAAACCGGAACCAAAGAAAGAGGTTGAAAAAGAGACACCAAAGCCTGAGCCGGTGGTTGAAAAAGAACAGCCCAAACCGGTTGTTAAGCCTGAAGTACCTATTGCTAAAGAATCTTATAAAGCCAACATTAATGAGAGCGATGAGATAAAAACTGAAGTTGAACAGTTGGAAAATCCTAAAGTTGTAGGTAGAATCGATTTGTCGGCACTAAATCAGAAAACACGCCCTTCGAGAAAAAGTAAAGAAGAACGCGATGCTGAACGACGTGAAAAACGCGACAAGCAACGCCCGCAACAGCAGCAGCAACAACAACATCACCATCAGGGGCGCAATGATGCTAAGGGTGGAAAACCTCAGCATGGACGACGAGATGATAATTTTGTAAAACAATCATACGATAAACCAAAAGGGCCTACCGTAGTAGGTAAAATTGATTTGCCGGAAGAGCGTCAACGCAGTGGAGGTGGAGATTTCGATCCTAAGAAAAAGAGAAAACGTATATCGAAAGAACGTGTCGATGTAAGTAACGTTCAGGATAGAGGTGGCAGACCGCCACATTCACATTCACCGTCACAACAACAACAAGGCAATAAAGGAAAGAAAGGCGGTAAGCCACAAAAACGTCCTGCCAAAGTTGAGGTAGACGATGAAGATGTACAAAAACAAATTAAAGATACTTTAGCGCGTCTTACAGCCAATAAAGGTAAGAGTAAAGGCTCGAAGTACCGTAGAGAGAAACGTGATGCAGCCAGTCAAAGAACTCAAGAGGAGATTGAAAAACTGGAGGCAGAAAAAAATATACTTAAAGTTACTGAGTTTGTATCAGTAAACGAACTTGCCATGATGATGGGGGTAGCTGCTACTCAGGTAATAGGTACTTGTATGTCGCTTGGCTTGTTTGTATCAATAAACCAACGCCTCGATGCTGAAACCATGGCTCTTGTAGCCGATGAGTTTGGCTTTAAGGTAGAATTTGTTAGTGCCGATGTGTTGGAGGCAATTGGCGAAGAGGAAGAGGATAATGAAGCAGATCTTTTGCCGCGCGCTCCAATTGTAACAGTAATGGGACACGTTGACCATGGTAAAACATCGCTACTTGACTACATACGTCGTGCAAACGTAATAGCAGGCGAAGCAGGAGGTATTACACAGCACATAGGTGCATATAGTGTAAACCTTGAAAGTGGTCAGAAAATTACATTCCTCGATACACCGGGTCACGAAGCGTTTACAGCTATGCGTGCGCGTGGTGCTCAGGTAACCGATATTGCTATCATTATAGTAGCTGCCGACGACAGTATAATGCCTCAAACTATTGAAGCTATTAATCACGCACAGGCAGCAGGGGTTCCTATTATATTTGCTATAAACAAAATAGATAAGCCTACTGCAAACCCTGAAAAAATTAAGGAAGCTCTTGCAAATATGAACTTCCTTGTTGAAGAGTGGGGTGGAAAGTATCAGTCGCAGGATATTTCTGCAAAAGCAGGTATCAATATTGATGCGCTTCTTGAAAAGGTACTTCTTGAAGCAGAGATGCTGGAACTGAAAGCTAATCCAAATAAAAAAGCTATAGGTACAGTAATAGAAGCATCGCTCGATAAAGGTCGCGGATTTGTTACCAATTTATTGGTTCAGGCAGGAACACTTAAAGTAGGTGATATACTTCTTGCAGGTAACCATACCGGACGTGTTCGTGCTATGTATAACGAACGCAACGAGCAGGTGCAAGAGGCGGGGCCTTCGCAACCGGTACTTGTACTTGGTATGAACGGAGCTTCACAGGCCGGCGATAAGTTCAATATTATGGACACCGACCGCGAAGCTAAGGAAATAGCAAACCGTCGTCAGCAGCTTGCACGTGAACAGGGATTACGAACTCAGAAACATATTACACTCGATGAAATTGGTCGTCGTATTGCAATTGGAAACTTCCAGGAGCTGAATGTAATTGTTAAAGGTGATGTTGACGGTTCGGTAGAAGCACTATCTGACTCATTAATTAAACTATCAACCGAAGAGATTCAGGTTAATGTTAAGCATAAGGCAGTAGGTCAAATATCGGAATCGGATATTTTACTTGCAGCTGCTTCCGATGCTATTGTTATTGGTTTCCAGGTGCGTCCTTCAATGTCGGCGCGCAAACTTGCCGAGAAAGAGGAAATTGATGTTAGATTGTACTCTGTAATTTACGATGCTATTAACGAAGTTAGAGATGCAATGGAAGGTATGCTTTCGCCTGAAATACGTGAAGAGATTACAGCAACAGTTGAAATACTGGAACTGTTTAAAATAACTAAGGTAGGTACTATTGCCGGATGTATGGTTCGTGAAGGTAAAATTAAGCGTACATCTAAAATTCGTATTATTCGCGATGGTATAGTAGTGTACACAGGTGCTTTAGGGTCGCTGCGCCGATTTAAAGATGAAGCCAAAGAAGTTGTGGCAGGTCTTGAATGTGGTTTAAATATCGATAATTTTAACGATATTAAAGTAGGTGACCTTGTAGAGGCATACGAAGAAACAGAAATAAAACGTACTTTATAATATAAAGTTGAGCAAAAGGCAAAGCCCGCAACTATTTTAGTTTCGGGCTTTTTTTATATTTTTGCTCCACTTAAAAATGTAGAAACTATGCAGAATGCAGATGCTAATAAGGTTAAGCTTGTTAATATTGATGAAATTGTAAAAAGCAAAAGTCCGAAGCTATACAAGTTTATACCAAAGTTTTTACTTTCTTATTTAAAAAAGATTACCCATCAGGATGGGGTAATTAATTATATGATTGCTAACCATAGCGATAAAGAGCCTCATGTGTTTTCAACTATTTGTCTCAATCATTTTGGCGCTGTACGTAAGGTAGAAGGAATTGAGAATTTGCCGAAAGGTGATGGGCGTATGATATTTGTTTCAAATCATCCGCTTGGGGGGCTCGATGGTATGGCGTTTATAGAGGCTGTGCATAAAATATACGGCGATTTAAAATTTCCGGTCAACGATTTATTATTAAATGTTCCTGCGTTGAAAAAGGCATTTATACCTATTAACAATACCGGAGGCAAGCAAACCCGCGAAGCCTTACTAGGGTTGGAGCAAGCACTTGATTCGGATATGCCTGTTTTGTATTTTCCGGCAGGTATGTGTTCTCGTAAAATAAAGGGGGAGATAACCGATTTGCGGTGGAAAAAGAATTTTTTGGCTCAGGCTGTAAAGCATAAACGCAATGTGGTTCCGGTTTATATTAGCGGGAAAAATTCCGATTTCTTTTATAATTTATCAAATATCAGAACTAAGCTGGGGCTAAAGTTTAATGTTGAGATGCTTTATTTGGTTAACGAAATGGTTAAACAAAAAGACAAAGAGTTGATTATTAAATTTGGTAAGCCAATATCATTTGAAACTTTTGATAATACAAAGAGCATTAATGATTGGGTGGAATATGTTCGACAACAAACATATTCAATGAAATAAGGCATGGTAATTGCTAATGTATTGTGCATTTTTGTAAAGTAACTATAAAATAACAGATATATTTTGATGGAAAAGATAATTGAAGCAGTAGATAAGGACTTACTTATAAAGGAATTAACGCCCAATAAGTTGTTGCGTACAACTAATTTTGGTGATAATGAAATTTATTGCTTTACATATCACGATTCGCCAAACTTGACACGCGAGGTAGGTCGTTTGCGTGAAATTACTTTCAGAACGGCAGGCGGTGGAACAGGTAAAGATTGTGACCTCGATGATTATGATTTGTCAGACCATCCGTATAAGCAGCTTATAGTTTGGGATCCTCGTGAGGAGGCTATTTTGGGTGGTTATCGTTATTTGGAAAGCAAATGTGCTCCGTTAGATATAAACGGAGATCCTATGTTTGCTACCAGTCAGCTTTTTCATTATTCCGATGAATTTAAAAGTAAATATTTGCCAAGTTTGCTTGAACTGGGGCGTTCGTTTGTTGTCCCTTCGCAGCAAGCTACTCAGGGAGGCGGAAGAAAGGGTTTATTTACACTCGATAATCTTTGGGACGGATTAGGAGCTTTAGTAATAGATAATAGCGAAATACGTTATTTGTTTGGAAAAGTAACCATGTATACCCATTACAATAAAGAGGCTCGTAATTACTTGTTGTATTTTATGCATCTTTACTTTGGAGGCCACGACAAGCTTATTCGCTTGAAAGATCCGCTAAATTTGGATATGGATACAGCAACGCTTTCTGCTTTTTTTGAAGGTAATAATTACGAATCGGATTATAAAAAACTAGGCAGAAAAGTGCGTGAGTTGGGTGAGAATATACCGCCGTTAATAAATGCATATATGAATCTTTCGCCTACAATGAAGGTTTTTGGTACAAGTATTAATCCATATTTTGGTGGCGTTGAAGAGACCGGAATTATGGTAACAGTAGACGATATATATCCTTCGAAAAGCAAAAGGCATATAGAGTCGTATATAAAGCAGCTTAAAGCCGGAGGGTAGTGATTCAGGGAAATCGTTTTTAACTTATCTATTGTGTATATTTCTTCTTTATGCGGAAATACATTGAAATAATAATCTTAAACTTAAATCTGTTTATACTATTTGTATATGGCAAATACAGTAAATCTTATACCAATAATTGAAAAGGGCTGGGAAAGCTATAATCCATTAAGAAGAATAAAGAAGATAGAGGATTTAAGTGTTAATGTTTCAACTAATAAGGTATTTAAAATAACATTTGTAGATCGGAGTTTTGTATTTGCCAAAGTGTCGAGTTTTGGAGAATACGAAATATTTAAAGAAGACCATCAAATAATAAATGTACTTGCCAACAATTTGGAGCGTCCGTATGACCATTTTCTGGCAAGCTCTTTAATGAAAGAGAATCAACTGTTTATATATAGGCACGAGGATGAGTTTATTGATGTGTGGATGATTTTTTATCGTGCAGTACGTGTGAAAAACAAACTCCCTAAACGCCTTGAAAATGAACAGATAAGGGCAATAGGACGTGAGCTTGCGAAGTTTCATAAAATATGCGATGAAATGACCCCTGTACTCCCTTTTTCGTCGAAAACATTGGTTAAGGATATTTACAAATTATTGCGGAGCATTGACAAAAGCAAAAGGTTTGGAGAATATAATGACCTTATTCGGGAGCATTGCAATTTGTTTCTTGATAATGCGGAACGCTACGATTATATAAGCTTTAAGAAAATACCTGTATTTGTTGATTGGAACATAGGAAACTTTTCGGTTCGCGATAATAGTTCTTTTTTTTCCAGATGGGATTACGATTGGTTTCGTATGAGTTCTCGCATACTCGATTTTTATTCGTTCAGTAGAGTGTGTTCCGATATTGGTGACAAAACCGATTTTTCATATACATTTTCGCAATTAAATGAACCCCGGTTTATAGAATTTTTAAAAGAGTACCATAGTGTATTCCCCCTTACACGTAATGAAGTTTTTTTTATTAAAGAAGCATACAGGTTTTTTATTTTAAATTATGTAATTAGCAATGGGCAGTATTTTTTTACTGAGAATTATGCTCTTAAATTGCAGCGTGAAGCTTATAAAATGCACTTGCCAAACTTAGATAAGGGGTTTAACGCCGAATTAATATTAGAGGCTTTAGGAATTTAAATAAGCGGTTAATAAAAATGCAGCACTATTACAGCACTGCATTTCATAGAAAGTATACCCTGCTAAATTGCAATTTATTGACGACTCATTAGATAAATTAATTTTTTTGTACATTTAGTTTAAATTAATTAACCAAATTATATGTCTGAAAAAGTATTTATGCCCATAAGCCAATGGGATATTGACGACCGTCCGCGCGAAAAACTTCTGAAAAACGGCATATCGTCGTTGAGTAATGCCGAGCTTATAGCCATACTACTTGGAACAGGAACACGAAACCTTTCGGCTGTCGATTTGGCTAAAAGTATACTGCAAACTACCGGCAGCAACTTGCATTTGCTTGGCAAAGCCACCATTAACGATTTGAAAAAAGTTAACGGCATAGGTGAAGCCAAGGCCATAACCATAATGGCTGCTTTGGAGATAGGCCGAAGGCGCAAAGAATCGGATATTGAGCAAACTAAAATAACATCGAGCAGTCATATTGCCGAAATTTTTTCGCCAATACTTGCCGATTTGCCACATGAAGAATTTTGGGTTGTTTATTTATCGAGAGCCAACAATATAATATCGAAAGTTAAACACAGTATGGGCGGTACATCAAGTACAATACTCGATGTAAAAATAATAATAAAGCAAGCTTTAGAAAATTTGTCATCGGCTATTATTCTTGTTCATAATCATCCGTCGGGGAGCCTTACTGTAAGTAACCACGACAAAAGTGTAACCGAAAAAATTAAACAAGCTGCTAAGCTTTTCGACATATCACTTTATGACCATGTAATAATATCAGACAAAAAGTATGTGAGCTTTAGCGATGAGGGGCTTCTTTAATTAAATGGACTATTTACAATTTGTATTTATTGTAATTGCCAATTGCATTTTTCAACGACTCGGCACTTAGTGTAACACCGTCAACTATGCACTTGGCCTGAGTGTAAAACGGTTCGCGATTTTTTAGTGCTCCGTTTATGAATGAATGCAATTCTTGGGGGGTTTTATCTTTCAGAATAGGTCGGTGGTCCATGCCTCCTTTTAGTCGCTCTATGAGTCCTTCGGTAGTCATTTGTATATATATTGTCATTCCGTGCTTATTCATTTGAGCTATATTGTCGAAAAAGCAAGGGGCACCGCCTCCGGTTGCAATTACCACTTTATCCATTTTAAAGGTATCTTGCAAGGTTTGTTGCTCTATTTTGCGAAAGCCGGCTTCACCATCGGTTGCAAATATTTCGTTAATGGTGCGCCCTTCGGTTTTAACCAGCATATCGTCCATATCAACAAATTCGTAACCAAGTATCTTTGCCAGTTGTTTTCCTGCTGTAGTTTTTCCACAGCCCATGTATCCGAGTAAATATATGCGCATAACATTCTTTTTTTGCAAAGTTAGCTATAAATCATATATCACCCAACAGTACTGAGTTTTTCGAGCAGATCGCGTCTTTTAATTTTAATTTTATCGCGTCGTATTTCTATAAGACCGTCGTGATTCATTTGTTGAAGTATTTTATTGGTACTCTCCTTTGATATAGATGAAAATTCGGAAAGTTCTTTACGCGAAAGGGTATTCAAAACATCGGTTTTAAATATATTGTCGGTTAAATACAAGAGGGCTGTTGCTAGTTTGCCATGGTTATTACGTGTACTAATAGTAACCATTTTACCATACATATAGTTATAGTCATCTGAAATTGAATCGATTAAAAATCCACCTATATTTTTGTTATGAATGAATTCTTTGCAGAATATATCCTTTTTGATAAAACATATTTTACAGTCAGTAAGTGTAACAATTGAAAATGGATATTTATCGACACTACCCAAAACAGGCAAAGCTAGAAATGACTCACCCTCTATAATTTTAATAATTGTATTGCGGTCATTTTTGCCTTCAATTACTTTTTTAACAACACCCTTTTTTAAATAGGCTATTTGAGAAATAAAGCTCCCCTGTCGGATAATAACTTCACCTGCTAGTATTTCTTGTTCACTTTTGTTCTCATTTATTAACTGCATACTGTTTGTTGTAAGATCATTTTTTATGCACTTATGCTTGCACTCATTACAATTTTCAATATTTGATAGCTTAATCATAGGCAACATATTAATGTAACAAATGAAGCAAAAACAAAAAATCATAACAAGCAAAAATATTAAAACAGGTTGCACGACATATTTTTCGATAACCCCTTTACCAAGATAAAAGGCACTTAATGGCACATAAAAACAATTTGACCCTCGCCGGAGAGTAAAAATACCTTGCTGTCAAAGTTTAAGTTCAAGATGAAAATATTGTTGTTGTACACCCGGGCTTGTAATTTTAACTTAAACTAAAAACCCAAAAAAATGATTGACACAAAAATTCAAACAAAAAAGATTATTTCCTATCTGACATTTAACTTAGACAGGGAACATTTTGCATTAAATGTTGGCAAAGTTGTAAACATACTTGAGATGCAAAAAATTACAAAAGTACCGAAACTACCTGACTACATTACAGGAATAATAAACCTTCGCGGTGAAGTACTTCCGGTAATTGACACCAATATAAAATTAGGTTTGCAGGAAACTGCAATAACCGGAAATACTTGCATACTTGTAATAGAGTGCAGTATAGCCGATTCAATAACCCGGTTTGGAATGCTGGTTGATGGTGTTCAGGAAGTACTTGAAATAGACGATGACCAAATATTGCCTCCCCCCTCAATAGGTACAAAATACGGAACCAAAATTATATCGGGCGTTGTAGACCACAGCGAGCAGTTTATAATGATACTTGATATACATCAACTACTTGGTTTCGACGATGTAATAGACCTTCAGAATATTAAAGAATCATTTAAATAAACATTTTTTAAAGCCCAAAAGTTATGAAATTCAAGAATTTAAAGTTAGGCGCCAAGCTGGCTGTCGGCTTTGGTGTGTTAATTGCTATATCTATGTTTTTAGGTGGTATGGCAGTAATAAATATGTCGAAAATTACGACAGAGTCGGAATATTTGGCCAATGAATATGTGCCTGAAGTAAAAATAGCTACCGACCTACGAGGTGCAGCAAACCGAGCCATGTATGAAATGCGCGGGTACGGTTTTACCGAAGAGGAGCATTTTTATAAAAATGCAAAAAGTGAGATTGACCAAATAAATGCTTCAATTAAAGATGGAGAAGAGCTTGGTGAAAAAGCTGAAAGACTTGTAAAGCTTGCCGAAGAACTAAAGGTTGCAAAAGGGGCAACCAATGCTTACGTTTCGTTGGTTGAAGAGACAGTAGATATAAATAAAAGACTAGCCCAATTACGTGCTCAAATGGACGAAGCTGCCAATATTTATATGAGTAATTGTAGTGCTTATCGCGATAATCAATACAAATCGGTAGTACGCGAAGTAAATGGCGGGGGAACATCGTTTGCCCGTATTACTAAAATTGAACTAATAAACAGTATAATAAACCTTGGGAATGAGATAAGGGTAGGCAATTTTAAGTCGCAGGCAAAACGTGACCCTGCAATATTTGAAGAAGCTATTAAAAAGTTTCCTGAAGTGTATACATTATTGGAGGATATTAGAAAATATACAAAAGAGGAAGTTGACATGAAAGACCTTGATGAAATTGAAGATGGAGCCACTTCTTATAAAAAAGCAATGGAAGAGTTTATTGCCGACTGGAAGAAAAGAGAAGAGCTTGCTACCTTGCGTAACGAAGCAGGTAAAGAGCTTATAGCAGCTTGTGCAGCAACAACTGAAGCAGGTTTAGCCGGAACGCAAAATATTGCCAACGATGCTATATCGCTGTTGAAAACATCAAATACTGCTATGGTAAGCGGACTACTAATTGCATTACTTATAGGTGTTGTGTTTGCTGTGTTCTTAACGCGAGCAATAACCGGACCTGTAAATAAGGGAGTTTTATTTGCTCAACGTTTATCGGATGGAGACCTTACCGCCACAATTAATGTTGATCAGGATGATGAGATTGGAGACTTAGCCAAAGCTCTTACCCGTATGGGCAGTCGCCTGCGCGACATAGTAGAAACTATAATAGCCGGAGCTAACAATATTGCAGCCGCCAGTCAGCAAATGAGTTCTACATCGCAACAAATGAGTGAGGGAGCTAGCGAGCAGGCATCATCGGTTGAGGAGGTTTCGAGCAGTATGGAAGAAATGGCTGCAAATATTCAGAATAACACCGATAATGCTCAGCAGACCGAAATGATAGCTACAAATAGTGCTAAGGGGATAAAAGAGAGTAGTAAAGCAACAAATACAGCTGTTGACGCTATGAAAAACATAGCAGAAAAGATTAAAATTATAAATGATATAGCTTTCCAAACAAATATACTTGCTTTAAATGCAGCGGTTGAAGCTGCACGTGCAGGCGAACATGGCAAAGGATTTGCAGTAGTTGCAGCCGAAGTTCGCAAACTTGCCGAGCGTAGTAAAATATCGGCCGATGAGATAGACGAGCTATCAAGAAATGGGGTGTCGGTAGCCGAAAATGCAGGCAAAAAACTTGAAGAGGTAGTTCCCGATATTGAAAAAACAGCTCAATTGGTTCAAGAAATAGCTTCATCGAGCAGAGAGCAATCGTCGGGTGCAAGTCAGGTTAACAATGCTATGCAGCAACTTAATAATGTAACACAGCAAAATGCAGCAGCAAGCGAAGAAATGGCAAGTGGGTCGGAAGAGTTATCGTCGCAAGCAGAACAGCTTAAAGAGATAATAAGCTTCTTTAAAACTAACAGAAGATCAAGTTCATCAATGTCGGTTAATAATAAGTTTGCACCGAATGGTTTTGCAACAAATGGGAACGGCCATACTAACGGTTATGCAAAAGTATATTCAAATGGTAACGGGCATATGAATGCCAAAACAAACACCGATGTAGCAAAAATTGATATGGAGTACACCGAAGCTACTGACGAACAGTTTGAGAATTTTTAATTAGAACAAAAGATCAATAAATACTAAACTAAATATGCATGAAAAATAAACCTTGAAAGACATAAAAACTATACCATTAGTTTTTACATAGGCTCAAAGCTAACGATATAGCACTTAATCTTTCAAGATTCCTAAATGCTTATCGTTCGCTTTTTTTTTAGAATAAAGAACCCTGTTCGCCGGCTCCATGAGGTGGTTTTACATTTGTAGTAAATGTATTACTTGGCGCAGAATCGTCAGCCATATCATCGTCATATTCGGTGTCAACATCGTCATCAATATTGTCGGGTTCCGGTTCATCGGCTTTAAGCGGTTCTATCTCAAATATTTTTTTCACATCGAATGTAGTAATACGCTTACCGCGTGCCTTGTAGCCTTTTACGGCAATAAACTCATCGACATTAATTATTTCATTAGGTCTGTCGGCATATCTACCGTCAAATGCCACCTCAATTTGAGCCCAGCGTTCGCCGGTAAGCAATACTAATTTAGAGTCGGGATGTTCGCCTATAAATACTTGTTCTTTCGATGTTTCTTCAAATTCAAAACGTTTCAGATAATAGAAATTTTGCTCGGCATCGAAAAATACTGCGGTAAATATTTTGCCTGCTTTAAATTTTTCTATTCTCAACACATTATCGGGGTAGTGATTACTCAAATCGAAGTTAGTCATATGGTACTTACCGTCTTTGGTAATTACAAGTATTTTGTCGTTGCCTTTAAATTCGCCAAGGAAATTATTGCGCTGTTCGGTAACTATACGGAATACCACTTCGTCCCACCATATTTTCATTCCGCCAAGGGTTGATACTCCCTGTTCTTTCAATACAATGCGGTGTATTTGATTACGGGTAAGAATATTACCCATACTTTGGCGACCTTTTATAGCAAGGGTGCTAAAATCGAGGTCGAACGAAAGTTTCTTTAATCGAGCTTTATCTTTCAGAAATATTCTCAATGTTTCGGCCTCGCCATTAGGGTTGGCACTAAAATACATTAACCGTGAACCCTCGGTTCCTTTGGTTACATCGTATTCCTTATCACGGGTAACACCTACTACTGCAAAGCGTTTCATCATTACACTTCCGTACTTACCATCGCGATACACACAGTTGTAAATAGTTCTTTTGTCGTTCTTTTTAAATACCCCTACGTACTCTATATCCTTACCTACAAATATTTTGTCTGACACTTTGGTTATCATATACTTACCATCTTTCCGAAAAGCTATAATATCGTCAATGTCGGAACAGTCGGAAACGTATTCTTCTTTTTTCATGGCTGTGCCAATACCCACAAAGCCTTCTTTGTAGTTACAATACAGTTTTTCGTTGGCAACTACTACTTTGGTTGCAATAATATTTTCAAAACTACGGATCTCGGTTTTTCGTTCCTGCCCGTTCCCGTGTTTCTTTTTTATTTGTTTAAAATAGTTTATGGTATAGTCAACAAGATTATTAAGATGGTTTTTAACCTCTTCAATTTCTTCTTCTATTCCACGTAAAAAGTTTTCAGCCTCTTCCGATGAGAATTTCAGAATACGGCGCATTTTTATTTCAAAGAGTTTTTTTACGTCTTCGTCGTTTATTTCGCGAATAAAATTTTTCTTAAACGGCTCTAATCGTTTATGTATATGTTTAATAACCGCTTCGTAATCTTTACCGTTTTCGTATTCTTTATCTTTATAAATACGTTCTTCAATGAATAGTTTTTCAAGCGACGACATATGCCATTGCTCTTGCAATTCGCCCAAGCGTATAAGTAGTTCTTGACGTAACAGCTCCTTAGAATAGTCGGCAGAGTAGCGAAGCATTTCGCTTACTCCGATAAAACGGGGCCTATCGTTTTCAATAACACAGGAATTTGGCGATATTGACACTTCGCAATCGGTAAATGCATAAAGAGCATCAATAGCTTTATCGGGCGAAACTCCGTTGCCTAAATGAACAAGTATTTCGACATTGGCAGCGGTGTTGTCGTCTATTTTTCTAATGTTTATTTTGTTTTTTTCATTGGCTTTCAGAATAGTTTCTATCAGGGTAGAGCTATTTTTACCGAAAGGTATATCTCTGATAGCCAGTGTTTTTTTGTCGAGTTTTTCGATTCTTGCACGTACCCGCACCGAACCTCCGCGCAGGCCGTCGTTGTATCTCGATACATCAACAAGCCCTCCGGTGTTAAAATCGGGATAGAGTTCAAACGATTTGCCTTGCAGGTATGCAATACAAGCATCAATTAATTCAATAAAATTGTGCGGTAATATTTTCGATGCCAAACCAACAGCAATGCCCTCAACACCCTGAGCCAAAAGCAATGGGAATTTTACCGGAAGGGTAATAGGTTCTTTGTTACGTCCGTCGTATGAAAGTTTCCACTCGGTGATTTTAGGGCTGAATACCACATCGAGAGCAAACTTGCTCAAACGAGCCTCAATATAACGGGGAGCCGCAGCGCGGTCGCCGGTATATATGTTGCCCCAGTTTCCCTGGCAGTCAATGAGTAATTCTTTTTGCCCGAGTTGCACAAGGGCATCGCCAATAGAGGCATCGCCGTGTGGGTGAAACTGCATGGTGTTTCCTATAATATTGGCAACCTTGTTGTATCGGCCGTCGTCCATCCGTTTCATAGAATGAAGAATACGACGCTGAACGGGCTTTAATCCATCGTGAAGGTGTGGCACTGCACGTTCTAATATTACATACGATGCATAGTCGAGAAACCACTCCTGGTACATTCCTGTTATGTGGTTCACATGTTTTAGCTGCCCCAAAGGGACATCGTCGACATGGTCCGATTCTATCGGCACTTTCTCTTCGTATTGTTCTAAATTGTCTTTCTCTTCTGACATATTCTTCTGTTTTAAAGCAGGCCAAATCTGACCGGTTTAAAATTTTATATTCTTAATCGTAATAAACTGATATTTACATTATTTCCTGACCGTGCTTTAATATCTCATAAACAATTGGGCTTGTTATATCAAAATCACGTTCTCTAAATGGATGAGGTTCTATTCTGCTATCAATATCCCTTCTTATTTTCATTAATCCCAATTGCATTTCAATAAGATTTTCATAATCATCAAAAACCAATGCTATATCAATATCACTATCTTCGTTAAAGTTTCCTTTAGCAAAGGAACCAAACAGAATAACCTTCTTTGATTTATAGTTCTGATTTACAGCATTAGCATATTGCGTTGCTATTTTTATTGCTTCTGCTTTATCCATATCCGTAATATTTTTATGTTCTCAATCCATTTAGTTGCATACTCAACTGTGCATAAAGAGTAAAACTCTCGTTTATAATCATCATACCTCGCATTTAAATTGAATGATGTTATTTCATCAAACCAATCGGCATATTTATTGGCTAAATCCAACTCAAGTAATTCTGCTAACCTATATAGATTATGTGTAAACGGCGCATGTTTCTCATACTTTTTTACGTATAACGCTTTCAATAGTTTTTCAATAGAAATATGTCCTAAAAATAAAGCCCATGCATAGTCTTTTGCTTTAAACAAAGTAAGCATTGTATTAAAGTCATTATCAGATGTTTTTTCCCAATGATTTGCAATTTTTTCAATATCTATTTGTTGCTCTGCCATATTTCTACTGTGCAAGGTCTTCCTCTATTTTTAAATTATCAATTATAAACTGCTGACGGTCGGGGGTGTTTTTGCCCATATAAAACTCCAACAGGTCTGAAATTGAATCGCCTTTCATAATATTAACAGGGTCAAGCCTAATGTCTTCACCAATAAAGTGAGAAAACTCATTTGGTGATATTTCGCCAAGTCCCTTAAAGCGGGTTATTTCCGGATTAGCCCCAAGCTCTTTTATTGCAGCTTGTTTCTCCTCGTCTGAGTAACAGTAGAATGTTTTCTTTTTGTTGCGTACCCTAAAAAGGGGGGTTTGCAATATATATAAGTGTCGGTTTTTGATAACCTCGGGGAAAAACTGCAAAAAGAAAGTAATTAAAAGTAAGCGAATATGCATTCCGTCAACATCGGCATCGGTAGCAATAATAACATTATTGTAACGGAGGTTTTCCATATCATCCTCAATATTGAGGGCTGCCTGCAAAAGGTTAAATTCTTCGTTTTCGTAAACTATTTTCTTTGTTAATCCGTAGCAGTTGAGCGGTTTCCCTTTCAGGCTAAATACAGCCTGAGTATCTACATCGCGGCTTTTGGTAATAGACCCTGAAGCAGAATCGCCCTCGGTAATAAATATTGAGGTTTCAAGCCTGCGCTCATGGGTTGAGTTAAAGTGTACACGACAGTCTCTAAGCTTTTTATTGTGCAGGTTAGCTTTTTTAGCTCTTTCGCGTGCCAATTTTTTTATTCCACTCATAGCTTTGCGTTCCCGCTCTGCATCCTGAATACGTTTAAGCAGTATTTCGGCAGTTTCGGGATTTTTATGCAAATAGTCGTCGAGATGTTTTGTAAGGAAGTCGAATATAAAGTTACGCACAGAAACGCCATCGGGGGCAATATCTCTTGACCCAAGCTTTGTTTTGGTTTGCGATTCAAAAACCGGTTCTTCCACCTTTATGGCTATTGCACCACATATTGATGCACGAATGTCAGAGGGGTCGAAATCCTTTTTATAAAAGTCGCGTATTACTTTAACCAAACCTTCACGAAATGCTGCAAGGTGAGTGCCTCCCTGTGTGGTATGCTGTCCGTTTACGAAAGAGTAATACTCTTCGCCATACTGACGCCCGTGAGTAAGAGCCATTTCAATATCTTCATCTTTTATATGAATAATGGGGTATAAACCCGGAGCATTCATATTTTCTTCGAGCAAGTCGAGAAGGCCGTTTCGGGAGAAGAATTTTTTTCCGTTCAGTGTTATTGTAAGTCCTGAGTTAAGGAACGTATAGTTTCTGAGCAGGTTTTCAACATATTCGGCACGGAACTGGAAGTTTTTAAATATATCTTCATCGGGGTGAAATGTGGTTTTAACACCATTTTTACGTTCTGTAGATTCTAAATCATTTTCCTGTATTATTTCGCCTCGCGAATAAATAACCCCTTTTACCTGACCGTCGCGGTACGAACGAATTTTAAAATTGGTCGACAAGGCGTTAACTGCCTTAATACCAACTCCGTTCAAACCTACCGATTTTTTAAATACTTTGGAGTCGTATTTTCCTCCGGTATTCATTTTCGATGTTACATCAACAACTTTACCTAAAGGTATTCCGCGTCCATAGTCGCGTACGGTAACTTCTCGCTCATTGATGGTAATGTCTATTTGCTTTCCGTTGCCCATAACAAACTCATCAATAGAGTTGTCGAGTACCTCTTTCAACAAAATATAAATACCATCGTCGCGCGATGAGCCATCGCCTAACTTTCCAATATACATACCGGGTCTGCGCCTGATATGTTCTTTCCAATCGAGTGTTTGTATCGCATCTTCTGTGTACTGCTGTTGCTCCGACATACTTTTGAGGTAGTTTACAATTCGCACAAATATAATTAATAGCAAATGGATTATGAAAGTTACTTATTAACAGGTGTTGATAAAGCCTGACTTATTTAATTGATAATGTGGGAGTTTATTGAAAAATATAGTTAAAGTACTCTATTCATCAGGCCACTCTATTTCCAACTGTATAAATTCCTGCTCTTCGGTCAGGAAATTTGAGATAGAAATACCCAACAAGCGTACACCTTTCCCTTTTTCAAATGTTTGTTCTATTAGTTCGAGTGTACTCTCCCAAATAAGCTCTTTGCTTATAAAAAATTCATTAATGGTTTTGCTGCGGGTTATTTGCGAGAAATCGGAATATTTAACTTTCAGTGTAATGGTTTTACCTAACTTTTGCGAACGTTGCAACCGTTCGTACACCTTGTTGCATATAGCTTCAAGTTTCTCAATCCATTCTTCAACAGTACGAAGGTCGGAGCTGAAAGTATTTTCACCGCCAACCGATTTTCGTTCACGATGGGCATTTACCGGACGGTGGTCGATACCTCGAACTATATTGTAATAAAATGCACCGGCTTTGCCAAATTCCTTATTCAAACGGTTAAGCGACAGTTTTCTTAAGTCAGAGCCAAAGAATACACCCATTTTATGAAACCGCTGTGCCGAAACTTTACCTATTCCGTAAAATTTCTCAATTTTCAACCTTTCTAGAAATGGTTCTGCCTCCTCGGGTTTAATTACAAATATTCCGTTTGGTTTATTAATATCTGATGCTGTTTTTGCTAAAAATTTATTGTAAGAAACTCCGGCCGAAGCTGTTAAGCCGGTTTCTTTGAATATTTCGTGCTTTATATCTTTTGCAAGCAGAGTAGCCGAAGAGTTATCTTTTTTGTTTTCAGTTACATCTAAGTAAGCTTCATCGAACGAAAGTGGTTCAATAATGTCGGTATATTGCGAAAATATTTCACGTATTTGTATAGAAATGCTGCGGTACTTTTCCATATTGGGGTATACAAATATAAGCTCGGGGCATTTTCGTTTAGCTACTATCGACGACATAGCCGAATGAACGCCAAACTTTCGGGCTTCGTAGCTTGCAGTAGATAATACACCTCGGGAACCGTCAACACCTATTGCCACCGGCTTGCCTCGCAGTTCGGGATTGTCGCGCTGCTCTACTTGGGCGTAAAAGGCATCCATATCTATATGTATTATTTTACGGTGCATTTTACCATTTATTCAATAAACCTACTATGCTATAAAATCAGTGCAAAGATAATTAAACTAGTTCAATCATATTGTAAGCAAGTATAGTGTCTACTTGTAAAAATATTATCCTATAATTTTAATCTATTTGTCATGGAATAGTATCATTTTATGTAATAAAAGTATTATTTACTCTTTTTTTGTAACTCTACAGGTATTAAAACGTTAATAGTAGCAATTAGGGTTATATAGTTTTAAACATGAGGGTGTATTTGTTTGGAGTGTTATTCACGCTATTCTCAGTTAGTGAAATAAATGGAGCATCATTTGCGAGTCGGTCGTTTCAAAAAATACCCGGAACAGGTAATGGTAACGGCAATGGAATTGGCAATGGAATTGGCAATGGAAATGGCGGTGTAGGTAATGGAAAAGGTCAGGGAGCAACTAATGGTAACGGGAATGGAGTATCTGTTCCTGTACATGGCGGCTTTATTGTATTGGCTGTAGGCTCTGCTGTATTTATTGCTTGCAGAGTGCGTAGAGATATGAAAATATCAAAAAGTAAGGTCACCCTTTCAGACGACCTCATGGTATAATGTTCCGGTTTGGGAATGAACCGGATTACTCACCCTTTTTCAATTTTTTATTTTAAACATGATACCAATTCACATATCAGATAGCTCTTATCTTGTTCAGGAACAATGAATTTCCCGCCATTCCAATGTTTGCGCATAATAGCAATAACCAGATCATATTCCGGTACTACATGAATATACTGACCGCCTGCACCACGTGCGGTATATTCTTTATATCCGTTAGCGTTTCTTACCCACCACCAGTATCCGTAGCTTTCATATGTAAAGCAGTCGTCAAAATTGCCATAACCTCCGGGTAATGATTGTTCCGATGTGGCTTCTGCAAAATATGTGGAGTCGATAATCTGCTTGCCATTAATTTTCCCTCCATTTTCATACAGATATTATTCTTCTTGTTTTCATTTGTTTGTTTTTTAAATAGTTAACCGGGGTTTTTACCTTAAATAAGGGTGTACTATTCCTGTATTACAGCATTTTTACCATAAATTGAATATACTCGGAGTGCGACTCTAAGTCGCTCCCCGAGTTAGTTAAAGCTAATACTTCATATCAAGCAATCTTGCCAGTTCCTGAATGCTGTTTCCGGCTTTAGCTGAGCTATTGAATTTTTGTATATCCATTATTTTGCTACCCCCCTTATCGAGCAAAATAATTCTGAAATCTTCATTGAAATAAGCCTTAGAACTCCCCCGTGTACTTATGGAATGACCTTTTCTTACCTTTTTCATTTTCAGACTCATCCCTTTTTCAAAGTTTACTTTTTTCATAATAGGAATTATTCCTGCTACCCATGTGGTATATTTTACAAAGCGTTTATCGGTATCTATAACCGACCGCTCATTTGTAAATGCAGCTAATGCACCCAGTACTACTAAAACTAAACCTGCAAGCGACAGATAATAACATATCATCATACCTGCAAAAAACAGTGTACTACCCATAGCAGTTCCACCTGTTTTAAACGATTGTCCGAGGTTGTTCTTTATTTTCATATCTGCCATTTTTTTTCACGCAGAGACCGCGAAGTTTTTTACACAGAGAGCGCAAAGAACTTTGCGCTCTCTGTGTAGTATTTCTCTGCGCTCTTTGCGTGGATTTATACTTTTTCTTTCGTCCTCATTTCAAACTCACTCTGATTCATATACAGTTCAAGTCTGTTGAGTCTGTTAAGTATTTCAAACGAAGGGTAATCATCGAAATACTCACCGCGCCACGGTATTCTTTGCTTGCCAATGTATCTCCATTCGCCATCAAATTCCTGAGGAATGGTCATGCCTTTAGCAGCAAGTTCAGCATTATACTTTTTAAGTAATTCCTGAATTTTATAGCTGTAATTATTTTTATCCTCCCATATCACTTTATATGCCGGATAATTGTGGTCTAACCTTTCAGTACCTATCTTTTCCTTTACCTCATGTATAACTTCACGAAG
>QKGS01000028.1 GCA_003250355.1 Bacteroidota bacterium
TGTAGTTGCACTTAAACGACATGGGTCGGCATCGCCTGTTATAGCTCCCGCAGCCGATGGCACTTCGCTTATTATTACAGCTAGCGAACTACTTGTACCTGAACCACAAGTACTTTTTGGTGTAACTGTAACATTACCTGCTACTGCGGTGACTGTTGGAGTTAAGGTGATACTGTTTGTTGTGCTTGTACCTGTCCAACCTGCAGGGGCTGTCCATGTATAATCATCGGCATTGGCTACTGCTGTTATGCTATATGTAGTTGCACTTAACCGACATGGAGCGGCATTGCCTGTTATAGCTCCGGCGGCCGATGGTACTTCGTCGATAGTTACGGCAAGTGAACTTGCTGCACTTGAACCACAACTATTATTAGCTGTAACAGTTATATTACCTGCCACGGCAGTTGCTGTCGGAGTTAATGTTATACTGTTTGTTGTGCTTGTGCCTGTCCAGCCTGTTGGCGCTGTCCATGTATAATCGTCGGCTCCCGATACGGCAGTTATACTATATGTTGTAGCTACTAAACGACATGGTTCAGTTTCTCCTGTTATTGCACCCGGAGTTGCAGGTACATCGTTAACAATAACCTGCAAATTACCGGTAGCCTGACAATCGTTATTGTCGGTTACAGTATAGGTTAAATTATAAGTTCCTGTTGATGCAGTATTAAATGTAGGAGTTTCTAATGTTTCCTGACCTGCAATAGGGCCGGTGTCGCCTGCCCATAAATGCGATTTTACTGAAGTAGACGCATGAACTGTTGGGTTACCATCAATTGGTAGATTTACCCCTGCACAAACTTCGTTACCCGGAGGTGCAGGCAATGGGCTTACTGTTGGCGAAGGAAAAATATCAAGTGTCATTGTTTCCAATACCGAAGGACAGTTACCATTACCTCCCAAAGTTAAAGTAAGGTCAATAGTTTGAGCAAGTATATGAAGAGGGTGAGGTGTAAATTCGGGATTCAGATTTCCGGTTGTAGGGTTAAATATACCGCGGAAATCGGCAGCCTGCCACGAAATAGAAGAATAATTGCTTGCAGTAACACCCGAAAACTGATACGGTCCTGTTCCACAAATTTCATCGTCGGGAATAGGGTTGACTGAAACAGCCGGTGTTTCTGCTATGGTATGTGTAACGTCGTCTTTAGCAGTACACCCGTTATTGTCTTTTATATATAAATCGTACACGCCGGCCGATAAACTTCCAATAGGGCTTGCTCCATATAAACCTGCTCCGGGAGCAGGTGAACCTGTAGTTACTGCCGCAAAAGTAAACGATGGCCCTGTACCGCCCGAATATGTACCTAGGGTTAAACTACCATTTGACATCCCCTGACAGCTATTATCGGGTACAACTTCGCCCGATGTAATATTAAGAGGTGCAGGACGTCCAATTGCATAAGTATATGTATTCTGAGGGTGAGCTGCAGGATAAAACACAAAAGGTTCAGTAATACCACTGAACACACAACCTTTACTGTCGGTAACTGTAACTTCATATATACCCTGATTCAATGTAGCAGGTGTAGGGTTTGAATTAGAACCACCCGACCATGCAAAGGTATAAGGAGCTGCTCCACCTATTGTTCCCTCATTAACTCGTAATGACAAACCTGTAACATCGGGAGGACAATTGATATGTTTATTTACCAAAATGCCCATTGTATTAAACGAAGAAGGGCCTATTGAAAACGGAATAAATCCGGACTCAGAAGTGCCGGATATTTCCACATATATTTTATATGTTCCAGGTATTGGCAAGGGCAAACTAACATCGGCATCGGTAACATTGTATGTGGAATCAACACCGGTAATTGTAGCATAAAATATAGTAGGGAATGTAGCAGCATCGGTTAAGTAGATATTGAACTTCTTACCCGGGTGATTAGCATTTCTATATACAGTATCACATATTACGTACACTTTCCAATCGTCGTTAGCTCCTGAATCGGCATTATCGGGACACGACGCATTTGTTTTCACAATTTTAGGATCTTCAAATGAAGAAGCATCTTTTGTTGCTTTTGCAAATGGATTGTATTTGAAAGGGAGTACACCTCCGCCAAATGTAAAGTTATACAAGTCGGTAGTTACCCAGTTGCTAACAACAGGCGTTGTAGCTCCGAGCGTCAACATTCTCTCCTGAGTTCCTGAAACACTAAATTCATTGGCTTCAACGCCAAATCCGTTAGTATTAAATGAACCTGCAACCAAATAAATATTGGCCGAGGTTATAAGATCGGACTGAAGTGTCCAATCGGCTTTTTTACTATTAAAATATATATTAGAATTTAAAGTACCAATTGCTATTGTATTTGACTTATCGCCCGAGAAAATAATATCGCCTTTGTACTTATTGAAAGATACTCCTAAAACATTAACAGAGCCAAATATTTCTAAATTCTTTTTACCCTTTACAGCAAACTCAACTCCCGAAACTGTAATATTTGCAGCCTTAGCATCGGCATCGATATTAACCGACTCGTCGGTTTTTGCAAACGAATTTTCGTCGAATATAACGTTATCGAACTCAACCGGTATACTTGCTCCCGGCGCTCCTCCACTTGTTTCCGACCACTGCTGTGTGTCGTTCCAATTACCTGCACCATTTACCCAATATCTGTCACTTTGAGCCCAAACGTTAGTAAATAACGGTACTGCCAGAATTAATAGTATCAACTTTCTCATAGCGATATAAATTGAATTTTCAAAAATATTTCAATTAAAAAAATTAAATAGTTATTGTTAATTTATGAACAATATGTGCAAATATATAATAAATTATTACTCTGCAACTTTAACTTTTGACTATTCGCATTTCTTTTTATATGAATCTGCCCTAATTAATAACCAAAACCTACTAAACATAAACTAGTAAGCGGTATTCTTTATATCATACGCTTAAACTTTATAACAACTTGATTTATAACGTTTTTAATAGGCTAAAGGTTGGTTGTTTTTGATAAACATATATAAATTAATGATATATAAACGTTATGCAAACGTACGCAAAAACCAACATAAAAAAAATTATTTGAAAATGATGTTCATGTAATAAACACGCAACTGTTTAAAACTATTTGACATCGTTCTTTATCGTATATTATCTTTCAATACATTTGTGCAGTCATTTATAACCAAATTACGATGAAAAAACTACTGCTATTAATTGCCGCCGGATTGCTATATACTGCAAATTATGCATGTTCATGCTTTGAGTATGAACCTAATTTTTATAAAAATATTTCGAGCCATAACAGCTATTGCTTCGGAGTAGTTAAGTATAAAACTGCATTTGAATACAACAATCTTATAAGTACTGCCGCATATGTTCAAATAATTGATACCATCGGTTTATTTCCCAACAAAACAGGCGATATGATATTGGTTACAGGGCATGACGGCTTAAATTGTGGTGAAGATATAGCGACATTTCAAAATGGCGACTCTATTATTCTTGGCCTTCAGGATGGCTTTTACAACGCATTTGCCTCCGACACATTCTATCTCGATGGCTGCGGGGCAAATCATTTGAAAACAAAAGATGGCGAATGCAATAAACTTGGTTACGAACAAATAAAACAACGCTATTATAGCATAAAGAGCAAGGAGAATCAGCAACAAGCGTGTTTCAATATGTATGTAAGTACAAATTTCTACGAAAACCTTTCAAACAAAACATACAATTGTATTGCGGTATTCAACGGTTACAATTACAGTTTTTCAGAAAATGGAA
Source organism: Bacteroidota bacterium (assembly GCA_003250355.1). Lineage (GTDB taxonomy): Bacteria > Bacteroidota > Bacteroidia > Bacteroidales > SZUA-534 > SZUA-534. The sequence continues at coordinate 3,740 of QKGS01000028.1, forward strand.
TAGTGGCTCAAACAGGGAGTTTTAAACTTATTGACACCATTGGTTCATTTGACATAAATAATGGCGAAAATTTTACAATAATTGGAGAGAATGGCTTAAACTGCGGCCAGATGCTAAGTGAATTTGCTCAAAACGACACTATGTTTCTAACCCTTTCGGGCAAATACGATACCGGAGAACTACTTGACACATTTTATCTATTAGGCGGACGTACCGGTCAATATTATTTAAACATAAAAAATGGCACCAATAATGGTTTAACAATAACAGAAATTAAGAACAAAATAACAATGAAAATATTGGATATAGAACTAGCCCAAATAAATAAGGAAATAAAGGTGTATCCTAACCCAACCAATAAAATATTAATGATAGAATCGGGAGAAATAAAAATTAGTTCGGTTGAAGCATACGATATAAACGGAAAGCTTTTGTTCGATTTTGGTAACATAAACGATACATATGCCGAGTTCGATATATCGGACATAGTTCAGGGGATTATTTCATTGAACATATTTACCACAAGAGGAATGATTACTAAAAAGGTTGTTAAAGAGTAAACTGCAACTTGAAGCAGGCGAAAATATTAAGATGGTGTGGAAATGAGATTGGTTGCGGGTTGCAAGTTGCAAGTTGCGGGTTGCAAGGTTACAAGGTTGAAGGGTTGAAGGGAGACTAAAAAGTAAAAGGTGAAAGGTGAAAGTTCTATTTCCTGTCTCCGTTTTCCGGTCTTCGGTCTCCTTAATTTGTTATAATTTGCGAATTAGCGGCTTTAATCTAATCCGTTATTCGTTTCAATTTGCGAATTAGCGGCTTTAAATCATTTTCATTTTTTACTATTTTTGTGCAAAACAATGGTTTATGTACAAGAAAAAACGATTACCAATAGGTATCCAAACATTCCGCGATATACGCGACCCTAAGGAGAATTATGTATATATAGACAAAACTCCCGAAGCTCTGAAGCTTGCTGAAAACGGCAAGTATTACTTCCTTTCACGTCCCCGCCGTTTTGGTAAGTCGCTTTTTTTAGATACCCTTTCAGAAATATTTCTTGGTCATAAGCAACATTTCGAGGGGCTGCACATATACGATAAGTACGACTGGAGCGAAAGCTACCCTGTTATTAAAATTGACTTTACCGGAGGTGAATTGTCGAGCAAAGAACTCATTGAAAATAAAATTCAATTAACTCTTAAAAGAAATTGCCTGCAAAATAATGTTAACTATGCCGATATTGAAAATATTTCAACCGGAGCAATGCTTGAGCAGTTAATATATACTCTTCATGAAAAATACAACCAAAAAGTAGTACTGCTTATTGACGAGTACGACAAACCAATAATTGATAACATAACAGATAAGGAGACAGCCCTTGAAGCACGCAATATCATTCGAGGATTTTACGCATCAATAAAAGCTTGCGACCAATACCTCCGCTTTGTATTTATGACCGGAGTTAGCAAATTCAGCAAGCTAAACCTGTTCAGCGGGCTCAACAACATTCAAGACATTACTCTTAACGAAAAATACGCTACCATAACCGGTTACACTCATAATGATTTAAAAGAATCGTTTACCGATTATCTCGATGGTAT
>QKGS01000058.1 GCA_003250355.1 Bacteroidota bacterium
TAGGTGTTAGTGTTCTTTACTTAAATTAAGTCGGCAGCCCACAGTTGGCAGTATTCAGTAAAACAGATGTCTGCGAACTGCTGCATAAAAATATAGTTAGCATTGGGAAAGGGCTTTTAGTATTTGGTTTTTAGCTTCGCAAGGGTATGTTTCAAGTTCTACTTTCACCCCTTTTTGTTTAAAGAAACAGAGTATTTCAATTGCTTTGTTTATATCATACACAATAAAACGATATGTTAAAAAATCGAACAGCTTATGTATAAATTTTGTACGGTGCTTTTTAAATATAATGGTGGGGTATCCTCGGGGCTGACCAAATTTATATATTACTTTAATTAATTGATTATAATCAACTTCGGTTTTCCTTTTTATAATTCTGAATAAAAATGTTATATAAATTCCATCTTCATAAAAAGTTACTCTCCTGATAAATTGAGTAATAAAAATAATGTGTAACGATATGAGTAAAAAGTAATAAAACTTATCAAAAATAATCAATATAGGTAAAAGAAATAGAAGAGAACCTATCAATCGGGCAAACTCAAGTCTACCTATCAAATTCACTGAATAAAAACTATTTTTCGTCATCCTCAATTACTGAATTTGAAGTAATTAAACCACCAATAAAATCATTCAATATATCTAAAATCACCAATGCTTTCTTATAATCTTTTGTTGATTTTATGTTTTTCAAACTATCATGAGCAGTAAAGAAACTAACAATTGCCTTAACTGAGCTAACCAATTGTTTTTCCTCTTCACTTGTTAAATTATATGCCAATGAACCGTCACCCGATACAAATCCGCCAATAGCATCATCTAAACTGTTCAATATTGACATTACGCCAACGACAGTAATAGTTCCCGCAGCAATTGCAGTTCCTGCTCCTACAATAACACCAACAACTCCCAACCCAACCGTTACATCCTTAGGCGTTATATTACTATAATTGGCTCCGTCCCATGAACCTTCAAGTCCGTTATATTCGTACCATTTGGGTTCGTCGTAGGGCATTATGTGCTTTTGGTTATGTTTTGAAGTATTGTATAGCTCTACTACCTGTCCTGCATTAGTGTAACCTTTTACTATTGTGCCGGTCATGCCTGATACTGAGTAAATAGAAGCCGCTTTTTGCGGGGGTATTTCATGTTGCTGCTTTGAGTTTAAAAACTCTGCTTGTTCATTTGTAAGTGGCGTAATATTTGCTTTTTCAGCTAAACGTATCATTTCCAACAATCCCTCATTAGTTGTTAAATCTAACGCCGATATTTTGTCGGAATAGTATGTACTATAAAATGTTATTACTTTCCCTGAATAATCTTTTAAAGGGTTAACTTTTTCAGGTTTATATTCCTTCCTCTGAATTTTCTCCTCATCTTCTTCAGCAGCAAAAAACTGAGTTGTTTTCATCTGCACCTCTTCTCCCGAAAGCTTTCGTCGGAACTCTTGCAACTGAGCAGCTTTCTTTTCAACCGGTTCTTCGTCTTCGTCATGCCTTTGAATAGGTTTTAATTGAGCTTCTTCTTTCTCATTTAATTCTGCAACACGTTGTGAAGGATGTTTTTCGGGTACTATATTGTCAAAAGTAACTCTGTTTTTATTTACATTCAGGTTTTCCTGTTCTTATAGTCGTAGTCGTTATCTTTTGAAGTTGAGTGGAACATGGGGGTGCAGGGTTACAGGGTTACACGTTGCGGGGTGCAGGTTGCAGGTTGCAGGTTGCGGGTTGCAGGTTGCAGGGAGACTGTGGACTGGAGACTGTGGACTGTTACAAGTTACACGTTTTTTCATAATTCATATTTACTATTTCAAATATTCGGTTTTCGGTCTCCGGTCTCCGGTTTTCGGTCTTCGGGCTCCGGTCTCCGGTCTCCGGTCTCCTCTTTTTGCTGTTGTTGCGGTTAATAACAGGGGTCAATAATAGTGAAAAAATGGGGATTCACAGCTGAAATTTGCAAAAGTTTTTTTGTCCGCGAATTTCACAAATTTGCACGAATGGTGTTTGTGTGGTATTGTAAATTTTTAAAAGCAATTTCCCTGAATGGGTGTCCGGAATTTTGTATATGTTTGATATTATGTTAGTTGGGAAAATTAAATTAAAAAAGTAGTATCGAAGTCTGCTGATACTAATCGTATAACATATCAGTATATCAAGCAATTAGCACATAAATTAGTCTCTGGTAAAAACCCACTCGCTATCAGACGATAAACGGTCATTGTAAAGAAATCCCCTTTTGTCGAATCCTTTAATATCTTCAATGTTTGTAATCTTATTCTTCACTATAAATCTGGCCATTTCGCCACGAGCCCGTTTAGCATATATTGCAAATACTCTATATTCCCCATCTTTAAAATCTTTGAACACAGGCGTTATAATTTTGGCATTTAATTTCTTTGTATTTACCGATTTATAATACTCATGCGATGCCAAATTTACAAGTATATTATCGCCATTGCCGGTAAGTTGATTTTGAAGAGAATCAGTTATTTTATCTCCCCAAAATTTATATAGATTTTTATCATTTGAGGTTTTGAACCTTGTCCCCATTTCAAGTCGGTATGCCTGTATCATATCTAACGGGCGCAGTACTCCATATAAACCCGATAATATTCTGATGTGTTCCTGCGAAAAGTTAAAATCATCGTCACTCCAGTCGTCAACGTCTAGCCCGTTGAAAACTTCACCTCTGTAACAACATATGGCTCGCCGGGTTAGCTCTTTGTCAGGTTTATCTGACCAGTTCTGATAGCGTTCGTAGTTTAACTCAGCAAGTGAAATGCTTACTTTCATTAAATCGGTAATTTCAGGTATCGACAACTGTTTAAGGTCATTAATCAATTCGAGCGATTCTGATCTAAATTCAGGTTCGGAATATTGTAAACTTGTTTTTGGATTCTTGAAATCTATAGTTTTTGCAGGAGATATTATTAAAAGCATTTGTTCAAAATTTTACTGTAAAAATGCATTTTTTATACCTAAAAATGCATTTTTACAGTATTTTTTTAAAATAAAACAACAACGATTTAAGAGCAAATATATTTTATACTCTTCTGATTTACAACGCAATAGGCCATTTATGCAATTGGGTTAAATTAAAAAATAATTTTTTATGCAAAAATGAAATAATTACCATATCTTTGACTAGCAGTTTTACTGTATAACGGATTTTTAATTTAACTAAAACTAAAGGGAGATGAAGATTAAATTTTTAGCATTAGCTTTTCTTGTTGCTTCATTAGCAGCTTGTTCAAACTCAGGAAAATCAGAAAAAGAATGTTGTGCAAAAGGTGAAGAGAAAGAGTGTTGCGATAAAGCAGCTACTGACTCTGTAGCTATTGTTGCTGACTCTGTGGCTGTAGCTGATACAGCTGAAATGGTTGAAGTAGAAGTTGAAGAAGTAGAAGAAACTGCTGCTCACTAGAACTTTACAAAAAAATTATAAAAAAAGCTGCTTCTTTCGAGGCGGCTTTTTTTATGAACACCAAATATCAATTGAATAAAAAAGCCATCATAAAGATGGCTTTTTTATATTTATTTTATTAGATATTATTTTTTTTCAGGCTTTGGAAGTAATGCCTTGCGAGAAAGTTTCAGTTTGCCCGATTTATCAACATCAATCAGTTTAACCTCTATTTCATCGCCTTCTTTTAGTACTTCATCAACCTTTTCTAAACGACGCCATTCTATTTCTGAAATATGCAACAAGCCGTCTTTTCCGGGTAGTATTTCAACAAAAGCACCAAAAGCTACAATAGACTTAACTTTACCTTTGTAAATCTCACCAACCTCAGGAACAGCTACTATACCTTTAATACGAGCAAGAGCTGCATCAATAGAATCTTTATTGGTTGCAACAACTTCAACACGCCCTACATTATCAACCTCTTCAATAATAATAGTAGTACCTGTTGATGCTTGAATTTCCTGAATAATCTTTCCACCCGGTCCTATTAGTGCACCAATAGTATCTTTTGGTATTGATAGTTTAACAACACGTGGGGCGTGTTCTTTAAAGTCGGCACGCGGCTCGGCTATGGTTTCAGTAATTTTATCCATTATATGAAGTCGGCCTGCTTTTGCTTGCTGCAATGCCTGCGCAAGCACTTCGTACGGCAAGCCGTCAACTTTAATGTCCATTTGAGTAGCAGTAATACCATCGCGTGTTCCGGTTACTTTAAAGTCCATATCACCTAAGTGGTCTTCGTCGCCAAGAATGTCGCTAAGTACTGCAAACTTATCGCCTTTGGTAATTAACCCCATTGCAATACCGGTAACAGGTTTTTTAATTTTAACACCTGCATCCATAAGGGCAAGAGTACCTGCACAAACTGTTGCCATTGACGACGAACCGTTTGATTCAAGAATGTCAGAAACAATACGTATTGAGTAAGGGTTCTCATCACCCTTTGGAATCATATTTTTCAGAGCTCTGTGAGCAAGATTTCCGTGTCCTATCTCACGACGCCCTGTACCTCTGCTTGGTTTTGCCTCGCCGGTTGAGAATGGAGGGAAATTATAGTGAAGCAGAAAGTTATCGGTTCCCTGACGCAATACCTCGTCTACCAGTTTGTTATCTAATTTTGTCCCTAATGTTACTGTTGTTAGCGATTGTGTTTCGCCACGGGTAAATATAGCTGAACCATGAGCCATAGGCAGGTAGCTTATCTCACTCCATATTGGACGTATTTCATCGGTTTTACGACCATCAAGACGAATAGCCTGCTCAAGTACAAGATTACGTACCGCCTCTTTCTCTACATCGTGATAGTAACGACCTACAAGTGCCATATCAAGTTCAGCAAGTTGCTCTTCGGTGTATTGAGCTAAAAATTCATCTTTAACTGCTTTAAAATCATCATGACGCTGGTGTTTGTTAGGATTAGCTTTAGCAGCAACTGCATATACTTTATCGTAAGTCTCTTTCCAAACTTTTTCACGAAGTTCTTCATCATTATTTTCGTGGCAATACACACGCTTTTCAGTTTTACCTACTTCAGCAGTTAGTTCCATTTGAACTTTGCAGTGAATTTTAATATTATCATGAGCAAGTTTAATTGCATCAAGCATCTCTTCTTCAGAAACCTCATGCATTTCACCTTCTACCATTAAAATATTATCATAAGTTGCACCAACAACAATATCTATATCGGCTTTTTCCATATCGGCAAATGAAGGGTTAACTTTTAATTCTCCGTTAACTCTTGCAACACGACACTCTGAAATAGGACCATTGAAAGGTATATCGGAAACTGCAAGAGCAGCCGATGCGGCAAGACCTGCAAGTGAATCAGGCATAACATCTTTGTCGGCCGATATTAAGTATACATTTACAAATGTATCGGCATGGTAATCATCAGGGAATAGTGGACGTAAAGCACGGTCAATTAAGCGGGCTACTAAAATCTCCGAGTCAGACGGACGACCTTCGCGACGGGTAAAACCACCCGGGAAACGTCCTGCAGCTGAATAATTCTCGCGATACTCTACTGATAATGGCATAAAATCGGTACCCTCTTTTGCCTCCTGAGCCGAAACAACTGTTGCTAAAAGCATTGTGTTGCCCATTTTTACTACTACCGACCCATCAGCTTGCTTGGCTAGCTTGCCTGTTTCAATTTCAATAACACGGCCATCGCCCATGTCAATTTTTTTGTTTACAATATTCATGTTTTCTAAACTTACCGGCTTGCCGGTTTCTTTTTCTTCTGTCGGGCAAGCCAAATTTTATATTATTTTCAAAATCACGCCAAACCTACTCGTTTTTTATATAACTAACAAACAAATAATTAAAGAAATACAGTACAATTAAAATGCAATAATAAGTACTTTCAAAACTTACTTTTTATACATTTGCAATTATCATGGAGCAAAAAACAGCAATATTTCCAGGTTCGTTCGACCCTTTTACGAAAGGGCACGAGAACGTTGTAGTAAGAGCATTACCTATGTTCGACCACATAGTAATTGCAATAGGTGAAAACTCAGGCAAATCGGGTTTTTTTAGTGTAACCGAGCGTATCGCTTTAATTGAAAGTGTATTTGAAAATGAACCAAAGGTTAGTGTAGAAGCTTATAGCGGCCTTACTGTTGACTATTGTAAAAAACGCAATGCTCTGTTTATGTTGCGCGGAATACGAACAGCTGCCGATTTTGAATACGAACGTGCCGTAGCTCAAATGAATAAAATAATGTTGCCTAATGTAGAGTCGGTTTTCTTACTTACTACTCCTGAGCTTACTCCTATAAATTCTACTATTGTTAGAGATATTCTAAAACACGGAGGCAATGCAAAACAGTTTTTGCCACAAAATATGAATATTGACCAAATACTTAAAAATAAAAGTTTATAATATTTTAAAAATGAACAAAGTAAAATTATTTGCATCGCTTTTGTCAGCAATATTTACGTTAAGTATTAATTCTGGTAAAGCCGATACAATACCTGCAAAAATTTGGGGAAACCACCCCGACTACAAAAATTCGATTATTACCGCCGAGGCAATTTCAGATTATATTACAGGTACAAAAGAAGTTGTAGGAATTGACACTGTCGACGAATATGGCAATTTTACTATGAGTATAAACTTGAACGAAACCCGTTTCATTTCGCTGTCACTTGGAAAATCTGAGGGTGTTCTATATATGGAACCGGCCGGAAAATACGAAATAGCTCTCCCGCCATACGAACCTGTTACGATGGCAGAAATTGTAAATCCATTTTTCAAGCCTTCGCAAGTATATTTAGGTATTAAAAATATTGACTCTCTCGATTTGAATTTTCAGCTAAACCTTTTCGACGACTTATACTACAAAATGTTGGAGCGGTATTATTATACCATATTTAAAGAGCCTAATCGTAAAATGGTTGATTCGCTTATGGCTACCATCGACATTCACTTTGCTGAGTATAACAATATGTTTTTCAATGAGTATAAAAAGTACAAATACGCATGGGTTCAATATGTAAGTTATAAAAGAGACTATCGCTACATAATTCGCGATTATTTCAATGACTCTCCTATAGCGTATCATAATCCTGCTTATATGGATTTATTTAACCAAATATTTACTAATTACCTCTCTTTTTATTCAAATACAGCCGAAGGAGCCAGGCTGTACAGCGATATAGCACTTGCAAAGAGTCCGAAATTTGTTAAAGAGACATTTTCAAATAATATGGCTCTTACCGAAAATAATATGCAGGAGTGGGCTCTTTTAAAAGGATTAAACGACGCTTTTTACGGCGAAGATTTTCCTGTTACCAGTTTACTTATAACACTCGACTCGGTTGAGTTAACTACAAAAGTGCCCGAACATAAAATTTGCGCAAGAAATATTAGAGCAAAGGTTATGAAAACAAAAAAAGGCGAAGCTGCTCCTGCATTTGAATTATTCGATGCTAATGGTACTCTTAGAAATAATAAGGAATTTTTGGCAAACTATGTTTATCTTAATTTTTGCACAGTTCAAAGCTTTACCTGCCAACAGGAATTTGAATTAATGAAAAAACTGTATGAAAAACATAAAGATGAATTTCGTATTATTTCAATATCGATAGATAACGATTTTGAATTAGCAAAAAAATACTTCAATGACAATGGTTACGAATGGATGCTACTTAGCTATGCTAATCAGCAAGATGTAATAAAGAAATATAACGTAAGGGCTTATCCTACATACTATTTAATAAATCCGGAAGGCAATTTACAAATGTCGCCGGCAAGAGCCCCCTCCGAAAATTTTGAGTGGGCGTTCTTCAAACATCTCCAAGCAAAGAAAACCAAGGAATTGCGTGAATAAATGGTTGCTTGCTGTTTATTGTTAATATGTATAAGTATCTCAATTAATATTATATGGAATATAAGTTTATAAAAACATCGACATTCGAAAATGTTGCTCTGTTGGAACTAAACCGACCCGATAAAATGAATGCTCTCTGTATAGAAATGGTTGAAGAATTAAACCATTATTTTAATTCTATACCATTAAGTACTTATGCGCTTATAATAACAGGGCAAACCGATTTTTTCTGTGCAGGTGGCGACTTAAAAGAGATGCAGGGGCTTACCGAAAGGGAAGCTCAAAGGCGAAGTACTTATGTTCAAAATACATTTAAACTTATTCACAAATTCCCGTTCCCTGTTGTTTCTATAATATCGGGTTATTGTTTGGGTGGAGGCTTAGAACTTGCACTACACTCCGATTATCGTATAGCTGCAAATAATGCCCGGCTTGCATTTCCGGAAGTAAAATACGGAATGATACCTGGCGCAGGAGGAACTGTCTTGCTAGGGGAATATATGCCTGCAAGCGATGCTTTATATTATCTTACCACCTGCGAAAACATACCGTTGGAAAAAGCTGTTGTTTGCGGATTAATACAAAAACTATTTAATGAAAATGAATTAGCCGTAGAAATAAAAAAACAGGTTGAGTATTTCAATAAAACAAATCCCGATGCCGTTAAGTCAGTAAAGCTTATTCAAAAAAGTAAAGCTGAAAATAATTTGACTCACATTTATGAATTAGAAGCAAATGAATTTGCACAACTACTGTTCAACAACGGCCGTTCAGGAATACAAAATAATTTCAAACAGCAATAATATTTACATACACCTATTTAGAAAAATAAAAACAGATATATGTCATTTCAAAATTTTATATTCAGTGGTTCCGGCTTTGTTTACGGCTCGCACGAAGTAACAAATGCCGACATTGATAACTTTTTAGATAAAGGGTATTTAACCGGTCTTGATAAAACGAGAATTGAAAATTCGGAGAAATATATTGAAGCAAAGAAAGCTAAACCTGAGCTTACAGCATTTGAATATATGGCCGAGGGGCTAATGGGGTTTAAGAAACGATACCATGTAGTACCATTCCCTCCCCGAAAAGAGTCGTTTGAAACAGCAAAAAATAGTCTCGACCTTTTGGTTGAAGCTATTCAGTTGGCACTCAACGACTCAAACGTACACCCCGAAGATATTTCGGCCTGGATAATAGGAACAGCAACTCCCCACGAAATGGCTCCCGGAATTGCTGAAACAGCAAAATGTTATTTTACTAAAAAAGATAACCGCTCTGAAACATTAACTACCACCTCGGCTTGTGTAGGGTTTAATATAAATGTAGAACGCGCAATAAATATGTTCAAAGCCAATCCGGAAATAAAACATATTGTTGTAGCCCATACCGAAGTTATGAGTAGCCTACTACTTGAAACCAACGACTTTGTGCCATTTACCACTTTTGGCGATGGTGCCGCTGCTACTATTATAAGCCGAGTACAATCCGACAAAAAAGAAGGTATACTTAGTGTCAACAATTACGAAGATATGGCTATGATAGACTTTCTGGGTGCCGATCGTAGTGGAAACCTTATTATGGATCCTCGTATGGTTAAATTCCGTGCTGTTCCTAATATTGTAAATGCCTGTACCGAACTAATGCAGAAAGAAGGGTGGAGTATTAACGATGTTGACCTTTTTGTACCACACCAAACCGGAAATGCCATAGTTCACAGTGTAGGCGAAAAATTAGGATTTACTCACGATAAGGTATTTCAGGAAGTACAATATGAAATAGGTAATTTATCGGGAGCATCGGTTCCGGCTTCGCTCGATATGTTAAAAAAACAGGGCAAACTAAAACCGGGCATGAAAATACTTACAGGGGTTACCGGACTTGGTGGCGAGCTTGGTGGTTTTACATATATTGTTCCTGAACCGGTTAGATTTGAACCAAAAAATAACGACCTCAAAGGCAAAACAGCATTTGTAACCGGAGCAACCGGAGGGCTTGGCCGTGAAGTATGTTTAATGCTTGCCGAAAAAGGGTGTAGAGTTATTATGCATTTTAATAGTAATGAAGCCAAAGCCAAAGAACTTTTAAGCAAAATGCCAGCACCCGAACTAAAACATGAAATAGTTAAAGCCGATTTTGACAGCGAAAGCGAAATAGATAACTTGATTACAAACCTTAACGACAATTACAATAAATTTGACTATGTAGTTCATACTGCGGCTATTACAGGCAGCCTCAGCAAAGCATCTGAAGTAAGTCCTGAAGAAGTTCAAATGGTTGAAAAGGTTAACTATTTACACCCTTCAAAAATAACCGAAAAACTTGCTTGGATGATAAGCGATACAGTAATTTTCACCGGCTCAATTGCTCAAGATGCCATGTTTAGCGGCTCATCGGCTTATGTATCATCAAAGCGTGCTCTTTACGGCTATGCAAACTCATTTGCCCGTAGGCTATACCCTAAGCTAAGAGTGGTATATTACATTCCGGCAATTATTGATGGTGGCATGACAGCCGCTTTGAATATGGAACAAATAAAAGGTTCAATGATGGCAGTAGGGCAGCAGCAACTTATACCGCTAAAAGACATTGCTGCACGTATGGTTAAGTCGCTTTACCTTACTAAGGTTGCCGGCGTTCGTAACCAATACGACGGGGTTATGGTTGTACGCAAAGATGGATACTCAAAATATTAATTAAAAAACTATTGCGCTAAGTAAATGAGTTTTAAAAATAAAATATTGCTTAACACATTGGCCGATATTCTTGATAAAAACAGGGAAGCCATTGTTACTGCCAATGTTAACGATGTAAACACATCGTATGGCATTAACAACGACAACCTGTTGCGGGGAATATCTACTCTGAGAGCTTACGCTCAAATGAATATACCGAAAAAAAATATTTCGGGCAGTGCAATATATTCATGCTACGGCGACCCATCGTTTGGCATATTTGGTCTCACACTTGCTCCTGTTTTAGCAAAGTCAGACATCGGCAAGCCCATACTTATTGGACTTCCGTCGATACTCAAAAACTACAAAGCTGAATTGCAACACATATTTGAAAGCAATAATATTTTACCGAACGTTGAATTTGTTTTAGGGCGCAAAGAGTTTTTTAACAGGATATTTGCCAATACTGAACTGCAAAACATTATAGTATTTGGCGATGAATGGATTAATAAATTCACACATCAAATAATAGAACACAATAAAAATCTCATATTTTACGGCCCTGGCAACAATGCCTCCATTATTGCAAAAGGGGCTAATGTACAAATGGCAATTAGAAATACACTTGAGTCAGCATTTATGCTAAACGGTCAGGCAGCTGTTTGTATTGAACGCTGTATTGTTGACCGCAGCTATAACCATTCCGAAATAAAAGATATTTTCAAGCATGAGTTACAAAATATTAAAGCAGGAATCAATCCGTTCGATTCTGCAAATTTTGTTACTCCTATAACTATAGAACCACTTATTGAAACAACAAATGGTCTTATAAATGATTTAACCGGCAAATGCGAAATTGTAAATTATAAGACAGAAGAAACTTCAAACGGTATTTTAATGAGTCCAACACTGGTGTTTGATTGTAATATTAATTCAAATCTTTGGAAACATTTTACATTTACCCCGGTTTTGCCGGTAGTATTTGCCAAAAGCGATAATATTGCCAATATTATTAACAACACCAATTATGGCATATACAACTCTATATGGAGCAGCCACGAAACATATAACAGTATTAATATTGCTACAAAACAAAAACATATATTAAACCTTCATAATAAAAGTATATTACATTATTTTTCAGTAAATGAAGGATATACCGGGACATGGGGAGGATACAACAATTCAGGATTTATAATGAACAAAACCACAAAAATGAACCCGACAGAAGGTGCATTTTTATTATACAATATATTAGAATAAATAAACAGATAAGATAAAATGGTTACAAGTTACATATTTTCAGGTATGGGATATTCATCGGGTAAATTCGACATATCGAACGATTTTATTGCCGATGCTATCAGAAAAGGATTTCTAAGAGGATTCGATGAACAACGCATGGCAAAAAGCGATAATTATCAAGCATACAAAGAGAAGAATCCCGATGTTAGTCCATTCGATTATTTTGTCCGCGAAAAAATGGGATTCCGATACAGAAAGCACGTAACCCCATTTCCTCCCACAAGAAAAAAACTTTACTACGCCGAAAGTTCATTGGAATTAGGAGTTAGAGCTACCGAAAAAGCACTTAAAGATGCAGGTGTAAAACCGGCCGAAATTGATGCGTGGTTTATTAGCACAGTATCGCCAAACCAAAAAGCTCCCGGTATAGCAGCAGCTATAAAGTCGCACTTTGTGGGGTTTAATAATTACAAGCCTGCATTTACTATTACCGCAGGTTGTTCAGGCTTCAATACCAACCTTCAACGGGCAATTGAGTATTTTGAAGCACACCCCGAAGCAAACCATCTTGTAGTGGGACATACTGAAACTATGTCGTCGTTTCTTACTCAAAGAGTCAAATTTGTACCATTTGTAACATTTGCCGACGGTGCAGCGGTTATGGTTCTTAGTCGTGTGCAATCGGAAACCAAGCAAGGTGTTATTGCTATAAATAACTATCACGACCATAAAATGGTCGATTTTGTTGGAGTTGATATTAACTGGAATTTATATATGGACGATTCTCTTATTAAAGACCGTGCCATTCAAAATATCCCCGAAGCTTCGCTCAATGCAATGTCAAAATCGGGTTGGAATATTAACGACATAGACCTTTGTATTCCTCACCAAACCGGTAATGCTATACTTTTCGATTCTGTAAAAATGCTTGGTCTGCCCAAAGATAAATTATATCTCGATGCACAACATGAGTATGGCAATATATCGGGCGGTACGGTTCCTATTTCGTATGCAAAACTAAAAGAAGAAGGTAAGCTTACTCCGGGTATGAAAACCATAAGCCCAATGGCCGGAGTTGGAGGAAATTTTGGCGCATTTACTTACATAGTACCCAACAACAACCTGCTAAGAAATCCTATTGCTCATTTGCATGAAAATGACCTTAAAGGAAAAACAGCTATTGTTTTGGGAGCCACAGGTACAGTTGGGCAAGAAATATGCAGAGAATTGGCACTCCGCGGTGCAAATATTTTAATGCATTACAATAGAAATAAGGAGCTTGCCGATTCACTTTATAGTGAGTTAAATGCATTAGGCGTTGAAGTAAAGCCGCTAAGAGCCGACTTCAATGTGCCATACGAAGTAAAGTGCCTTGAAGATGAATTAGCAAAACAAGCGAAAATTAACTTCTTTGTAAATGCTGCCGGAGTACTATTAAGTCGAAAGGCCGGGAAGGTTTTTAACGTTAACCATTATGCACCTTTGCAGTTGTTCAAATCGGTGTTTAGCAAACTAAAGGGCACAGCACTGTTTATTGGTGCCGCAGCCGAAGATATAAATGTACCCGAAATACACCAGTTTATATCGGCCAAGCGTGCTCTACACGGTACTTTGGCTTCTATGAGCGGCGAGGTTATGAAACAAGGAAACTATTTGGTTTGGTATATGCCCGGGGTTCTCGACAATGGAATGCTTAAAAATATTGAACCAAAAGCTCTTTATCGATTTATGGTTGAAATAGGACAAGACCAAAAAATATGCAGCAAAGAAACAGCATTCCGAATTGTTAATTCACTATACATTCCAAAAACAGACCACACTAACCATAGCTACGAAAATGCTATGGCAGTAAAACGCGACAGTTACAAAATGGAAGTTGATATTTAATACTGCTTAACATACATTGAATACATAAAAAATAACCATGAAAAAAATTACATTATCACTCCTGACAATAGCCATATTTGCAATATGCGGTTGTAAAAAAGAATCGCCTATACCCCCTATTGCTTCCGATTATGAAATAAATAGTTGGATTAAAATTAATATGGATCAATACTATTTATGGAATACTATTATGCCGGCAATTCAGCCAAATGCAAGTATAAAACCGGAATATTATTTCGAGTTACTTAGAGTTAAAGGCGATCGCTGGTCGTATATTACCAACGATGCACGTTCACTTATCGATGAACTGATTGGTACGCCTAAATCAAATGGAATTGAAGCCGATTTTGCATATCTAAACTCTTCAAAAACCAAAGTGGGGGTTATTGTACTGTTCGTATACAAAAATTCACCTGCTGAGCGAGCCGGAGTAAAGCGCGGCGATATTATTACCGAAATAAATAACCAAACACTAAATGCCCAAAACTACACTTTATTTTTTACCGATTCGTACACCGCAACTATATCAAAATATAGCAACGAAATATTTACTGAAGTTAAACAAGTACAGTTAACATCAGAACAACTAACAGTTAGTCCTGCCGTTTTCGATACAGTTTTTGAAACAAACAGTAAAAAAATAGGGTATCTTGTTATAAGCAGCTTTACCACTATCGACAATTTTAAACCTTCTCTTACTTCGTCTATTTTGAACCTGAAAAATCAAAATATCAATGAACTTATTATTGATTTGCGATATAACAGAGGCGGCTCTTTAGAATCGGTTCAGTGGCTTGCATCTGTTTTGGCACCATCTTCAGTGTCAGCAAATAACACATTGGTAAGCCTTGTTTACAACAATATTCAGGGAGCAAAATATACCAACGATGATAAAATACTCAAATTTACAACTCCGGAAATAAAAGCCAATATTAATAACATTACATTCCTTACCGCAAATAACACAGCTTCGGCAAGCGAGTTGCTAATAGTAGGACTTGCTCCATATATGAATAATACCACAATAGGCGATACCACTTACGGCAAATATGTTGGTTCGGTTGTATTATTCGACCAAAACCCGATACCTCGCCATTGGTATGCAATGATGCCAATAACATTTAAATACCTAAACGCACTGGGTTTTACCGACTTTGGCGATGGATTATTCCCCGATTATGCATTAAATGAAAATATTTTCGACCTGTATCCCCTAGGCGACATAAACGACCCCGTTTTAAACCTTGCTGTTGCGAATATATCGGGAGTAATTGCAAAAAGAAAAGCTTACCAAGCTATTCCGCAGTATGTATTATTAAAAACTCCGGAGATGGATATTAAAAGCAATCTTATATATGACCTTAAATAATTTTACTATATGTTAAATAAAGTAATCGTATACATATTCACATTAACCATACTAATTACCGGATGTAAAGACAATTCTGACAATTCAGGTTCTGAAAACTACAAGGTTAATTCATGGGTAAAGGCCGAAATGGATTACTGGTATTACTGGAATAGTAAAATTCCTAATGCTGCATTTTTGAATTACGAATCAGCTCCTGAATCATTTTTTCAATCGCTTCTGTATCATGAAATTGATAAATGGTCATACATAACCAACGATTACACAGAACTAATTGCCGAATCGGCTCAAAAAAGTGCATCAACTCCTTCGGGAGCCATTGTAAGGTTTATAAAATTTAGCAATACGCCCAATCAAATATTTGCAGTAGTTTTATATATTCAAAAAGGTAGTGCCGCAGAACTGGCAGGCGTAAAACGGGGTATGATTATTGAAAAAATAAATGGAAAAACCATGAATAATGAAAACTATTACAGCACCTTTTATAACAATGAAAACCCGGTAACTTATACATATACCGAGTCAATATCAGATATTAGAAGCAAAACCATAACAATAAACAAAACAATATTTACAGAGTCGCCCATCATACTCGATTCGGTATACTCAATAGGCGGAAAAAATATCGGATACATTCATATTGGCAGCTATTCGTATATTGACAATTTTAAGCAGTTTGTTTCCGAATCGCTCAATAAATTGAGTAGTGCAAATATTAGCGACTTGATAATTGATTTACGATATAATGGAGGAGGATATCTAAATTCAGCGCAATGGCTTTCATCGGCAGTGGTATCTCAAGCAAATGTTAATCAGAAAAACTTATTGGTGAAGTTAGATTACAACAGCATTGTGTCGCCATCAATTAGTGATACTGAAAAGGAAAAAAGATTTGTTAATACTGATTACAACTTCAGTATAAATAAGTTAATATTCATTACCGGTGAATTAACAGCTAGTGCAAGCGAGCTTACAATTATTGGCCTAAAGCCATATACAAACTCAATAACAATAGGTGACTATACTGCCGGCAAATGCTTTGGCTCCATTCCAATTTACGACGAGAACAACCCTTCAACTAAAAACTACGGCATTCAGCCAATTGTATTTAAATATACCAATTCAACAGGCTTTACCGACTTTATTAACGGATTAACACCCGACATACTAATAAAGGAAGATTATGCCAATCTTTACCCTTTAGGCAGTATGAGTGACCCACTATTATCGGCAGCACTAAATTCGCTAACCACAACTACTAAAAAGGTAATAATCAGCAACTTACTAAGCAACAATATTACTATACTGCCATCTCCGATACCATTAAAAAATACCGGATTAATAAACGAAAAGCCATTATTTGAATAATGTTATTGTAATATAAATAATCTCATCTTTGTTTATCAGCTAAAAGAAATGGTTTATCTATATTTTTTAGGCTGTAAGCATATTATTTTGATTTTTCGATATAAACAAACTATATTCAATGCTTTAAAATAGGCAGCTTTGCGAGGCGCAAATTGAACTAACTGATGAAACATACAAAGATAATAATAGCTATTATTGTTACTGTAATATATATTACAGTGCCTGTTTTATCATTAAAGTCAGAAACAGCGCAAAGCATTAAATATGAATTAGTTGGAGGCATTTTAATAAACCATAAATCATTATACAAACCAACCAATTTAGACAACAATAATGCAAAAAGCATTGAAATAGCAAACGAAAAACAGATATCTATAATATCTGTTTTGATTGATTCAAATGCTATTAAAAAATATAATCTCAAAGAATTTTGCTTCATAAAAACTAAGTCCGACAAAAAAAATCAGCTCTGGCAAACTTACCCTATCAAAGAATATTCAGGAATAAAAGGTGCTCGCTCAAATATTACTATACTTGCCAAAAGCCCGGATAATACAATATTTGAAGAAAAGATAACCATATTATTTCCACCCGGAGCATTTCGTTCCGGCATATCAATTTTCTTATACATCATTATTGCCGTGTCATTTGTGGCATTAATTTATTACGGCTTCCGATTTGTGCAAATACATGAACGATATAAGCTCGAAGAACTAATAAACTCAAGAACCGAAGAATTAACAAAACAAAAGGCTAAATACGAAAAAATAATAGCCAACTATATGCCTATTGAAGAGGTTAATAAAATATATGAAAAAGATAAAACCACCCGCTTCAAAATGGTTACTGTTTTATTTTCAAATGTACTTGGATTTACAAAAATTGCCGAAAATGAAGATGCCAACAATCTTATCGACGACCTTGATAAGTTTTTCTTTCAGTTCGATTCTGTTGTAGAACATTTTCATATAGAAAAAATTAAAACCATTGGTGATTCATATATGTGTGCAGGCGGCATACCACAAAAAAACCGTACAAACCCTATTGAAGTTGTATTGGCAGCATTCGAAATGCAGCAATATATGGATATGCTTAAAGATCAGTATCATGCTGACAATAAAAAGATATGGGATTTAAGAATGGGTATTCATACCGGACCTGTATTTAGTAATTCAAACAATAAAAAACGCCTCGAAATATGGGGCGATACCGTAAATATTGCAAGCCGAATGGAAGCTTCGGGCGAAACCGGAAAAGTAAATATTACCGGCATGACATATGAACTGGTTAAAGACTATTTTATGTGCCGTTACTTAGGTAAAATGCCTGTAAAATACAAAGGCGAAATTGATATGTATATAATTGAAGGTTTCCGTCCGGCACTTTCTGTTGAAGGTTTCGGTCTTAAACCTAACAGTACTTTTCAAACAAAACTGGCTCTCATTCGATTCGACGATCTTGAAGAACATGTTATGAATATATTAGAACATGAACTACCGCGAAATCTTTATTATCACAACTTAAAGCACACAATTGATGTAACGGTTCAGGTCGAAATAATTGGACGTCATGAAAATATTACCGACGAAGAATTACTATTGCTCAAAACTGCAGCTTTATTTCACGATAGTGGTTTTACCCGTACTTACAAAGAACATGAAGCAATGGGGGTACAAATATCAAAAGAGATACTCCCCGATTATGATTACACCCAAGAGCAAATTGAAAAAATAGCCGAATTAATAATGGTTACAAAGCTTCCTCCTAACCCTAAAAATAAGTTGGAAGAAATTATGTGCGATGCCGACCTCGATTATCTTGGCCGTGTCGATTTTATACCTGTTTCAGGTAATCTTTTCCGTGAATTAAAAGAACACAACATAATAGAAGATAACATTGATAAGTGGAATCATCTGCAAATAAGCTTTATTTCCAATCATCAATACTTTACAGAAACAGCAAAAAGGCTTCGTGATGTTAATAAAAACAAACAATTGGAAGCAATTAGGCAATTAGTTGAAGAAAAAGAATAAATTTGTATTTTAGTCAAAAAATTAACAAGCATCAGTTATGGCAAGGATTAAGAGAAATGTAATAATAATACTCTGGGATCATACAGAATCATCGAAAATAGCTCTGCAACATGGAGTACAGCTTGCCAAAGAGGTAAACAATAATATAATGATTTCCCGTTTTGTTGAAAGTCCGGGAATGTTTGCCGGTCGTTCTGTTAAGGAGAAAATAATTAACGAAGAAAAAGAGAAACTTAAAGAAGTTGGAACACAGGTTTTTGCCCAATATGGCATTAACCCATTTATTTCGGTTGAACTTGGAACCGGAACCAAGCAATTTCTTAACCTAATAGAAGAAGCTAAGGCGAACCTTGTGATTGTAGGAAGCACTTATAAACTGAACGATAAAATAACATATAACCTTCGCGATATTGTAAAACGCCTTAAAGTACTTGACATTCCGTTTATTTTAACAAAAGATAAGCCGGCTCATAATTACTATAAAGAAATTGTAGTGCCGTTGGATCACGATAAGAAATATAAAGAAACACTACATTGGGTAATATATCTTTCAAAGTATTACAACTGTAATATTAATATAATAAAACCGTATATTGACGATGAAGGTCATAAGAAAGATATGGCAAATAATATTTATTTTACTAAAAACACCCTCGACAAAAAGAGTATTATTTACGGTATAAAAACAGCAAAAAAGAACCGCAAATTTGAAGAAGAGGTATTCAACTTCTCAGAAATGATTGAGGCCGACTTAACCGTAATGATGGTTAAAACTTACTATAACTACATAATGGAACACCCTGAACACGAACAGCATATCCCAATTATGGTTATAAACCGCAACAATAAGATTATTAAGTACGGTGGTTTTAGATAATTTTTTTTAAAAAAAATTATTATTGATGTAAAACCAATACTGATAATAGTTAACTTTGCATGCTAAAATTTATTAGGAGAAAAACTCTTTATATCTTATAAACAGGCAAAGATGACGAACTTCGATTGGAAAAATTTGGAATTTGGTTACCAAAAAACCAACATAAATGTAAGGTGTTATTTTAAAAACGGAAAGTGGGGCGATTTAGAGTCTACTACTTCCGAAACCATTCCTATGCATATTTCAGCTACCTGCCTACATTATGGTCAGGAAGCATTCGAGGGGTTAAAAGCCTTTAGAGGTAAAGACGGAAAAGTACGATTGTTCCGTTGGGAGGAGAATTGTAAGCGAATGGCCGATACCGCTCGCGGTATACTTATGGAGCCTGTTCCTGAAGAGATATTTTTCGAGGCCTGCAAACAGGCAATCCTGCAGAATCAAGAATTTATACCACCATACGGAACCGGGGCATCGCTTTATGTGCGCCCATTACTCATTGGAACCGGCCCACAAATAGGAGTAAAACCGGCCGGAGAATACTTGTTTGTAGTATTTGTAACCCCTGTTGGACCTTATTTTAAAGGCGGATTCAAGCCTGTTAAAGTGCAAATAGAGAGAGATTCAGACAGAGCGGCACCTCGCGGAACAGGAAAGTACAAAGTTGGAGGAAACTATGCCGCAAGTTTAGCTGCCGGCAGAAGAGTTCAGCAAGCCGGGTACGCAGCAGCTCTTTATCTCGATGCCAGAGAAAAAAAATATATTGACGAATGTGGTCCCGCAAACTTTTTTGGAATAAAAGACAATAAATATATCACTCCTCTTAGTGATTCTATACTTCCTAGTATAACAAATAAAAGCTTAATGATTCTTGCTAAAGAAGAAGGGTTAACTGTTGAGCAAAGAAAAGTTCCGGTTGAAGAGCTTGCAACATTCGAAGAGTGCGGAGAGTGCGGCACTGCTGCTGTTATAACACCTATTGCATTAATAAATGACCCTGCAAATAATACAGAATACACATATTGTACCGATGGTATAGCAGGGCCGGTATGTACAAAGCTATATAAAAAACTTACTGCTATTCAGCTAGGTGAAACTGAAGATACTCATAATTGGAATACCATTATTTGCTAAGCACACGCTTAGTAAATAATGGTATTATACAATATAAACAGCCTTTCCCTTAAACAATATTAACATTAAATTGTTAATCCACAACTATCTATTAAACAGGACAATAGATATAGCTATTGCCTTTAAATGTTAAAATACAATACTACTATTTGCATTATTTCAAATTTTTATATATTTTAAAAGTCTGCCTTTAAGGTATTTATGCATTTTATGTTTTCTATTATTACATAAATGCTTAACTCACATATATAATTTGGGTGTATTGAAACGGTTCGTGTTTATATATTTGCTTTTCCTCTGCTTTTCTGTGCCTGTAACAGTAAAAGCTGTTATTAATTCTACAGTTTCAAAATCTGATAGTCTTAACCATGCAATAGCAACATATTTAAGCCATGGTAGAACTAATGATGCTATTAAGTGCATCAACAATGCGATAAATAATTCAAAAAGTGCATCAGAATTATTTTACTCAGTCCAGTATCTGAGAAAAATATCAGATTACTATTTTCTTCACAACAAATCGGATAGTGCATATCAAATAATTGGACGCATCGAGACGTTGGGCGATAGTCTTTTGAAAATAGCTGACAAACGCGATAAAGAGTATAATCATGCCGTAAACCTCTCTTCAGTCCAAAAAAGTCAAATAGAGCATTTAAAAAATGAAAAAACCGAGTATGAACACAACATAAAGGAATGGTCAGAAGAGTTGGAGAAACAAAAAAGCTATACTATGTATAGCATATTATCGTTATTACTATTTATTGTCATGCTCGGGTTAATTATTTATTTTTATAAAAAGCATTTGTCGGTAATGAAACGTTTAAAGGTTTATAATCGCCAAATAGCTCAACAAAAGGAAGAAATAGAAGCTCAAAAACAACATCTGATAGAGACCAACGGCGAACTGGAAAAACTATCAATTATAGCACGCGAAACCGATAATGGGGTTAGAATAATAAATGAAACAGGCGAGGTTATTTGGATAAACGATGGCTATATAAGAATGTTTGGGTATAATTTAGATGAGCTTAAAACAATTAATATTCATGAAATATATGGCAATGATTCGGACATTGACCTTTCGGTACATATAAATAACTGGTACGACGACAAAAAACCTATTTCATATCAAGCTTTTGCAAAAAAGAAAAACGGAGAACAGATATGGATTCAAACTTCAATAACCCCTATATTAAGCG
The DNA here is from genome assembly GCA_003250355.1 of Bacteroidota bacterium. Taxonomy (GTDB): domain Bacteria; phylum Bacteroidota; class Bacteroidia; order Bacteroidales; family SZUA-534; genus SZUA-534. The sequence continues at coordinate 21,593 of QKGS01000058.1, forward strand.
GAGGTAACACTATTGATAAAATAATAGCGATTGATTCTGATATAACGCGGATAAAAAAGGCAGAAAGAGAGATAAAAATTAAAAATGAAGATATAACTTCGAGTATTGCATATGCAAAAAGAATACAGGAGGCAATGCTTACACCGTTTTCGTTATTTAAAAAAACTTTCCCCGAAAGCTTCTGTTATTATCAGCCTAAAGATATTGTAAGTGGCGATTTTTATTGGATGGGCGAAGCTAATAATAATACTGTAATAGTTTGTGCCGATGGAACCGGACACGGCGTTCCGGGAGCTTTTATCAGCCTGTTGGGTATTTCATTTTTAAATAAAGTAGTTAAGGAAAAAGGATATACAACCCCTTCTGTTATTCTGAATAAATTAAAACAGAACATTATTACCCACCTTAATCAAAGTGAAGACAATACCGCTTCGCGCGATGGCATTGATATGTCGGTAATTTCAATTGATAAGCGAAATAAATGCCTTGAATACTCCGGTGCAATGAATTCGATACTAATATATAGAGATAATCACTTTATTGAGCTTCAGCCCGATAAAATGCCGGTTGGTTTTTTCGATTACGAGAATCGCCCGTTCTCAAATACTCGCATTACTCTTAAACCAAATGACCAGGTGTATATGTATACCGATGGATATTACGACCAGTTTGGCGGCGTAAAAGATTCAAAAATGAAGACAAGCCGTTTTAAACAAATTCTTGCAAGCACTACAGACAAACCTGCTGCAGAACAAAAAGAGATAATTGAAAATGAATTTCAAAACTGGAAGGGTAATAAAATGCAGGTTGACGATGTTTTGGTTATTGGTATTAAAATATAAGTTGCAATAATGCAATTTATGGCCTCATCGCACCTTTTAGTAAAACAATCATTCAAGCTTAGAAAAAAACATCAAACAGTATTTTACATTACTTTTCATAATAAATATTTCGCTCAAAATCACCTTATCTACTCTCTGCTATCAGTTTCTACACTTCAATCTTTATACCTCGCAACATCTCCCTTTTACCGGGAGGCCCTTGCAGGCGTTCAGCCTGAAAGCCTGCCTCAATCATATTGCGACGAACCTGCCCTTTAGCACAGTAAGTAACCAATATTCCGTTACAATTCATTTTGTTAAATATTAATCTAAAAACCGACGACTCCCACAAATCGGGCTGTTTCTCAGGAGCAAAAGCATCGAAAAAAACACAATCGTAGCCCGAAGGTAAAACTCTACTATTCAGGTCGCCTTCAATTTTATGTAATATAAAATACTCCGATATTTCAACCCTCGTATCCCAAACCGATTTGTGCATTTTCCCCAGCAACTCATTAGCATTCGGGGATACTATGGAATAGTCCAACATTGAATATTCCTCTTCGCTAAGCGGATATTTCTCTATCGATATGTAGCATACTCTTGTTTTGTGCTCATGCGCCCATTCATAAGCAAGCAAACTATTTAAACCTGTTCCAAAACCAACTTCAAATACTGTTATTTCACTCATGCTTTTAAAAACATCAAGCCCCATACCTACAAATACATGACACGACTCCTGCAAAGCTCCATGCCTTGAATGATAATGCTCGTTAAGTTCAGGTATAAAAAAAGTATCTGAACCATCGGCTGTTTTTACCGGTTTCCTGTATAAATGCTTACCCATAATAATTGCAAATATGCTGCTTTTCATTATTTTTTGCAATAACGATTGCACTACAAACACCAAAGCATTTAAAAAGCTATAACTCTTTATATATAAGCCATTAAAGGTTACACAACAATGAACAAAAGCCTTTATTTATTGTAATAACGTTATAGCACTAATGCAAGCAGGGTAAAAATGTCTCATTTCAATGGTTTGTATAAAAAAAAACAATATTTTTGCCGCTTGAAGAAGTTTGTATATACTCAAAAATCAAAATAGTATGGCTAAAAAAGCACTTTTAATGATCCTTGACGGGTGGGGAATAGGTAATGGCTCCAAATCAGATGTTATTGCAACCGTAGGTGCTCCAAATATGGAGAAACTAGCTAAAGATTACCCTTCGGCTCAGTTACTAACCGATGGCAACAATGTTGGTTTACCTAAAGGTCAAATGGGGAATTCTGAAGTAGGACACTTAAATATTGGTGCCGGACGCGTTATTTATCAAGATTTGGTTAAAATAAATAAAGCAGTTGAAGATGGCTCTATTGCCAAAAACGAAACTATTGTAAATGCATTTAACTATGCAAAAGCAAATAATAAAGCCGTTCATTTCTTAGGTCTAATTGGTCCGGGCGGTGTTCATGCCACTACAAATCACTTATTAGGATTATGCAGCGTAGCAAACAATATGGGGCTTGAAAAAGTATACATTCACGGATTTACCGATGGACGCGATACCGACCCCAAAAGTGGAAAGGGATTTTTACAAGAAGTAGTTGACAATATTGAAGGAACAAATGTTAAGCTTGCTTCAATAGTAGGACGCTACTACGCAATGGATCGCGACAAGCGTTGGGAAAGAATTAAAGTTGCTTACGACCTTATGGTTAGCGGAATTGGCGAAAAAACAACCAACGTAATCGACGCTATGACCAACTTCTACGCCAACGATATAACCGACGAATTTGTTAAACCAACAGTAGTAGTTAATGAAGCAGGCAATCCTGTTGGAACTATTCAGGAAGGCGATGTTGTTTTCTGCTTCAATTACAGAACCGACCGTTTACGCCAGATTACAACCGTACTTACTCAACAAGATATGCCACAAGAGGGAATGAAAACAATACCTCTCCATTATGTTACTATGACTATGTACGACGAAAACTTCAAAGGCGTTAATATAGCATTTTCAAAAGATAACATTACAAACACTTTAGGCGAAGTAATCTCAAATAAAGGCTTAAAGCAAATTCGCATTGCCGAAACTGAGAAATACGCACACGTAACATTTTTCATGAATGGCGGTCGCGAACAAGAGTTCGATGGAGAAAAGCGTATATTAATTAACTCTCCAAAAGTTGCAACTTACGATATGCAACCCGAAATGAGCGCATTTGAAGTTAAAGATGCAATTGTAGCCGAGCTAAATAAAGCCGAAGTTGACTTTATAGCACTAAACTATGCTAACTGCGACATGATTGGACATACAGGTATGTATAGCGCTATTGAAACAGCTGTAAAATCTGTTGACCAATGCGTGGGAGAAACCGTTGCTGCTGCTCGTGCCAATGGTTACGATGTTATTATTATTGCCGACCATGGCAATGCAGACAACGCTGTTAACGAAGATGGCTCTCCTAACACAGCTCACTCACTTAACCCTGTGCCTATTATTGTTGTGTCAGACAATGTTAAGTCAGTTAAAAATGGTGTACTTGCCGATGTTGCCCCTACTATGTTAAAACTAATGGGCATTGAAATACCTGCCGACATGACAGGCGAAATACTTATTAACTAAAACAAAAACAACATAAACAAGGGGCTGTCTCAAAAGATTGAAACAGCCCTTTTTTATTTACATTACTGTTCGACACTTGCCATATACTACTAACTCTGCGATAAAACATTACCGTTAGCGCACCTCTTTTTAGTTTTAAAATACCCGAATCACTAAATAAATATTGCAAAAACAGTACATTTGCAAACCTATAAAAACAGTTATGATACAGATAGATAAGACAATTGTTAGTTTCGATGTTTTCAATAAAGCATTTGTGTGCGATTTAGATGTTTGCAAAGGAGCATGCTGCGTTCACGGCGATGCAGGCGCACCCCTCGAAACCGAAGAGGTTGATATTTTAAATAAAATATACCCCAAAGTAAAAAAACACATGACAGACGAAGGAATTAGTGTGGTTGAAAGTCAGGGAGTTTCTATGATCGATAAAGATGGCGATTTAGTTACCACACTAGTTAATAATTCAGAATGCGTATTTACTTATAAAAACGATGCCGGGGTTGTTTTGTGTGCTATTGAAAAAGCTTTCCGAAATAAAGAAATTGACTTCTACAAACCTATCTCCTGTCATTTATACCCAATTCGAATAACAAAATACGAAACATTCGATGCCGTTAATTACGAATCGAACGAGCTGTGTAATTGCGCCAGAATTAAAGGTGAACGATTAGGTGTACCCATGTTCCGTTTCTTAAAAGAGCCGTTATCGGCAAAATACGGTGAAGAATTTTACGAGCAGCTTGAAATAGCGGCTCAAGAATTACCAAACTTAAAAAAATAAACAAAAACATTGGCTAATATGTTTATAAGCATATAAATATGTTTGTTTTTAATCCTTTAAATACAATACTTTAAGGCACAAATATTATGTTAGTAATTATTTTTTTGCTTTATTTGCAATACTAAAGGAAGCCAAACATTGTTCAAAATATAGTAGCCATGAATTACAACTGGGAGAATAAGCGCATATTGGTAGCAGAAGATCAACCTGCAAATTATTTGTTCATAGAAAAAATATTGAACCCAACGCACGTAAGCCTAATACACGTTAACGACGGACAGGAAGCTGTTGAAAAAATAAAAGAAGACAGCAATATAGATTTAGTTCTTATGGATATATATATGCCTGAAAAAGATGGATTTCAAGCTGCCGACGAGATAAAAAAACTAAGACCCGACCTGCCAATTATTGCACAAACATACCTTAGCAGCGACATTGACGAAAACAAGCTTAAAAAAGCAGCATTTAGTGCTTTAATAAAGAAACCTATTAATATAAATAAACTATTGGTGGTAGTTGATCAATTTCTGAGTTTAGAAACAGCTTAACTACAGATTGGCTTCTTTCTCATTTTTACGGAATACATATACTAAACCGTACTCTTTTGCCTGAGCTCTCTTTTCTTCTGAATCCAATTCTTTAAAGCTATTTTCTATTTCATTCCAAATATTTAGAATTATAGTATCGGCTTTTTGTCGGAGTGTATTAGTTTTTTCCACAGCTCTGTTATGTGCATCCTGCAAATGCTTCTGGTTTTGATGCACTCTAATAAAATCTTCATAATGAATTTTTACGCGAGCTATTGTTGGATTGGTTATCGGAGTTTGCCCCATTGCCATTCTTGATTGCTCACCGTCAATTAATCTCTTACCCCATTTCAAAATATCGTTTTCTGTTGTCAACTGCGGCAGTTTCTTCGAATCTTCTGCCAAACTGTATATTTTACGAACATCAGACTTTAATTCACCTCGGGCTATAGCAAAATTTACCACTTGTATAAAATGTGAAATATACAGCTTAACTTTTCTCATTGACTCTGCATAAGTCTTATGCTTTTGCGTTTGTCGGTCAAGGGTCTCTTTCTGAAGTATTAATGCTTGCTTAAACTCAGGCAAAAAATACCTGAGATCCTGATAGCTTGCCGACGAGTATGGAAGCAAATATGGTGGTTTATCTTCACTTTTTCGTAATGCAGTCTGCATTGCTTTTAAGCGAGCGGCATCGGTATTGGGTAATCTTCTGTAAGGCATTGTGCAAAAGTAGTTTGTTTAAAGCGAATATATACTAATATTTATAAAAAGTCAATCCATTCGCCTATTATATCGTGAGCGTATCAATTTATTTGATGAATCTTCTATATTTTATTATTTCTTTGCAGAAAATTTACACTTTTCAAAAACAACGTTATGCAACGATTCGACGATTCTGTTTCAAAATATATACTCGACCACACATCACCCGAAGATGAATTATTGACCGAACTAGAACGCGAAACCAATTTAAAAGTATTACGCGCTCGAATGGTTTCAGGACACCTGCAAGGAAAAGTTCTGGAAATGATTAGTTACATGATAAAACCTCAAAACATTCTTGAACTAGGAACATATACCGGATACTCTGCTATCTGCCTAGCCAAAGGGCTAAAGCCGGGTGGAATGTTGCACACTATCGACATTAACGATGAACTGGAAACAATAACTTCTAAATACATACAAAAAAGTGGTTATGCAGATAAAATCATTGTCAGGTTTGGCAATGCCTTGGAGATAATCCCTTCTATGAATATTATGTTCGACCTTGTATTTATCGATGCCGACAAAAGAGAATACCCCGATTATTACAATATGATAATCGACAAAGTAACCCCCGGAGGCTTTATTCTTGCCGACGACGTTTTATGGTACGGAAAAGCAAATATGCATGAAGCCGACGATGCTTACACTCAGGGAATTATGGATTTTAACAAAATGATACAAAACGATTCAAGAGTCGAAAATGTAATGCTGCCTATTCGCGACGGCATTATGGTTATAAGAAAGAAATAAAACCTCTATATTTTCTTTTTGCCGTATTCCGAAAGGTTCGTAGTTATAGTTATATAGTTAGTTCTGCCGGCAAAATGATAACGTGCATTTGCATAGCTAAAATATAATTTCTTTATTTTAAATCCCAAGCCCCACGAAAACCCGGAAGCCCCCCCTTTGTCGGTTAACTTTAACTCATCTCTGCGTTGAAAATTATACCCCCCTCTTATGGCTATATTCTTAGTAGGTAATAATTCAACGCCAAGTATAAAATGATTGGCTATTGCCATAAATGTCGATGGCTCATCGGTTGATATCGTAGAATAACCCGTATTCGTTGGTTCTGAATTATTTACATAGTTGTATTTAAAGTTTTTTGTAATATGATGAGCCGCAAGCGATAACCTAAACGGAGCATGCTCAAGCTTATAAGAAACACCGGCCTGAACATCTAGCGGAAGCTTCTCTCTTGTATCATTAAAACTTGTAACCTGTATGCCAAAATGCTTTATTGCAACCGAAGCCGTAACCAATTTATTGCGACTTGTGAAAGTTGCACCAATATCCATTCCCAGTGCAAATGATTTATATATATCGTAATTTGCAAAAAATGGCTTTATTGTTGCTCCAATAAAAAAAATACTATCAAAACTTCTGTTAAATGAAGCTTTGAATATTGTTTCCGAAACTTTAAAAGTTCCCATTTTAGCCCCTGTCTCGTCAGCTTTAACAATCTCACCACTCCCCATATGCTGTATTCCAAAGCCAAAAGTACCAATTTCATTCAAATTTTTTGCATAAGCTGCAAATCCGGTATTCATCCCTTTAAAATAATTGAAATAGCCTATCGCCAATTTATCAGAAGTAGCTTCTGTAAAAAGAGCAGGATTTTCATTGGCAAGCGTAATGTCGCCATCATTAATATGAATAGCAGAACCTCCTAATGAAGCCGAGCGAGCCGATACCGGAACCCTAAGAAACTCATACGAACTATTTCCTCCAATTTGTGCCACCGAAAGCACCGGAATAAAAAACAGTATATAAGAAATAATTTTTTTCAATACTCTATATTTTTTGCGTAAAGATAACAATCAAACGGAAATACTATATTTTTTAGTATGCAATAGCTTTACAAATGAAATCAATCAAATAAAAAATCCTCTTTTAATTTTTCAAGAATATAAAAAACAGCCGGACAAGTTGAAGAATTTTTAACCGCCAATGATATATGTTTTAACATTTTTGTATGGTTAGTATGTGGAAAGTCGCTGCACGCTTTCGGACGCTGTTCATACACAAAACAATAATTATCGCACCCCAAAAATGGACAAGGCATACTTTTAAATACATAATCACTATCTTCATCTATTATAAGATATTCATCTATAAATACCTGCTCTTTTACTTTAAGCTTTTTACTTAACTTTTCAATATCTTTTGCCATTATTCTTGGGCCCAAGCCACTACAACAATTGCCACATTTTAAACAGTCAAATATTTCAAAAGCTTCACCATGATACTCTGCCATCATGTAATCAAATTGTTTCGGCTTTTGCTTTTTAATTTTTGCCACCAGCTTTTTATGATTATTCTGTTCATTATATGCAAGCTGCTGAAGATATTCTTTGTTATATAATTTTTCGTAGTTCATTGTTCAAAATATTACAGAATTTGCAAAAATATAAATTAGCTTTTTTCAAAAAAACTTCTTTTTAGCACACTTTATTTTAGTTTTGCAATCTGAAAACAAAACAGACAATATTTAAAATGGAAACAGTATTAAGCGGAATAAGACCAACCGGCAATCTGCATTTAGGCAACTACTTTGGAGCAGTTAAAAATTTTTTAAGAATGCAGCAGGAATATAATTGTTATTTCTTCATAGCCGATTATCATTCGCTTACAACCCACCCCACCCCCGCCGATTTACACGGAGGTGTAAAACAAATATTTGCAGAGTATCTGGCTTGCGGATTAGACCCTGAAAAAGCAACTATATATATACAAAGCGACCTTCCCGAAGTTGCAGAGCTTTATTTACTGCTGTCAATGAATGCATACGTTGGCGAGCTGGAAAGAACCGTTACATTTAAGGAAAAAATTAAAAAACAACCCGACAATATCAATGCCGGGCTTTTAACATACCCTGTATTGCAGGCTGCCGATATTATTATACACAAAGCTACAAAAGTACCGGTTGGTAAAGACCAGGAACAACACGTAGAAATGGCTCGTAAGTTTGCAAACCGTTTTAACCATATGTATAAGGTCGATTATTTTCCCGAACCACACCCTTTCAATTTTGGAGACAATCTTGTAAAAATACCCGGACTCGACGGTTCCGGAAAAATGGGAAAATCGGAAGGCAACGGCATTTATTTATACGACGAGCCATCTGCAATTAAGAAAAAAATAATGCGTGCAGTAACCGATAGCGGGCCTACTGAACCAAATCAGGAAGTGGCTGAACCTATTAAAAATTTATTCACTATTATGGAACAGGTTTCTGCACCTGATACATTACAGTATTTTAAAGAAAAATATGCTTCGTGCGAAATACGATACGGCGATTTAAAAAAACAACTGGTTGAAGATGTTACTAAGTTTACAACTCCTATACGTGAACGTATTAACGAAATAAAATCAGACGAAAGTTACCTTACCAAAGTGGCTCAAATGGGAGCAGAAAAAGCCCGCGAAAGTGCTCGTAAAACAATTAAGGAGGTAAGGGAAATTATTGGCTTTAAGCCATTTTAGTGTTTTGTTGCTAAAAGTTAAGGGTATTCCAAAAAAAATCTGCATATTTAGTATGTTTATTTACTAAATCAATTGTTCAGATGAAGTTGAGAATTGGCATAAGCCTCAGAATGGTACTTTTGGTTACTATTACAGCATTTCTGATTTTTTATTTAACAATATCAGTTATTAAATATTCATATACGAATATTACTTACAATGAAGCAGAAAGCAAAAGTATTGAAAAAGCAGAGCAGGTAGCATTTGCAATAAAATCGATACTTGATACCGACTTTGAAAAATTTGAATTGTACTCAAACCTTGCCATTGGGTGCAATAATTTACCAATGAGCGAACGCCAAGCAATACTCGATGGCGCATTAGAACAATTAATAAACGACAACCCATACTATGCCTCAGTTTGGGATTCCCGACTATTGCGCTACGAAAACCCCGAATATCTTGATTCATACGGAAGAACATCAAGAGCCTTTGTAAGAGGTGTATACGGAACCGAATTTGTTATCGATTCTTTAGATTTATATAGAAATGATTTTGGCCCGTTCATACAACGAATAGATGAGAACCGTGAAGAGATAATTTCCGATCCACACTGGAGTGTAAATAAAAGAAGTGGTATTGAACGCATTCAGGAAACTACAATATCGGTTCCTGTAATTATTAACGACAATTTGGTTGGAGTAGCAGGCGTTGATATTGTACTCGATATGTTTCAGGAAATAGTAGAGAAAATGGTAGACAATAAAAGTCAGGAGGTAATTCTTGTTTCCAACGACGGCAATATTGTTTACCACTCCGACAAAAGATATATTGGTGAATTTATTCACAGCATAGATACACTTGTTTATAACCGTTTTAATTTATACAACAAACTTGACTCCATAGGAGTTAACAAATTTGCAATAAAAGATATAGAAGGTGAAGATAGCGTATACTGCTCTTATGCATCGTTTCAAATATCAAAAACCTCTACACCATGGGCCGTTATTCTAAAAACCCCTATGGGAAAGAGTAAAGCCGAAATAGTATCGGCTGTTTCTCAAACTTTCCGTATAGGTACATTCAGCTTATTTTTACTTACACTTATTGTATTCTTATTTTCAAGAACCATAATTACCCCTATTAACAGAGCTTCGCTCATGCTAAAACAAATGGCTTTGGGCAGGGTTAACAGCGTAGAAACACTTACCGTTAAAACAAAAGACGAACTGGAGCGAATGGCCAATTCTATCAACACTTTGGCATTAAGACTGAAAGAGATAACCAAATTTGCCGACCAAATAGGTAGAGGCCGATTCAATATGGATTTTTCAGTTGCCGGCAATGACGATATCCTTGGGAATGCAGTTATTGATATGCGCAATAGCTTAAAGCAGGCTAAGGAAGACGAAAGGCTCAGAGAAATTGAAAAAGGACAACTAACATGGGCCTCCGAGGGTGTAAATCTATTCAATAAAATATTACGTGTCGATAATCAGGATATTAAAGCACTCGCATACGATATTGTTAGAAATGCCACAAACTATACCGGAGCTTTAATGGGTGGTATTTATATTCAATCTGACGACGATAATACCATTTACAACTTAGCTGCAAGTGTAGGTTTTGGTAAAGGAAAATTTGAACGAACAAGCGTTAAGGTAAACGAAGGAGAAGTAGGTCGTTGCATTGTTGAAAAAGAGACCATTTTCATGAACGATATTCCCCAAAGCTACTTTAAAGTATCGTCAGGTTTAGGCAAATCGATTCCCGTTTCATTAATGATAGTACCACTTATACACAACGACATTGTAGTTGGTGTTTTAGAACTTGAGTCATTAAAGAATTTTGAAAAATACAAAATTGAGTTTATTGAAAAAATGTCAGAAACAATTGCATCTACTTTCTCATCGGTTAAAAATAATGTAAGAACAGCCAATCTTTTGAGCAGATCGCAGAAACAAGCCGAAGAACTTGAACAGCAAGAAGAAGAAATGCGCCAAAACATGGAAGAAATGCATGCTACTCAAGAAGAAACTCAGAAAAAAGAAGATGAACTTACTGCACTTATTGATGGTTTTGCTAACATATTGCTTTTGGCAGAATACGATAAAGACCAGAAACTATTAAAAGTAAATAAAAACTATATTGACATATATCAAACTCAACAAAGCCAGCTAATCGGAAAACAGCACAATGCCGACAAATTTATGAACGAAGAAGAGAAAGAAGCTCATAAAGCTTTTTGGCAAAAAATATTAGCCGGCGAAGTTCAGGAAACAGAAAATTATGTTCGCTCCGGAAATGAAGATTACTGGATTTTAGAGAGGTTTATTCCTGTATCTTCCAATGGTTACCAAATTACAAAAATAATATCGGTAGGGTTCGATATTACAGAACAAAAAAAGATTGATGCCAAAATTAGCCAAATAATAGAAGGCAGCTTTAAGCTAAGCGAAGAAGGCTCTTTGGAAGATACTACACTAGAAGTTGATTTAAACCAAAAGCTTGAAGTAATTGATCTTACATACTTAAAAATGGTATATAAGAAAGATTCCAAAAAAATATATAACATCCTGAAATTATATTACGACACTCTACCCGGACAAGTAACTGAACTTAGAGACATTGCTGAGAAACGCGATTTTAAAAAGCTGCGCTCAAAAATCAACAGCCTTAAAACTAAAATGAGCTATATGGGTTTAAAGGAAATGTATGAAGACCTTAGAGAAGTTGAACATTTACTTACTGAAGAAAAAAACCTGTCGACAATACCCTCTATGCTCGACAAAGCCTTTTCCGACTGGAGTGTGGTATCTGATGAGTTGGGGAAAATACTTGGCATTAAGTAAATGATAATTACGCTTCATGAATTGAACTTATGAAAGTAATTATACACATTAACTAAAAATATAAAAAGAGAAAATATGAAACTTAGTATAAACGGCAAAATGTTGGCCTATGTGCTTAGCACATCATTGGTTATTTACATTGGAGCAATAAGTTATATTTCTTACCGACTAAAAAGTGTATCGGCAGAAAAAGCCGAACAGCTTTTAACATCGCAGGTAGTTAATTATTCGAACCAAATAGGGGGAATACTAGGTGTTTATTTCAATTCATCGAAAATACTTGCAACAACTGTAGCCGGAACTACTATATTGGAAGAGAGCAAACGCCGTGAAGAAATAGCAATAATACTAAAAAACATTATAGAGGAAGAAGAATCAATAATGGAAGTATACGCTAAATTTGAACATAATACTATTGACAACCTCGATAGTTTATATATTGGAACACATTATGGCGATACTAACGGAAGCTTTTTATGTAAGTATAAAAGAACTACGGATAATGAAATTTTTTTAGACACAGCGGCTTCATATGATAAAATGGTATACGATTTCTGTAAAGGGTATAAAGATTTAACTGCCCTAAACCCTGCACTTAGTGCTGATAGCAGTTTACGAACCGAAGCTATGTTTCCTGTTTTTATCAATGGCGAAGTAATAGGTGTAGTTAGTTTGGTATTCAATATTGACAATGTAAATTCATATTTAAATCAACTGGAAAGCAATGAAGGTTCGCTTGCAACCGTATGTTTTACTCAAGGATATAGTTGGTCTGGAGAACACAAAGGATATTATGGACAAACAGTAGGTGTATTTGGCGAGAAAGTTCTTGAGCAAGCAGCAGTTGACACAACAGAAAGACTACAAAAATTTTGGGACTTTAATACATATACTCAAGAATATTCATTATTTTTTATGAAACGGCTATTTCGGGGCAATGAAAACCGAAACTGGAAAATTATGGTTTCAATACCCGAAAAATATGTTTACAAAACCGCACAAAAAACACTTTATGTAACTATTCTAATTGGCTTCATCGGTTTAGTACTCATGAGTATATTCATATTCTTTGTGTCAAAAATAATTACAGTTCCTATGGTTAGAACAACCCGACGACTTCATGATATGGCTCAGGGAAAACTTGATATTGCCGACCGCAATAAGAATGCTTTAATTGAAGATGAAATGACCGATATGCTCGATTCCATGAAAGACTTGGCAGTTAGTTTGCGTTCAGCATCGGAATTTGCAAACGAAATTGGCAAAGGGAATTTAGAGTCGGAATATAAGTTAATAAGTCATGAAGATATTCTTGGTCGTTCATTGCTTTCAATGCAAAATAGTTTGAAAAAATCGAAAGAAGAGGAAGCCAAAAAGAAAATTGAAGACGAAAAACGTAACTGGGTAACACAAGGGCTTGCTACATTTGGCGAAATAGTTCGCGAAAACAACGACAATATGGAGAAGTTTTGCAATAATGTATTAGGAAAACTTCTTAAATATATAAATGTTGCACAGGGAGCTATGTATGTAAAAGTACAAGACGACGATTTGGTACACTCTGAAATAATTAACAAGGATAGTGAATTTAAACTTTTAGCTGTTCATGCGTATGGCAAGGTAGTGATGCTTAACGAATCGGCAATAGCAGGCAAAGAGCTGGTTGGAAGAGCCATAGAAGAGAATAGAATAATACACATTGCCGATTTGCCCGATAGCTACGCACTATTATCGCCGGGAATGAAGGGGCAGAAGAGACCCAATAACCTTCTTATAGCCCCTATGAGCTTAAACAATGAGCCATATGGGGTACTTGAACTGTTATCGTATGAAAAATTTGAGGAACATCATATCGATTTTATTGAAAAATTAAGCGAGAACATAGCCTCGGTTATAGCTAGTGTTAATGTTAATTTGAAAACAGCCAGCTTGCTTGAACAGTCTCAAATGCAGGCCGACGAACTTGCCCAACACGAAGAAGAAATGCGTCAGAATCTTGAAGAAATGCAGGCTACACAAGAAGAGTCGCAAAAGCGAGAAGCAAATTTAACTGCTCATATTACTGCACTATACCATAATCTGATATGTGCTCAAATAGGCTTAAACGGAAGGGTAATTGAAGTTAGTCCGCTACTTGCAGCACGCTACAATGTTAGTATTGAAGGAATTGTCGGAAAACACTTCGACAGTATAGTTACTCAGGATGAAAAAACCAGAGGTGAGTTTGCCGATTTTTGGAATAAACTGTTATCGGAGGGAAAAGCTGAACATATGAATACTATTGAAGTACGTGGTCGCAAACTAACTTTCAAGGAATTATATGTAAAAATTGGAAAAGAATCTACCTCTCCAAAAATACTAATGATAGCTGAAGAGAAAACGAAAGAAGCGGAGCTGAGAGAGAAATTTGAAACGGAACTTGAAGCCCTTAAAAACGAAAAATCGGACGATTAAATAAAAACGGAAGACCCTCCAAGTCTTCCGTTTTTATTTATTGCATTACAGATACTTACTGTGCATTTTTACAAAATTTAGATAACAATTCATCCATTTCGTTACGAAGTTCTTTTGCCTTTTCAGTAGCAACATTTGCAAAATTCTCACTACTGTCGGCATAAATAATACCGCGCGATGAATTAACCAACAAACCGCAATCACTATTCATGCCATATTCGGCAACCTCAGCTAAACTTCCCCCTTGTGCACCAACTCCCGGAACCAGCAAAAAATTATCAGGAGCAAGCGCTCTTACCTCTTTTAACATAGTGGCACGAGTTGCTCCTATTACAAACATAAGCTCATTAGGAGTAGCCCAATACTGAGCCTTTTTAATTACCTGTTGATAAAGAGGTGGGTTGCATAAAAACTGAAAGTCGTCGGCTCCCTTATTCGATGTTAAACCAAGTAATATAACCCACTTTTCTTTATAACCTAAAAACGGAGTAACCGAATCTTCGCCCATATATGGAGCAACTGTTACCGCATCGAAGTTTTGATCTTCAAAAAAAGCCTTGGCATACATTTTCGATGTATTACCAATATCGCCTCTTTTAGCGTCGGCTATTACAAATTGGTCAGGATATTTCTCGTTTATATAGTTAACTGTCTTTTCCAAACTTTTTAATCCGGCAACACCATAACTTTCGTAAAATGCTAAGTTTGGCTTATATGAAACGCAATATTCCTGCGTTGCATCAATTATTTGTTTATTGAATTCAAATATTGGATCTTCAAAATGCTTTAAATGCTGTGGTATTTTATCAAGGTCAGTATCAAGACCAACACACAAAAAACTGCGTTTCTTCTTTATATTTTCAAATAATTGTTTCTTATTCATATTAATAAGTTTCAGGTTTCAAGCTGTAGGTATATAATACAGTTAATAACTGGATTATATAACCTCAATCTGCAAATCGTTTTACATTCCGGCCTCTTTAAGTCTCTCTGCGTTTTCTTCAAGTTGCAGTTTGTCAATAATTTCATCAATATCACCGTCAATAATTGCCGATAAGTTGTAAAGAGTAAGGTTAATACGGTGATCGGTTACACGCCCCTGCGGCCAGTTATAAGTACGTATTTTTGCAGAGCGGTCGCCGGTCGAAACTAGTGTTTTACGCTTCGAAGCTATTTCATCGAGATATTTCTGGTACTCCATATTATATAATCGGGTACGAAGCTCTGCCATAGCCTTATCGAGGTTTTTTAATTTCGATTTTTGATCCTGACACTGTACCACAATACCCGACGGTATGTGAGTAAGTCGAATAGCTGAATAGGTAGTGTTTACCGATTGTCCTCCGGGTCCCGACGAACAAAATTCGTCGCGTCGAATATCACTTTCCCTTAGGTCAATATCAAACTCCTCGGCCTCAGGAAGTACGGCTACAGTAGCTGCCGATGTATGAATACGCCCCTGCGTCTCTGTTTGCGGCACTCGCTGTACACGGTGTACTCCCGATTCGTATTTCAAAATACCATAAACACCGTTACCTGTTACACTAGCTACTATTTCCTTGTATCCACCCGATGTTCCTTCGCTTATATTTGACACTTCCATTTTCCAGCCTCTGCTTTCGCAAAATTTGGTATACATACGAAACAGGTCGCCGGCAAAAATACTCGCTTCATCACCTCCCGTACCTGCACGTATTTCAAGAATAGCATTCTTAGCATCTTCGGGATCGGCCGGAAGTAACAAAATCTTAATTTCATCTTCCAATGGCTCTACCTGATCTTCAAGCTCATCGAGCTCCATTTTTGCCATTTCCCGCATTTCAGGATCTTTCTCAACTTCGAGTATTGCTCTGGCATCGGCAATATTGCTAATTATTTGCTTATATTTTTTATGAGCTTCAGCAATTGGCTCAAGGTTTTTATATTCCTTATTAAGCTGAATGTAACGTTTTACATCGGCAATAACCGAAGGGTCAGTTATTAATTGAGCAACCTCCTCAAAACGGATTCTTACTCCCTCTAACCTCTCTAATATCATGCTCTCTGCCATACTTTTATCTGTATTATTATTTTGCACACAAGTGCATATTCTGTTTTAAATACCATTTAATTGTTGCGACTACCGCTCTTCCGTCTACGGATTCCTCTCTCCGGTATCCGTACTAATATTCAAATGTTCCAAACTCACTCTCAATAGTAAGCTTATTGCCGGCATAAGCCTCTACCCTACCAACTATCTGCGCATCAACATTGAAACTCTTCGAAATATCAATAATGTTTTGAGCTGCACACTCGGGCACATATACTTCAAAACGGTGTCCCATATTAAAAACCTCGTACATATCTTTCCATGGAGTGCCCGACTGTTCGTGAATTACTTTAAACAAAGGTGGTATATCGAATAGGTTGTCTTTAGTAATATGTACGTTATTTACAAATTTCATAACCTTTGTTTGCGCACCTCCGGAACAATGAATTAATCCATGAACATTTTTAAAACTTTGTTTAAGTATTTCTGCAACTATTGGCGCATAAGTTCTGGTCGGAGAAAGCACGAGTTGTCCGGCATCAACACTTAACCCTTCAATAGCTTCGGTCAGTTTTAATTTGCCCGAATAAACAAGATTTTCAGGGATACTGTTGTCATAGCTTTCGGGATATTTCTCTGCAAGGTATTTTGCAAACACATCGTGGCGTGCCGAAGTTAACCCATTGCTACCCATTCCTCCATTATAGCTTTTTTCGTAAGTTGCCTGCCCAAACGACGACAAACCTACAATAACATCGCCGGGTTGAATTTTAGTATTATCGATTATAGAACTTCTTTTTGCTCGTGCGGTAACAGTTGAGTCTACTATTACTGTACGCACCAAATCGCCCACATCGGCAGTTTCTCCACCTGTAAACACTGTATTTACACCAAGTTTGCGTAGTTCGGCAAGAACCTCTTCTGTTCCGTTAATAATTGCCGAAATAACTTCGCCCGGAATAAGTTGTTTATTTCTACCAATGGTTGAGCTTACAAGAATATTGTCAGTAATACCTACACAAAGCAAATCATCGATATTCATAATAATAGCATCTTGAGCAATACCTTTCCACACCGACATATCGCCTGTTTCTTTCCAATACATATATGCCAGCGACGATTTTGTACCTGCCCCATCGGCGTGCATTACGTTACAATATTCGCTGTCGTTACCCAAATAATCGGGAATTATTTTGCAAAAAGCGTTTGGAAACAAACCCTTATCAAGGTTTTTTATTGCGTTATGTACATCTTCTTTCGATGCCGAAACGCCTCTGGCATCGTATCTCGATTCTGAACTCATACTATTATTGCTCTATACCTTACGGTAAATTTTTAGTTGCGCAAAAATAGTCAAAATACATCGAATTTCCATTTTTAATATACTATTCTTAAATGATATTCAGCAATTACAACTAAATATTCTTGTCGGAAATATTGTTTTCAATTGTTTGTGTTTGAAATACTATATTTGCAAAAAAATAGTTTTGAGTTTAAAGCATTATTAAAAATATATTGATGAAAAAGCATACGATAGTTATTGGTTTAATTTTAGGGATTCTTTTTATGGCATGTAAAAAAGAGAAGAGTGAACATGAAAAGGAGATTGATTTAATAAACCAATATAATGCAAAAACCGGATTTCAATACTCCATTGTACACCCCGGCATTTATGTAAAAATAATTGACTATGGCGACCTTAGCCAAAGAATAACCGACACTTCGAAAGTAACGGCTAAATATAAAATATATTATCTGAATTCAGATACCGCTTTTTACGAAACAAAACCACGTAATCTTGAGAAAATTGATTTACTGGAATATATACCGGGTTGGCGATACGGACTCCCTTTAATAGGAGTAAACGGAACTATACATATGATATTTCCGTCGTTATATACCGGTGGTGTTTCAACAGTTCCCAATACAATACTCCGCTACGAAGTTACCGTAGGGAGTGTTTGGATTAGGTAAATTATTTGCGCCTTCTTATTTTTGGAACATAGTCTCTGCCTGTTAAGCCAAAGTCGGTTCTACGGTTTATTTGGTGACATATATCTTTCTTCTCGTCAGAGTTAAGTCGGTTAATAAAACTTTCATTAAGAATATCTCCCTCTCTCAAAAAAGGATATTGTTTAGCAAGTGCTTTATCTATTTCCTTTGGCATACTCTCACCGTATCCTTTAGAACTAAGCCGTTCGGCATCGATACCGTAAGTAATAAGAAAATCGACAACCGACTGTGCACGTTTGGCCGAAAGGCTTGCATTCGATTCGTCGCTACCTCTGAAGTCGGTATGTGAACCTATTTCAATAGTAATATTTGGGTTATCGTTAAGAATCTCCACAAGTTCTTCCAAAGCAACCATCGATTCCGGGCGCAAACTCCACTTTCCAAGGTCGTACATAATTCCTGCCAAATCCATACGAGAGTCGTCGGGCGACATAAATACATCCATTTTGAAGTCTTTGCTTGTTTTTGCACCCTTGGTTGTTTCTTTCCCTTTTGCATTCAAGAAACCACCGCGTCGTACATTAATACGGTAATCGGTATTTGGCGAAAGCTTAAATGTAAAAGTGCCGTCGTTCTCCGATTTTTTTGAAATATTAGTACCATCGGAACCAATAAGTGTAACATCGGCTCCGGCAATAATTGTTTCCGATTTTTTATTATAAACAGTACCTATAAGTTTGTATTCAATAGGCGGCAGCGTAAACTGGTAAATATCGTCGTCGCCTTTACCTCCGGGTCGGTTCGATGAGAAGTAACCACGCTCCATCGACTCTTCGAATGTAATACCAAAATCGTCGGCAGTAGAGTTAAGTGGTACTTTCATATTTTCTACTTTCCAGCTTCCTGCACTTTGTTCTATAGCCATAAATATATCAAGCCCTCCCATTCCTAAATGACCGTCTGACGAGAAATATAGTGTACCGTCTTCGTGAATAAATGGAAACATTTCATCGCCGGCAGTATTTATATCACTACCAAGATTAACCGGTTCGCTCCATTTTCCACCGTCAGAACTTCGAGTTACTTTCCACAGATCTTTACCACCTTGTCCGCCTTTCATTTGAGCAACAAAGATGAGTGTTTTTTCATCGGCACTTATTGCCGGATGACCTGCTACAATTGAATCTGACACAATGTCAACAGGCTTAACATCGATCCACTCTATTCCATCTTTTTTTGCTTCGTATATTTTGCACGACATTTTTCCATCTTCACCCTCTTTAAAACAGGTAAAATATAGGGTATTACATTTTTTATTTGTCGATGGCGAACCTTCGTCATATTCGGTATTTACATCATTGCCAAGAGGTTCGGGCTCGCTCCATTTTCCTTTACGGTCAACTCTGGTTTTGAATATATCGGTATATTTTTGACCTGTAACTTTACTTATTTTATCGCCGTTAGTACTTTCGCGCGACGATGTAAACAGTATCATTTTATAGTTACTACTTCCATAAGTAGGAGAATAATCGCTCTCTTTTGAGTTAAAATAGTACATATTCTCAATTTTGTAGCGAGTAGGGTTTGCTATCCATTCCTGAGCCAAGTCGCAGGCTTTTTCTCCGTTTATTGCTCTTATATCGTCGGGTACAAACTTTTTGTATATTCCATACTGTTCTTTGGCCTCAACGAATTTTCCATTGGCTCTCATTGCATCGGCTAAATAAAGTATAGCAACAGGTCCCATAAAATCTTTTTTTATGGCTTTCATATACCATAACTCGGCCTGATCAAAATCTTTCAACATTCGGTAACATTCTGCGGTTTTGAATGTTATTTCACCTCTTAATGTTTTGTCTTTTGTTTTTCCAAAAGCGAGTTTGTACAAATCAATAGCTTCGTAGTATTTACCTGCTTCAAAAGCTTTATCGGGACGGGTTGTTATTCCTTTTTGAGAGTATACGCTCAGAACTGAGAACAATAAAACAAAAGCGATGTATATTTTTTTCACGTAAATTATATTTAATAATTATAAGCAATGGTGCTTAGAAAATTCAATTTTACGAAAATAGTTATTTTTAGCAAAAAGGGAAAAAAGTGTTCAGTAAATGAAAACGTTAATTGCTATAATAATATTGCGAAGAGTTTACGAGAGCATATTCTCTAAAAAGTGAGTATTTATTCACTATATGCAATCAGAATTACATCAATACAATAATGTTGTATTTGTAATCAACTTATAAATATTGCAACAGTATATACCTTTACATACTATTAATTCGATAACGAATAAGTACGACTTGAAGCAAAACTTTTTCCGGTACTTATGTTAAATCCCTTAAGTTTAACTACTCTCTTTGCTACAAATTCGTATGTATCGAATGCAATATCAATAATTCCTAATATAAATAATATTCCTTTTACAATCATAATAACCTAATATACTCTAAAACCATTATTTGGTTCAAAATGTTTGATGAATATAATGCTTTTGTACACAAATTATTTAGCTTAATATGATTGCATTAAAGCCCTATGCATACTAAATATCTAATAACTTAATAGTTATATAAAAAATATATTTTACAGCATCACGCAACATTTTATTCCTTCATTGCATCATGATTATATGATTATTGTATATTGCAACGAGAATACTAAACAATTGTAAACCAAAAGTTATATTTTATGAGAAAAATTTTAATTGTAATTGCCTTATTTGCAGCAGGAACGGTTTGCGCTCAGGACTTATCGAAAGATGTATCAAAAGAGCTTAAACTAGCCGAACACCACAGATCAAAGAAGGAAGCCAATGAAGCAATAATGGCATATAAAGAGGTAATTCGCAGCTATGCTCATATTGAGAGTATGGAGGCAATAGGCGATATTAATATGAAAGAACGCGCCATACCCAAATACACTGAAGCTTGCGAGTACTACCAAATGGCACTTGACGAATTATCGAAACAAATAGCTGCAGCCGATAAGAAAAGCGACAAGGCAAAGCTTGGTAAAGATTATCAGCGTATTGAACCTAAGCGCAATAAAGCGTGTTCGTATGTTGAAGATTACGAAGAGATGAAAGAAGAGAAAAAAGCAGGAAGCCGATTGCTCGAAGAAGAAGGACTAAGCGATTAGTGAACATTATATTAAAGGCTAAGAAGTCCGGCAATTTGTCGGGCTTTTTTTGTATAGTTTAAAGAATAACAAAAGCCGCTTCAAAAAAGACTTAAAACGGCTCTTGTTATAATATCACAAGCTAATGAAGCAACAGTATAGTTCCCTTACGGTAATGTTCTACTCCATCGTATGTTTCTACTGTTAGCTGATACCCATACGCACCCGAAGGCAGAAGCTTACCCTTATAATGTCCATCCCATCCCTTTCTCAAATCATCAGACTCAAATATAAGGTTACCCCAACGGTTAAATACCTGAAAACTCTTCAACTCAGTAATACCAAACCCTTTTACGTAAACTGTACTATTTTCGGAATTGGCAGCCGGACGAAATGCCTTAGGCATATCTATCACAACTGTATCGGGCTCAAGTACAGTTACATACACTTGCTGCGACTCATGCACACAACCGTTGGCATCGGTTACTTTAAGAGTAAGCGGATATTCTCCAATAGCCAAATAACTATCGGCCAATACCGGATTATTTAATGTAATATTGTTTAATATTCCTGAAGGGTCAATCCATTCGTATTTGTAAGTAGAATCGCTCCCGGCAATTACAGTACTTTGTACAGTAATACTCTCGCCAAACTTAGTTTGCTGATCGGTTAATACAACTTCCGGATTGCCATAAATTCGTACAGTACCAACACCTACACCCCTACAGCCGTTTGCTTCAATTACCGCAAGACCAATAACATAAGTACCTGTATCTTGCTCCGAATTGGCCATAAAAGGTATCCGCGAGGTAGAATCGTTAAGAAATAACCATGGTGCAGACCAGTTTACAGCAACTATATGCGAATTTGAAATTACAGAACTATTAATTAAATCAAGCCCTTGTCCAAAACAAGCCGCAGTATCATGAATAGTTACTTCGGGAGCATCGCCCAAAGAAATGCGTGAAGGTATGCTTGTAGCCGAACAGTTATTACTATCTGTAACTGTTAATGAAACTGTATAATCGTTTTGTGTTTGATTTATCCCCAATTCCGGAATCAACTTTGTGGTATCGGCAAAGAAGCCGGCAGGTGCTGACCATGCATAACTTTTAACAGCTGCGTCGGAACTAACATTTGCTATGGCAAATGAGGTACCCGCCCCATAACATGTTGAAGTGTCTAAAACAGTTACAACAGGCAACTTATTTATAATAATATTTGCCGTATCACTTATACCAATACACCCGGCACTATCGTATACAGCAAGTGATATTTCATAACTTCCGGCAGCCTGATTATTGTTTGCCACAACAGGATTTATTGAATTAATATCGTTTAAAAAACCTGTTGGGGCAGTCCAAACTACATTATTTATAGGTTTCGACACCGATATTGTTTTATTTATCGTACTTAACCCATTACCAAAACATACAGCAGTATCGAAAACAGAAACCTTAGGCAAATCAATAATTGTAATTGTGGCGGCCTTACTTTCTTTACCACAGCCAACACTATCAGTTAACAAAAGGCTAACCGTATAGTCGCCAACAGCCTGATTTTTGTTTTTTAATCCGGGCTCTAACGATGTAGTATCACTTAAGAACTCTTTATCAGAAACAATCCAACTGAAACCATTAAGCGGAAAGTATTGGCTTATATCAACAGTGAGCTTATTCAATCCACTCCCATAGCACAGCATTTCATTGTCAATAGAAACGCTAGGACCATTACTAATAGCAATATGTGCATTGTCACTAACTGTAAAACAACCATTATCGGCATAGGCTGTAAGTGTTAAATAATACTTACCCTCAGACTGATTATTATTAGCCATTGCCGGTTTATCACTCTTTATATCATTTAAAAAACCCGGTGGAGCTTTCCATACCACACTATCTATTGGCAGTGTTGAGTTTACTTCACTCCTTATTAAACCCAATCCATTGCCAAAACAGGCCGAAGTATCGAATACCGTAACCTGAGGTGCATACTTAACATTCACTGTTATAGTATCGTAAGTAACCGGAGCAAATAATACATCATCTATTGCAAAGTCATTGCCGGCATCGTTGGTTCGGGTTATATTTCTAAAAACTACATCAACCTTTTTAGTAACATTGGCTTTCCAAAAATCAAACTGCTGATACCAACCTCCTACCTCTTCTCCGCCAATACTCCCAACAAACGAACCATCAACAAATATTTGCATACTATACGGCTGTTTATATCCTATGTGGATATTTGCAAACCATGCTCCTACAATATACTCTGTACCTGCAGTAACATTAACTGATGTTTTATATACGTCGCTGGCAATATTTGTACTACCGTTTGCCACAAACATACGTCCCGAACCTGTTGTATGGTCTTTTATTGGCTGATACCAGTTGCTTTCAAAATATGGCATTCCCAGTTTGGCAGAATCGAATAGTTCCTGAGCATCATGCACTACGGTAAAAAAACCTCTTGCAAAATCGTGTACATAATCATTTGGAACAGGTATATATTCATACGCTGAAAAATTTTGCCAGGTTGTGTCGGATTCAAAATCACCTGTTGTAATCAGATTTACTGCAGCCGGATCAACTATACGAGCAACATAAGTAGTTGAAACACCGGGCGACACTTTAGGTGTTGTATCGGCTACCAATACCCCTTGGGCATCGGGTATTTGCAAAATATTACCGGCACCATCGCGCCATGCTATCGACTCATAAGGCAACAGTGTTTTTAATGTAACTGTATCGCCCGGACATATTTCTACTGTTTTTTGTGCAAATACACTTACTGATATTATTAATATCAATAACATACTAACAATTACTTTGCTTAACTTAATACACATACCCGGAGTTCGGAGGCTTTGCGGTAAAATAATCTTTCTCATAATTAATAACAATTATACTCTCTTTTGCAAGAAAGGATTAAATACTGTTATTCAACAACTTAATGCCCCACACAAATTAACTTGTTGATTTTTTCAAAGCACTAAGATTACTATTTTTTTTTTCAGAATCAAATATATCACAAAAATACAATGATTTTTCAACTATTATTTCTAAATATTTTTGGTAATTAATCTAAAATACTATTTTAGCATTCCAAATACTTTACTAATTAATATGTGGGGGCATTATTAATTAAATTTTAAAAAGTTGTACACAATAAGAACTTTTATACGTTATTGGAGAGTAATATTTGTTTTATTACTACTCATATGCCCCGAATTAAAATCACAAGATTTTCATTTATCGCAGTATGAGGTAGCCCCTTTGCAAATAAATCCTGCAAACACAGGCGACTTTCTTGAAGACCTAAGAGCAACAGCGGGATACCGCAAACAATGGTCAAACTTGGGCACTCCTTTTAAAAACTATTCACTAACTGCCGATGCTCCATTAAAAATACGAGATTACAATTTGGGTGTTGGATTTATGTTCCTACACGACGATTTGGTATTACAACAGTTCAAAACCACCCAACTATTAGCTTCGGTAGCGTATGAAACCTTTATATCGGGCTATATGGTTAGGATAGGCTTTCAGGGGGGGTTATGGACTCGGGGCTTTGATAATAGTGGCATAACTATGCCTGAACAATTCAATGATATTACAGGAAAGTACGATCCAACACTTCCAATAACCGACAACCCGTTAATATATGATGCTTCAACCATCGACGTTAATTTTGGCGCAAGCGCAGCCCGATATATAAATGGGAAAAAGGTAACCGCCGGTTTTGCTTTGCATCATATTAACTCGCCTAAAATATCGTTTGGCGATTCGGAAGGAAGAATACCAATGTTATGGTCAATTAATGCAAGTATAGAAACCCAGCCTTTGTCGTGGCTTGCTGTTACGCCTGTTATGCTTGCCCGAGCTCAAAGAACTGCCGATGAACTAATTGTAGGGGCACTTGCACGTACCAAAAACAAATGGCAGGTTGAGCAACTCAATTCACTGGCATTTGGTATGTATATGCGAAGCGCACTGTTTGAAAACTTCGATGCTGTAATGCTGTCGGCAGGTGTTCATATTTCCGACTTTGAAATATTTTACACTCACGACATAAACCTCTCAAGCCTAAGAAAAGCAACAGGCTTCAATGGCGCCAGCGAAATAGGGATAGTATACAAATTCAAAAAACAAAGAAACTACATTGAACCTTGTATAATTCTTTAATCTTAACGTTTATGAAAATGAAAATACGATACGGGTTAATGATTGTACTAATTTACATAAGTACAACTTTATTTGGTTCAGATATTGCTCCAAAACCTAAGAAACTAAAAAGCGAAGCCGAAAGTGCATTAAACGAGGGCAACCACTATTTGGCAATAGAGAAATACGAAGAATACCTTAAAGCCAACGAATCCGACAATGATGCTGCATTTAGCCTGGCTAACTTATATTTTTATACAAGAGACTATAAAAGTGCCATACCGCTGTATGAAAAAATTACAGAACTAAATGACGACAAATATAAAGATGCGCACTACAACTACGCCTTAATATTAATGGCTTTTCAGGATTACAAAAGAGCGCAGGAATATTTTTACACCGTAAAAAAACGGTCAAAAGGGTTAACCGACCGAAAAAACAAACTAAAGCTTGTAAGAAACTATCTTGAAGCCTGCGAAACGAACCTTACTCAAAAAACAACACAAGATGATATTACTATAACAGTAAAAAACTTGGGCAACGACATTAACCGTAAACACATGGATTACGGCGCATTTCCAATTAACGATTCTGTACTAATGTACTCTTCGTTAAGACTCAATGAAAATGAAAGCAAAGCCAAAAGCAATAGCGAAAATGTACGAAAATTACATTTAGCTAAAAAAAGAGACAGTATATGGGTGTACGATTCTGAACTCGACAAATCGGTTAACCTGCCGGGCATTCATACAAGCAACGGTATAATGAGTAAAGATGGCAAGAAATTTTATTTTACCCAATCAAGAACAAACTGGAAAAAAGAAATAATAAGCGAAATACTTGTAAGCCACAACAGAGAAGAGGGCTGGACAATCCCCGAAAAACTTCCATACCCTATTAACGACGAAAACAGCACCAACACTCACCCTGCATTAGGTACAGATATACGTTCGGGTCGTGAAATACTCTACTGGGCATCGAACAGAGATGGCGGTTCCGGGGGTCTTGACATATGGTATGTAGCATACGATGCAAAAACAGACCAATATACAAAACCTAAAAATGCCGGACGAAAAATAAATACCCCCGGCAATGAAATAACACCATTTTACGATACTACCCGACATGAATTATACTTTAGTTCAAACGGATGGGCAGGAATAGGCGGATACGATGTTTTTAAGGCTCGGGGAAGCGGTTCGTCGTGGAAGTCGACAAACCTAATTATGGAACCAATAAATACCGGATACGATGAATCGTACTTTGTATTATCGAAAAGCGATGTACCTAAAAGAACCACCGGCTTTGTAGCATCGAACAGACCCGACAATAACCAACTGTTTAAGGGTACTTGTTGTGAAGATATATACTCATTTACTATTGACAAGTTTACCGTTTCAGCGGTAACAGGGAATGTATTTTGTGAAACCAACACCACATTCTTCGATGTACTGAAACAAAAATTCGATATAAACGTACCCGCAGTTAAACAAGGTGACCCACTGGGCAATGTTCAGGTATATTTGTACGAAAAAGAAAAAGGCGAAAGCGACTTTCTAGTTGCCAAAACTCTTACCGACAAAAACGGCAATTTTAAGTTTGACACCGACCCAAATAAAGATTATTTTGTGCGTGTAGAAAACTTTGGCTTCTTCGATAAACGTAAAAATTTCAACACTCGTATAAATACACAAAACGATACTCTAGCTCTAAATCCTATTGGATTAAACTTTATTCGTCCCGACATTATTTTACGATTAGACATCTACTTTGAGTATAACAAAAGCGAGCTTACCAACAATGCGAAACGTGTTGTAGACACTACAATACTGGAAATTATAAATATGCTGCCCAATGCTGTTTTTGAAATTTCGTCGCATACCGACGACCATGGCAGCGATGAATTTAACCTAAAACTATCAGACAAAAGAGCTGCCGCAATTAAAGAATACCTTATTAAAAGGGGAGTTAAAGAAGAACGACTAGTATCGGTTGGATACGGCGAAACAAGACCAATTGCTGCAAACAAAAACCCCGACGGAAGCGATAATCCTGAAGGACGTTCGCAAAACCGACGCTCCGAAATACGAATAATTGATTCTGTAAATACTCAGTTTCAAGATGTAGACGACGAAGTAAATACTAATAATGAAGAACCTGTTATTAAGCTAAATTAGCTGCGAAACAAATACTTACACTCTCAAAAGGTTCACTAAATTTTTAATAAAAAAAGCCGTTCGGATATTTCGAACGGCTTTTTTTATTATTATGTAATACTAAAATTACTTTAACACAGCCTCAACTCCCGGAAGAACTTTACCTTCAAGAAATTCTAATGAAGCACCACCACCTGTTGATATGTGACTCATTTTATCGGCCAACCCGCTTTGGTTAACAGCAGCAACAGAATCGCCACCACCAATAATTGATACTGCCGATGAAGCAGCAACAGCCTCACATACACCGAAAGTACCTTTTGCAAAGTTAGGCATTTCAAAACAACCCATAGGCCCGTTCCAAACTACTGTTTTTGCACCGGCTATTTCAGCAGCATACGCTTTTACTGTTTCAGGACCTACGTCTAATGCCATACGACCTTCAGGAATATTTAATCCAACAGTTTCTATTGAAGCGCCATTGTCAAATTTATCGGCAGCTAAGTTATCTACAGGCAACATAAACTTAACACCTTTTTTAGCCGCATCGGCTAATATTTGCTTTGCTGTTTCTACAAGATCTTCTTCAACCAATGAGTTTCCAATTGAGTGCCCTTGAGCTTTGTAGAAAGTATAAGCCATACCTCCACCAATTAATATAGTATCTACTTTTTCAATAAATGTTTTTAATACCTCAAGCTTACCTGAAACTTTAGCACCACCAACAATTGCAACAAACGGACGCTCAGGATTAGCAACAGTGTCGCCCAAGAATTTAATCTCTTTTTCAAGTAAGAAACCTGCCATTTTATCGCCTGCCGCAAAATAATCGGCAATTAAAGCAGTAGAAGCATGAGCACGGTGAGCTGTACCAAAAGCATCGTTTACATACACATCGGCATAGCTTGCAAGTGTTTTAACAAACTCTTTTTGTGAAGCTTTAACCTTTGCTTTTCCTGCTGCTTTTTGCTCATCGGTTGGGTTTTCACCTAAATGATAAGGTTTGCCCTCTTCTTCTTCATAAAAACGTAAGTTCTCAAGTAACAATACTTCGCCTGCTTTTAATGCTGCTGCTTTTTTTGCTACCTCTTCGCCAATAACATCACCGGCAAATATTACCTTCTTACCTAAATTCTTCTCTAAAGCAGCTATTATGTGCTTCATTGAATATTTATCCTGTTTTTTACCATCCGGACGACCAAGGTGTGACATTAATATTGCACTACCTCCGTCGTTTAAAATTTTATTGATAGTAGGCATTGCTCCTACAATACGAGTTTCATCTGTTACTTCAAATGTTGACTTGTCTAAAGGCACATTAAAATCAACACGTACAATAGCTCTCTTTCCGCTAAAGTTGTAATCGCTAATGTTCATAATGTTTATTATTTATTAATTTGAATATTATATGCTTAAATATCGAAATTCGCCCACAAATCTACTATTTTTTTCAACTTTAGCTTGTTTTTAGTTATCAGATTTTTGTCATGTAATTAAGCAATATTATATACAGTATCTTCGTATTTTTAAAAAATCATAATTATACGTTGTAATTAAACTTACTATATTGCTATAAATTTAACCCTAACAATTAGGTAATTTCTTGATACTTGATACTTGATACTTGATACTTGATACAAATCACAAATTCAAACAACTATGGATACTGTAATTATATATTTTCACCCTAAAGATTCAGAAAAGGAAGGAAAGGTTTTGCAGACTATTATAAATGAACTTGACAAAACTAATCACGAGTCGGTTGTGTACAGTGTTTTTGGCGATATTTTCTCAACCGACCTATTAATATATGATGACATAGAACTGCCTCCTATCGATTACAAGCTCAAAAACATTGACGATATTCAGGACGATATTGCCAAAGCTTCAAATATCATTTTCCTATTCCCTTTTTACTGGGACGGGCTAACAGAATACTCACGAAAGTTTGTTGATAAAGTGTTTTTTCAAAACTGGGGCGGAGGCAGAAAACTACCATCGCAATACGACTTAAAAAACAAGAAAGCAGTAATTATAACATCAATGCGAATTACTCATATACTGTTCAGCTCCGGCGACAGCACCGGTGCATATTTCGACTCATTTACCATAAGTATGCTAAAATTATGCGGTGTTCGAAATATTAAATGGTTCAACCTGAGTTCGTGGACTGAAAAAAACAAAGCCGACAAAGACAAAAAACTTTCAAAAATCAGAACCCACTTCCGTCAACTAAATAAAGAAGGGAGTTCTTCTGAAGCCTTTGCGTAATCATCGGGTATTCCTATATCTATAAAATATGAATCGGAGACTAAACCGGCCATCTTAATGTGCCCTACTCCAGCCTCCATTATATCGGTTTCGAACGAAAAGCGTTTGCCTAATTCGGGTCTGTTAAATATTGCTTTTTGCAAATAATAAACACCCCCGTTTATTAGCCCTTTTTCTATAAATGTTTTTTCTTTAAACGCCTGTATATGTGAATCAACAAGCTCAACTGATCCGTATCGGTCAAAACTTGTCATTTCCTTTAATGATAAAGTAAGTTCCGATGAATGCTCAATATGAGTAGCTTTCAATAGCTCTAAATCGACATCGAAAAAAGTGTCGCCGTTAATCAGAAAAAAACTATCCGATTCACAATACGGAATAGCATTTGCAATAGCACCACCTGTTCCAAGCGGCTCATTTTCTACTGCATAAACAAGCTCCATTTTTTTATAGGTATTGCCAAAATATTGTTCTATAATTTCATATTTATAACCAACAGCAAGCACTACTCTGTCAATACTTTTTTTATGTAACCATTGGAGCAAATATTCAAGAAATGGTTTATTGCCAATTGGAGCCATTGGCTTTGGGATATCATAAATTACCCCTTTTAAGCGAGTTCCTAAACCTCCGGCTAATACTATTGCTTCGTTCATGCCTATATTATTGGGTTAAATAATTGCGCCTTAAAACTTGTTATCGAAATTATTCA
Source organism: Bacteroidota bacterium (assembly GCA_003250355.1). GTDB lineage: Bacteria > Bacteroidota > Bacteroidia > Bacteroidales > SZUA-534 > SZUA-534. The sequence goes on from QKGS01000058.1 coordinate 52,292, forward strand.
CTTACCTGAATTACTTAGGTGCTTCAAAAAGTCCGGCCTCAACTATTTCACATATAATGTGACCAAGCAAAATATGGGATTCCTGAATGCGCGGAGTGTCATTCGATGGTACATTTAGTAAATAATGGGCTATCTCCTTCATTTTACCACCTCTTTCACCTGTCATTCCTATGGTTACCATACCTTTGTCATTTGCAACATTCAGTGCACGAACAATATTCTCAGAATTACCCGATGTAGATATACCTATTAATACATCGCCTTTTTTACCTACCCCTTTTACATAGCGTGAGTAAATATCGTTGTATGAATAGTCATTGGCAACAGCTGTAACGTATGAAGTGTTAACATGCAAAGCCTCGGCCTCAAGAGGGTCGCGGTCAAAATAAAATCTGCCGCTAAGCTCTGCGGCTAAATGCTGTGCATCGGCTGCACTACCACCGTTTCCACAAAAAAGTACCTTACCACCGTTCTTGTAACATTTAATTATCTCATCGGCTATTTTTTGTATAGTGTCTATCAACACTTTGTTTTCAATAATATTTTGCTTTACAGCTATTGATTGTTCTATTGCTTCCTGAATTCTCATTGTATACTATTATTATAATTCACCGCAAATCTGATAATTACTTACTAATATTTCAAATTTATTTGACAGTCCATGTTTGCAATCCCTGAGTAACAAACTGATAACGTTTAATATCACCACCCAGTTTTTCTAACTCTCTAATTACTTTAAAACGTGTATTACCCGGACAATAAAAGAACATAAAACCACCACCTCCGGCACCCGATATTTTACCCCCGGTAGCTCCGGCTGCTCTAACTATTTCGTACAAATTGTCAAGTTCCGGATTTGTAATATTTTCGGCCATTTGTTTTTTTTGCTGCCACCCAAAATCTAGTATTTTACCAATATTATCGAGTTCTTCGCGCAACAACGCCTCTTTCATGGTAGTAGCCTGCTTTTTTATATTATGCATAGCCTCAACCGATTTTGTTTTCTTTGTTTTTACATTTTGCTGCTGAGCCTCAATAATTTTAGCACTCACACGACTTGTACCGGTATAATATAAAACCAAATTATGGGCAAGCTCATTTAAAACCTTACTCTTTATTCTAAGCGGATTTACTATAACCTTATCGTCGGCATAAAACTCCATATAATTTACTCCTCCAAATGTAGCAGCATACTGATCTTGCTTGCCTCCTGCCATATTTAAATCTATCCGCTCTATTTCGTAAGCCAGGTGAGCCATATCGTATTCGCCTAATGGCAATTTAAGCCACTCGGCAAATGCTCCAAGTATAGCTGTTGCCAAAGTCGAAGATGTTCCCAAACCCGAGCCAGGAGGCGCTTCAACATAGGTTGTTAGAGTAAATGAAAGAGCCTTACCTGCATAATCCTTAACCACACGATTATAAATTCCCTTACATAAATCGAGCCTGCCATTAATAGGTAAAGCATCGGTACTTTCAAACTCAATATGAGTATCGGTATCTTCAGAGTTTAAAACTATTTTACCATCGGCGCGCGGCTCAATGCTAGCATAAGCATATTTATTTATTGTGGCATTAAGTATTGCACCTCCGTAAATATCGGAATATGGCGACACATCGGAACCGCCACCTGCAAGCCCCAAACGCAAAGGAGCTTTACTTCTGTATATCATTGGTTACTGTTTTGTACAATTGCTTTATAGTTCCGGTCATAGTAGACCATGCATATTTTTTCTTCTCTTCAATTACATTTTTTAAAAACTCTTCTGCTCTGTCATTTTCAAAAAAATCGACAAGCTTATCGGCTATTGACTGTACATTCGGCTCTACAACATAGCCAACTTTGCCATTAGGTATTATTTCACCAAGACCGCCAACATTGGTTACCAGCATTGGCTTTTCAAAGTGATATCCTATTTGAGTAACTCCACTCTGTGTGGCACTCTTATATGGCTGGGCAATAATATCGGCAGCACCAAAATATAACCCAACCTCGGCATCGGGTATAAAGCGGTTATGCAATTCTATATAATCGGTAAGCTTATGTTTTTCAATCAATAATTTATACTTATCCTCATCGGAATAAAACTCGCCTGCTACTATAAGCTTTACGTTTAGTTTTCTAAATCGCTCGTCGGCAAATGCCTCTATTAACCAATCAAGCCCCTTATAATCGCGTATAAGGCCAAAAAACAAAATATATCGCTTATCGACACTAAGCTTTAACTTATCAATAGCCTCACTACGTTCTACTTTTGCTCCAAAATTATCGTACAATGGGTGAGGACAAAACTCACGAGGCTTTACTGTATTGAACAGGTTAAGATCACTCAATACACTTTTCGACATTCCAACAAAGGCATCAACGCCATTTGCAAAATATTGCGAAAATAATTTATCGCCCAAACGTTTCTCGTGCGGGATTATATTATCAAGTATAGAAATAACCTTTGTATGCCTGTTTTTTTTAGCTAACCGTGCAATAGTTCCAAAACATGGACCCATAAACGGAAGCCAGTATTTTATTATTAAAATATCAGGCTTTATTTTTCGAATCTTATTCCCTACCCTAATCCAATTGAGCGGATTTACAGAATTAACATTTCTTTCAATATCAAGCCCCTCCGGAGCAGCCCAATCGGCATATTGAGTTTTTCCGGGAAACAAAAAACCGGGGTACTGTAAGGTAAATGTCTGAATATTCACATTGTCGCCCTCCTCAACAAATGCTCTCGCCAACCTTTCATTGTATACAGTAAGCCCTCCCCTATATGGATAAGCTGTTCCTAATATTACTATTTTCTTTGTCAAACCAATATCTATTTGTCGTAAAAGTAAGAATTAACTTTTGGTATGCAAAAGGTAATTAATCACAATAATGCATTGCTCTATATTGAAACTATTTGATACGTTTTTACTCTATTTCTGAAACAAAACAATCCTTTCATAAAATCAGTTTTTTGTACATTGCTTAAAAAAACATTTATATGAAAAAATTGAAACTTTTAGTTACTGTATTCGTTATTGGAGCAGGACAGTTACTGTTAGCTCAATCGAAACCTAATATTGTATTTATACTATCAGACGATGCCGGCTATGCCGATTTTGGATTTCAGGGAAGCGACATAATGAAAACTCCAAACCTCGACAAGCTTGCTTCGGAAGGGACAAAATTTAATCAGGCATATGTATCGGCAGCTGTTTGCGGACCATCACGAGCCGGAATTCTAACAGGAAAATATCAGCAACGTTTCGGATACGAAGAAAACAATGTTCCCGGCTATATGAGCAAATCGTGCCTACCCGACGATGAAATGGGCTTACCTCTTGACCAAACAACAATGGGCAATTACATGAAAGCACTGGGATATAAAACTATTTATATTGGAAAATGGCATCAGGGCAATGCCGACCGATTTCACCCTCAAAAACGCGGATGGGACGAGTTTTACGGCTTCCGGGGAGGTGCACGCAGTTATTGGGAGTACAGCGAAAGTAATCCGAATTACCTTCATGAAAATTATTTAGAAGAAGGATTTGGCAACTTTAAAGAATCAAAAAAATATTTTACCGAAGCTTTAACCGACAAAACAATTGAGTATATAGAACAATACAAGAATGAACCCTTTGTTGTGTTTTTAGCATACAATGCAGTACATGCGCCAATGCATGCCGAAAATAACGACTTAAAAGAATTTCCCGAACTGGAAGGAACTCGTCAACAAGTTGCAGCCATGACACTTTCACTTGACAGAGAATGCGGAAGAGTACTTAACAAACTAAAGGAACTGGGATTAGACAAAAATACCATTGTTGTTTATACCAATGACAATGGTGGTCCTTCAGACCAAAATGCTTCAGATAACAGCCCGCTAAGCGGCTGCAAAGCCAACCATTTAGAAGGCGGAATACGTGTTCCTTTTCTAATGCGCTGGCCAGGAGTAACAGACCCCGGCACCGAATACCAATATCCGATATCGACACTTGACCTGCTACCAACTTTCGTAAATGCTGCAGGCGGCAACGCCGATACTATCCCCGGTCTCGACGGTGTTGACCTTACTCCATATGTTAACGGAAAAAATACAGAGCGACCTCACCAAACGCTATACTGGAAAAAAGAAAACCGAGGTGCTATTCGCGAAGGCGATTGGAAGCTACTACGATTTCCCGACCGCCCGGCCGAACTTTACAACATTGCCGAAGACATTTCCGAAACCAATAACCTTGCCGACGAATACCCTGAAATGGTTCGAGATATGTATAAAAAACTATTTGCTTGGGAGTGCACTTTAGAACGCCCGCTTTGGCAACTACAAAGAATTTACGAAGGCAAAGCCATGGAACGGATGGATGCTTACAGAAAATAAACAAAAAAGAGGGAGTCTTATACATTTGGGACTCCCTCTTTTTTTATAATTAAAAATCTACCCGCATTTCATTATTCGCAAAGTGGTTTTATTTTGAGTTATAGAATTAATATAGGTATTGCATACTTCTGTAACTCTTTTAGCTTTCCCATTAGGTAAACTAATTATATATGTAAATTCATGCTTGCAGCATTTGTTAAAAGATTCATTTATATTTTGAATTACATTATCTCTATCTTTACTATCTATAAAATTATTGAAGTCATTTTGTGATTTTAATATAAGTTCATCGCATTCTAAAATATCATTGAAATTATTTGAAAAGTAAATACCTGTATCGTTGCTTTCCTCAATATATACAAGTCCCGAATGTTTCACAATATTCTGCAACGACATACTTAACCGTTCATTTTGAATATCCTTCACTATAAGACCTGTTATATCTGTAAAAATACCTATTGAACGTATTATCTCTTTGATGGGATTAAGAACGTTAGTCCCCTGAGCTTTTATATATTTAATACTATCATCAGGGCTTATTACTCTGAACGAACTCTCAAATTGCGTTTCGTTATTGTTGAATAAATTATTAAATAGTTCTTTATCGTTTGGGTGTATTCGATGTGATATGTCGGCAATGGAATAGTTGTTTTGTATTTGCGAACAGCACATAACATTCCACACTTCGCTCGACAACTGAGTACTGTTCGTTATGTAATTTATATCCCAATACCCTGTTTTTGCTATATTTTCAGCTTGTCGGAGTTTGGTTTCAAATTCCTGAATTGTCAGCTCTGTCCGTTTAAGCCTGGTTATATCAATTGCTGTACCTTTAATTTTAATAACTTCATCATAATTATCAACGCAAGGTTTAAAGTTTATAATAATGTACTTACTGTTATAATTATTATTTCGCACTATTAGCTCACACTCTTTTTTCCCACTTTTGCATAATTCAATGCTTCTTCTAAAATCATCTTTTGAATTGGGGTGGAGTAAACTAAAAAAATCATTAAGGTTTAGAAAATTGCTATTTTCGTCAATCTCAAATATTTGTCTATTTTCTTTGTTATCTATTATTATATCTCGTCGAATATCGTACTCCCAATATCCCAGCTTTGCTATTTTTTGAGCCTCTTTTATAATGTACCCCGACTGTTCAATTTTGTTTTGTGCGGTTCTCAAATCAGAAACATCAATTCCGGCTCCTAATATAAGGCATTCGCCAACCGGCAGTTTTATTATTGATTTGAAGTTGATAAAATTCTTTTTTATTCCATTATTATTCGTAAACTCAACTTCGGAGCGAACATATTGTTTGCCGTTCAATAGAGCATTGTCATCGTTTTCTGAATTAACCAAATATTCTTTAGGGAGGCATATTTCTTTGTCGGTATATCCAATTACATCGTCGGAGCTTAGTGCAAATGTGTTTTCTGTCGATTTGTTCCAAAACATATATCTTCGATCGTGAAACGATTTGGCATAAATAGGTACCGGAATATTGTCAATAAATGTTTCCAAAAATTCCAAATATTCGGCATTGTATATATCGGCATTCTTTTTTTTTGTTATCTCTCTACGAAATACAAGAACTGCTTTTTCAGAATTTATAATAATAGGCGACAAACTTGAAGAAAAATGCTTAATGTCGCCTGTTTTGCAGATTATCCGTTTGTCAATGCTTTCAGCAGAACCATTCAGAACGTTCCGGAATGTTTTTTTTATAGTCTCAATATCGTTAGGGTGGTATAACGATAGTTTCTTGTGGTCTATGCCGGTGAATTCTAATTTGCTATACCCAAGTATATTATGGTGTGCGGGATTACAAAATATTAAATTCATTTTTGAGTCATAAATTGCTATTCCATCATTTGAATTATTAACTATATTGGAAAAAAATGCATCGTCAATACTGGTTAAATCTTCGTTATTTATTTGAATATTGTTTATACCGGAAAGCATATATGATTTATTAAGGTTGTAATAACTAACATTTCTTTTACGAGTTAAAAACACCATTAAAGGTATGTTTGTTCATAAAAACCATTATTATGTTCTTATATGGCAATTATAATTTGTTATTTTACAACTTGTATAAAATAATGATATGCAATTTTCAGAAATAATAGGACAAGAGAGTGTAAAGCACCATTTAATAAAAACAGTAACCGGCAACAGAATAAGCCATGCGCAGTTGTTTACCGGATATGCAGGTTATGGTTCTTTATTGTTAGCAATAGCATATGCTCAATATATAATGTGTTCCGATAAAGGTGAAACCGATAGTTGTGGAAAATGTAATTCGTGCAAGAAGGTTGAAAAGCTGCAACACCCCGACCTTCATTTTTCATTTCCGACAGTGGGAACAAAGAGTGGAACAGCATTGGTTAGCGACGATTTTATTAAAGAGTGGCGAAGCTTTATTCAGGAAACGCCTTATGGAGCTTATGAAAATTTAATGAGTAAGTTTGATGCAGGCAATTCACAGGGGTTAATAAAGGTAAACGAAGCAAACCATATTGTTAAAAAACTTAGTCTGAAATCATTTGAGGCCGAATACAAAATTTTAATAATGTGGTATCCCGAGAAAATGAATGCCGAAACGGCCAATAAATTATTAAAGCTTATAGAAGAGCCTCCCGCAAAAACATTATTCCTATTGGTTACTGAAAATCCCGGACAAATTATTAATACAATTCGTTCAAGAACTCAGGAGGTTCTAATTCCAAGAATTTCAGAGGACGAAATATTTAAAGGATTAATTCAAAGACAATTAGTAACCGAAGATAAAGCTCGCCATATAAGCCGAATGAGCGATGGAAATTATTTAAGGGCACTTTCGCTTATTGAGACTTCGGAAGAGGCAAAAGAAAGCTTTGAGGCATTTACACAAATGATGAGATTGAGTTATACCGGGCGCGTCCCTGATTTAATAAAATGGGTTGATAATGTTTCGCAGTGGGGTAGAGAAAGACAAAAATCACTACTTGAATATAGCCTGAAAATGGTTCGCGAAAATCTGATAATAAACCAGCAAAAAAGTGAGCTTGCTCGTGTTTCTGACGATGAGAGTAAATTCGCAATTAATTTCTCAAAATTTATACATAAAAACAATGCATTTAAAATTAGTGAAGAGCTTAGTTTGGCAATACTTCATATAGTGCGAAATGCAAATGCAAAAGTGGTATTGCTCGATATGTGTTTGCGCTTAAATAAACTACTTAAAATAGTTGACGAATAAAGTAAGTAAGGAGGTTACAAATGTATAGTTTGTTCAAAGATTATTTAAATAAAGAGCTTGGGGCTATTCATAATGAAGGGCTTTATAAAAAGGAGCGCATTATGATTTCGCCACAGGGAGCAAAGGTTTCATTAGTTGGTGGTGAAGAAGTTTTAAATTTTTGTGCAAATAATTACTTGGGGTTGTCAAATAATGAACAGCTTATTGATGCGGCAAAGAAAGCTTTAGATTCGCATGGATATGGTATGTCGTCGGTTCGTTTTATTTGCGGAACAACTAATTTGCATAAAGAACTTGAAAAAGCTATTGCAAAATATTTTGGAACAGACGACACTATTTTATATGCAGCCTGTTTTGATGCAAACGGAGGAGTATTTGAACCTTTGTTCAATAAAGAGGACGCAATAATATCAGACTCATTGAATCATGCTTCCATAATTGACGGGGTACGCTTGTGCAAGGCTCAACGATACCGTTATGCCAATGCCGACATGGATGATTTAGAAGAGAAATTAAAATTAGCTCAGGCACAGCGTTTTCGCCTTATAGTTACCGATGGCGTATTTTCAATGGATGGCAATATAGCACCGATTAATGAAATACTTGCATTGTCCGAAAAATACAACGCAATGGTTATGATAGATGAGTCGCACTCGGCCGGTGTTGTAGGAGAAACAGGAAGGGGTGTTACCCAGTTATATAATTGCAGGGGAAAAATTGAAATTATAACAGGTACTTTAGGTAAAGCATTTGGCGGAGCAATAGGCGGTTTTACTACCGGCAAAAAAGAGATTATAGAAATGCTTCGCCAACGTTCCCGACCCTATTTATTCTCTAATTCAATTCCGCCATTTGTTGCAGCCGCCGGAATAGAGGCTTTTAAAATATTGTCGGAATCGAACATATTGGTAGATAAATTGCATTCAAATACCCGATATTTCATTTCCGAAATGATAAAAAATGGGTTCGATATAAAGCCAACACAAAGTGCAATATGTGCTGTAATGCTATACGATGCTAATTTAGCTCAAAAATATGCTTCGAAGCTTCTTGATAAAGGCATATATGTTACCGGTTTTAGTTATCCGGTAGTACCCAAAGGGCAAGCAAGAATAAGGGTTCAGCTGTCGGCAGAGCATACAATGGCTCATTTACAGAAAGCAGTACAGGCCTTTTGCGAGGTTAGGGAGAATTTGTGAATAATGAATAAATAATTACCTGAAATAAT
>QKGS01000010.1 GCA_003250355.1 Bacteroidota bacterium
TAAATACAGAATATTTAACATGGATGTTCCACTTGTATCATTAAAATAAAAGTACAAACAGATGAAACGTAACATTACCCTTTTATTATTTGCCGTTGTTATAGCATTATCAGTGCAGGGGCAAGATTTAAAACTAAAATATTCCGATAATATTTCAATTGAAAAATGGGAGGTTGTTGACCTTGTATTTACTGCAAAGGGGAAAGTAAAAAACCCGTTTGCAGCCGGTTTTTCGGGAGTGTTTAAAAATGGCAGTGCAGAGATGATAGTTCCCGGATTCTACAATGGTGGTAATGAGTGGATTATCAGGTTTTCGGCATCAGAAACGGGAGTGTGGAAATTCAGCACCCTTTCCGAAATAAAAGAGTTGAATGGTAAATTGGGCAAGGTAATGGTTACTCCAAATACAAATGCCGAAAAGCACGGCGGGGTAATTGTTTTGGAAGATAATCCGCAACATTTTTATTATCAGGATAGTACCCCATATATGCAACTGGCCTATGAGTGCGATTGGTTGTTTGCTCTCGATTATCATAATGAAACTGCTATTCCAAAAACCGAACATCACCTCGATTTGCTTAAAAAGTATAAGCTAAACCAAGTGGTAACAACGGTTTACTCATTTGACGTAAGTTGGACTAAAGACCCAAAGCTTGCCGAACACCCTGAGCACGAATATGGTGGCGACCTTAGCATTTACCCGTTTAAGGGTACTAACAGAGAGCCCGACTTTAGCGGGTTGAATATTGAGTTTTTTCAAAAGTTTGACCGTGTTATGTCGGCTATGAACAGCAGAAATATTTCGGCGCATTTAATGATATATGTTTGGAATAAAATGGTAACATGGCCCGAACCCGAATCGGAAGCCGATAATATGTATTTCGATTATATAATAAAGCGTTACCAGGCATTTCCGAATGTGATATGGGATGTATCGAAAGAGGCACTCAATAATGCTCGATGTACCGAGGAGTACGGTCGTGAACGTATTGCCCGAATCAGGAAGCTCGATACTTACAAGCGGTTGGTGTCGGTTCACGATTACGGGTTCTGTACCCGCAACTCCGATGTGGTTGATTTTATTTCGGTACAGAGCTGGGAGTCAACGCTTTATTCGTTTATGAACAATATTAGAACCGATTTTCCGACTAAGCCGGTATTTAATATAGAGCATGGAGGCTATGAAGTGTCGCCGTACGATGTATGGGCCGGTGATTTTATTAGCCCCGAAATATGTTTGCGACGCAATTACCTGATACAGTTTGCCGGAGTGTACAGCACTTATTACTGGCAGGGGGCTTCGTGGAATGCTATTATCCACAATCCGTACGAGCAACCCGATTCTGTTATAAAACCCCGGTTTGATTATTATAAGCACTTGGTCGATTTTTTTGAGAAATATGAATTTCACAAACTAAAGCCGGCTACTAATATCAATTTCAGCGGATACACGCTTACAAATAATGATAGTGTATACCTGATATATATACCAAAAGAGAATTACCAGTTTTCGGGTTTTTGGAACACCAAAGTTTACCGTAATGAGGGTACTATTCAGTGGTTTAATACATTAACCGGCGAGTATAGCGAGGCAGTTAATTATACCGGACAGGGTATGAAAAATCCCTGGTATATGCAAGCCGATGTAATAATGATAAGAGAATACTAACGATAATGCGGGATAAAGGGAGAAATAAGTTTTACATAATTACAATAAATATGAGAAATGCATATATATTTGCGTGTAAATTCATCATACGAAAATGGTATCTGCAAATAATAGATGCACACTACTAGATAAACTAAATAACGGTATAAAGGTTATTGTAATTATTTCAATATTAGTAATTGCATTTTGTCCACCAACATATAGTAATTCTTTTAATGTTGAAATAGGTACAGATATGAATGCTGCATTTACCCTTGAAGGCGACATAGGAATATGTTTTAAAGACTACGACTTTCTGTACTGTGGTGTTAAAACACAGATTTATAAACTAAGTAATCGAGAAGATAATTCATGGAATACCTCAAGTATTTTTAATAATCTTCTACTTTCGGGCTTTAGGTATAGAGTGCCTGTATATAAAAACAAAAAAAATTCAACTATAGGTTTCCATACAGATATTAAGGGATACTTAAACCCTTATGTGCCTAAAAAATTAAAATATACCGATACGACTGATGTTGGCAAAATAGCTTATGGTAAATATGATTATCAATTAGGGTATGGAATAGGTTTTGGTTTTTATATATTACCCGAAGACTCTGATGGATATGTATCAATTAAGTTTGAGCTAACAAATATTGATGCATTTAAAACTTTACGTCAATTTAAAGACTATTACACCTTTCCCGAACATTACTTATTGGCTTTAAGTATATCATTGTTTCAATGGTAACCAACCTCAAAATAAAAACAAAAAGTAAACACTAAATAAAATTATGCACACATGAAAAAATATCTATTACTTGTTTTGCTTAGTATAGCAATATATAAGGTATCGCACACACAAGAGACACCCGGTGTTGAGAAACAGTTCAGGCAGGTATACTTGGAGCATGGGCACATGGTGAGTTTAAGGCTGCCGAATTGGTTTCGGTTAGGGTTGAGGCGGGGTACAATTTTGGTTTCGGCATATACGGCACTAATTTTTCGTATTGGGCAATACCGGCTTTATCGGTTGAGCCGCGGTACTATTATACCTTCAACAAGCGAAATGAAAAGGGGAAGAATACTGAAAATAATTCGGGGTCATATTTATCGCTCAACAGCAGCTATCATTCTGCCAGGGGAGTTATTACGAATAGTACCTCAGCCTATAATCCCGCACTTACATTTATTCCCCAAATAGGATTCCGACAATGTAAAAAACATTTCAGCTTTGAAATAGCCGGTGGGGTAGGTTATGGATATGCTTTACAGAGTACTGTAAACAACAGTGGAGTAGTTTGGGGTTTTACTTTACGAATGGGATACAATTTTTAATTATACTCCGGCTATATAATCATCGAGATTATCGTCGCGTTCTAAACCTATTTTTTTCCGAATACGGTAACGCGATGTATGAACAGCCTGAAGCGAAATATTCAGTATTTGGGTAAGTTCATTGTTGTCGAATTTCATACGTATAAGTGCGCAATGTTTTTGCTCAGTGGGGGTTAATTCGGGGTGTTTGGCTATAAGCTTTATGTAAAAATCGTTGTTCACCTCAAGAAACCGTTTATTGAAATTGTCCCACAGCTTATTGCTTTGGCTCAAATACTTTTTCTCAAGCTTATTATATTTTGGTGAATTACTCTCTTTAAGTATAGAGAGTAATTCCTGAACCGATTGCTCTTTCTCTACCATTTGCAGAGCATAAGTAGAGAGCTCCTTACTTTTCATATTAAGTATAGCCTCGGTTTTCTCCTTTTCGAACAGTTTGCCTGCATTAAGCTTGTTTATTTTTAGTTTCTGTCTTATAATAAATGCTATTAATATGCCAAACAGAGCAATGCTTAATAAAGAAATAACAAGAACTTTTAGTAGTCTGTCTTTGTCGGTAATAGTTTGTGATTGTTGTTGTAAAAGCTTATTGTTTTTCTCAAGTTTCTCTTGATAAATGTTTTTAATTTCGAATAATTTACTGTTTCGCCTGTAGGTAATATTGAATAGTGTATCCATATTTTGCTTAGCCATACTAAGTGTTTGATAAGCAAAAGCATAATCGCCTTTCTGAAAATGGAGTTTGGCAAGCTTTTCGAGCAATATGGGTTTGTACTCAAGATGCACTTTGTATTTATCAATAGCTTCAATGCTCAGATTGTAATAAAATATAGCACTGTCGGTTTCATGCAATTCCATTTTCAAATCGCCTATAAAACTTGCTACTACAGCCCAATAGCGACTTTTAGTAGTTATAAAATAATTCTTTACTTTATATAAATGATATGCCGAATTATTAATATCGCCCAATTTTAAATAAAGAAAACCTTTATCGGCCTCAACATAAGGCAGGAACTCATTGTTGGGATACAAGCCCTGACACGAATCGAGATATTGGAGTGCAGTACTAAAGTTGCTGTTTCCGCGGCAGTAAGTTGCCAAACTAAAGTAACAGTGTAGTATTTCAACCGAATCGACAATATTATTTGCAGCAAAATACTTTGCCTGCTTCAAAGATTCAAACAGATGGTATTCGGTAAGTGCATCTTTATTATAAATATCGTACAATATACCAAGGTTGCGGTTTATACGTATGTTTAGCGGGTTGTCGGTATGTTGCTTTATTATGCCGGCCCCGTTCCACAACAATTCAAATGCCTCTTCGTAGTTGCCGCTGAATCGTTCAATATCGGAGGCCTCAATCAAATGGAGTACGGCCTGTATTGTATCATTTTTTAAAATAAGTTCATTGTATTTGCTCAAAATACCGGGGAGAACGGTGTCAGAAAATTCCACTTTCTGATTATAAACAGGAACCCCTTTTCGTAAATACATTTGTGAGTGATTTTTTTGGGCTGAAATTTCGGCTGAATATGAATTAAAGAAAAAAATAGCAGCCGATAGCACCGCAAAAATTACTCTTATTTGTTTATATAATAACATATTAGCAATGTAATAATATTTTTTGTATGCACTATGTATTATTACGACAGTATAGTTATTGAAATGTATTTTTTAAAAACTGACTAGTATTCGACTAGTGTAATTAAGAGGTAATGAAAACGTTTGTGTTTATCTTTGAAACAAGTATTTTTTGTATCGACATTAAGCAACAAATTAAAATATAAATATTATGAGCAAACATTTTAAACTCTTAATTTTTACGTTAGCAATATCCTTTACGGCTTTATGTCAGGATATTTACATTGATGTAAATTTGAATGTAGAACATAAAATTGATACATTCTCAACATTTGACCGCGCTAAGTATGTAACCATTCACGCCGACCTTGGCGATAGTGAATGGGGTGGGAACAATGTAATGGGCGACCTGATGAAAGATTTTCTTGAAGGGTACGATGTGTATTTGGGACGTAGTACAGGTGGCGTGCAGTGGTATTTAAACAACAATACAACAGAAGACCCTTCGCGTTCAGGATATGCTAACCCGGCAAGCATAACTTCAAATGGTAACAACATTAAGTCAAGTTATGCGGCAAAAACCGGTTTGCATAAGTATGAATATCGTGATGAACAGATATTATGTAACCAGCAGTTTCCGTTTTTTCCGGGGTCGGGTATAAAAACAGCCAAAGGATGGGGATTTACGTATAGCGATACCCCGGAAGCACCTTTCGGAACAGCATCGGGTGAGTTTTATGGCCGTTTTATTCGTGATTCATACGGTACGGGTGGTACCACAGGTGCAAAAAAACCTAAGTATATCGAAATAATGAATGAACCGCTTTGGAAATTGGCCGATTTTCCGGCGGAATATGAAGGTGACGGTCCTCTGCCTCACATGGATACTATTTGGCTGTTTCATAAGTCGGTAGCCAAAGAGGTTAAAAAGTACAACGCCAATTCACTTGTTGGCGGCTTTGTTTGTGCATTCCCCGATTTGGAGAAAAGTAATTTTCAACACTGGGACGACCGCTGGAAATCGTTTATGGATATAGCAGGAGCCGAAATGGATTTTTGGGCTATTCACTTATACGATATGCCATCGCTCGGAGGTAAAGAAATTTACCGTAAGGGGAGTAATGTAGAGGCAACTCTCGATATGATAGAGCAATACAGCGTAATGAAATTTGGGTATGCCAAACCTTTTCTTGTATCGGAAATTGGAGCTTATGACCATGCAGGTATGGGTAAGGCATGGTCGCCTTATCATGACTGGGTTGATATGAAATCGATAAACTCATTGCTTATGCAGTTTATGGAACGCCCCGACAAAATGTTGAAAATAATAAACTACGTAATGCTAAAGGCAAAATGGGCTGAAACAAATCCGAATGACCCGACAAATATTTGGGGAGCACGGTTATTGCGATACGCAAACGAACCTGTAAGCAAAACCGGTGATTGGGTATATACCGACAGAATAAAAACATTTCAACTGTGGAAAGATATTAACGGAAAGCGTGTTGATACCCGCTCTAACAACCCCGATGTACTTGTTGATGCCTATGTGAATGGTTCAAAAGCTTACATTCTTATAAATAATCTTGAGCTTAGCGACAGAGAGTTTGAACTAAACATAGCGGGTACTTCAATGAATCCGTCGTCAATTACCTTGCGCGAAATGTATGGTACCGGTATTACCCGTAGCGATTCGTGTGTAGTTAGCGAAAGCAACTTGGCAGAAATACCTAAAGCGTTAACTCTAAAGCGTGAAGGTACTTATGTGCTGATACTTAACTATGCCTCAAATATTGTAATTGACGAAACACTAACCGAGAAAAAACACTACTCCGATACATATTACGAACCTATTGCAGCTAATTCGCAAATAGTGTTTAATGTAGCCGGAATTACACCGTCAGCTTATGGAGAAGCAATTCTAAGAATAGGTTTGGGGCGCAATCACGGATTATCGTTAAAGCCTGAAGTAATATTTAACGGCGCTAAAATTATTGTTCCCGATAACTTCAGGGGGTACAATCAATCGCCGCGCGACAGCTATTTCGGGGTTATTGAAATACCTGTTCCTATGGATATGATTAAACCATCGAACGCAGTAAGTTTGAAATTCGGCGATACCGGGGGCTTCGTAACATCGGTAACAATGCAAACTTTTGAGTTCAGCTCTAAAATTATGCGTAGCGATAGTGTAGTAAGTATTGAGTTAATTCCGGGTAATATTGAAATAGGTAAAACCCAGCAAAGAACTTTAACAGCAATTGTTACCCCAATATTTGCAGCAGATAAGAGGGTAATGTGGTCGTCGGGCAATGATGCTATTGCCACTGTCGATTCGCTTGGTGTAGTTACAGGTATTAATAATGGCAGCACAGTAATTACTGCTACAACTAAAGATGGTGGTTACTCGGCTACTTGTAATGTAACTGTTCAAACAGATTTTGTAACCATACAGGTTGATACCGTAATAGTTACTCCTGTTGCAGCTTCAATTATTGAGGGCGACTCTCTTCAACTCAGTTATACTGTTTTACCTGTTGATGCGGCAAATAAAACCGTGGTTTGGAATAGCACAAACTCGAATATCAGCGTAAGTAATACAGGAATGGTTTACGCACTATCTGCCGGTAGTTCAATCGCTACCGCAACCGGAATACAGGGTAAAGGCGGAGCTTGCAATGTGTCGGTTACTACCAGAATACCGGGTAAAATTACAATCGATAAAAATTATTATTCGCAGGTAAAGGCTGAATCGTCGGTGCAAATTAATTGCAGCTTCACTATCACTACAGGCCGAACAGCTATGGGTGCCGAATTCTTACTTATGCTAAAAGATGGCGACGGCACAATTCTGAAAAAATATTCAGCCTACGACAACTCTGTTAAAGATCTTACAGCAGGTAATGCTAATGCAAGCTTATCAACCCGCCGGTTAACTCCTACCAATAGTTTACCGCAAGGGCAATACTATATTTTTGAAATATTAATAACCGAATCGGATGGTAATAAAATTATTGAAACCGTTCCTGTTGAATTAACCGACCCATTGGGTATTAACGATACTGATTTTACTTTTAATATTTTCCCTAACCCTGCCGATAAGTATATTATTTTACAAGGGTGTGGCGAAAAATATACAGTTGAGTTTTACGATATGGTGGGTACTTTAAAATTATCTGCAAAAATTGCCGATGAAAGAATTGATGTAAGTTCATTATCAGATGGTGCTTATATTGTGGTGTTAAACAATAATTCGAACAAAGCCGTTACCAAACTTTTTATACAACATTAATTGTTAAACCAATTTGCATTTATACATTCTCGCCTCCGGTATAATTATTTATCAACAATTGCCGGAGGTGTTTTACAAAACACACTAACTATGTCTAAATCACATAAAAGCATTATTTACAAGCTTTTCACTGTTTTGTTATTTGCATTGAGCCTTCAAATATCTACAGCTCAGGAAGTCGACTTCTCATTCCTAAACACAGAATTAAGCATTGAAGAGCGAGCCGAAATTCTAGTTTCGCAAATGACAACCGACGAAAAAATAAGCCAGTTGGTAAATAATGCAGCGGCTCTGCCACGTTTCAATATAAACCCTTACGACTGGTGGAACGAAGCACTTCACGGAGTGGCAAGAAATGGTAAGGCAACAGTATTTCCGCAAGGGATAGCAGTAGGTGCTACTTTCGACCCCGGATTGGCTCAACGTATGGCCGATGCTATTTCGACCGAAGCAAGAGCGAAATTCAAAATATCGCAAGAAATGGGAAACTACAGCAAGTATGCAGGACTTACTTTTTGGACACCTAACGTGAATATTTTTCGCGACCCTCGATGGGGGCGCGGTCAGGAAACATACGGCGAAGACCCTTACCTAATGTCAAAAATTGGTGTGGCTTTTGTTAAAGGATTACAGGGCGATGATGAAAGATATCTCAAATCGGCAGCTTGCGCTAAACACTTTGCCGTTCATTCCGGCCCTGAATCGGAGCGTCACCACTTCAACGCTGAACCTACCAAACAAGATTTTTATGAAACATATATGCCAGCCTTTGAAGCTTTAATAACCGATGCAAAGGTTGAAGGTGTAATGGGAGCTTATAATGCAGTTTATGGAACACCTTCGTGTGCCAGTGAGTTTCTGTTGCAAGATATAGTTCGCAAAAAATGGAACTTCGACGGATATATAGTTTCCGACTGTGGAGCTGTAAACGGTATTTGGGAAAAGCATAAAGCAGACTCAACACCTCAGGGTGGTGCAGCACTTGCGTTAAATGCCGGTGTAAATCTTAACTGCGGTGCAACTTATCCGTACTTGAAACAAGCATTGGAAGAAGGTTTAATTACTGACGAGACACTACATGAAAGAACAGTTCAGTTATTCAAAACTCGTTTCCGTTTAGGATTACATGATGGCGAAAACAACGGAAATCCATACAATAATATTGGTGCTGATAAAATACATTGCGATGAACACATTCAGCTGGCAAAAGAGGTTGCTCAAAAGTCAATTGTTTTGCTAAAAAACAAAAACAATATTCTACCCCTATCGAAAGATATTAAAATACCTTACGTAACAGGACCTTTTGCAAACTCAGGCGATATGCTTATGGGTAATTATTACGGTATCAGTCCGAATTTAGTGACTATACTTGAAGGAATAGCAAATACAGTTTCTCTAGGTAGTTCGTTGAATTATAGAAGTGGTCAGTTGCCATTTCATACCAATATTAACCCAAAAAACTGGGCGCCTTTCGAGGCCGGCGAGTCCGATGTTATAATATGTGTAGTAGGGCTAACAGCCGATATGGAAGGCGAAGAGGTTGATGCTATTGCTGCCGCAAATATTGGAGACAAAGTTGATTTGAAACTCCCGCAGGGACAAATTGACTATATACACGAAATGGTGAAACACAAAAAAGACAAGCCGTTAATACTGCTTGTTGCCAGCGGTAGTCCCGTATCGCTTGAGGGAGTTGAGGAGCATTGCGATGCCATTCTTCAGATCTGGTATCCCGGCGAGCAGGGAGGTACTGCTGTTGCCGATGTTTTATTCGGCAATGTTAGTCCGTCGGGGCATTTGCCATTAACATTTCCTAAAAATATTGAACAGCTGCCACCTTACAACGACTACTCAATGAAAGGGCGTACATACAAATACATGACAGAAGAACCAATGTATCCGTTCGGATTCGGGTTATCTTATTCTAAAACTGAGCTAACTACCCTTAAGCTTCAAAGCCCAAAAATGAAACAGGGAACGGACTTGGTTGCTTCTGTTAATGTTACAAACAGTGGTAATTTCGAAATCGACGAGGTAGTTCAGCTCTACATTTGCCCTGCAGATACTTCAGGTGGCATACCTTTAAAAATCCTTAAAGCATTCAAACGAATTACGTTGAAAAAAGGGGAAACAAAAACCGTAGAATTTACAGTTAAGTCAACCGATTTGATGGTTATAAATACAAGCGGCGAAAAAGTTTGGCGCAAAGGTAATTATAAAGTAGTTGTAGGCAATTCATCGCCGGGTGAGCTGAGCGTGAAGTTAGGAGCGGCAGTTCCACAGGAACTGATTATTAGTTTGAAGTAGCTGTTCTGATAGGAATAATAAGCCTTGAAGAGGGTGATTTAAGTTAAGAGATTCATGTAATCTCCTCAAGGGGATACTGCTTCGATGTAGCAGCATAGCTAAATTTGACGAAGTCCTCCCTTGAGGGAGGTTAGGAGGGTGAAATTCAAAATGCTTAACTTAACGACATTGGGGGCAACGCCCCGGGTTAAAGCTATTAGTGAATGTTGAAGCAAGCAGAACTTATAATTTGGAATTGCAAACACCCCATGCTTCGAAAAGCAGGCAGACCTATTGAAATAAAAGGTTTTAATGGAAAATTTCCTAATTTGTGAATATTACAAATATAAAACACCATATTATGAAACACCTCTTTTTGCCATTAACAATTCTCGCTTTTGTTGCATGTACTAACGTATCAAAAGAAGAACCAATAAACATTGATGTAAACCTTCACGTAAAACATACCGTAGGTGGAATATCAGAATTTGACCGTTCAAAGTACATAACCATACATACCCACCAAACTGAGGTTGACTGGGATTTAGATATGCTTAGTTATGTTATTGATACTCTGGACGTTTATATGGGGCGCGATAACGAAACCGGTACCCGCGATATGCGAATGATTAAAGAAGACCCTGCCAGACCCGGATATATTGATTTGAATCACCTGAAAGAGATAACTACTAAAAACAGAGAGTGGTATAATGAAAATACTCAATACCATAAGTTTGAAAAAAAGAACAATTCAATAATTACCACTTATGTTCATCCACTTTATCCGGTAGATACCATGTCAAATGATGCAGGTTGGACTCCTGCAAATTTTGAAGCATCGGCTGAATTTATTGCGCACTACATAAAAGAGCAGTATGGCAATAAAGACGGATTGCATGGCGAACCAATGCCAAAGTACTTCGAGGTAATGAATGAACCTATGTGGAAGCTTGTTACTACAACCGACCTCGCTACTCCGGCTGAAATATTTGAATATCATAATACAGTAGCGAAGAAAATAAGGGAGGTTGGAAATGATATTTTAATTGGCGGATATTGTACTGCATTTCCAAACTATGATGAAAATGACTTTAAACGCTGGGAAGAGCGCGACCGTTTATTTGTTGATATGAGTGGCGAAATAATGGATTACTACACTATTCACCTTTACGATTTTCCGGTTTTCTTCGGGAAGCAGCAGTATCGCAGAGGTAGTAATTTGGAAGCTACATTCGATATGCTTGAACACTATAATATGTTAAAGTTTGGAAAAGTAAAGCCGATTATGGTTTCAGAGTATGGGGCGCAAATGCACGACCTTTATGAACCGGCTTACGACACTTATCGTGAATGGTTATTTATGACAGCTGTAAATTCACAAATGATGAGCTTCATGGATAAGCCTCAGAATATTCTCGTTACACTACCTTATATTGTTAATACAGGTTCTTACCAGAAACATCGTGATCCGGACAGAAAACCTGCTCCGTGGTCAATACTTAAGCCAAATGATGATGGAGAGTGGAAAGAGTTTACAAGTTATATAAGGCTGTATCAGTTCTGGGCCGATGTAAAAGGGACAAGAGTTGATTCAAAATCGGAAGATTTAGATATTCAGGTTGACTCTTACGTTCATGGCAAAGATGCTTACGTAATTATAAACAACTTTGACTTTGAGCCTCGTTCTGTAAAACTTAACCTTATTTCAGGTAAGGATATTCAAAATGTAATGGTAAAACATTTCCATGAGGCTGACTCTATGGCTGTTATTGACACATCATATTATACCGATTTGCCTGAAATGTTAGAGCTTGATGCTTCTGCAACCATGATTATTAAATACTCATTTGCCGGAGAGCTTGCAATAAATGAAACCTCTGATGAAACAAAATACTATGCCGATAAATATTATCAGAAAATATCAGCTAATACTGAAAATACATTTTCATTAAATGGTGTTGAAGTTGGAAAAACAGGTGAAGCCACTTTGCGTATAGGGATTGGACGAGACCACGGAAGCAGCTTGCAGCCTGAAGTAGTATTTAACGGAAGTGAAATAAGTGTGCCAACAGATTGGCGGGGTGATGACCAGAAGCAAAGAGACCGTTTTTTCGGAGTACGTGAAATACCTGTTCCTTACCAATTGCTGAAAGAAAATAATACAGTATCTGTTACATTTCCTGACAATGCAGGACATATTAGTAGTGTAACTATGCGAGTATTTAACTTTAGTACAGATATTAAAAGGTCATTCGAAGATTAGGTAATCAGACCACCGGTGTCTTCTCCGGGAAAAGAAATTTAAGTAATAATAAGCCCTGAAGGGGCGATACAAATGTCGTTAAGTTAAGAAAATCACCCCTATAATTATTTCCTTTGGTCATGAGTTCGCTATGCTCAGTTCCCTCAAGGGGATACTGCTTCGATTTAGCACTGAAGCTGAATTGGAAAAGTCCTCCCTTGAGGGAGGTCAGGAGGGTGAACGTTAAATGCCTTAACTTAACGACATTGGGGGCGACACTATAATAGCCCCGGGTTTCAACCCGGGGTATATATGAACGCAGAGAAAACTTCGTATGCAATGGAGTTTATTTGCAATATGAATGATACCATGCGACGAAATAATGACAATAAACAAATAACATAACAACTACTAACAAGAAAAATGAAAAATCTGATTTTTGCACTATTGCTATTAAGTACAACAGCTTACGCACAACAAAAAGAATTAGGCTTACCGGAACAGGTAGCACCAAAAGACCGCATAGCATTTGCCATGTACACAGTTCATGATAACACAGTTAAAATGCTTGCGCAGTTTTATCCTATCAAGAACTATGACCCAACTTATGCATTTTTGCAAATAAAAGAAAATGGGGAATGGGTTCAAAAAGACAGTGCAGAGATAATTTACCCTGGCTACACTTGTCATTTCAGAATTGATAATTGGGATGATACAAAAGCATATGAATATCGTGTGGCGTACAATACAGATAGTCCGCATAAAAACCATGATGCATATTACGAAGGTATTATACAGAAAAATCCTCGCGATAAAGACGAATTTGTAATGGGAGTTTTCTCATGTAACTCGATATATGAAAATCATGGTGGTAATGTTTCCCGACAAGATATTGTTGATAATATGAAAGCTATAAAGGCCGATATGCTCTTTTTTGCAGGTGACCAGGTTTACGACCATAGCGAGCATTATTGGCATTGGCTACGTTTTGGTCAGGACTTTGGCGAGCTGTTGCGAAATATCCCTACAGTAACTATACCTGACGACCATGACATAGGTCAGGCCAACCTTTGGGGCGAATCCGGACGAAAAGGAACTGGTCGCGATGGATGGAACGGTGGATATGTTATGCCGGTTGAGTATGTGAAAGAAGTTGAGCGTGCTCAATGCGGACATTTGCCCGATCCTTACGACCCAACTCCCATTGAGCAAGGTATAGGAGTTTATTATACAGCATTAACTTGGGGAGGAATAAGCTTTGCAATTATTGAAGACCGTAAGTTTAAGTCGGCACCGGGTAATATCCTTAACGGGAAAATGAAATCAAACAACCCCCTGGAGTTCGATGTTCACGGCGCAACTCTACTTGGCGACCGACAACTTAAATTTCTTGAAGATTGGAGTGACGATTGGAAAGATGCTGAAATAAAAGCAGTTTTATCGCAAACTATATTTGCTTCACTTAATACTGCAAGTGGTACTAAAAAGAACGTGATGCATCGCGACTATGATACAAATGGTTGGCCGCAAGCAGGAAGAAATAAGGCGGTTGCAGTTATACGCAAAAGCTACTCGTGTATGATAGCAGGCGATACTCATCTGGGTTCAGTTATTCACCATGGAATATATGAATATGGCGACGCAGGCTACTCATTTGCTTCACCTGCCATAGCCAGCCTTTGGATGCGTTGGTGGGAGCCTGAAGGTAAAGCAAACAACGCAATAGCCGGAATACCATATACAGGTGAGTATCTCGATGGATTCGACAATAAGCTTGATGTGCGTGCTGTTGCAAACCCCGTGCTAGATGACAATATTCCGGCCGACGATTTGGTAAATGCCCGTGGTGCAGGTATCGGTGTTGTGCGGTTTAAAAAATCGACGCGTGAAATTACTTTTGAGTGCTGGCCGCGTAATGTCGATATTTTAAATCCTGATAACAAACCATTTGCAGGTTGGCCTGTTAAATTCAGTCAGTTCGATAACTATGTGGTAAAAAATGGATTTGAATTACCAACTCTCAAAATAGCCGATGTCGACTGTGTTGTTACCGTAAAAAATCATTATACTAAAGAACTGATATTTTCCGTAAGGATAAACGGTAAAGAATTTAAACCAAAAGTTGAAAATGCCGGCGATTACGATATTCTTGTGGGAGAGGGTGAAAGTATTAAAACGTATTATAGAGTTAGAGCTGAAAAGGAAAACAGGGAGACTTTGAAAGTTGAGTAGGCAGTTCAAAGTAGGCAGTCTTCAGTCTTCAGTCGGCAGTAATGTAGTGTCTAAAGTGACTAGAGTTTAGATTTCGATTCGAATAGTTATAGGGACAGGATTTGAAAATTTGAGAATAAGCATAACGAATAACCTTTAGCTCGCTCACACATAAAAAATAGAAGTATACGTAAGCAAAATGGAGTTTTCTTGCAGAGACTATATAAACTCCGAAGGAGTTTAATATTACTATCCCCGGGTTTCAACCCGGGGATAGTAATGTGATTAGAAAGCGATGCATTCATTTTTTTATAATTGAAAACAGACTGAAACCATGCATCGCAACTTTAAATAAAACACCTAAAAAAATAAACAAAATGAAACAATTAACAACACTAGCCTGTGCAGCCCTGATAACACTTTCAGCCTGCACGCCAAAACAAAAGGAAAATACCGAAATACCAGCACCTCCTGTAGAAGGAAATTGGGAACTGGTTGAAGAATTATCCGATGAATTTAACAACGGATTCGATGATAGTAAGTGGTCAAAATCGCTGTGGAACTATGGCGAACCTGTATATATGGTAGCTGAAAATTCAGGAGTAAGCGACGGTAAACTGTGGATAAAAGCTACCTTACGTAATGATAGTGTCCGCTGGTTTCAAACCTCGCGCATAATGTCGAAAGAGAAAATAAGCTACCCTTTGTATATGGAGTGTAGTATGATAGCCAACAACGTATCGAGCTTTAACACCTTTTGGCTGAATAATGGCGATAGCTATAATCGCGATGAGATAGATATGTGCGAAAGTAATGCTAAGCCGTCGTTAGATTCAATGGCACATTATGCTCATACGCTTAATTCGCAATACTTTATTGTGAGAGATAGTATTACAGTACGTAAGCATGGTAATTTTGATAATAATTTACTTTCGGAAAATAACCCTATGCGAGGTAAGCGTTGGAGCGAACAATATCATACCGTAGGTATTCACTGGATAGATGAACGCAATATTCAATTTTACTTAAATGGAGAAAAAGCAGGTAGTGTAGTTACCGAAAAAGATTTTACCAAAAAGCTACATGTGATATGGGATGTATGGACATCATACGATTGGTGGACAGGCGGAATTGCAGCTAAAGAAGACTTGCAAAACGGCAGTATAAACACCATGTATGTTGATTGGGTTCGTACTTACAAGCCGGTAGTTGAATAGAAGAATAAAATACAAATAGATGAACAAACTAATAATTCCTTTCTTTCTCTTAATAATTGGTTGTGTTAATACTTCAAATGAGAATAAAACCGCATTCCCCTTTACCTTACCCGAAGAAATGCCCGAACGTGAATTGAGTTCTGCCGTAAAGCGTTTATATACCGATTACTCTTCGGTTCATCCGCAGGAAAACGAGTTGTTTTCTCAGTTTAAGTATACAGAACTGAAAGGTTTCGACTACAATAACCATGATGGTACAATTACGCGCCGCGACCCTTCAAAGGTTATTTATGAAAATGGGAAATATTATGTATGGTATACCTACCGCAATACTTCGCTGCCGCCACAAGGAGCAAAAAAATGTAACGATACAATACCTTCAAGTGATTGGGATTTAGCTGAAATATGGTATGCCACCAGTACCGATGGCTTTACCTGGGAAGAACAAGGCGTGGCTATAAAAAGACCTGCTAAGCCAAACATTGGCTGGCGTTCAGTAACTACTGCCGATATATTGGTTTGGGAAGGAAAGTACTATTTATATTATCAGGGATTTATGGAAGCAAGTGGTACGCGCGGCGATGATTGTCCGGTAACAGCATCGTGGGCCGATTCGCCTGATGGTCCATGGACACCTGTAAATGAAATCATTATTCCCAACGGAAAAAATGGAGAGTGGGATATGTATTCCATCCATGACCCTTATCCGCTGGTTTATAACGATAAAATTTACCTATACTACAAATCTGACTTTAATGGTAAAGAAAAAAAGGTTCGAATGCAGGGGCTGGCAGTTGCCGATAATCCACTTGGTCCATTTGAAAAACATCCGTTAAATCCGGTAATATCATCGGGGCACGAAACTTCATTGTTTCAATTTAAAAGTGGTATTGCAGCTTTGGTTTATAAAGATGGCGTGGAGCACAATACCATTCAGTATGCTGCTGATGGGGTGAATTTTGAAATAGCCTCAATAACCGAATTAATGCCCTATGCCGCGGCACCTTACATTCCCGATGCGTTTACTAATACCAAAGATGGTAGAGGGATAACCTGGGGAATGGCTCATTTTATAAATGTGTCGGGCTGGAGTAGAATGAATTCAATGCTTGTAAGGTTCGATTGCGATCTGAGTCAGGATATTCACGACGACGAGATGAAAGAACATAGGGTAAATCATAGCCCCGATGTCTATTTTAAACAAGGCTTAAGTAAAAAGCAACGTGAAAGAATTTTTAGGTAAGTAGAGAGAAGTTTACAAAGAAAAATTAAATTAAGCCCCAACGGGGCGTGAGCATTAACCTGGGGTGAAGCCCCAGGTTAATATGTGGCAAAAAATGCGATGCGTCATGTAATATTTATTATGAAAGATAATGAAACCACGCATCGCAACATTGAGAATTGAAAAATACAAAATGAAAAAATTCATACCACTTTTAATAATACTTGCACTAACTACATCGTGTAAACACATTTCTGAGAAAGAAGAACTGCCCAATATAGTTTGGATAACATCGGAAGATAATTCAAAACACTACATGAGCCTTTTTGATGAAAATGGCGTGTCTACACCTCATATTCAGAGCTTGTCTGAAGAAGTGGTAATTTTCACTAATGCTTTTTCAAATTCATCGGTGTGTAGTGCTGCTCGTTCTACGCTTATGTCGGGGTGTTATGGCTCTCGTATGGGATCACATTATCATAGGAAAATTCAGGCAGTACCAATGCCCGACAGTTTGCAAATGTTTCCCGCTTATTTGAAACAGGCAGGTTATTACACTAGCAACAATGCTAAGGAAGATTATAATATTATAAAATCAGATTTCGTTTGGGACGCCTCGTCTGATAAGGCAAGTTGGAGAAATAGAGACGAAGGCCAGCCGTTTTTTCATGTGCATAATATTTACATATCGCATGAAGGATTTTTGCATTTCACAAAAGAAGAAATGGATAGTGTAGCGAATAAAAATGAATTTAAGTTTGTTCAGCCTAACCACCCGCATACTGAGACTTTTAAATATACCAATGCCCGATACAGAGATAATATTCAAAAAATGGATAATGAAGTAGGAAGGGTTTTAGATGAGTTGCGAAATGATAATCTGCTTGAAAATACCATAGTATTTTACTTTAGCGACCATGGAGGTGTTTTGCCATGTAGTAAAGGATATTTGTATGAAACCGGCTTACATATTCCATTGGTTGTATATGTGCCTGAAAAATTTAACCATTTGGTTGGATACAAAAAAGGTTCCAAAGCTAACGGCTTTGTAAGTTTTGTTGACTTCAGTGCTACTGTTTTAAATTTGGCAGGCATTAAAGTTCCGGAGCAAATTGATGGGACCCCATTTTTAGGCAAAGGTATAAATATGCATGAAGTAGAAAAAAGAGATGAAACTTTCGGATATGCTGACAGAATGGATGAAAAGTACGATATGGTGCGATCGTACAGAAAAGGGAAGTACAAGTACATCCGCAATTTTCAGCCATATAATTCCGATGGAATTATGAATAATTATCGTTACAAACAGTTGGCATATAAGGAGTGGAAAAAAATGTTTGAAGAAGGCAAGTTAGATTCAGTTCAGTCTCAGTTTTTTTTATCAAAACCTGCTGAAGCTTTGTATAATATAGAATCAGATCCATATGAAACTAATAATCTGGCGTCAAGTAAAGAGTATTCAGGTATGCTTATTGATTTGAGAGAAAGGTTGGTTAGTAAAATGAAATCAATGCCCGATCTTTCAATGTATCCAGAACACTATTTAATAAAAAATGCGTTCAACAATCCGTTTGCATATGGGCAGGAACATAAGTCTGAAATCCATAAACTCATTGATATTGCAAACTTGTCACTCGGTGATTTTGAAAATGTAAAAGAGAAATTAGGTTTAGCACTGAAATCAGAAAAACCATGGGAGCGCTATTGGGCACTGAACTCATGTATAGTATTTGCAGAAAAAGCAAATGAGTTAACCGAAATAATAAAACAAATATCTGAATCTGATACGGAGTTATTAAATAGGGTTAAAGCGGCAGAGTATTTAGCTATGGTTTTACATATCAGCCCTGTTGATATAATTACAAATGCAATATACAGTACAAGTGACGGAGTTGAGGTATTGGAAATTCTTAATTCAGTTGTGTTGTTGCAAGATGTGTTTCATTACTATCAGTTTAATATACAGAAGGATTATTTGTATGCCGAAGTTTTAAATGAACCACTTGTGAAAGAGCGTTTGAAATATTTGGAAAGTAATTGAATGCCAAAGTATAGTTTTTTAATTAAGTATATCGGTCACTTTGTATTGTAGATTCATCAATTAATTTTAGGAGTTGATAATTATTGTTTACATTAGGTTTATTTTTGATTTGTTTAATTAAAATTTATTTCCGTGAAAAAACTTACTTGTACCTTAGTGTTGGCTTTATATGTATTTGTCGGCTTTAGCTATAATTTGAACGATAGTCTTGCATTATATTTACCTTTTACAGGAAATGTTGGTGACAGTTCAGGTAATAATTACGTGGTTACTAACAATGGAGCAACTTTGGCTCCCGATAGATTTGGGAACGATAATTCGGCTTACTATTTTAACGGTAACTCCTACATGACCATTCCCATTGAACAAAAGCTGCCCAATGTAAATGAAGGCGGATATACCATATCGTTTTGGGTAAAGCAAGATACTGCTGCTGCCGATGGCGGATATATGATGTCGTACGGATACTGGCTTGGAAAAGGCGGATTCTCATTTCAATATAAGGAAGGAACGGCGCATTCCGAAAATTACTCAGTGGCCATTCATCAGGAAAGCGGTTCCAACTCCATTTATTTCAACAGGGATAATATATTTTCGCACGGATGGAATATGGTTTCATTTACCTACAAAAACGGCACTTTACGAGGATATATAAACGGTTGCTTTGTGAAAGAAATATTGACAACTGCATATCTTAATCCTGTAGCCGATTTTGTAATTGGCGACAGGTTTGACCACAGTAACGGCATTACAGCATGGATTGACGAAGTATATGTATATAACCGTGCATTAAATGATCTGGAAATTGCTCAAATATCGGAAATACCCGGTGCTATTCGGGCTGCAGGGTTGAATATATATACCCTGGCCGATTTTGAATTCGGAGAATTGGAACCTGTAAAGTTGGGAGGAGGTTGGAATGTATACGGAGCAACAGGAGGAACGAATCCCGATACACTAAGCTATGTAAAAGTTGTAGATAACCCTCTGAAATCGGGGGCAAATACTTCTGAATATGTCGGAGTTGCAGTAACATTCCCTACCAATGTTGTAAAAATATTCGATTACCCTTCGCGCAAAATGGAATATTTTATAGGAACAAACGATGACCAAATGGATAATAACCATCATATTCTGCAATGGAAGGCTATGTATATCGACTCTTCAATTTTCAAAGTGGATTCTATTTGGTGGTTAACGCAAAATCAAATACACGGTACATTTCAGTTATTTGCGCCACCTTGTTACGGAACTGGTCAGATAGCCGATGGGACAGGAGGTATTTTCAATGAGAATTCAATAGAACTACAGTCGTATGTAAGTACACACGACAGAAACCGATTCAGGTTTTACTACAGGGCAAACCCCGACTCAGCCTCAGTATTCTATTCCATGGATATTGGCAAATGGGTAACCTTCACCTACGACATATTTTGGACAAAAGCCGATACGGGGTATTGGAGACTTTACAAAGATGGTGAATTGTTAAGTTCTCGTGATAGCGTAAAAACACTTCCCGATTGTGCCCCTGATAACAACAGCCTGAATTGGAAAACAGGTATGTACTCACGTTGGAACGACTATATCGATAATGAAATTGACAGCCTTTCTTTTTATTTTGATGACCTTGAATTGTTCGTAAATCCCGAAAATAATGGAATAGATATATATGACATTTGCCCTAAATGTAAATTTAACCCCTGTGACACCACAAATATAGTTATAAAGGGCAATGTTCAGGATGAAACAGGCAGTCTTCAAAATGGAGAAATAGAACTTATAGTATCGGGTGGAGCAGAACCATATACATTCTTATGGAATATAGGCGATGATTCACAAGACCTGATAAACCTGTCTGCCGGCACTTATTCTGTTCAGGTAACTGATAACAACGAATGTGTAAAGACTGCAAGTTTGACTCTTAATTCGCTTAACTCAATTGCTGATAGTAAGCTAAGCCAAAGTGTAGAATTATTGCCGAATCCTGTGACAGACAAACTAGAAATACATACAGAACTTATTCCGGAAAGTATTATTATATATACTTCTGATGGACGAATAATAAGTGTGCACGAGAATACCAATCTGGTAGATGCCTCCAATTTAAACAGAGGAGTTTATTTGGTGTCTGTAATAATTAAAAATTCTCTGATTATGAAAAAATTTGTAAAAGAGTAGGTTGTTAATTATTACTCATCGGATGACTTAAAGTCATCCGATGAGTAGTATAGTAAAAAATTACTCCACAATCAATTTTTTCACAACATCACCAACCTTAACAAAATAGACCCCACATTTCAATACATTGATATCTGCAGTTGTATTATCAGTTAAAATACTTTCTGATAAAACCGGCTTAGCTGAAAAATCATATATTACAATATTATCACCTTTACTTCCCTCAATAGTTATTGTTGCATTTGCGGGGTTGGGATAAAGTTGAAATCCCTCTGAATTAT
>QKGS01000087.1 GCA_003250355.1 Bacteroidota bacterium
CCTATCAATATAACAGAACTCGGCACCGGGGCAATAAAAATATCGGGTTCGGAACTTAACCCCGGAATGTACCTGCATGCATTGGTAGCCAACGGTAAAGAGATAGATACTAAACGAATGATTTTAACTGAATAATTATGAAGAGAGTTTTTTTATTATTGATGTCAGTAGGAACATTTCTGAATTCTTACACTCAAATACATTGGGGCGAAGAATCGTCGGAATGGACATATGAAGGTTTAGGATATGTTCCCAGTTACAATACTATAAAGTATTATAAGGACACAATTCTATTGGAAAAACAAGCCAAAGTTTATGAAGTATTGCAAGTAATAAAAGGAAACAGCGGTGTTGTGAATAAGAAACTACGCAACTTTATAACTTTCAGTAGTGACAGTACTGTTTATTATTACAGATATAATGCCAATGTTTTTGACACTTTGTATTCATTCAACTTGGTATCTGGTTCAAAATGGATATTACATTGCGATTTAGAAGCAAATGATGTTTGCACAAAAGATGTAGATGTAATTGTTGTCGATACTCTTTCAATCGCTGTCAATGGACAATTATTAAAATCGGTTATTGTTGATTATAATTTTGATGATATGGGCATTGTGCGGGATACAATTCTCGAGAGAATAGGTTCTGTAAATTTATATATCAATCCAATAGACTATGTAAATAGAGGATTAGATGCTCACGAAGGTGATCAATTAAGATGCTATAATGATGATGTTATTGGTTATTATAATAATAATTATGTGCGCGACTGCTTTTATTTAACACATTACAATGAACGTTATGTTGAAGATTTTTCTTCTATTGAACTATTTCCTAATCCATGCAATGATTATACCAAATTATCTACACAATTAGAATTACAAAAAATAGTTGTGATTTTAGATATAAATGGAAAAATTTTAGCCAATAAAAAGTTGGAAAATGATGGAATAATATCTTTCGATGATATTAGCGAAGGTTTATATATAGTGGTTGTAAGAGATTATAAATCTATGTATTATCTGCCAATTATTAAACAATAAATAGTTATGATTATGCATAAAATAATGATTTTGTTTTTACTTGTATCAATAAAATCGTTTAGTCAACGCGAGTGTTTAATGCCTGAACCCGATTTTGTTCCAACTAAATCAGCATATTTGTGCGGGTCAATTAGTGAAAATGAACCGATAAAATATGTTAGAGTTGCATTTGATGTATTTCAGCGAACTGATGGCAGTGGAAATTTCTATGGTGGAGATGCAATACTTATACAGGAAATAGAGTCAATGATTAAAATTGTTAATAAGAGATTAGGGAATTTGAAAACAAATATTCCCGATGCAAACTGTACCGATTTTAAAGACACCCGAATAAGATTATTGTTACAATATATTCATTTCTATAAGAATGATGCTCTTTATAATTATACATATGATAGAACACAAGGAACCGGATATTTTGTAGATAAAAAGGTTTGTGATTCCATATACTCACATATAATACTTGCAAATGATGATATTAATGATATTGAAAAGCACAACACATTGCATATTATGTTTTTACCTATGCCTGACAATTGGATAGCAGGTAGAGCATCCTGATTTGCTGATAAGAAATGGGTTATGTGCAGAGGCTATAATTTAGCTGATTATTGGAATCAAGGATTTATTAATCAAGCTCCACACGGTCATTTAATACATGAATTAGGGCATAGTTTTGGATTATATCATTCTTTTAGCTCTTCTAAATGTGAAAAATTTCAAGAGGGTTCATCAAATAATTATATGGATTATGGCAATTGGGAAAATCTTGTAGCTTTCACTGAATGTCAAATTTATGGAATGCATAAAAATCTTACTGGAGAGAGTTGGCATTATGGTAGTGATATTCATGACGCAGTGTTGGAAAATTGTTTTATTCAGAATGAGTCAATAGCGAGTGATATGAATTATAATTGTGGTAATATATATGCCGGCACAAACGTAACAACATCAAAACCGCAAGGCAATGTTGTAATTAAAAACGGAACCTGCGTAATATTTGAAGCCGAAAATGAAACTCTACTTCACAATGGCTTTAAAGTAGAACTAGGAGCCGAGTTTGAAGTAAAATAGAGTAACGTAACATAACAAAAGACTGCATTCCTAAGGTTTGCAGTCTTTTTTATTATGTGCATTCAAGCGAATAATGCAGATCGCTTATTTAGAATGAGAATAAATTATGGGGGGGGTAAATTCTATTGTTTTGAAATAAATTTTACAATATATTTGCATTGTTAAATAACCGGTTTTAACTCGTGAACTTATGCCGCTTAGACGGTATTGTAGAATTTACAATTACAAAAACACAACAAATTACAGTAAGCATTATTATGCTTAAAACCTATCAATATAACAGAACTCGGCACCGGGGCAATAAAAATATCGGGTTCGGAACTTAACCCCGGAATGTACCTGCATGCATTGGTAGCCAACGGTAAAGAGATAGATACTAAACGAATGATTTTAACTTAATTATGAAGAATTTACTTAAAACAATTTTGATGGCAATAATATTTTTTAGCAGTATTATTTCTAAAGCCCAATTTCAATCAATTATTAATTCCGACTCAGTATCATGGCTAGTGAAACATGAAATAGCAGATGCCTGGTTTGAGAAGTATGTATTTGTAAATAAGAAAGATTCTATAACAATTGATTCTAAAAAATACTATGAGACTTATATAAATTATGATTATAGCAGTACTAGTGATTTGGTCGGTTATTTCAGAGAAGATACAACAGTAGGCCGGGCTTGGTTTAAAGGGAAAAACGATAGTATTGAGCAATTAGTTATGGATTTAATGCTTAAAATAGGCGATACAGTATGGATTGATACTGACTATTCTTATAGTAGCAATGGATATGAAATTGTTTCAGATGTATATTATTCAAACGGTCGTAAGATAATTGGAACAAAGATTAATTTTGGAGGTGGTTATATTAGCGACTCTCTGAGTTTTATTGAAGGAGTTGGTCCAAATGCTTCAATATTATTTATGATAGAATTTGCTACAGGGAACGATATTAACTTCCAACTTGGATATGGAGTTTGTGAAAAATATGCAGGCGATAATATTGTTTATGAGCGCGACCCTATTAATCATGAGTGCTACTATAATGGTACGCATTCAATTGATGCTGACGGTGCAACATTACAAATATACCCTATTCCTGCCTATGACCAATTATATATTAGTTCCAATTTCTTATCTATTGAAAGAGCATACATATACAATATTGATGGTAGTTTTATGGAGTCGCTATCTATAAATTCAAATACGCACACCATTGATATAAGTGAATATACAAGTGGTTTGTATTTTATAAAAATGGGCAATAGTATAACTAAATTTATTAAAGAGTGATGAGGAATTATCTATTAATAATTGTGACTTTATTTGCACACATCAATATTTATTGTTAAAGTATAAATAATTGGTTTTTCGAAGATTATCATTTTGATGATACCTCAAGCTATTCGTACAGTAAAGGAGGAGACCAATATTCATATTATGGTAAGTGTTTTACACCTAAAGGCGATATAAGAGTTCTCATAATATGTGCAGGTTTTGGTGAACCTTATAATAATTACGATTGTGATGGATGGGAAAAAGGTGCAAACACATTACCCGATTGGGCTAAAGACAATAGTAGCTTTTACTCCGACACAGCAGATTTTGAAGCTTCTGCCAATAGTGATCATGTCAACAATATATCGAAGTTTTACTATGAAATGTCGCAAAAGAAATTTCGATTAACTGCTGATGTATATCCAAAGCGGATTAATATTGATCCTACGGGTTCAAAATCATGGAGTTCTTTATCAAATAAAGTATTTGAAAAAATGAAAAGTGAGGATCCATATTTTGATTGGTCGAAGTATGACTCCAGGACAAATTATCCTAATTATGTATTTGATAATTCAAATACAATACCTGACAGTATAGCTGATTATGTAGTAGTTGTATTTCGTTATAGAGGTGGTTGGGCTTTGCCGCCTGTTTTGGGTATGGATTCATGGGATGGTTCAGGTGGTGGTTTAGCAGGTATTTCTGTTTATCCTAAGTTTAGCTACAATGGCTATAGATTTAACTGTGGCTATACTCATTGTGCTGCAAATGTTGGCTTATACGGACTTTTTATTCATGAAATGGCTCATACTCTCTTTGCAGGGCCACACTATACAAATGCAAATAGTGTTCACGGAAAGTATTTCTATGGACAAGGAGGCTATAGTATGATGAGTCTTGGATTAACCCGTAACTGTGCTTTAGGTTGGGAACGATGGTATTTGGGCTGGATTGATATAAAAGCATCGGGTGTAAGTTCTGATATAACTACCATAGATGATTTACCTGCAAATGGTGAGTTTATTCTAAGAGATTTTATTACTACCGGCGATGTAGTAAGAATTAAAATTCCCAATGGAACAATTGACGATCAGTACCTTTGGCTTGAAAATCATCAAAGCAAATCAGTATTTGATAATAGAGGATGGAAAACTGATGGGTGTGGAAATGGTTTTCCTAAGCTAAGAGATGGTATTATTGCGTATATTGAATCAATTGATGGAGACAGAGAAACTCCTTTAAATTCAATATATCTCAAATATGATGCAAATGGAATTAAATTTATCCATTCTAAAGGTAACTATGATTATTTACTAGGGTCAAAATCTAATCCTTGTCATTACTGGGGAAATAATATATATAATGTTCAGGAAATTGAGGC
Organism: Bacteroidota bacterium; assembly: GCA_003250355.1. GTDB lineage: Bacteria > Bacteroidota > Bacteroidia > Bacteroidales > SZUA-534 > SZUA-534. The sequence continues at coordinate 4,779 of QKGS01000087.1, forward strand.
AAATGCAATTTCGGGTCAAAGCAGGTCAGATTATTTGAGATTTGATATTGATGGCGATCAACAAATATTTGTCAATACAGAGCAAAACTCAATGAAACAAAAAAATGAATCGATATGGCTTGCACAAAGGAATAATGAATATACATTAGATTGTTCCGGTTCTGAATTAGCATTTGAAACAGGTCAGAAAATAGGTTTATCGACAAATCCTCCACTGCTAAATAGGCCTGTTTACGATGACATTACATCAAAAACTCTTACACCTTTCTATTTAAATGGGATATCTGTAACAATTATTGAACAATATTTGAATGGTGACGTGAAAATTAAAGTTAGTTTTAATGACATTAATATTGATAATAGCATTCGTTGGTGTGGCAATATACATTTGCCAAATATTACTAACAATTCACTTCCTGATTTAATAGTGAATTCAAATAAATGTCTGACCCTTAATAAAAGTGGAACTCCTAATAGGCATACTTTATTGAATGGAAAATTTGTGAATCCTACAGAGTTTTATTTAAATGATAGTTCTTACATGATATTAGAAGCTAACTCTAAAATGATTATTGAAGATGATAGCAAATTAATATTAGAAACCGGCAGTAAATTAGAAATAGGTGACGGCGCAATTCTTTATATTAAGTCAAATGCACATTTGAAGCTTAATAAAGCAGAAGTTATTGTTAATGGATCAGGGAAAATTATTGTAGAATGTAATGGCAGTTTGGCGATGGAGAATGGTTCATCTGTAACGCTTACCGATGCGAATAGTAAAATATTGTTCATGTCGGGTCATTTAGTGCATCCTTCAACTCAATATGCGATATATATGTCAAATACAGGAGATGGTTCAATGTTTACTGCTGTAGATAGATCTCTTTCTAGTATTATATACTCAAGCGATACATATGTTTTTGGGAAAAGTATATCTTCGCAGAATTTAAAAATAATTGGTTTAGAAACTAATGTTACAATTGAAGCAGAAGAGGTTTATTTAGGAGCCGGTTTTGAAATTGAAAAAGGTTCTACTCTTGATATAGACATATATAAAAATAGTTGTTTAGAATAGCGATTTAATAAATAACAAACGGCTGCATTCCTAAGGTTTGCAGCCTTTTTAGTATTAAATATTTTTATAGAGAGTGCCACTCACAGCGGCACTCTCAATAATAAGTTAAATCTATTCAGCAGAATAATCCATAGCTGCCAAACGCTTGTAAGTGTTATATCTCCACTTAGCGTTTTCTTCAGCAGCTGCAAATAATTCAGCAGCTTCGTCAGGATAAGCTTTCATTAATTTAGTATAACGAATCTCACCTTTAAGGAAATCTTGGAATTTGCTCCAATCAGGCTCTTTTGAGTCTAATTCAAATGGGTTTTTACCTTCTGCTTCTAACATTGGGTTATAACGGAACATATGCCAGTAACCACACTCAACAGCTTTCTTCATTTCTTGCTGCGATTTACCCATACCACCGCGTAATCCGTGGTTGATACAAGGAGCGTAAGCAATAATTAACGAAGGACCATCGTAAGCTTCTGCCTCTTTAAGAGCCTTGAAGTATTGAGCCTGGTTAGCACCCATACTTACCTGAGCTACATATACATAGCCGTAAGTAGTAGCCATAAGACCAAGGTCTTTTTTACGTATTCTCTTACCCGAAGCGGCAAACTGAGCAACAGCACCTACCGGAGTAGCTTTAGAGCTCTGACCACCGGTATTAGAATATACCTCAGTATCCATTACAAGTACGTTCACATTTTTACCTGTTGCAAGTACATGATCAAGACCACCGTAACCTATATCGTAAGCCCAACCGTCGCCACCAAATATCCAGTTCGAACGTTTTGGCATCCAGTCTTTGTACGAAAGTATTTCTTTCGCCACAGCCGATGAATCTTTCTCAAGAGCAGCAATAGCAGCTTCTGAAGCTTTAGCCGAAGCTAATGTATCGGTTAACGTTGCTTTCCATGTCTCCATTGCTTCAACTGTTGCTGCAGCAAATGAACCTTTGTTTTCGTTGTATAAACGAGCAACTCTCGATTGTAGTTTTTGAGCAGCCATTTGCATACCTAAACCGTATTCAGCGTTATCTTCAAATAGCGAGTTAGCCCAAGCCACACCTTTACCGTTTTTGCTTTCGCAATATGGAGTTGAAGGAGCTGAACCACCATAAATTGAAGAACAACCGGTTGCGTTAGCTACTGTCATACTCTCACCGTAAAGCTGAGTAATTGTTTTAATGTATGGAGTTTCGCCACAACCTGCACAAGCTCCCGAGAACTCGAACAATGGCTGAGCAAACTGTGAATTTTTAACGTTGATTGTTTTGTCTGCAATTTCTTTAATAGTAACTTTTGCAGCCATATAATCCCAACGAGGTATTTCTACTTCTTGAGAAGCAAGAGGCTTCATTTCAAGAGCTTTAGTTTTTGCAGGACATACATCGGCACAGTTACCGCAACCTGTACAGTCTAAAGTTGAAACCTGAATACGGAATGCAAGCCCTTCATAACCCTTACCGTTTGCTTTAATTGTTTTTGTGCCGGCAGGAGCTGCAGCCAATTCTTTTTCATCTAATAAGAATGGACGAATAGCAGCGTGAGGACAAACGTAAGCACATTGGTTACACTGAATACAGTTGCTTTCTAACCACTCCGGTACGTTTACTGCAATACCGCGTTTTTCGTATTGCGATGTACCTGCCGGGAATGTACCGTCTTCACGTCCGTTAAATGCTGATACAGGTAAATCGTCACCTGCAAGGTTGTTAATTGGGTCTACAACATCGGCTACAAAGTCAGGAACATTCTTACGACGTTTAGCACCTGCTTTTACTTCAAGTGAAGCCCATGTCGGGTCAATAGCAACCTTAATAACTGCACTTCCTGCATCAACAGCAGCGTAGTTCATTTTAACAATATCTTCACCTTTAGCTCCGAACGACTTAACAATCATTTTCTTCATTTGCTCAACAGCCTTGTCATAAGGAATTACCTCAGCAATTTTGAAGAATGCAGCCTGCATTATAGTGTTTGTACGGTTACCTAAACCTATCTCCTCTGCAATTTTAGTTGCATTTATAATGTACATACTTATTTCATTTGCAGCTAAGTATTTTTTTACATCATCGGGTAAATAATTTTTAACCTCGTTCTCGTCCCAAATAGAGTTTAACAAGAATGTACCACCCTTTTTAAGACCTTTTAACATATCGTATTTTCCTAAATAAGCAGGAACGTGACAAGCAACAAAGTCAGGAGTAGTAACTAAGTAAGGCGACTGTATTTTTTTATCACCAAAACGAAGGTGAGAAGCAGTAAAACCACCCGATTTTTTAGAGTCGTAAGCAAAATAAGCCTGACAATATTTATCGGTAGTATCACCTATAATTTTAATAGAGTTTTTGTTAGCACCAACAGTACCATCAGAACCTAAACCATAGAATTTAGCCTCAAAACGTCCTTTAGGAGCTAACGAAATTTCAGGTAATAATGGTAACGATGTGAATGTAACATCGTCAACAATACCTAAAGTGAAACGATTTTTAGGCTCAGCCAGTTTTAAGTTATCGTAAACACTCATAATCATAGCCGGAGTAGTATCTTTTGACGATAAACCATAGCGTCCGCCTACAATAATAGGGGCATTTTCTTTGCCGTAGAAAAGGTCTTTAACATCAAAGTACAATGGTTCACCATTAGCTCCTGGCTCTTTTGTGCGGTCAAGTACAGCAATACGCTTAACTGTTTTAGGCATAGCAGCCATAAAATGTTTAGCAGAGAAAGGGCGATATAAGTGAACAGCAACAACACCAACTTTTTCGCCTTTAGCTGTTAAATTTTCAACCACTTCGCGAATAGTATCGTTGATAGAACCAATAGCTACAATTACATTTTCAGCATCAGCAGCACCATAATACATAAATGGCTTATATTCACGACCTGTTATTTTAGTAATTTCAGCCATATAACCCGCTACAATATCAGGAATAGCATCGTAGTATTTGTTAGCTGCTTCACGAGCCTGGAAGTAAATATCAGGGTTCTCAGCCAAACCGCGAGTTACAGGGTGATTGGGGCTTAAAGCTCCGTTACGGAATGCCTGTAAAGCTTCCATATCAATAAGTGGCTTAAGATCTTCCTGATCAAGAATTTCAATTTTTTGAATCTCGTGCGATGTACGGAAACCATCGAAGAAATGACAGAATGGCACACGACCTTTAATTGCTGCTAAGTGAGCAACACCTGCAAGATCCATAGCCTCTTGTACTGAACCCGAAGCTAAGAAAGCAAAACCTGTTTGACGAGCACTCATAACATCAGAGTGGTCACCAAAAATAGAAAGTGCCTGAGCTGCCAAACTACGAGCCGATACGTGGAATACTCCCGGTAATAATTCACCGGCAATTTTATACATATTAGGAATCATAAGTAATAATCCCTGTGAAGCTGTATAAGTCGATGTTAAAGCACCTCCCTGAAGCGAACCGTGTACTGTACCTGCAGCACCGGCCTCACTTTGCATCTCAATTACTTCTACTGTTTCACCGAAGATGTTTTTACGACCTTTTGCTGTCCAGTCGTCAACGTTCTCCGCCATATTCGACGAAGGAGTGATTGGGTAAATAGCTGCTACCTCGCTAAACATATAAGCAATGTGAGAAGCGGCATAGTTACCATCACACGTGATAAACTTTTTTTCTTTTGCCATTTTATTAAATGTTTGAAATTAAATTATATTATTAAAAATTATAATACACTAATAGAGGAAACCAAACAACCACAATGGTATTTTATTCCCTGTACCCACTTCGTGCATATCAGTTACTATATAAGTATTATCGGAATCGCCGGTAAGTCGCTTATTATTACCTACCTTAAATATTATATTATCATCAATTAAAAACTCACCCTTTTTACCTATCCCCGATACTTTAAAATCCTTATTCATCATATTCAGAAAGAATGTTTCTAACAAAGCTTCTCGTGTTGGCTCGGTATGAGAAATAGCATATATTAAATTTGTATTTTGTAAATAAATACGTTCAGGTTTCTTCGACGCATCGGCCTCTCCTTCATAAACCAAATTTATTAACCGTGCATTGCGCAAATAGTTCAAATAATTCATCACCGTTGCACGACTGGTTTCTATAGAGTTACTTAACTTACTTACATTTGGTGTGTTAGGCATATCTTCCGACAATTCGTACATAAGCTTTTTAAGCTTAGGCAAATACTTAAGTTCTATTTGCTGAAGAAATGGAATATCTATTTCAAGTGTAAGATTTGCAATTTTGGTTACTGTTTCATTAAAATTGGTGGCCTCATCGGAGAATGGATAAAAACCTACCTTCAAGTAATCGTTAAAATAAGCTAAAGGCTTCACCTTAAACAATATATCTTTTGCTATTTTCTCGTGATAGTTTAAAATATCTTCGATAGTATACTTTGCAAAACTTTGCGATGTTTTGTAATTAAGATATTCCCTAAACGATAACCCGCGAAGATGATAAGGTGTAACTTTATCGAACAAGTCGGTATTCTCCTGTTTTAATCGCATTACCGGACTTCCGGTAAAAATAACCTGCAAATTCGGGAAACGATCATAAATATTGCGCAAAGCCTTTGACCAACCGGGAAATTTAAAAACCTGATCTATAACTAGTGTCTTACCCCCCATTTTCTGAAACTCATCGGCAAATTCAACAAGTCCGTATTTTGAAAAATAGAAGTTATTCAGGTTTATATACAAACACGATTTATCGTCGTTTCCATATGCGCTTTTTATGTAATCGAGTAAAAAAACAGTTTTACCAATACCTCTGGCACCTTTAATACCAATAAGTCGGTTATTCCAGTTAATTTCATTTTTCAGTTCTCGCTTTATTGTAGAATCTACCGATGAAACTAACTCATTATGTATTTGATAAAATTGTTTCATAATAAAAAATGCAACACAAACTTAGCGATTTTACATTATTAGTTGCTATTTTAATATGGCAAAATTTAGTAAAAATTGTAATTTATAGGGATTATAAATAGATTTTATCATATACAAATACACTTAACACTCAACAAATAAGTGCTTTATAAAACGAATCTATTTAAAACATCTTGCTATAAAACATTCGTTATAATTTGCGAATTAGCGGCTTTAAAACCAGTTCTTAATTCGGTCTTCGTTTTTAATATACGCAAGTTTTATATATAGAAATATAACTACGGAACAATCATGCTTTTGCTTATCGGCATTTGCCGAAAGTATGAGAAAGCATAATAATTACGTTTCGGCATTTGCCGGAAGTATGGAAATGCCAAATGGTAACCTTCAGCATTTGCCGGAAGCTATAAGTTTCAAAATTTCATACATCATTAACGAAATTTTATAACAAAAAAACATAAATTACCTCCTAAGTTTGTAATGCAAGATACAATACAGGCTATTTATACAAAATTTTCAATTATGAATATAAAGCAAAACATAAGCATTAGTAAAAACGGGTTTTTATTCGATGCCGAAACAGGCGACTCTTATTCCGTTAATAAAACAGCAGCCGAAATACTCAACCTTATGAAAGAAGGGAAAAACGAATCGGAAATAAAAAATGCCATAGTAAGCAAATTTGAAGTTGACGAACTGGTATTTGAGCGCAACTACTATGAATTTACCAATTTGCTAAAGCATATGAATATTATGTACTAACGTGTGTTAAATTGTAAGAAACTTCTCAATGTATTGATATTATAACCTTTGTAATTAGTATCAAGTATCAAGACTTGTATAGTTGTTTTACTTGATATATATCACATATTTTTATTAATTGATATAATAATTGTTTTAAACAATGAGTAATAAAAAACAAATAACCATAGCCATAACAGGGCTCAATAACGTAGACAACCCCGGCCCGGGTGTACCTGTAATACGAGGCATACGTGAATCGAAAGAGATAGATGCCCGAATTATAGGTTTGGCATACGAAAACCTTGAACCGGGCATATATATGGAAGGACTGGTAGATAAAACCTACCAAATACCATATCCGTCGGCAGGTAAAGAAGCTGTATGGGAACGAATAATGGAAATACACGCACGTGAACACCTCAATGTAATATTCCCCAACTTCGATGCCGAGCTGTACACATTTATGCTCATGGAAAACGACCTAAAGGAAAAAGGTATAAATATGTTTATTCCTACCATGCAGCAATTCGAAGAACGCCATAAAGCAAATCTCGATAAGTTTGGCGAAAAATACGACATAAAAGTTCCCAAAAGTGTAGCATTAGGCTCACTTAACGACATATCGAAAATACGCAACGAATTTGAGTTCCCTGTTCTTGTAAAGGGGAAATACTACGATGCTTTTATAGCCTATAATACCGAGCAAATAATAAACCACTACAACAAAATATCGGCCAAATGGGGGTTGCCGGTTATAATACAGGAATTTATAAAAGGTACTGAGGTAAATGTTGTTGCACTAGGCGACGGAAACGGCAATACCGTTGGTGCTGTACCTATGCGTAAACAATACATAACCGATAAAGGCAAAGCATGGGGCGGCATAGTTATAAACAATGAAAAGCTACTAAAAATAACCCGCGACATGATAGCAAAAACCCACTGGCGAGGCGGTCTTGAAATGGAAATAATACTTACCTCCGACAATCAATACTACCTTATAGAAATAAACCCCCGTTTGCCGGCCTGGGTATATTTAGCAGTAGGTGCCGGACAAAACCTACCCGAAGCTATGGTAAAACTGGCTATGGGACAAGAAGTAGCCCCTTACGAAAATTACACTGCCGGTACTATGTTTATTCGTTACAGCTGGGATTTAATCGGTAGTATCACCGATTTTGAAAAACTGTCGTTATATGGCGAATTATAGCATTTTTCAAAAACAGTAAATACATTATCTTTTAATAAATAATGCCCTAACCGGCTTATAAAAATATACACAACTATGAAAGAGAGATATGAGAAACCGGTAATATCGAGAATAAACGCCGGTATACCCGATAAATTTGGAATGAGCAGCCGAATACGTCAGGTGAGTTCAATTAATAACGTACCTGTTCAACAAATAGTGGAACAATACGGTTCGCCTTGTTTTGTAATATCGGAACAAACTATACGCAACACTTATAAGGATGCTTACAGAGCCTTTTCAACACGATACCCAAAAGTGCAATTTGCATGGTCGTACAAAACCAATTATCTCGATGCTGTATGCCAGGTGTTTCACAACGAAGGTTCATGGGCCGAAGTTGTTTCTATATTTGAATACGAAAAAGCTCTGGCAAATGGTGTTCCCGGTAACCGAATACTGTTTAACGGCCCCGAAAAATCGGCCGATGACCTTATAAAAGCTGTTCAAAACGGGTCATACATACATATCGACCATTTCGACGAATTATATACCCTGATAGGTATAACCCAAAATGCAGATAAAACAGCAAAAGTTGCCATTCGTATAAATATGGATACAGGTGTGTATCCCAAATGGGACCGTTTTGGTTTTAATCTGGAGAACGGCGAAGCATGGAATGCAATTACCCGCATAATGATGCAGGACAAAATGGAGCTTGTGGGTTTGCACACTCACATAGGCACATATATGATGACACCCGACCCATATGGTGTAGCTGCTGCAAAAATGTCGAAACTGATGATTGACATAGAAAACCGCTTCAACCATACACTAACTTATATTGACCTGGGCGGTGGTTTTGCATCGAAAAATACCCTTAAAGGGGCTTACTTGCCGGGCAAAGATACCTGCCCATCGTTCGACCAATATGCCGATGCTATTACCAATGCCATTATTTCGTCGGGTATTGATATTGACAAACTGCCTACACTTTTCCTTGAAACAGGCCGTGCTCTAATTGACGATGCCGGATACCTGATAGGTTCGGTAAAAGCAAACAAACGACTATCTGACGGCAGAAAATCACTCGTTATTGATATTGGTGTAAATAACCTGTTTACATCGTTTTGGTACAACCACGATATATTCCCGGCATTTACCGAAAGTAAAGTATTAGAAGACACTACCATATACGGACCGCTGTGTATGAACATTGATATAATTCGTGAAGCTATACTCTTCCCGCCACTAGAACCAGGCGATAACGTGGTGATTGAACGTATTGGTGCTTACAATATGACCCAATGGCTACAGTTCATTACATTACGACCCAACATAGTGTTAATAGACACTAAAGGACAAATGCACCTGATACGAAAACAAGAAACTATCGACACATTCAAAGCTCAGGAACAATACCCTGAACATCTGAAACCAAAGGAAATTTAAGATATGAGATATGAAATTTAAATAAAGGTGTAAGGAAAACGGAGACAGAAAATAGAAACTTGTAACAGTCTCCGGTCTCCTTGCAACCCTGTAACCCTGAAACCTCAACTATTAATTAATGAATATAACAAAACAAAAAATATCAATACTTCTGACATCTGTACTAAACAGCTATTCGCAGGTATTTTTTTCAAACAATATATTCCTTGCCATAATACTGCTTACGGTAAGCTTTTTCGATTATGTATCGGGTATTAGCGGCTTACTTTCTGTGGTAACCGGGGTGTTATTGGTTGAAGCCATGGGTATGGATAAGCGTACTATAAAAAGGGGGTTATACGGATTTAACAACCTGCTGGTTGGACTTGGTATAGGGTTAAATTTTCAGTTGTCGTTCGAGCTTATAGCAATAGTAATATTTGCTTCGCTGCTTACAAGTTTCTTCACATTTGCCTTACAAGGCATATTAGGAAAATATAACCTTTCGTATTTAAGTATACCATTTTTGTTTGCTATATGGATATCGCTTTTGGCAACTAACCGTTTTAGTGCCTTGGGGTTAAGTATTAGGGGAATATATTCATACAATGAGCTATATTCTTTAGGGGGAGTTAGGCTGCTCAACATATATGAAAGTATAGAGCAGAGCCTGCCATTTGCTGTTGTTGTTTACTTCAAATCGCTTGGAGCTATATTTTTTCAATACAGCATATTGGCAGGCATTCTTATTAGTTTAGGCATATTGGTATATTCACGAATAGTGTTTTCACTCTCGGTACTTGGATATTTTATGGCATATTTATTTTACAAAATATTTGGTGCCGATGTTACTCAACTTAGTTACAGCTATATAGGCTTTAACTACATACTGTCATCAATTGCCATTGGCGGTTATTTTCTGTACCCATCGTTATATTCGTACCTTGCATCAATGCTCATAATGCCACTGGTGGTAATGATATCATTTGGCTTTGAGCAAATACTAATACCGTTCAGGCTGGCATTATATTCACTACCATTCAATATGGTTGTACTTATGTTTTTGTATGCTTTACGTTTCAGAACACACAGAGCCACAAAGCTTCGCGAAATAGTTGTACAACAAAATACACCGGAGCAAAACCTGTATCTGCAAACCAACTATGTAAACCGAATGCGCTCATCGGGTATAGTGTCGGTATCGCTACCGGTAATGGGCAACTGGACAGTTAATCAGGGATACAATGGCAAACACACCCATAAAGGCGACTGGCGTCACGGTTTGGACATGGTAATAACCGACGACAAAGGCAAAGAATATCAACATGAAGGAAATATACTAACCGACTATTATTGCTACGGCAAAAGTGTTACAGCCCCTGCCGATGGTTATATTGTTGAAGTAGTAAACAATATTGACGAAAATGCTGTTGGCGAAATAAATATATTGCAAAACTGGGGCAATACCATAGTTATAGAGCATTATCCGGGGTTATATTCACAGGTTAGCCACTTAATGAAAAACTCTGTAACAGTTAAAAAAGGCGATTTTGTAAAAAAAGGTCAGAACATAGCCAACGTAGGTAATACAGGGCGTTCGCCCTACCCTCACCTCCATTTTCAAATGCAGGCTTCACCATATATTGGCAGCAAAACTATTGACTATCCGCTAAGTAACTATATAACCTGTTTTAACAATGAGTGCAGATATCATGCCCACGGAACACCTGCCGAAGGGCAAATTCTGAGCAATGTAGTAACTACTCCTATTATAGCCAAGGCATTCAAATTTTCGCCCGGGCAGCAATACAGCTATTCTATTTCATTCCCCGACGGTAAGCCTGAACGTTTCATTAACCTAGAACCCGAATATACTTTTGAAGTGCACATAGACATATATAAAAACACATACCTTGAATGTAAACAAACGGGTGCAAAAGCATGGTTCTATACCGACGGGCAAATGCACTATTTCTCAAACTATACCGGCAACAAAAACACATTCCTGTTTTACTTTATGCTTGCACTATTCAAAGTTGAACTTGGCTATTACAGCAATATTGTAATAAAAGATGAAATACCTGCTCACTTTACTTTTTCAGGATTAAAACTTACAATTCAGGACTTTTTTGCACCATTTTTCCGATTTATAAAATCGAATTACACACTTAATTTCCAAAACATTGACGATGAATTTTCACCACAAAAAGTACAAATACATTCTGAAATACAAAATATAGTTAACCTAAACAAACTTGAACAACTCACATTCAATACTACTATCGACAATAATGGTATTAAAGAAATTACAGTAAATATTAACAGCGATATATTTCAGGCCAAATGCTTAAAAAAGGGACATTTATAATTCTGCTTTTAATATTTGTTACTAATATAAAAGCTCAGAATACTTACAATTATTCTATTGATACTATAACTTACAACCAATACCTTAACGGTAAATGGGAAGAACTTTTTGAATCAGTAACCAAAGCTAATACATCGGGAGTCAGCTTTTATTACCTTACACTGCGAGGTGCTTTTGCTGCATATTACACACAACACTACAGTAAAGCTGTAACAATGTTCAGGCAAGCCGAACAACAGCAACCATTAAATTATACAGCCAAAGAAATACACCATTTGTCGGCAATATATGCCGGTATGGAGCTTGAGCAAATTCGAACCTACGACTCATTGCCTGCAACAACAAAACCTAATTACAAAAATCCTCACCACAAGCTTTTTGAATCGGTATGTGTAGAATCGGGAATAAATACCAATAACAATTTTAACAATATTATTAATACCAAACCAAATGTAAATAATGCCTTGTATGCTGAACGAAATTTGCATAAACAAACACTCTATAACGGTATTATATTAACAAACTCCATAAACAAAAAACTTAAATTAATACAGTCATTTCAATATATTTATGTGAGCCGGGCAACCAGTTTTTATATTGGAAATACTACACCAGATGTTACAACACCGATAACTCCAACCAACCCATATAATCCATTACCTCCTCCACCAAATCAGCCACGTTTAAAAGCGGCTTCGTTAACAACCGGCACCGAAGCACATTTCAATACACAATCAACTCAGATTCAATACTTTTTAAGTTTAAAATACAACATTAACGACAAAGTACTTATAACCCCTGCTTTTACTTACGTAAATTATAATACAGGTACAGTAAATATTGATACCAACAGTACAGGCATTTATTATTCAAACCACTTTAACCAAAAAGGAACTCAAACATATTTAATATTAAATATTGCCGGAGTATTCAACAGAAGTATATTTGCTGTAAACACAAATTACCTTATAGCAGAATACATTTCCCGATGGCAAAATGGTATTAGTGCAAAATTGTATCCATTTGCGTCAAAAAGGCTTTATACCGAAGGTGAGTTTTACATAAGTACAGGTAGTAACATATCCACAACACAGGTATTGAAAGGTAGTATCGGATATTATTTTAATAATATTTCGATTGAGGCTAACTATACAACCGGTACACTATCAAACTTTGCCGACAATAACGGATTATACATTTACAACACAAAAGAGACAATAAATACAACAAAAGGTGTATCAATAACAGCTAATATTATCAAAAACAAGCTGTGGTTATCGGCTTATTACAAGTATATTACATATAATTCAGCGTATACTGTATATATAAATTCTACATCAAATAACAATATCAATTTTGAACATAACAACCACTCAATAACAGGAGGTATAACATGGAAATTTTAAAACAAATCACATTAGTTTCAGTATTGTCAATACTTAGTTTTACTATTGTTTCACAAGAAACAGAACCAATGGCAAAAGCTTTTATAAAGAGTTTTGAACTCGAAAATACAGGAAAATACAGCGAAGCTGCCGATATTATTATAAGTTCATACAACAAAGAGAGTTATGAGTGCAATATGCGTCTGGGCTGGTTATACTACAAAGCCAACAACTACGATAACTCTGCCAAATACTACTATATAGCCGGTAAGCTTATGCCCTATTCTGTTGAAGCAAAACTTGCATTAACCCTTCCACTATCGGAACAAAACAAATGGGACGACATAATGCAAGTATATAAAGATGTGCTGGCAATAGACTCAAAAAACTACAAGGCATTATATAACCTTGGGCTTATATACTATAACCGCAGCCTGTTTTACGCAGCATTCGACAACTTTAAAATACTCAACAATCTTTACCCTACCGATTACAGCGCATCGCTTATGTATGCGTGGAGTAATGTAATGCTTGGAAAAAACAGGGAAGCAAAAGTACTGTTCAACAAAATACTTTTGCTCTATCCGTCCGATAAATCGGCAACTGAGGGGTTGAGTATTTTGGAATAAATTTAATCCATTATTATTCTTTACTGATGATGCGTTTACTTTTAAAAAATATATGAAAGTATTCCTAAAAAAACAACAAACCTATTGCAAATTCAAATTTTACAGCTAAATTTGCATTGCATATTTAAAAATGAAACAGAACAATGAACAACTTGCATCACTATCATCATTCAATAAATCAACGCAACAGCGCATAACTGATGGTGTAGTAGGTACATATAATATTATCGAAAAGCTCGCAGTAATGCGGGCTTTTTTTGTTAAAGCTTAATAGGTTCTAAAATATAAGTTCTAAGTTTTAAGTTTTAGGATATAGGTTCTTTGGGCTGCCGCCTCAGCTACTGCGCTATTGTATCGCATGGGGTAAGTTAACAAGCCACACAAAAGTTTCGTGCGGCAGCAATAAGTAATGAAATCAAATAAATAAATGAAGTCATTCCTCCCTACGGTAGGAATCTTTATCTTACAACTTATTATAATAAATAAATATGTAGTAGAAAAAAAATAAATAATTAAATAACCGAGAGTGAAATAAGGTGTGAGCATTGAGCAATACTCACTACCTAAATATCACTACTCACATACTAAAAAAATATGGAAACAGTTTTAAGAATTGCTATTCAAAAAAATGGACGCTTAAGCGAAAAAACACTTGAGCTACTTAAAAATTGTGGAATCGACTTTACTACAAGCGGTGCTATACTCAAAGTAAAGGCTTCAAACTTCCCGCTCGAAATCCTTTTCCTGCGCGACGACGATATTCCTGGTTACGTTTCAAAAGGTGTTGCCGATATTGGTGTTTGCGGTGAAAATGTAGTTGACGAAAAAGGATATAAAACAGAGCTTGTTCACCGATTAGGATTTGCAAAATGCCGCTTGTCAATAGCTATACCAAAACGTTTCGACTACCCGGGAACAGAATATCTTGAAGGTAAAACCATTGCAACATCATACCCTGTTATTTTAGGTAAATACCTTAAAGAAAAAGGGGTAAATGCCGAGGTTCGTGAAATAAGCGGTTCGGTTGAAATAGCACCCGCAATTGACCTTGCCGATGCTGTTTGCGACATAGTTAGTACCGGAAGTACACTACTTGCCAACGGACTTAAAGAGGTTGAAGCATTTTACAAATCAGAGGCTTTACTAATTTCAACCCCGCAACTTGCAGGTGAAAAGAAAGCTATTCTTGACCAGTTAATGTTCCGTATTAAAGCGTGCCAAAGAGCTAAAAGAGCAAAATATATTGTACTAAATGCACCTAACAATAAGGTTCAGGAAATTGCAGATATTTTACCCGGTATTAAAAGCCCTACCGTAACCCCACTAGCACAGGAAGGCTGGAGCTCTATGAGTTCAGTTATTGACGAGAACGACTTTTGGGATATTTGCGAAAAGCTTCACGAAAAAGGAGCCGAAGGGGTACTTGTAATGCCTATTGAGAAGATGATTTATTAAAAGATACAAGATTTGCAGTATCAAGAATCAAGACTTCTTTTTCTTGATTTTTGATACTAAATACTTGATACTTATTAGAAATGAAAAAATATACCAATCCTCCGAAACAGCAATGGGCTGAGCTGATGCAACGCCCGGTTATGAATTTCGATGAGATAGTACCCTTAGTGCAAAATATTCTCGATAAAGTTAAAAACGAAGGTGATAGCGCATTAAAATACTATGCCGAAAAATTCGATAACATTAAGCTTAATGAACTTCGTGTTCAATCATCAGAATTTAACGAAGCTCTTGAGCAAATTGATATTGACCTGAAAGATGCAATTAAGCAAGCGGCCGCCAATATTGAGCATTTTCATAGTATACAGCTTCCCAAAACCATTAAAACAGAAACAACACCCGGGGTTTCGTGTTGGCAAAAAGCATTGCCCATACAGCGTGTAGGATTATATATTCCCGGAGGAACAGCTCCCCTTTTTTCAACAGTATTAATGCTTGCCATACCGGCTCGTATAGCTCAGTGTCAGCAAGTGGTACTATGCACCCCACCCGATAAAAACGGAAAAATACACCCGGCAATACTTTATGTAGCTAAGCTAACAGGAGTTACCGAAGTATATAAAACAGGTGGAGCTCAAGCTATTGCAGCCATGGCATATGGCACAGAATCGGTTCCCAAAGTCGATAAAATATTTGGCCCCGGCAACCAATACGTAACCACTGCCAAACAACTGGTAATGGGAAAAAGCGTAGCAATAGATATGCCTGCAGGGCCATCGGAAGTAATGGTAATTGTTGATAAAAATACTCCTGCAAAATATGCAGCATCCGATTTATTGTCGCAAGCTGAACACGGAGCTGATAGTCAGGTTATTCTATTATCTGATTCGCCTGAAAAACTTGATGAAATAGAAAAAGAAACTCTTGCACAGCTCGAAAAACTTCCGCGCAAAGAATTTGCTGCCAAATCATTGGCAAACAGCCGTTTAATAAGTTTTACAAGCAAAAAAGAGGCTGTTGAGTTTATGAATGGTTACGCACCCGAACACCTTATATTGGCTGTAGAAAAGCCCGAAGAGTGGTCGGAACACGTTACTCAGGCAGGTTCGGTATTTATGGGGTATTACACTCCCGAATCGGCAGGCGATTATGCTTCTGGAACTAACCATACATTGCCTACCAATGGTTGGGCTAATGCATACAGTGGCGTAAATATGGATAGTTTTTTGAAAAAAATAACTTTTCAGCAAATTTCGAAAGAGGGATTAAAAAACCTTGGTCCTGCAATTGAAAAAATGGCTGCCGCCGAACAGCTTGATGCTCATAAGAATGCAGTATCGGTAAGACTTGAGGATTTATAAACAAGACGATTTAAATAGTTGTTTTATTAAAATAAGATATTGTAATAACTTTTTAAAAAACGCCTTATGGAACTAACAATTAATATAAAGGAACAAAAAAATATTGCAGCATTTCTTAATATGATAAAAGAATTTAACTATGTTGAAATTGTTGATGTTAAAGAAGGTGACACTGAAATACCAGAAAAACATAAGCAATTATTAGATGAACGCCTTTCAAGTATAAAAGAGAGTAAAACATCATTTAAAAGCTGGGAATCTGTTAAGCAAAAGTATGAAGGAAAAGCAATATTATAAGTAATTATCATCCTACAAAAGGATTAAACATATTGCCACTGCTACGCCTACCAATGACAACTTTTATAAAACCTGAAACTTGTAACTTATTAAAATGAAAAACTTTAATTTAAATGCTTTAATTCGTCCCAATGTATTGGAAATGGCTCCGTATTCATCGGCGCGTGACGAATTTGAAGGCGAAGCAAATATTTTCCTTGATGCCAATGAAAACTCAATTGGGTCAAGTACCATAGAAGGTGATTACAACAGGTATCCTGACCCACGTCAGACTCCTTTACGTAATGAACTGGCAAAGATAAAAGGGATACACCCCGACCAAATATTCTTTGGCAATGGTAGCGACGAAGCTATCGACCTTATATTCAGAGCATTTTGCATACCCAAAGTTGACCGTGTACTAATACTCCCCCCAACATACGGAATGTATAAGGTACAGGCCAATATTAACGAAACACCGGTAGATGAAATACTTCTGAACAGCGATTATTCACTCCCTGTTGATAGAATAAAAAATGAGATAAAGCCAAATACAAAAATTATTTTTATTTGCTCGCCTAACAACCCTACAGGAAACCTAATGGCAAAAGCCGATGTGTTTGAGCTGCTTAACTGGTTCAATGGCATTGTGGTGGTAGATGAGGCATACATTGATTTTGCCCCACAAGGCTCTTCATTTGCTCAGGAAATAAACAACTACCCTAACCTTATGGTAATGCAAACATTCAGCAAAGCATGGGGATTAGCCGGTTTGCGCCTTGGTATGGCTTACGCTCAAAAACAAATGATTGATATACTTTGCAAAATAAAGTATCCGTACAATGTAAACCTGCTTACTCAAGAAAAAGCAATGGAAGCAGTACTTAACCCGGCTAAAAAAGATGAAATGGTGGCAGAACTTCTTTCGCAGCGCACATGGCTGAAACAACAGCTTGCAACCATTAAAACTGTAAGTAAAATATATCCCACTGATGCAAATTTCTTCCTTGTAAAGATTGATAATGCAACAGAAATATATAAAACACTTATTGATAAAGGAATTGTAGTACGTAACCGTAGCAATGTAGCTTTATGCGATAGCAGCCTGCGTATTACCGTAGGAACCGAAGAAGAAAACAAGAAACTAATTGAAGAGTTACTTTTAATTACCAAATAAAGCTTTGAGCAAATATCAAAATAAATATCGTGTTGAATCAACACGCCTTCAAAATTGGAATTACGGTTGGGATGGTGCCTATTTTATTACAATATGCACTAAGGAACGCGAACATTATTTTGGAAATATATCAGACAATAAAATGAAATTATCATCTATCGGTATATTAGCTGATGTGTTTTGGCATGAAATAAAAAACCATGCAAAAAATATAATATTAGATGAATTTGTTGTTATGCCCAACCATATTCACGGCATATTAATTTTAAACGACAATAATTCTGACAATAAAGGAAACGGTGGAAACGGAAACGTAGAGACAAGGCATGCCTTGTCTCTACAATCACAGAAATCACCACAATCACAACCAACACAAAAAACAATTGGCCAACAACGTTTTCAAAATCAGGGTAAAAATACCATTTCATCAATTATAGGTTCATACAAATCGGCAGTATCAAAACACGCACACCGATTAGGATATGAATTTGAATGGCAATCAAAATTTTATGACCACATTATTAAAAATGAAAAATCTTTTGAAAATATTCGGTCATATATCTATAATAACCCTGAAAACTGGGAAAAAGATAAATTCTATAGTAATTAAATAATTAATACAATGGCGAAAAAAATATTATTCATTGACCGCGACGGAACTATTATTAAAGAACCACCGGTTGATTACCAGATAGATAGTTTACAAAAACTTGAGTTTGTACCAAAAGCAATACGCAACCTTTATGAGATACGTAAAAACAGCGATTATTTATTTGTTATGGTTAGCAATCAGGACGGATTGGGTACCGACTCCTTTCCTACTCCAACATTTGTGGAACCACACGCAAAAATGAATTGCATACTTAAAAATGAAGGTGTAGTATTTGATGCCGAACATATTGACCCTTCGCTCCCCGAAGAAAACTCACCAAACCGCAAACCACGCACAGGTATGCTTACCGGTTATCTGTCGGCCGAATACGATATTAAAAACTCTTATGTAATAGGCGACCGTGTAACCGATGTTGAGCTTGCCAAAAACCTTGGATGTAAAGCTATTTGGATAAACAGCAAAAACAACGATGCTGTTGAAATAAACGGTTTAAGCAAGTATTGCGCTTTAACAACTACCGATTGGGACGAAGTAACCGACTTTTTATTAAAGCCTAATCAATCGTATTCGGTTACCCGAAATACTAAAGAGACAAAAATAAACTTAACACTACACCGCGATAACATAAGCAAAACAAGTATCAACAGCGGGTTGAAATTCTTTGACCATATGCTTGAACAGCTTGCCCGCCATTCGGGTTGCGGATTAGAACTCCATGTTGACGGCGACCTTGAGGTTGACGAACACCATACCATTGAAGATGTGGCAATTGCCCTTGGCGAAGCTTACAATCAGCTACTTGGCGATAAACGGGGTATAAACCGATACGGCTTTTTGCTACCTATGGACGAAACACTGGCTACCGCAGCTATCGACTTTTCTGGTCGTCCGTGGTTTGTATGGAATGCTGAGTTTAAACGCGAGTATGTGGGCGATTTCCCTACCGAAATGGCCGAACATTTCTTTAAATCGTTTAGCGATAACGCCAAATGCAACTTACATATAAAAGTTGAAGGTAATAACGACCATCATAAACTCGAAGGGATATTCAAAGCCGTAGCCCGTGCCATAAAAGATGCCATGACACGTAATGCCGGACATGAACTTCCTAGTACAAAAGGGATGCTGTAATTATTTATTATTTTTGAATGATTATTTATTATTTAAGTAACCTGAAACCTGCAACTTGTAACCTATAACTGTTTTAATTACATTTGCAAAAATTTCAAAAGGGTGTAAACCTTTGCCAACTATATATTTCAAATGAATAAGAACACAGCAATAATACTTATGCACTGCCCCGACCAAAGGGGTATTGTAACTAATATTACAAAATTTATACACGAAAACAACGGTAATATTATTAACCTTGAGCAACATGTTGACCGCGATGGTAACCGTTTTTTTATGCGTATTGAGTGGGAACTCAACGGATTTAATATTCCGAAAGACAAAATAGCCGAGTACTTTGAAACACTTATTGCTAAGAATTATCAAATGCGTTGGCGAATTTATTTCTCTGACCATAAGCCAAAAATGGCTCTGTTTTGCTCCAAGCAGATGCACTGTGCGTACGATATTTTGTCGCGATACCATGCAGGCGAATGGAATGTGGAAATACCAGTTATAATTAGCAATCACGAAGAGGCAAAGGTTATTGCACGACAAATGAAAATTGACTTTCACCACATAGTTATTACTAAAGATAACAAAGATGAAATGGAAGCCAAACAATTAGAAATACTCAAAAAGTACGAAATTGATTTTTGCGTATTGGCTAAATATATGCAAATACTAAGCGATGGGTTTGTAAGCAATTATCCTAACAAAATAATAAATATCCACCACTCGTTCTTGCCGGCTTTTGTTGGCGCAAAACCGTATCATGCAGCATTTGAGCGTGGTGTGAAAATTATTGGAGCTACAGGTCATTATGTTACTTCCGACCTCGATGCCGGACCAATAATTGAACAAGATATTATTAGAGTTAACCACTCCGACAGCATTGAAGACCTTATTCGTAAAGGCAAAGACCTTGAGAAAATAGTTCTGGCGCGTGCCATATACTCGCACCTTAACCGTAAAATTAGTGTATACAATAACAGAGCTGTTGTATTTAGGTAAAATATAAAAACATGGATGTAGCAATTGTAAAATATAACGCAGGTAATGTACAGTCAGTTGAATTTGCACTTAACCGTTTGGGTATAACCCCTATTATTACCGATAACCCCCAAGTACTAAGGACTGCCGATAAAGTAATATTTCCCGGTGTAGGCGAAGCCAGCTCGGCAATGAAATATTTACGTGAACGTGAACTCGATATTGTATTAAAAAACCTTACACAACCATTTCTGGGTATTTGTCTCGGTATGCAACTAATGTGCAAGCACTCTGAAGAAAACGACACCGATTGCCTGGGAATATTCGATGTGAAAGTAAAGCTATTCCCTCCCGAAGAGAAAGTACCTCATATGGGGTGGAACAAAATATTCAATTACAACTCACCATTACTGAAAGGAATTGATGAAAACGAATACGTTTATTTTGTTCACAGCTACTATGCTGAACTTAGCAATGAAACCATAACTACTTCGAACTATATGTTCAATTACAGCTCTGGTTTAAATAAAAACAATTATTACGGATTCCAGTTCCACCCTGAAAAAAGCGGCGAAACAGGAGCTAAAATATTAAAAAATTTTATTGAATTATAATATTCATTTTCAATATATATAACTAGAGACAAGGCATGCCTTGTCTCTAGCAAATACCAAAAAAAAATAATTATTGCAAAATAGATGGAAATAATACCGGCAATAGATATGATTGATGCCAAATGTGTTCGTTTGACACTAGGCGATTTTAATCAGAAAAAAGTATATAACGAAGACCCACTTGAGGTAGCTAAAGAATTTGAAGATAACGGCATTAAGCGGTTACATTTGGTTGACCTCGATGGTGCAAAATCGGGTAAGATTGTTAACTACAAAACGCTTGAAAAAATAGCATCAAAAACAAAGCTTATTATCGACTTTGGCGGCGGATTAAACAGCAACGAAGATTTGCAAATAGCATTCAACTCAGGAGCCGAAATGGTTACCGGCGGTAGCATTGCCGTAAAAAACAGGGAAGTATTTACCCGGTGGCTTTCAGAATTTGGAGCAGAACGTATTATTTTAGGTGCCGATGTACGCAACAACAAAATAGCAATAAAAGGGTGGCTCGAAGAGGCCGATGTAACTATCGATGAGCTAATTACATCATACCAGCCTAACGGAATATCGAAAGTAATATGTACCGATATTTCAAAAGACGGAGCAATGAAAGGTCCTTCGTTTGAACTGTATGAGCGTTTGCAACAACAATTCCCCCAACAAAAATTTATTGCCAGTGGCGGAGTTACAGTACTAAACGATGTTATTAAGCTAAAGGAGATGAATATGCACGGCGTAATAATTGGTAAAGCTATATACGAACAAACTATCAAGATCAAAGATCTTGTAGATTTATAATTTATTATTTTCTATTGATTATTTAGTTGATGGACAAACAAACTCTGATTAACCGAACCAAAAATTTTGCTCATTCTTGTGTTAGGTTATCAATGAAATTTCCATCAAATAAGCTAGGTAATCATATTCAAGGGCAATTAATCAGAAGTTCAACTTCTGTTGCTGCTAATTACAGAGCAGTATGTTTAGCTCAATCCGGCAAAAGCTTTATAGCTAAACTTAGTATTGTTATAAAAGAAGTTGATGAATCAAATTTTTGGTTTGACTTTGCTGATAACGAAAACTTGATTGATAATAAAGAAGATATTATTAAGCTATTAAAAGAATCTTCAAAATTAACAGCAATTTTAGTGTCAACAAGAAAAACAATGCAGCTAAAATTAAATAACAAATAGACAATCATAAATATTAAATTGATTAGATGCTTGCAAAACGAATAATACCTTGCCTCGATGTAAAAGACGGACGAACCGTAAAAGGGGTAAATTTTAAAGAACTGCGCGATGCCGGCGATCCGGTTGAACTAGGTGCACTATATGCCGAACAGCTTGCCGATGAACTCTGCTTTCTCGACATTTCAGCCACATTAGAAGAACGCAAAACATTTGCCTCGCTGGTAAAAGATATTGCACGTAATGTAAACATTCCATTTACTGTAGGTGGCGGTATTAGCGAAGTATCACAGGTAGGTCGCCTGCTCGAAGCCGGTGCCGATAAAATAACAGTTAACTCAGCTGCTGTGAGTAACCCAATACTTGTTGAAGATATGGCTAACGAATTTGGGTCACAATGCGTTGTAGTTGCTATCGACACTAAGTATAAAGACGGTCAGTGGTATGTATATACACACGGCGGAACCAAAGCAACCCCTATCCTAACCATTGACTGGGCTAAACAGGTGCACGACCTTGGGGCAGGCGAAATACTACTTACAAGCATGAACCACGACGGTACCAAAAGTGGTTTTGCCCTCGATATTACCCGTACTATTTCCGAAATTATCAATATCCCGGTTATTGCTTCGGGGGGGGCTGGTACTATGAA
Organism: Bacteroidota bacterium; assembly: GCA_003250355.1. GTDB lineage: Bacteria > Bacteroidota > Bacteroidia > Bacteroidales > SZUA-534 > SZUA-534. The sequence goes on from QKGS01000087.1 coordinate 27,916, forward strand.
GCACTTTAAAGAAGTATTTACCGAAGGTAAAGCCGATGCCGCTTTGGCTGCCAGTATTTTTCACTTTAAAGAAATGGAAATTGGCGACCTGAAAAACTATTTGAGAGAAGGTGGAATACCAATCAGAAGCTAAATACTTATTACTAGTACTTATCAAATAAGAATTGATATATTATTAATGAATCAGAAACACACATCAAAAGATAATTAACAATGAACTTAGATTATTCAAAATACGCCGATGGTTTAATACCTGCCATAGTACAAGATGCCAAAACCGACAAAGTGCTTATGCTTGGGTTTATGAATCAGGAAGCTCTCAAAATAACTCAAGAAACAGGCAAAGTTACATTCTACTCGCGTACACAGAAAAAACTATGGACCAAAGGTGAAACATCGGGTCATTACCTCAATGTTAAAAATATATTAGCCGATTGCGATAACGATACTTTGCTTATAAAAGCAAACCCAATTGGACCAACTTGCCATAAAGGCGATGATACTTGTTTTCAAGAAGTTAACAAGCCGGCACAAGCTAACAACAATGAATTTACGCTCGAATACTTAGAATCGGTGATTGAGCAGCGTTTGAGCGAGTCGCCCGAAAAGTCATACACCCGCCGACTATTCGATAAAGGTATTAACAAAGTAGCTCAAAAAGTTGGCGAAGAAGCAGTAGAAATAGTTATTGAGGCAAAAGACAGCAACGACGATTTATTTATAAACGAGGCTGCCGACTTAATGTTCCACTACCTTTTGTTATTAAAAGCTAAAGGATTTAAACTCAAAGATGTAATAAATACATTGGAGAGCAGACATAAGAAGTAAATTATATTTTCAGAACTTTTTTAACTGCACCGTTTATTTTAACAATATAAATACCCGGTGCCCAGTCCGATACATAAACTCTTTTTATAATATTGGTAATATTATCCGATAATATGATATTACCTTTAGTGTCGTATATATTTAATTCGGAATGGGTTAACGATTGATTATTGATATAAATATCAAAATAGTCGGTTGCCGGATTCGGTTCTACATCAAAGTATTTATCAAAATATTGTTCAGGTACATATCCCCCCGAAGGGTCTAAAGCATTTATATAAGTAAAGCCTGAGTTGTCGGGGTCGAGCCATGCTTTTAACTGTTTTGAGGGGGAAGCATAGTATTTATAAGCTGCGGAGAGCATTAAAAAATAATCTTGCGCATCGTATTCGCACGAAGCATACCCACCTACCAAGCTACCTATAACTCTCATATTTTCATTAAATAGCGGACACCCCGACGAACCGGGTTGGGTTGTTCCTGTATTCCACGATAAAACCTCCCAAAATACACCTGACATATGTTCATATCCTCTGTAAGTAGCATTCATAACCGGACGCTCTTTATCAACCGAAACCTTCTTAACATCGCCCCACGGATGATGAACAGCTGTTGTCATTATAGGCATTACGTTTCTGGTATCCCAACCGGCAAATAACGGAAAATACTTATCGGGTATTTTCTGTCTTAACTTTATTAATGCAAAATCTAAATACTCAGAGTTATTTTCTTTGGTGGTTGCCAGTAGTTCAGCTCCGGTCAACGACTGCAACACAGAACCATCAACACCGCCACATATTTTGCTTTCATAATTAAATACAAAAACTGTATTGTCAGCATCAGAATCACTGCCAATACAATGGTTTGCTGTTAATATATACGGAGTACTGTCATTACGGGTATTGTTCAATAATACCCCTGTGCCAAGTTCGCTGTTATTAATTATAAGCCTGCATACCGAACGCTTTATATTCTTTACCGCAGCACCTTCTGCACAGTTTACATCAACATTGCACAAACCAGACTGCCTAAACTGCCCGTCTTTTTGCCCAAACACTCCTATAAAATCATGCCCTACGGTTCCTATTTCAATATTCCCGGTATATTCAGCATTAGCCGGTTCATTGTATTCTATTATTATTTCATCGCCCTGTATGGGCATCACCGGTAATACTTTCTTTTCTGCAACATTCATATTGGTAAAAGCTCCCAATATTACTGTTTTATCTACATTGTAAACAAATACTTTTGCGCCATTAGGTATATCGAACTTTGAAAATGTCAAATTCAAGGAATATGCACCATACGACTTTATTCCAACCCTCCATATCCGGTTGCCACTATCAGTATCGCTCCATGTTCCATCTGTATTACTGCTAATATTTACTTTCAATGCTTTTGCAAATACCAATGGTGCGTGTTTATTATCATGAAATTCTGAGAGTTGCTTTCGCTGAATATTATTACTTATTGAATGTATTATATACTCACTATCTCCAACATTTGTAAAGCTTTCGGGAGTGCCTCCATAGCTAATTTGCGAATTAGCATTAGTATAAATTATAACACATAAAAAAATAACAATATCCTTTATAATTCTGTTTATCATTTTTAGAAATAGTATTGTAAATACAATTATTATACATATAAAAGTATGATATATAATTGATTAAGATTTACTAACCAAACATTATATTTTATACAGCTTAAACATAGTTATTTAAGCTCAAAAAAAGTTAGTTTTGTTATTATATTTGTATATATTCATTCATAAATTCAAAATATCGTTATACATTGAAAAAGAAACTAAAATACCGTCTAAAAATTATACTTGCAGGCTTTATTATTCTAACCTCTTTTTCCTTAAAATCGCAAAACGATATTATTGATATTGGTATCCGATATGAATTTCCTCCCTATAGTTTTATTAGTTCCAATCAGGAATACAATGGCTTTGCTGTCGATTTTTTCAACAAAATATTGTCTGATAAGTATAAATTAAAATTCAAACAATATAAAGACCTGAACGAAAGCATTGATTGCAGTATTATAGGTATTATATGCGATGCAAGAGTACCTTTGGGATACACTTTTATACCAATACCACATAGGCTTGAATATTATGTATTTATGCGAACCAATTCCGAAATACAATCATTGGCTAATCTCTATAATAAACGGATAATAGTAACCAAAAACGACCTCCCTTTTGAGGTATTGTATCAAAACCGCACTGCACATATATTACAATTACCTTCGTTTTACCAACCTTTAGTACTGTTAAATAAAGGAATCAATGACTGTGCAATACTTCCTTACTATACAGGAACAGAGGTTATTAGAAAAGAAAAACTTGAAAATATAAGCTATATTTTTACCCCTTATCTTTCGTATCAGGCAGGTATTGGGGTTCGTAGCGATAATAAAGAACTGATAAAAGAAATTAAAATTCGTGTAAATGAGGCTATCCGAAATAACGACTATCACCAGATAGCTCGAAAATGGTTTGAAGAACCTGTCAATTGTCATACAGAAGAACTTGTATCAAAGCAATGGATTTTTATTCCAATATTTTTGATACTAATAATTATTATACTTATTGTTTTTCATATTCTATATAAAAATGAATTGCAAAACACTGTTAGTGAACAAATAAGCTTTACTAGTATCAATAACCTTACCCCTCTTCTTTTTCCGATTAATGAAAAAATAATTCAGAATGTAATGGGAAAAATGCCTGTTTGGATTCTAATAAATGATTCGAAAGGTATAATACTGCAAATGAGCAAATCGTTCCTAAACGAAGGTATGAATGCACTTAACTTACCTGTTTCATGCGCTATGAACGAATATTTCGATACTGAAACCTTATCGAAATTTACACAGTGGGACGAAGATATTTTCAGCTTACGAAAAAAATATGTAGCAGAAAAAACAAAAATCATAATTAATGATGTTGAACTTGAAAAGTACATAATAAAATACCCTATCCAGTTGGTTGAAAAGGGTGAAGTATATATAATGAACCTGTTTCTTGATCAGGCTATAAGCGGCGAAGCTGCATTTAAACAATCGTCGTCTAATATTCTAATAAAAAAGACTATAAATGCTATTCCAGATATAATTCTGTTTAAAAATACAAATGGTAAAATAGTTGACGGAAATAAAGCAATGTATTCGTGGCTTGAAAAACCTGAACGAGAGATAAAAGGGAAAACACTTATAGAAATACTTGGTAACGAAACCGGATTAAAATACGATAAAACAGACCCCCTTGTTTCAAAAACAGGAATAGCATGGGAAGGAAAAATTATTGATACCATTAATGGAGAAGAGCGTATTTTGATGTGCTATAAAACTCCACTAAAAACCGTTAAAAACGAAATAAGCGGATTAATTGTAATACTGAAAGATATAACAGCTATTGAAGCAGCTAAGAAAGAGATGGAAGCAGCCAAAAGTATTGTAGCGGAATCGAACCGAATAAAATCATCGTTTTTAGCCAATATGAGTCATGAAATACGTACACCCATGAACTCTATTATTGGTTTTACCGACCTGCTTGCCGATACTGACCTAACATCAGATCAGCGAAGCGAACTAATAGATATTATTCAACGAAGCGGTTATTCATTAGTCGACCTTATTGACGATATTATTGAAATATCGAAAATAGAATCGGGGCAAATAAACCTGAAATACACAAATATTAATCTTAACCAAATTGTAGAAGATGCATTTAACTATGCAAAAATTAAACGCCTACAGTTTCATAAAGAAGATGTTGAAATATCGTACCAAATAGGCTCTATAAAAGATGTCTATTTTATAAATACCGACCCTTTCAGAATGAAACAAATTCTGAAAAATTTCTTCAATACAACCATCGCAAAAAGCTACGATGAAGAAAATATTGATTTTGGATACATTCTGCTCGATGATGAAATAATGTTCTATTATAATAAGAACCATAATAAAGTTACTAAAGAATTTGCTGTTGAAATAGTTAATAATATTGAGCATTACAACTTTAGTTTCAACGAAGTAGAAGAACATGCCGGGGTATCGGTAATTATTGCAAAAAGCCTTATAGAACTGTTAGGCGGTAAGCTTTGGACTATTACCCCCGAAAATGAGAATACCGAGTATTATTTCACTATACCCCTTAAAACGGTAGATGTAGAACCTCCGTACAGAAATAATCTTATTGATAAAACTCCCGATTGGAAAGACTATTCATTCCTGATAGCAGAAGATGAAGAAGCTAATTTTTTCATTTTAACAGGACTATTGGGCAAAACCAATGTTCATATAATAAGAGCTTCCAATGGCGAAGAGGCAATAAACTTGTACAAAGAGCATATTGATAAAATAGACCTTGTATTAATGGACATAAGAATGCCTGTTCTGAATGGCGTAGAAGCTACCAAGCGTATACTCGATTTAAACCCCGATGCTATTGTTATAGCTCAAACAGCTTATGCTATGACCGAAGATAGAGAAATATACGAACGAACAGGTATGAAAGGTCTGCTATCAAAACCTATAGACCCTATTACCCTCTATTCACTCTGTAACTCATTTTTAAATAAGTAGTTAAATTCAGGGTTTAATTGATATTTTCATTAACAAACCGGATTGCTTCTATTTACCATTACTATATCAATTCTAATGTAGTTAGGGTTTTAAATCAAGATTTTGAGAAGTGTCTACAAAACTTAAATATACCACACTCTTCGCACTTGGGATTTCTTGCAGTACATACATAACGCCCATGTAATATAAGCCAATGATGAGCTATGGGTAAAAGCTCTTCAGGAATATTTGCAACTATCTGCCTTTCGGTTTCCAAAGGTGTTTTTGCCCTGTAAGTAAGCCCTATCCTATCGGCTACTCTGAACACATGAGTATCAACAGCCATAGCCGGTTTGTTAAATACTACCGAAACTATAACATTAGCTGTTTTTCGTCCCACTCCGGGTAACTTTTGGAGCTCATTTATATTATCCGGTACATTTCCGTTAAAATCAGTAACCACCATTTTTGCCATACCCAGCAAATGCTTCGATTTATTATTTGGATAAGAACATGACCGAATCAGATTAAATATCTCCTCTTCTGTCGATTCTGATAATGCAAATACATTGGGAAATTTTTCAAATAGTGGCGGGGTTATAATATTTACTCTCTTATCGGTACATTGTGCCGATAGAATTACAGCAACAAGCAATTCATAAGCATTGGTATAATTAAGTTCGGTTTCAGCAACAGGCATATTATGTTGAAACCATTCTATTACTTTCTTATATCTCTCCTTTTTTAGCATATTTATAGCAATTCATAACCATTTATTATTGATACCAAATCATGTGCTAAAACAAGAGTCTGTTCATTACACTTTCCTATTTTGCTCTTTACATAATCTACCAATTCACCTTTTCTCTCTTCCGATACTTTTGCTTCTACGTTTTCAATAACTGTAAAAGCTTCAAAAGCTAATTGAAATTCACATTCAGTAACAATATCAATAAATGTTTCCAAATAATTTGTAAAATCTAATCTTGAATTCCATGCTGCCGACAAAAGTATTTCTTGCAATTCATGGTCGGTACTATTTTTTATTTTATTAACAAATATTTCAGCAATACTCTGATCCTTTATATCACAAAAAAGGGTATATATACTTTGCTTTACATTTTTATCAAATGACATATACTCGTCTGTCAAAGAACTGAATAACTGAGCATTACCCTTATCTTTCAGCTCGTTTATAATAGTTTCTGTTTTAGCAATATTTCCGGTTCTGAATGCAGCCAAAATTGAGTTTATCTCCTCTTGTTTCATTTTATTTAACTTAAATATGTTATGTTGTATTAATAATAAAGTGTTCAAAGGTATTAAATTCACAAAGTGATTTTGAAATTTCTCATATTTTATATTATTTTTATGCTAGTTATAAAATCGAAACCTAATAGTTATGAATAAATTACTTAAACTAATTCCTGCCATTATAGTAATGGTTTTTTTATACAATTGTTCATCAAATAAAAAACCAAAAGAAGAGATGGCAGATAAAATAGATAAAGAACTTGAGATAGACGATGAGTTTATTGATGATTTTCATAAAGCAAAACAAGTATTTTATGCTCTGCCCTCTCCTATAGAAACAGCTCTGCTTATAAAAAAAGCAGGAACCGATTATAAAGAAGATATACTTAACCCAACCTCAAATGCTGATAAGTACACAACTTCGGTTAAAAAAGCTTTAAATTTTGGTGTTTATGGTGCCGATATGAGTTATGCAAGCTTATTTGCACAGAACCAAACAGCTATGAAATATATGGGAGTATCAAAAAAACTAGCCGATGAAATGGGTATGTTAGGTTATATTGATAAAAATCTTGTAGATCGCCTTGAATTAAATATATCGAACCGCGATTCGTGTATGGAAATAATTACAGAAGGTTTTGTAAATTCTAACTATTATTTAAAAGAAACAGGTCGTCCGCAAATAGCCGCACTTGTAATAGCCGGAGGTTGGATTGAAGGGCTTTACATTGCTACAAAACTAGCTCAGGCATCGCCTAATAATAATGAATTAATTGACCGTATAATAGATCAGAAACTTTCGTTAAATACTCTTGTTAGTTTACTTGAAGAATATCAAGATGATGCTGAAACTAAAAAGGTACTAAATATGGTATACGAAATTCGCAATGTATATAATAAAGTACAGGTTGTAACTTCAAAAGTAGAGCCTGTGACTAATCAGGAATCGAAAGTAACTACCCTTCAGGCAAAAACAGAAATATTTATATCGGAAGAGATATTCCGCGATTTGGTTGAAAAAATTGACAGCATCAGAAATAGCATAATAGAGTAAAAGATATATAACTATACAAAAAGGGTATCCAAAAACGGATGCCCTTTTTTATTATACATATTTTGCCTGTAATGTCAAGATGTAATGACACCACCATATTAAAGCTTTTAGTTTATAATATGTTTACCGCTAATTACTATTTACGATTATTGTACTAAACTGTATTTTACAATAATGTATATTATTACATATACTGATATACAGTTAGAAGTTATTGTTTAACTAACTTAATACATTCCGGTTATTACAGTATTTTAACAAGCTATACTGTAAACTATCACTATTTAATTAACAATGTGATTAACAATAATTGCACTATGGGATTGTTAATAAAATATTAATCAGTATGCTGTTACATATCAATGTTTTAGAATACATCCTTTTGTATATTGCTGAATATCAATAATATAAAAAAGTGTATTTTTTTTCAACTGTTAATAAATTGAAAACTAAAGGCATAACGAAATATTCAAAAAATCAATAGTATTTTTATTTTTTTTTATCCTTTTTTTTCACAAAATTCGTACACGATTTAGGGATTACATATATAGAATTATTTAAGCCGTTTAACAAAATGATAGAAAGTCACAAACAGATTTGGGCAAATTGTTTGCGCGTAATTAAAGACAACGTACCACCAATAAGTTACAGGACATGGTTTGAGCCAATAGTACCATTAAAGGTTGAAAACAGTATATTAACTATACAGGTACCTAGTCCGTTCTTTTATGAGTATTTAGAAGAACAGTATATTGAAATATTGAGTAAAACACTTAGAAAAGAGTTGGGTGGTACAGCCAAGCTTGAGTATAGCGTAGTAATGGAAAACAACGTATATGCCAGCAACCCACCTTTTACAGTGAAGCTTCCAACAAATGATAGAAAGGAATTAAAGAACAAGCCTCTTTCACTGCCCATGGAAGAGAAAAAAAGCATTAAGAACCCTTTCATAATTCCCGGAATACAAAAGCTTCATGTTGATCCCCAATTAAATCCATCGAAGAATTTCAACAATTTTGTTGAAGGTGAATGTAATCAGCTTGCACGTTCGGCCGGTTTTGCAGTAGCATCGAATCCGGGTAAAACAGCTTTTAACCCTTTATTTTTATATAGTTCAAGTGGTTTAGGCAAATCGCACCTAGCGCAGGCTATAGGTATAGAAGCAAAAGAGCGTTTTCCGGAAAAAGTTGTATTATATGTTGATGGTATTAAGTTTCAAACACAATTTGTAGAAGCTATTATCAATAATAATACAAACGATTTCGTACATTTTTATCAAATGATTGATATACTGATAATTGATGATATTCATCATTTATCGGGTAAAGAGAAAACGCAGGATATATTCTTCCATATTTTTAATCATTTACACCAAAATAACAAGCAGCTGATAATTACTTCAGATATGGCTCCTGTCGATTTGCATGGCTTTGAGCAAAGGTTATTGTCGCGTTTCAAATGGGGATTATCGGCCGATTTACAAATTCCGGACTTTGAGACACGCGTTTCTATACTAAAGAAAAAGATATATAACGACGGTATTAGTTTAGATGACGATATTATTGAGTATATAGCTTCGCATATAAATACAAATATTCGAGAACTTGAGGGGGCTTTTATATCGCTGCTAGCACAGTCTACACTCAATAAAAAGGATATAACTATTGATTTGGCTAAGAAAATGATCGACCGTTTGGTTAAGAATACTAAGCGTGAAATATCAATTGATTATATTCAAAAAGTTGTTTGCGATTATTTTAATATGCCATCTGATATTATTACATCGAGAACACGTAAGAGAGAGATAGTACAGGCTCGTCAGATAGCAATGTATTTTGCCAAAGGATTTACTAAATCGTCGCTTGCAACTATTGGCTCGCAAATAGGCGGTAAAGACCATGCAACAGTACTGCACGCTTGCAAAACAGTAAATAACCTTATTGAAACCGATAAAAGATTTAAAGGTTATATTTCCGATATAGAAAAGAAACTGAAAATATAAAGTTTATCACAGTTATAATAAGAACCGTTTGAATAATAATTCAGGCGGTTTTTTGTTTTGTTTATATAGCTATATCTATATGTTTACTCATTATGGTTTGAGCTATTTTATTACTTTTGTCAGTTGGTGCATTAAACTATTAAACTATTATGAACAACAATAAAACCGGTTCTTTAAAATTTATGAAAATAACTGTTACACTGTGTTTTGCAATTTTTACAGCCTTGATATATGCTCAATCGCCTACCGTTGATATTGAGCGTTCAAACAATAAAATTACACTTGATGGAGTAAACTATTACATACATATAGTACGTAAGGGTGAATCGTTATTTGCTTTAAGCAAGGTTTATAATGTGCCTGTTGATTCAATTAAAAAAGACAATAAGCTTATACTGGCTAATGGATTACAACCAAACCAGTATATAAAAATGCGTATCACTGACGATATGGATGATGAACAAAAGTTCAATTATCATACTGTTATTAAGGGTGATACCCCTTTTGGAATAGCAAAAAAATATAATTCATCAATTGATGAAATATATAAAAACAACCCTAATTCCGATATGGGGTTAAGTATAGGACAGATAATAAAAATTCCAATAAATGAGACTAATAAAACAGCTGTTATTGAGGTAGTTGAATTAACTGAAAATAATGGTTTTATTGTTCATACGGTAGAGAAAAAACAAACTCTTTATGGTATTTCGGTTCTTTACAAAACCACAGTTGATGATATTAAAAAAGCCAATCCGGAGATAGAGTCAGGAAATATAAGTATTGGTCAGCAATTGAAAATACCGGCATCGCAACAAACTATTGAAAGCAATGATGAATACAATATGCATATGGTTGCAAAACAAGAAACCATATATGGCATTTGTAAAATGTATGATATTAAAAATAAACAACTTACAAAGTTGAATCCTGAAATAGAAACAACCGGATTACAAGTTGGAATGCTTTTGCGTATTCCTAAAAATAATTTTACAGACAATGTTATTAAAGATAACCAAACTCCAACTTCTGTAAATAATTATATACCTACTACTACTGTTGATAATAAAGCTAATTATGACACTATTCAATATATAACTCCGGTTAAGGTCAATAATTTTAATAAGGACAAAATATATAAAGTAGCTTTCTTTTTACCATTATATCTTAATATGGTAGATACATCAGTAAATGAAAATACAGGTAAGCGAGAATTAAAAATATATCCTAAAGCTCAGATTTTTCTTGAGTTTTATGAAGGTGCATTGCTAGCTTTAAGAGAGTTGCAAACCATGGGCGTATCGTTCGATGTTCATGTATTTGATACTAGAAACGATAGTAACACTGTTGCAGAAATTTTGAAAAACCCGGCATTAAAAGGGTTTAATCTGTTCATTGGTCCTGTTTTTAGCGACAATCTCGATAAAGTTGGTGATTTTGCATGGGAACATCAAATTAATATAGTATCGCCACTTTCAATTAAGAGCAGTTTTATTGAGCACAACCCTTATTCATTTCAGGTAAGCCCCCCATTTCATATTCAAATGAAACATGCTTCTGAATTTTTAAATAGCATCGATACCAAAAACTATATTGTAATACACGATGGCAATGATTCTGAACAGGAGTATATTTCAAAGTTTAAGGAGCAATTGTTTGCACAAATGACTGATGATAACTTTGCACAATTCAAGTACAATGAAGTACACTATTACGATGCACGTGACAGTGTTTTAAAAAATGTATTTTCACCTAATATTGAGAATATTGTAATAGTGCCTTCACAAAACAGGGCATTTGTAAGTGATGTAATTGGTAAATTGAACGGTTATTCGCATGATTATAATATAATTACATTTGGCCAACCGCGCTGGCTTACATTCGATAATATTGAGCTTGAAAATTTTCATAATACAAAGACTCATATATTCTCAAATTCATATATCGACTATAATAATGAAAATGTAAAGTCATTTGTAAGAAAGTACCGCAATTACTATAAAAATGAGCCTGACCGATTTGCATTTCAAGGGTATGATATTACGTACTATTTTTGTTCGGCTTTGAATATGTACGGTCATGAATTTCGTAGGTCAATTCATTTGCATCACCCTGATTTACTGCAAACTGACTATAATTTTGTACCCTATACCGATCAGGGTGGGTATTTAAATTCATCGATATATATATTAGAGTTTACCGATGATTACTTACTAAAAAAAGTAGCTTCATATCCGGGAAAATAGTACAAACCTAATTTATTATCTATACAAAAAAGAGGATGACCAAAATAGGACATCCTCTTTTTTTATAAATAAATTACTGCTAAAAACTCATTTTGAAAACTATAATATCTCTGGATGTATTACCAAGCGTAACACTTGTAAGTACCTGATTACCTTTTACTGCAATTCCGTTAAGCTTCAACCCTTTAGCTGTTTCAAAAGTTTTGTTGTCGGTTACTTCACCAGAGCTGTTTACTTTTATAAAGAATACCTTATTGTCGTAAGTTCCTGCAAGTAATGTAATGCCACCTGGGAGTTCATTTACATTAGTCATATACCCATTAGTTCCGGCAGGTAAAGTAGTACGCCATTTTTCAGTTCCGGTTTTATCGAAAGCAATAGCAACACTACCTTCCGGTGTGTTGGCACCGAACACTACTAATTCGCCGGCTAACCCAACCGATGTTGCATTTACATTTTCAAGCTGAGAGTCCCAAAGCAGATATCCTTTCGAATCAATAGCAAAAACACCATTACCGGCAGCAATATATGCGGTACCGGCCTGTGTTGCTATATCGAATATTTTAGTACCAAACGTATATGTGCGCGACCACATTTTGTTTCCCTTGGCATTTACTTTAGTAAGTAATGTTGCATTTTTAGCTGTATCAGCTCCTAATGTATATCCCCCAATAATAGCATCGCCATTATCAAATATATCTAATGCCAATACTTCGGCACCTTCAAGCTTTCTGTTGTAAATATTATCACCTTTAGCATCGAGTTTGTATAACCATGCTTGTCCCGGGATATTATCGCCTTGGGCATTTGTTTTTCCGGCTACATATATTTCATTAGTTGCCGATATTTTCATTTTATTAGCCTGATCGTTGAGCGGGTTTCCAAGCACTTTAGTCCAGTTCATTTTTCCATCGGCTTTAAGGTCGAGAAGCCATGTATCGTAGTTTTTTGTATTGGCATTAATAGTGTTAGTAACCAGCAGTATACTTTCATCGGTTCTTAGGGCAATATCACCACCATAGTCGTCGAATTGTCGGTTATCGAATCCTTTTACAAAAGCATAGTTTTCCATAGGAAAGTCCATAAGTATTTTCTGCCCCATTGCATTCGATTTCAGGTTAAAAATATCGATATACATTTCACCTTCGGGATAGAGAGCCACAAATTCGTTAAATGCTTCAATTGTATTAACTGATTTGGCACGTTCAAACAAAAGTTGCTTTTTCAATATTTTTGCTTCGGGCATTTTGGGTGAGTTTGGATAGCTTATCATGAATGCATCAACAGCATCAATGGTTCTTTTCTTAGCAGCTTCGTCGAAAGCAAGTACTCCCATAAGCTTTTTAGCCTCTTCAACCTGAACTGCATCGGGGTACGATGTTACGAATTTTTGTAATGCAGCCAAAGAATTGGCGGCATTAGCATTTTTAAATGCCAATGCATTACGCTTACGGGTTGCCACTTGTACTTGAGCCGATTCGGGATATTTTTTCAAAAATGAGTCGTAAGCTTCAATTGAATTTGCATCTTCTGCCAAACGGTATTCAATATAGTTACGTATATGCCTTACATTTTCATAATAACGTGAATCGGGAAATTCACTGATAAAACGTTCAGCATATTCAATATTATTCTCTTCTCTTACATATTTTATCAAATTATCTTCGACATATTCCCTAGCCCACTCCATATTTTTATCAATAGGACGGTTACGTCGTTTCATATCTACTTTTGAGAAATAAATATTCAGAACTTCAAGTTGTTCTTGTGTAAATTCCGATTGCTTTTTTTCGGCAACTTGAAAATATTGCCACGCTTTAAAGTAATCTTTGCCTGTATAAGTATCGTATCCGTATACTACCGATAATCCTAAGTTAGCCATAGCATCTTCAGGTGTTTTTGACAGTATTTTTTCAAAAGCTGCTTTAGCTTTATCCATACTACCGTCAATATCGCCCTGAACTTTAGAATCCATTGCTTCAAACACCTCTTTCTCCATTATTTTTTCAGCTTTCTGCGCCATTGTGCAAATAGAAACAGAAAGTAGAATTACTATATATAATATTTTTTTCATCGTATATTCTTTACTTTTTTAATACTAAGAATTCAACTCTCCTGTTTTTCGATTTTCCGGCTTCGCTGTTATTAGTATCGAGCGGACGTGAAGCACCATAACCTTTAGCACGGAACACTACACTTTTTATCCCTTTGGTTTGAGTAAAATAATTTACTACTGCTTGTGCTCTGTCCTGACTAAGTTTTTCGTTTATTGGGTCGGAACCTACATTATCGGTATGTCCTCCTATTTCAATCATACTTACAGTACCTTCTTTAAGAAATTCTACCACTTTATCGAGCTCGGCATACGATTGAGGCAATAGTGTACTTTTGCCTGTTTCAAAGAATATATTATTTAAAATTAATGCTGCTCCTTCTTCAATACTTCTTAAACCTTCTTTAAATGGGTCGTCGGGAATAGCAGGTTCAACAAATGTAATTGTTCCCGACGCATTACAGTTATTTTGGTCTGAAACTTTATATGAGTATTTGCCGGCAGGCAGGTTAGTAAGCTTTTGAACGTTTTTCTTCCCATTGCTCCAATCAATATTATATGGTGGCGTTCCACCGGATATACCAAGACTAATAATACCATCATTCAAAATAGTAGATATTTGTCCGGTAATAGGGTCCAGACCTCCGGTATACGATGAATCTATAACTACTGTTTCCATTCCTTTGGGAACACAGGCACAAACATTACAGTCAATAAGCGGACGTATTTCAAAATCGTCGAAGAAATAGTATGCATACGACTTACCTCGCTTATTTTTTGTATCCTTTCCGGTAACTACGTAGTTGGTATTTTCATAGTTTTTAAAATTGCCTATCATAAAAAAGCTTTCGCCCCCTTTGGCGGTATACACCTGGCAAAATTGCTCCCACTCTTCGGTATTATCGAGAAAAAGGCCTTCGGTATTATTTAGGTCGGCCTTATAATCGAGATACGTGCCATTGTCGTTGGCCACTATGTCGCTTGAAAATTTCAGGCTCATTTGGTCAACTGCAAACTTCGACCCTGAGGCAAGTTTGTACCAGTATGAAATGCAATACTTCTGCCCTGCAACCATAGGTTCTTTTAATTCACCCTGAATATACTCTCTGAAATTTTTGTCGGTTCCGGTAAGTATAGCTCCCATATAGCCGTTACCGGTTTTAGGGTCGCTGTAACCGGCAAAGTTATCGGGTACTTTGGCCTGACCTTTGCTACACTTATTAAAATAATCGGGAGTGGTAAACGACGGATATGTCCAGTGAGGTATCAACCTGTGGGTTTTATCCATAAAAGTATAGTCTTGCGGACACTCATTGAACTCCTCAAAACTTGGATTCAATACCATATTAGGTACTTTTTCCTGTGCCCCCCCCAATATAGGCACACAAATAGCGATAATAAATAATCGTAAACAATACTTCATATTTCAAAACAATTTGGTAATTAAACCATAAATGTATGAAAAATCAGGAAAAGTAAAAGAAAACAAATGTCGATTATATTTTGTAGTTTTGTAATAAACTTAACAGGCATGAAACTTGTAGTATCAATAGGATTAATATTTGTGAGTATAATAACTGCAATTGGGCAAGAAAAGCAGGTAGTAGTACCTTATACACTTGCAGATCGTGACCGAGCAATACGTTCAGAAGCAATTTTGGGAAGTTATGAGGCTCGATTCAATGATATAGACAAGAGATTTGAGGCTATAGATAAGAGATTTGATGCTATAGATAAAAAATTTGAAGCAGTTGATAATAAGTTTGACAGAATGGAAGACAAATTTACACAGTTATTTATGTGGGGTTTTGGTATTGTTCTAATGGCAATTTTTGGTTTAGTAGGTTTCATAATATATGATCGTCGTACTACATTAGCACCTGTTGAAGGAAAAACTAATAAATTGATTGAAGCCTTAAAAGAGGCCGCTAAAGAAGATCAAACTCTACGCAAAGCATTAGATAAAGTAGCACTATGGTAGCTTAGTTTAAATGAAAAATAACTTATATGTTGTAATATTTTTAATGGCCGTATCTTTGCTTGGAATTATTGGCATTCAAATGTTTTGGCTGCAAAAAACAATAAAAGAAAAGGAAGAGCAATTTGAGCATTTGGTTAACGATGCTTTAGCAAAATCGGCAATGAGAATTGAACGTAAACAAAATGCTCAATTTTTTTCCGACAAAGTTCTAAATAATAGTTCACAACAGAATAACCCATCGCTACATAACTTCTCAAACTTTTGGAAACAAACCGACAATTTGAATATTAATAACACATCGAATAAAAATGTGGTTGTAAAGGTTGATAAAGAGAGTGGTGCTCAAACGGTTACATATGGTTTCGATACAACAATAATAAATGGCAATTCCCGTCAACGAATAAAAACATACTCAACTGTTACTAAAACAACACCTAAAAACACCGATGGAAATGTTGAAAATATGCGCAATATGCTCGCTAATGTTATGGAACAAATGGTTCTTGAATATTCGCTGCACAATGTGCCAATAGAACAGAAAATTGATTTTGAAGGTTTTGAATCAATAATTGATTACGAATTAAAGAACAACGATATAGATATACCTTTTGAATATGCTGTGTCTGATGTGTTTGGAAACGTAAAAGATAGTCTTAGGTCTATAAATTTTAACCCTGAAAATGAAGTTGACATATTCAATGTTCAACTATTTCCAACAAACATTATGCAGGTTCCTTACAAACTGCACGTTTTTTTTCCCGATAAAAGCCATTTTATAATAAAATCTCTTTCACTACTATTAACCATATCATTGGTATTTACTCTTACAATATTATTAACCTTTTACTATACACTACGCACTATTTTTAATCAAAAAAAGGTATCAGAAATAAAGAACGACTTTATTAATAATATGACACATGAGTTTAAAACCCCGATAGCCACTATTTCATTGGCAGCCGATGCTATATCGAGTCCTATGGTTTTAAACAATAAAGAACAAATAAAACACTTTACTACAATTATTAAAGAAGAGAATAAAAGAATGAACCGTCAGGTTGAAGGTGTGTTGCAAATGGCTTTGCTCGATAAAAAAGATTTTAATTTACGCTTAATTACAACTAATGTAAATACACTAATAGAAAAGGCTGTAAAAAACATTGGCATTCAGGTAGAACAGAAAGGCGGGAAAATTGAATTTACTAATAATGCTACTGATACTTTAGTAAGTATTGATGAAACGCATTTTACTAACATTGTTAATAATTTGCTCGATAATGCCAATAAATACATAGGCGATAATAAACCGCATATAAAAGTAAATACTCAACAATTGAACTATTATTTATATATTTCAATTGAAGACAATGGTATAGGTATGGACAAAGAAACCCTTGATAAAATATTTGATAAATTTTACCGTCATACCAGTGGTAATATTCATACAGTTAAGGGGTTCGGATTGGGACTAAGTTATGTAAAAGCAATAGTAGCATCATTCAATGGAACTATTAGTGTTACCAGTATAAAAGGCGAAGGAAGTAAATTTACAATTAAACTTCCGGTTGTTACCTAAATACTTGATAATTGATACTAAAGCCCGGAGACTTATAACATATAAAAACTTAAATATGAGTAAATATAAGATACTGCTTGTAGAAGACGATGTAAATTTTGGGTCAGTAATGAAATCGTACCTTGAGCTTAACAGTTTTGAAGTAGATTGGGTTAACGATGGGAAAAATGCTGTTGAAACATTTAAAAGCAACAACTATAATTTATGTGTACTCGATGTTATGTTACCCCATATTGATGGTTTTACTATTGGTACACAAATAAAACAAATATCGGCTGAAACCCCTATTGTGTTTCTTACGGCTAAAACCATGAAAGAAGATATGATAAAAGGTTTTAGCATAGGTGCCGACGATTATATAACCAAACCATTCGATTCAGAGGTTCTGATATATAAGATAAAGGCTATACTAAAAAGAACTCCTGATAATACAATTACTTATAGTGATAATACCCCTTTAGCAATAGGAATATTTAACTATAATTATTCAAAAAGGGAACTAACGGCAGACGGTATAGAAACAAAGAAGTTATCGCCCAAGGAATCGGAACTGCTAAAACAGCTAATAATAAATAAAAATAAGGTGCTTGACCGCGATTTTGCATTAGAAAACATATGGGGTGAGAAAGGGTATTTTACAGCCCGTAGTATGGATGTTTATATAACAAAACTACGCAAATACCTAAAACCGGATAATGGTTTAGAAATAGTAAACATTCACGGAAGCGGGTATATACTAAAAGAGAATATATAAAAAAGAGGCTGTCCAAAAACTTCAGATTAGTCACGGGGTGAATTGCTAATTATTTGCAATACATTAATTTTTCAACTTTCATTTTTTATCTTTTACTTTCCAGTTTCTAGCTTCCAGCTTCCAGTATTATAAAACAGAGTACAAAAGTCTTAAATGCTGATATTTATCTTTTATTCGAATAATGATACATCAAATTAATTTATATTTTTACTCCGATTTTTTCATAAGCTATTTTAACAAATTTACATTATACAAATGAAGGACAATAAGGAGATAATTCTTTTGAACATATCGGGGCACGACAAGCCCGGTGTAACTGCTACCATGACTGATATACTGGCAAAAAATAATGTAACCATTCTTGATATTGGACAGGCTGTAATACACGATGATCTTAATTTGGGGATACTATTTGAAGTACCTGAAAAATCGGAATCGTCTCCAATATTAAAAGACCTGCTTTTTAAAGCTTATGAACTTAACATAAATGTAAAATTTACCCCTATCCCAATTAAAAAATATCAGGATTGGGTAAAGCTGCAGGGAAAAGACCGATATATAGTTACACTATTGGCTCGTAAATTAACGGCTACACACCTGGCAAGTGTAACAAAAATTATTGCTGACCAAAATATGAATATCGATTATATATCGCGATTATCGGGTCGTATTCCTTTGAACGGATTCAATAAAGAGACCAGAGCAGTAGTTGAGTTCTCGGTTCGCGGTACACCTATCGACGAAGACCGTATGAAAAAAGATATTATTCATACAGCCGGAACTATCGGTGTTGACATAGCTTTTCAGGAAGATAATATATATCGCAGAAACCGCCGTTTGGTTTGTTTCGATATGGATTCAACACTTATTCAGACTGAGGTTATTGATGAACTTGCATACAAGGCGGGCGTGGGTGAAAAAGTGAGTGAAATAACAGAGAAAGCTATGCGCGGTGAGATAGATTTTAGCGAAAGCTTTATTCAGCGTGTGTCGCTACTAAAAGGTCTCGACGAAAAGGTAATGAAGCAAATAGCTGAAAATCTGCCCATTACCGAAGGTGCCGAACGACTGTTTAAAACACTAAAGCAATACGGTTACAAAACAGCTATTATTAGCGGAGGGTTTACATACTTTGGCAATTACCTAAAAACAAAGCTTGGCGCCGATTATGTATTTGCCAATGAGCTTGAGATAATGGATGGCAAACTAACCGGCAAGCACGTGAATGAGATAATTGACGGCAATAAAAAAGCCGAAATACTCAAAATGCTTGCATTTAAAGAAGATATACATTTGGAACAGGTTATAGCTGTTGGCGATGGTTCTAACGACTTACCAATGCTACGTTTGGCCGGTTTAGGAATAGCATTCCATGCAAAACCTAAGGTAAAAGAGTCGGCCAAAAATGCTATTTCAAATATTGGTCTCGATGCAATACTCTATTTATTAGGGTTCAGAGACAGGGAAATAAACGGGTAACGGTTGAGTAACCCGTTTCTGTTTATTTTCAGTAATTAAAGTGCATATTAAATATTTCAAAAAGGGCTGTCCAAAAACTTCAAATTAGTCACGGGGTGAATTGCAAATAATTAGCAATTCACCCCGTGACTTTTTGGACACCCCTATTTCCCTCTATATTCCCACACATCATCCGGAGCTATAGTGGTTGATTTCGCTATGGTATAAACTTCGAAAAAGCCTTTTACCCCGTTTGAAAAATTCGACTCAATATTAGCCGGAGGGCCTCCAAACATAGGGTTGCTACGAATAACCGATTCGTATGCCTGTGAATAAAAATTGAATACCGACTTTGTGGTGTTATACACTCCAAGTGTTATAGTATCGCCGGGGTTAATGTATTCCTTTTTATATTCATCGAAAAACACGGTTTGAATACCATTAGTGTAACGACCATTAAATAACATATCGTCGGTAAAAAATACTTCGTAAAGAGTATCGGAAACAAGTGTGCTATTTTTCCATGCACGGAATAAATAATAATTCTCACTAGGTGAATCCCAAGCGTAACAGTTAACAAACCATCCCGATATTTGTATTTGCGGATATATTATTCGCTCTAAACCAATACTATCAAGAGTTATTAAACCGGGCATGGTTTCTTTGGCTTTTGATATATCATTAACCCCATCGGAGTTAAAATCAATGCCTGAAACAATAATTTCGTAAGTACTACCAGGCTTTCCGCTAAATGCAAATGGCGATAAATATATCCCCTTTACAGAATCTGACTCAATATATGTAATGGTATCGGTATTGTTTTCAACCAATTGTACGGTTGCTCCACTTATGTATGGTATATGGGTATTGGTAACTCTTTTCGAACTTGTAATAATAGCTTTGTGAACCATATATTCATTGGTAACAACAGCATCTACTGCAACAATCCAAACCGATTGTTCAGGGTCTAAGTCGAATCGTTCTTTACACGCTCCCATTACTATAATTGCTGCTGCTATATATAATATTTTTTTCATTGTTATAAATTTTTAGAATCGGAAATTGTATGATATTGAAGGCATAAAAGGGAACAAATATATTTTCTCGGCATATTTTTGCGATGGATTAATTTCATCTTTCACAAAATTGATTGTCCATGCGTTGTGTCGGTTATATAGGTTATAAATGGAAAAATTCCACTCACCTTCCAGCCTTTTAAGTTTGGTTCTGTTACCGTTTTTCTTAGCCTGCATAGTCATAGCAACATCGAGGCGGTGATAGTCGGGCATACGGTAGGCATTTCGTTTTGAGTAAATAGGAATTTGCTCATTGCCATGCCAGTAATTTGCTACTTCAAGTGTCATAGGGTTTCCTGTGGCGTATACCCAATTAAGTGAAAAAGCTATACGTTTATTCAGCTTATAATTTAAAACAATACTTATATCGTTAGGCTTATCGTACCCTGCTCTGTACGGATCACCATTGTTAATTTCAGGTATTATACGTTCGGTTTTCGACCTGGTATAGCTTACCCAGCCATTGAGTTTTTCCATATTAAGGCGAACCATAAATTCGGCTCCATAGGCTTTTGTTTCACCTACCCGCAGTTCACCATCCATTTTCTCATTGAAATATAGCAAAGCAAAATCTTTAAAATCGACACTGTTCTGAACATTTTTATAATAAAGCTCAACTGAAGCTTCGATGGTATTGCCCAAAAAATTTCTAAAAAAACCGGCCGAAACCTGATCGCAATACTGAGGTTTAATATTAGGGTTCGAGGTTATCCAAATATCGTATGGGGTACCACCGGTTGAGTTCGATGCCATATGCAAATACTGAACTGTGCGTGCATAACTGGCTTTAACCGACGAAAAATGGCCAATACGGTAAACAGCACCTACCCTTGGCTCCCAACCGGTATAAGTATTGAAAAGGTTAAATGAATTATAACGTATGGAATCAGTATTGTTATGATGCTCATCGAAATTGTAAACTGTTTCAGGGCCTATGTTGTTAAATACTGAATATCGCAAACCGTAACGTAATGTAAGCTTATCGGTTACTGTTTGCTCATTCGACAGGTATATTCCACTCTCTAACGATTGCTTGTGCTGCAACTCCAATTTGTTGTATATACTCATACTATTGGTTGGTTTAAACACTCCCGGGTAAAACATATGGTGAGTGGTAGAAATACCAAATTTCAGAGTATTCCAGTTATTAATAGTCCATGTGTTGTCGAACCTGAAACAGAGGTCGCGCATTTTAGATTTCCAATCGAAACCCGACTCTTCGGTAAATTCCATTGTAGTAGTATTATCGTATTCGGTTACATAAGCTATAAGCTTAGTTCCAAAATTATCGCCGGCGGTATGAGTATAATTTATAGTTGCTGTTTTATTTCCGTATTTACTAACCATAAATTCGCCTGGTTCCATTACATCTCTACCTATGTATCCGCTAAATGTTATGGTATTTTTATTATTTATGCGGTGAAATAGTTTGCCGTTAACATCCCAAAAATTTAGTTTGGCATCTTTTATTTCTTCATCGGGTATTAACGGGAAAAATAAATCGAAATAACTGCGACGACCGGAGACTAAGAATGTTGTATTTTCGCTCAATGGCCCTTCAAAAGTAGCACGACTCGAAATTAAACCTATTCCTCCGGTTAAATGGAGTTTTTCGCTATCGCCGTTTTTCATTTTTATATCAAGCAATGACGACAGACGACCACCATACATTACCGGTATATCGCCTTTATATAGTTCAAGGTTTTCAACAGCATCGTTATTAAAAATGGAGAAAAAACCCAATAAGTGCGATGCATTGTATACCGAAGCCTGATCAAACAATATAAGGTTTTGGTCAAAGTTACCGCCGCGTACACTAAACCCCGACGACCCTTCGGAAGTAGCCTGAACACCGGGCAATAACTGTATTGACTTTATTACATCGGTTTCGCCCATAAGTGTAGGTATGCTTTTTATCTGTTCCATTTCCATACGCTCTACTCCCATTTCGGTTCTGGTAAGGTTTATATCGTTGCGTTCTGCACTAACTATTACATCGTCAATAGTTTCGGTATCGAGCACAAGTGCTATATCGAGCGAAATGTCATTTTGAAGGTTCAACTCAATACTCTTTGTGGAATAACCAATAAACGATACTTGCAGTTTATATTTTCCTACGGGTAATTTGAATGAAAATTCACCATTAAGGTTGGTAGCTGCACCACGTTTTTTTTCTACCACATATATGGTTGCTCCCACTAATGGTTCACCCGAAGCACTATCGAAAACTTTGCCGGATACTTCAGGGTTTGAAGCACCGGTTGTCTCCTCTGTTCCATTTGCCATTATAAGCAAACCAACATTAATAAATAATAAAAATAAATACTTCTTATACATTTTAAATTAAGGGTTATATAATACCAAAAAGTTACTGTTCACACACTAGACGCAAAAAATGTAATTATGGTTGCAATACAAAGCATTTTTTAACATTAACCTAATTTACGGCAACAAATATTAATATAAGAACAGAATATAGAGCTTTAAAATCGGTAAAACAGACCTAATAATAAGGTAAAAACATTAATATACTAGTTGAAGCCATCTAATAATTCAAAATATACAATTATAAGTATGACTTTAGCAGCGAAAAAATAATATTATCATATTGTAAAAAAAATTGATAATAAACCACTCTAATAATATTTAACAAAATATTTTATTATATTTGGTTAAAAGCTCAAAAAATGGAAGAATTTAAAATAGAAATATCTGCCAAGCAATATTCTTCATTAAATGAATTGGCAGACAATGACCAAACACTTATAAAACAAGCACTTGAAGCTGCTCAAAATGCTTATGCTCCCTATTCTGAATTTCAGGTTGGTGCGGCTGTTTTACTCCAAAATGGTGAAACAATATGTGGTAACAATCAGGAAAATGCAGCCTACCCTTCGGGCTTGTGTGCAGAACGTGTTGCTATGTTTTATGCTAATGCAAAATACCCTGAATCGGATATTACCACTTTAGCCATTACAGCAATACAAAATGGTGAACAAGTTAAAATACCAATATCGCCATGTGGAGCTTGCCGACAAAGCTTATTGGAATCAGAAATGCGTTTTAAAACGGATATAAGAGTTTTAATGGTCGGAAAAAATCGGATTATTGAATTTAATAGTATATCTGATTTATTGCCATTGAACTTTAGTAGTTTCAATTTGCACAATGTTGGCAAATAAAATACACATTTCTGTAAAGATTATAAACCAATATATACTGCAACCAAATTTAAAGTAATTATTAAATAATAGTTACTTAATTACAAATATAACAACAACTTACATTTAAATATTCATTTGTTTTATGATAAAATTATTTAACAATTTTATAGAAAAGGAATCATTATGTTCTAAAAGCCAAAAGATATTGTTGGCTGTTAGCGGAGGAGTTGATAGTGTTGTTCTTCTTGACTTGTTTGCCAAGCTGAATTACAAAATAGCAATAGCCCATTGTAACTTTCAACTCAGAGGCGAAGAATCGACCGAAGATGAAGAATTTGTAGCCCGACTGGCAGAACACTATAATGTACCGTTATATGTAAAAAAATTCGATACCATAGCCCATGCCAAGGCCAACAAACAGTCGATAGAGATGGCTGCAAGGGAGTTGCGATACCAGTGGTTCGACGTATTGCTCGAAAAAAAAGGTTTTGATTTACTTGCTACCGGACACCACATAAACGACTCTATTGAAACATTCTTTTTAAACCTTACACGTGGAACAGGAATAAACGGATTAACGGGCATAAAACCCAAAAATAACCGATTAATACGCCCCTTGCTATTTGCTACACGAGAGCAAATAAGCAAGTATGCAAAAGATAACAATATATTATTCCGATACGACCAGTCGAACGACTCAACTCAATTTTTAAGAAATTATATAAGGCTCCAAGTAATACCTGCCTTGAAAAAAATAAACCCATCGTTTGAGCAGGTAATGGAGCGCAATATTCAAAATATTAAAAATGCCTCGGCAGTATTCAATTCTACTATTGATGAAACCAAAGAAAAGCTGGTTAAAGAATACGAATCGTCGTACCATATTGATATAGAATTACTAAAACAAGTTAAGCACCATTCAATAGTTTTATTTGAAATAATCAGCAAATGGGGTTTTAACGCAGAGCAAACTCTGAGTATATTAAATACCATTGACGAACAATCGGGTAAGGTTTTTTATTCTACTACACACCAATTACTTATAGACAGAAATAGCTTAATAATAGAATCGATAATTGCAGAA
Organism: Bacteroidota bacterium; assembly: GCA_003250355.1. Taxonomy (GTDB): domain Bacteria; phylum Bacteroidota; class Bacteroidia; order Bacteroidales; family SZUA-534; genus SZUA-534. The sequence continues at coordinate 53,021 of QKGS01000087.1, forward strand.
ACTAGTGAGAAATGGACTTTTGCCAATGAGGAAGAACTAATAAACTCTCCCCTGTTCAATACTGCTGAAATTATTGTTATTGATAATTTTAAAATAAATAAGAGTAAAAATTTCGCCTGCATTGATTATGATAAACTCACCTACCCGATTGAGATACGAAAATGGAAAACAGGCGATTCATTTAACCCGTTGGGTATGAAACAATCGAAAAAGCTGAGTGATTTTTTTATTGATAAAAAGCTAAACCGTTTCGATAAGAGCAAAGTTCAGGTAATGATATCGGACAAAAAAATTGTGTGGATTATGGGTATGAGAATCGATAACCGATTTAAAGTAAATTCAAAAACTCAAAGAGTTCTGTTGCTTGGGGTATAATTTTATAATTCAATGGTAAGACCATCGTAGGCAGAATCGACAAACAAAGGAACATATTTTTTTATTTCACTTTGCGGGTACAATACATGGCTTATATGTGTAAAAAAAGCTTTAGTCGGTTTTATTCGTTCTATTAGTTCTAATGCTTCGTTAAGTCCTAAATGTGCTATATGAGGTTCAGGACGTATTACACTCAGAATCAATACATCAATATTATTGAGCTTTGTAAACTCCTCTTCGGGAATAGTTTTCACATCGGTTAAATAGGCAACATTACCAAATCTGAAACCGAGTATAGGAAGCTTATTGTGATATGCTCGTATTGGTATTATATTTATTCCATTTACTGAAAATTCCTGTTTGCTTATTTCAATTAAATTTAATTCGGGCACACCCGGATAACGATTTTCAGCAAACACATATTCGTATTCACGTTTTACTGATTCAATTACTCTTTTTTCGGCATAAACATTTACCGGGGCTTTTTGTAAATAGTTGAATGCCCTCAAATCATCGATACCGGCAGTATGGTCTTTATGGGCATGGGTAAGTAAAATACCGTTAATGTGTGAAATATTTTCTCGGAGCATCTGTTGTCTGAAATCGGGTCCTACATCAATAATAAAGCGGTTATTCTGTATTTCAACCATTAGTGCGCTGCGCAATCTGCGGTTACGAATATCGTCCGATTTGCAAACCTTGCAATTGCAACCTATTACAGGTATCCCATGCGAAGAACCGGTTCCAAGGAAAGTTATTTTCAAAGCTCAGAGTAAATTTTAATTGGGCAGTAAAAATACAAAGTGAAATTGTTTTATCCGACAAAAAGGGTGAAAAATTAAACCAAACACCGATATTTGCACTCAAAAATAGAGAAAGCATGAACGGAACAGTATATATGGTACCTGTAACTATGGGTGAAAGCAGTGTTGAAAATGTAATACCTTCGGGAGTAATAAGTAATGTTGTTAGGCTCAGATATTTTATAGTTGAAAACACACGAACTGCCCGTAGGTTTTTGCGAGCTGTTGACAAAACATTTCCGATAGACGATTCTGTATTTTTTGAATTAAATAAGCACACTAAACCCGATGAAATAGAGCATTTTATGCAACCACTGTATAATGGTAACAATATAGGGGTAATGTCGGAGGCCGGTGTACCTGGAGTAGCCGACCCCGGTGCTCTGATTGTTGAATATGCTCATAGTAAAGGTATTAAGGTTGTTCCGTATGTTGGACCCAGTAGCATACTTATGTCGCTTATGGCATCGGGACTTAATGGGCAGAATTTTGCATTTAACGGTTATTTGCCCGTTAAGGGCGGCGAAAGAGTTAAAAGCCTGAAACACCTTGAAAAACGTTCATTGACAGAAAACCAAAGTCAGCTTTTTATTGAAACACCTTACCGCAACAATGCTTTGGTTGATGATATAATTAATGCTTGTATGCCTGAAACCAGGCTTTGCATAGCTGCCGATATAAGCCTCGATACTGAATATATAGTTACTATGCCTGTTAGATTATGGAAAAAAAATAAGCCGGACTTAAATAAAAGACCGGCTATATTCATTATTCAAGCTTAATACTATTCTGCTTTTATAAGTTTTTTTACTATTTGTTCATTATTGTGAATCCACATTATATAGTATAACCCATCTTGCAGTGCGCTAACATTTAATCGTTGGAAATACTCCCCTTCTAAAGGTTTTACTTCCATTACTAAAGCTCCCTGCTGATTCATTAGTACCAACTTATCGGAATTGGCAACAGCCCGGCTAAATGCTATATCGACATAGCTCGATGCGGGGTTAGGATACATTATATAGTTGGCTCCATTCTCTGTTGTTAAACCAAATACTTCTTTAGCCGATATCTCAAATATTCTGTCATCTGATGTTACTGCCTGCAATATCTCCTTAGTATCTTCGTCTTGCACAAATGCTACTACTACAATGTCGTTGGGTTTATTTTCTGCTGTTAATAGGTAATTGAAGCTTAATGTTTCTGTTTCATTAGTATTCCAGTTTGTTTTTAAATATGTACCGCTGGCATCGGGTAGCATTTTGCGAACAACATTGTTAAATGTCAGTGTTTTATTATCGGCATTTACTATCACGTTATTTTCAACAATGTACACTAGTAAGTGCAGGTTGCGGTTATTTATTGAATCGGGCTTATCTGTTTTTATATTGGCTCTAATATCAATGGAAGTACCTTTAGTTACTTCAAGTTGAATATCAATAACCGGCTCTTTTAGCGCACGCTTAATAATAGTAGACGATGATAAATTATCGGCTTTAGTATATGCATATTTAACGGTACCATCGTATACAGCATATGGTATTTGGGCTATACTGTAATACGATATTCGGGTATTTGCAGCTCCCGGATAACTCTTATACAATGGGTCGCCCGCCGGATATCCGGCATGATACTGTAGTTCTATTACATCGTTAGGTATAGTTGCAGTAACGCTGCTAATACCGTTTTCTGTTATTTGGTATATGTTATTCATGGCATTGGTAAAGTTTTCAACTATTACCTTGCGTTCCCTGTTTCCAATTCTGATTTTATCTAATGCTACACCTTCATTTTGAACTATATCGTCGGCACCGAATGCTAAACGGAAGCGAACACTGCTTTGGTTCTTTAAAAAATCGAGGTCGTGCTTGGCTTCAATCCATCCCTTTTGACTTTCTCCATCCCATCCCTCTCGGTCGCTAATATCTCTCAATCCATTTACACTTAGTGAGTTGTGCCAGTTTACTCCGGCATTGGTTACAAAATCGCCAATGTTTTTCCATCCTGCTTCTCCAAGTCTTTCATTTGTTCTATACTGAAGAACAACACCATCGCGATTTTTCTCCAAATCTTGCCATAACCCTAAGCTAATCATAGGTCGGGTTAATCCTGTAAGGTCAAAACACGGGCTTGTTATAGCCGATTGTTCATAAGCGTTGTAACTCCCCGAAAGATTGGTTACATAAGCCTTATTTCCGTCAAGAGCATTTTTAATCAAAGCCCCGGAAGGTTCTCCTAGCTGCCACGAATATTGTACATTGTTATTAAGGCTTTCAGGAACCCAGCCTCCGTGCATTTCTTCAAATGACTGAGTGTACTTATCGGTAACATCGAATTTTACCGACGGACGTATGGTAAGTTCTTTATTTACCTGATGAGCACATTCCGAATTTATTGACTGTATTCTAAAACTTACATTATAAGTACCTGTATCGGCATAGCTGTGTTGTATACTATGACCATTTTGTATTGAGTTATCGCCAAAGTTCCATATATAGTTGTAAATAGTAGGGTCATGTGGTGCCGATGGTGTAAACTCGACATTTCCTGAACTCAAACATTCATTTATCCAACTAAAGCTGGCATTAGGAGTTTGCTCGAAATAAAAATCCTGTACCTTTTGATTTATACAACCATATTTAGCCTCTTCAACTGTTAGTGATACTGTTCGGCGACCGTCAACTGAGTATTTTACTTTTGGACGTGCCACAGAATCGGCTCCCGGAGCAAATTTAGCATCGTTAGGGTCGTTCAGAGCAAAGAAACTCCATTTATACGAAACTATATCGTATTTAGTATTATCGTACCCTAAAGTAAATTGTACTGAGTCGGCAATACATTTATCGGAAACAGATAAAATCATTGATGGTATACGGTATATATATGCTGAGTCGGATGCTGTATTTTCACAACCGTTAAAGTCGGTTACTTCGTAACGGAAATGTACATTATAATCGGGTTGAAACTTATCGGGTTCAAACGAGAAACTGTTTCTTGATTCGGGCAATTGATTTACATAAAATACCTCTCGCTTACTAACTCCGGTAAAGTTACCAACCAATGGCACCACTTCGGTACTGTTTTCGCAATATACATAGCTTGTGAGTCCGGAAATTGAAATATCGGGCAGTGGGTGTACTGTTACTGAGGTATCGGTTGTATTAGTACAGCCGTTATTGTCGGTATATGTAAACTGAACTGTATGGCGTCCTTCAATGGTTGGATTAAAAACTGCTTTACCATCGTTGGCTGTTCCGTTATTTATTACCGGTATATTATTAAAATCGCCTTTTAAAGCAATAGTAGAATTATACATACCCTGCAACGAAACTGTACCACTCTCCTTGCAATATGAAGTGTCGGTAAAGCCTATTATTTCCAAATTTGGTATTGCATTTACTGTTATTGGCAAACTATCGGTATTGGAACATTCTAACACCGGGTCGTAGTATGAATAGTAAATATTATTAATACCCACATTAGTAGTTGTAGGTAAATAAGTTACACTATTAGCCGATATTGTGTTTAATAATAAATCGGAGGTAAATGTACCTCCTGAAGGTAAGGCACTAAATGTTTGCAGAGTGCTGTTTGCACAAATTGATGTATTTGCCTGTATGTTTATTTCAGGTATCTTTCTTATTTCAATATCTACAATTTTCACTATCTGACTACAAGCTCCGCTAGGATCATCGTAAGTATAAGTAACTCTTGTAGTAGTAGTTACGTTGGTTACTATAAGCTTAGGATTAAATATTCCTATGGTATTTGCAATAGCGTTGCCTGAGAAAACCCCGCCCGAACGTGTAGCTGAAAGATGAACAGTATCGCCATTGGCACAAAATGATGTGTCGGCAAGATTAAGTATTTCAACATCGCCGTTATTGATTACATAAGCTGTGTCGTGTATGTAAAATGTGGTAATATTGTCTCTACCCTTATATTCAAACACCAAAGGTACAGTTACTAAAGTATCGGTTCCGGTGTTGAGAATATTGTATGCTGTTACCGGATTAAAAATACCCGCAGCACTTATTCCGGCACCTGAATATAAACCTCCGGCTCCATTCGAGTTCGATGTGTCGGCTATTACTAACTGATAATTGGCATCGTAATAACAATACGAACCGTTAGTACCAAATGGCTCAAAATACCCTGTTGCATTTTCTACAACTGTTGTATGAATTACTGTATCGGAGCAACCTGTAATTGGATTTGTGTATGCATAACTTACATTTATGGTTTTTTCGCCTGAACCTGAGTTTGCTGTTTTTGGATTAAAAACTGAATCGGCCGTATATATATTTTTACCATACAGGTCGAACTTTCCACCCGATGGCAAACCTAATAATGTATCGGCACTTTCTTCTACGTTATAGTTATCGCGGATATTGAATGAAGCAACCGGAGCATCGTATACTATGAGCATCGCTGAATCGCGTTTTGAGCAGGTACTTACATTGGTGTTAAATATTTTCGGCGAATTGTATGTGAAATATATTTTATTTGTTTCAGCTATCACATCGGCCGGGTTAATTTTTGCTTTGCCCTTATTGGCATCAATTAGCAAGTACAAACCGTCCTGGTCGTTTCTTCCATCATCGAATGTGAATAATCCGTTTCTCGATATTTCAGTACTTTTTGCATTGCACCATATAGTATCGGACAAACTATACCTACAATACGATGACTCAAGACCCATAATTTTTAAATCGCCTATATCGTCAATGTATATTTTCTTATCAATCCAAAATTTTGTTTGTGCATCGGAACCTGTATATACATATTTAATTATATAGTTATTAGCACTTTTCAAAACAGTAGGGTCAATTTGTAAAGTATCGCCATAAACGGTATCGCTATTGAAAACAAAATAACCATTTGAGTATGCATATCCTGCTTCTTTAGTGTAATACACTTTTATTGGTTCTTCATCGCCGCATAATATGCTGTCAGATGGAATTCCTCCAATAGTTCCTCGGTATTTTTCAACTAAAACTTTTCGTACAGTATCGTTTTTACATACTAAAGTTCCATGTGGTTCATCAAAAGTAAACTTAATATTATGCTCACCTAAACCGGCTTCTTTAGGGTTGAAAGAAGTTTGCAAATACCCTACTCCTTCGCCTGTAAATACACCACCGGCAGCCGGATTAACAGAAGTAAAACTCACCTCTTCGCCCTGAACAAAAAATGTATCTTTTACATAGAATCCAACTTCTGGCAATGCATATATTTTTACATTTTGCAAAACAGAGTCTTTACATCCGCTGGTATTATCGGTTAGCAAATATTTTACTGTTGTTGAAACTGAATCGGTGGTGTTGAATGTTCCAATATTAAAATCGGCTCGGTTACCTATTGGGTTAAAAATACCTGTACCCGAGAATATACCTGTTTCATTGGTTTTAACATTTGGCGCTGTTATTTGTAATATACTCAACGATGCACAATATTTACTGCTAAGATCATTTATTTGTGCAGTATTACGCATATCAACAAATCTTATCTCTTTTTCAATAGTTAACACCGAAGCATTACTCTTATATTGGAATCGAACTATATATACATCTTCGGTAAAGTCGTTAGGGTCAAATGAACCCGATGCCGAGTCGGCATATGCTTTCCAAGTAATACGCGATTCGGGAGTACCACTTGCTGTTACATAGCCTATATATTCGGTAACAGTTTCAGTTGGTTGTGCAAATATTGATGCACTATCTGCACCTTTACAGAAATATGTTTTTAAAGGGTCACCACCGTCGGTATCGAAAAAAGAACCTGCTCCGGCTACTATCGAAGTATTTGCGGAATAGCTGTTGGTACAACCATAGCCATTGCCAACGGTGTATTTATAAGTATAGTTAGCTTCGTTTAGTACCATCATATTAATAAACCCACCTGCTGTAATTGCCTCGCCGGTAAAAACACCACCCCCGGGAACTATACCCTCTATCTGATGCGAAGTATCAGACTTACTAAGCTTTTCGGGCAAATCGAAATATGGTTGTGCCGGCTTGGGGTTTATTACTGTCGAATATGTTGCCCCGGTATTCCATTGGCAACCATAGCTGTCGGTATAGTTATATACAACCTGCTTGGTTTGCGGAGTAACAATTGTACTATCGGTATATAATGAAGGCGAAAAAGTAGCTGTACCGTCGCCATTATCGGTTAAAAAACTGTGTGTACTTGTAAATGAACTCCCTGCTCCCGATGGCACACCCACAATGTCAATAACCGATTCGTTGTTCTGACAATATGCAGCACCCAAATTAAATACTTTCAACACAGGTTTTGCAACAAAAGTATATTTAACCTCGTTACTGTAAGCCACGTCGTTATTTGCTTGCACCCTGCGTCTGAACCATGTATCTTTGGTTATTACCCTTCCGGTAAATGTTATCGATGCCGAATTAGCCGAAGCTGCATCAACTGTCCATCCGGTCGATGCCGTTTTGGTTTCCCATATATATGTTACTCCGCTGTTTGGAACTCCGCCCGAAGCAGCAGATACATTTACAAGTTGAAAATCAATAGCTACACCCTGGCAATATGCTGAGTCGGTAACCGAATTTACTATTTCAATAGTTCCTCCCAACAAATCGGTAGGCTCGGTAACTTTAACTGTATCGGTATATTTACAATTCTTTGAATCCTTTATTTCATAACTGTAAATTCCGGCAGTAAGAGTACCGATAGAGAAAGGATTTGTTCCTGCAATACTTCCTGTTCCTGTCCAGTTTAGTATATATGCACCCGTACCGTTACTTGCAGTTAATGTAACACTACCTGTATTCTGACCATTCGATAATACATTATTAACCAGTTCACTAACTATTGGCTTAGGATTTATTACTGTAGTATATGGCGAAGCAGTACTCCAAATACAACCGTAATTGTCAATATATGAGTAAGAAACCGATTTTGTTGATGCTCCCGATAAAATAGTATCATTATATAATGCCGGGGTAAAGCTTGCTGTTCCATTGCCATTATCGGTAACAAAATTATGCGTACTTGTAAACACTCCGGTATTGAATGTTGGCACTCCCACTAGGTTTACAATAATATCGTTATTCTGACAATACTCTGCTCCCAAATTTTGAATTGTTACTGCCGGTTTTGCAACAAAAGTATATTTAACCTCGTTACTGTAAGCCACGTCGCTATTTGCTTGTACCCTGCGTCTGAACCATGTATCTTTGGTTATTACCCTTCCGGTAAATGTTATCGATACCGAATTAGCCGAAGCTGCATCAACTGTCCATCCGGTCGATGCTGTTTTGGTTTCCCATATATATGTTACACCGCTGTTTGGAACTCCGCCCGAAGCAGCAGATACATTTACAAGTTGAAAATCAATAGCTACCCCCTGGCAATATGCTGAGTCGGTAACCGAATTTACTATTTCAATAGTTCCTCCCAACAAATCGGTAGGTTCGGTAACTTTTACAGTATCAGATACTGAACAATCGTTATTATCTATTACCTTATAATTAAAAATTCCTGCATATAGCAAATTCTTAATCAATGGTGTTACTGTAGTAGTATCGCTACCCCAAATGTATTTGTAAGGTGGTGTTCCGTTCAATGCAGTAAGTGTAACTGAACCAGTATTGGTAGCATAACTATTGGCAGATGTTGTTGCCTCAGTAACATTCAATGCCGGAGTATTTGAAATACTAACAGTTTCAACCTCACTACAACCATTGGCATCGGTTACGGTAACATTATATGCTCCTGCCAAAAGATTGGTGCGGGTACTGAGTGTCGAAGCATTGGGCCATAAAAATGTAAACCCTCCAATACCTCCGGTTGCAGTTACCGTTGCTGCACCATCGGCTTTACCGCTACAAGCATTTTTAAGTAAAGTATTACCTGTTACTATTGCACTATTCTCGGGCGATGTTGTAATAGTGTAAACTTTACAACCTCCTGTTCCGGTAACCTGGCACATATATGTTGTTTGGGGATGTAACGACGTTGCTGTATCGCTGGTTGATGCCGATATATTGTTCCATAAATACGACGTAACTCCCGATATATTATTCACCTTGGCTATACCGTTATTCTGTCCGCCGCTGCACGATATTTTTCGCTCTGTTATACTTGCGTTAAATGTTGGATTATCTTCCTGCACTGTTACCGTTTCTTCGTATTTACACCCATTATTATCAATTATCGAGCATACATATACCCCTGACAATAAACTTGTTGCATTGTAAGCTGTAGATGTTACAGCAACCTGGCTTCCGTTAATTGAATATGTATAATTAGCAGCTCCATTTGCCGGAGCTATATTAATAATACCATTGTTCAACCCTTTACAAGTAATATCAGTTGGTGTAACTGCTGCATTCAGTAATCCTATCCACTCTATTGAATACTCATTGCTTTGAACTGCATCGGCATGAACTATTCGTATATATGCATCGGCAGCTCCTACCGAAACTGCGGTATCTAAAAAAAATGAAATATCGTTCGATGCTTTGTGATAAATAGTATCGCCACTTGCATCGTTTTGCTGAATAGTTATAGTATCGCCTGCCATAATGCCCATATGACGAATATTGAGCATTGCATTGGTTATACCTGCCGGAGCATTAATATTTACAATTTTCACTCCTGCTGAAGCTCCATCTTCAATAATAACATTACACTTGTTATTCTGATTAGTAGTGCCCGATGATATATATACTATACCATAAGTATTATACATAGCAAAAACAGACAGTATTAGGGCTAATACTTTATAGTAATTTTTTTTCATGATATATCTTAATTAATAATACAAAATTCTGCTCTTAAAATATGCAAGTTATTGAAAAACAATATTATAATCAATAACAGATAAATATCAAACTCAATATTTTTACCGACGTATTATTTTCATAAATGAACATACAAACCGGCAAATAATTTTACGTACCATAAACAAGTTAAGTTCAATATTTATTAATGATTTAGACTAATAACCAGTATGATGGTACGAACTTCTAGTTCGATGGTTTAAAAAGTGTAAGCAAACTATTCTCATCGCGGTTCGATGTTCCCAAAATAACAATTTTGCCATTGTCACATACCCCGGCTGTGCCATATTCACTATTGTCGGCACCGTAACTTTGTTCGCTAATAATATTTCCACTTATACTACATTTAGTTACCGATATATCGTAACTGCCTAGCTCTGTTTCGTTTGAGCCTACCACTGCAATTTCGGAATCATTTAATATTGAAATACATGAAGCATTTTTCGAAAATGCGGTATTTGACTCGGTGTACCAAAACACCTCATCGAAATAAGGGTTAACCGATGCTATAAAGCGTGCTTTGTTACTTGTACCGCTGATAACACGTTCGCCGCATACATATGTATTGTTGTCGCTAAAAGTAATATCGGTAATAGTTCCGCTAATATTATATGTAAAATGGTTTGTGAAATTAGCAAACCTGTTTACCGCAAATATTCCTGCTGTTGAAGTAGTACCTATAAAACCGGGAAACTTTCCTGTAACTATAAAAAAGTCATTCTGCTCATCGTAAATAATTGAATGCACCTCTTGTGGTGAACGCCCGTCTTTCAAGCGGCTTGCTTTTATTATATCGCCACTTGCAGATACCGATATTGCAAATTTATATACTTCGGTTGCTTCAGGTTCCGAATGCTCACCTACAAGCACAAATGTTCCATCGCTATACTGCCCTATGCACTTGCCTGTTTCATTTTGAGTATAATTATATGTTTTATCGAATAGTATTGTACCATCGGTATTCAATACTGCCATATAAAAATCGGTATAGTACAGTGAATCGTCGGTTTCGTAAGTACCAATAAGAGCCAACCCGTTATTGTTGGTTAGCGGTACAATATCGTATACTTGAAGATTATTCTTTTTTTCAATTCTCCGCTCCCATATTCTGTTTCCATAATTATCGGTTTTAATTAACAATATGCCGGTTGTTTCCTTATCATCTTTAATATAATTTCCGGTAAGGAAAATATTGTTATCTAACAAAAACATATCAACAGCACTATTTTCATAAACCCCGCCAAAGAATTTCTGATAGTTATCTTTTTGAAAAGTGCTTGGCTCATTTTTTTTACACGACAATAACATAGTTACTAAAAGCAACAACAATACAATATTTTTATTTCCTGTTCGTAAAGTCATTATGTTATTTCTTTATGTGTCTGTAAAATTCGTAATTGTAACTAATATAGAAGTAAACACTCGATAATCGAAAATGGTTATCGCGATAACGATTTACCCACTGCAATCGGTTTACAACATCGGAATTTGCATTGGTATTAACCATATTATTTAATCCGTACTTATAGCGTAACCCCATTTGCAAATAACTGCGGTTAAGTCGCAATTTCGATGAAATACCTGCCAATGCTGAGAAGCTTCCTCTTTTTCTTATGGTATTGGTAGTATAAGGCGATTCGGTATAATCGGGGGTACTACCATTTATATAAGTATTGGTAATATCGAGTGTTCCTCCGGTATAAATACCAAAAACCATTCCTGCTTCTGCAAAAAGCTGAGCATATTTGAAATTCCATATTCCGTAACTTCCAACTACCGGTATATCAATAAAACGGATAACCTCTTCGGCTTGAATAAGTTCATTGTCGGTAACAGACTCCGACAATTTAAAATTTGAACTTACAAATGAAGGTTCAAGTGCTAAATCAATTTTAGGACTAAAATGATAAACCATTCTAATACCACCTGAAATACCTATTGCATTTTTTGAATAGTTGGCATTTATTTCATTAAATGCATTTGACCCTATTGGCTCAATTAACCCCGGGTATGTATAGTTAAACCCGCCAATACCACCAACTGAAAATAGTGGTTCTGTCTCTATTGAGTTATATATTCTTACGTATTCCAATGGGTCTACCGATGTGTTTGGCTTGTATTCGGGATCGGTTTTTAATAATTTAAGTAAATACTCCTCAGCCAAAATCTGATTATCTTCATTCAAATACACTAATGCCAATAAACGATATGCTCGTATTTTTTGTTCCTTACCAAATCCACTCTCAATACAGTTTGTTATTAAGTCGGGAATAAGTTCAATTTTACCATCGTTATAAAGTATTTCGGCTTCCTGTAAACGAACAACACAATCATCTTGTGAATACAATAGCACAGTATTGAATATAATTGTTGTTACAAATGTTATTATGTGCAAATACTTAATCATTATGTGCCGGAATATTATCTATAGTTTTTTGATATTCAATGTCTTTACCCACATACCTGTTCCACTCCTCTTGAGTCAGATTGTCTTTTATCATTGCTTTTATTTTTATAGCAATAGAATCGCTTTCTGTTTGCCACTTTCTAATTTTACCATCGGCATAACCTATAAGCAATTGATTTCCATTATTTATAAAACTAAGCTTATTAACCCATGAATCGTTATCGGCTAAAACATATGGTTGTAGGTTAAAGTCGCTAGTATTCCAAATTAACGAAATACCATCGTTACCTGCCGAAGCAAGCATATTTTTTTCATAGCTAAATTTCAAGTCGTTTATTCGGGCTGTATGTCCACCCAAACGTTGTATCTGAGTAAGTGTTTTTAAATTATACAATATTACATCACCTGTTAAAGTACCTAAAGCCAATAAATTCAACTTATCGCAATGTGCTACTGAATTTATTTTAATTAATGGTTTTATTGAAGCTTGTTCTGTTGATACTTCGTTTAAGTTAGTAACCATTCCATTGTCGGAAATGTTCAATTCATATAATTTATAATTCATAGATTCCAAACCTGATATTTTTACCAAATATCCATTGGGCGATATAGCAAATATATAATTATTGGTTACCGATAAACCGCGAACAGGAATCCCTCTATTAACTATTTGCTCCGACTTATCGTTAGTATTTATAACTACAATTTCACCTGTACTTGTAAATACATATAAATTATTATCCTTTACAGAAAATGCATTTACTACACCTGCAATTTTTGTAAGTAATTCTGAACTATACTCTGCCGAATTTAATTTAACACAGTATATATTTCCAGTGCTTGTACCTACAAACAGTTTTGTTTTATCGCTTGATAGAATCATGGCACGATTTGTTTCTGATGTTTTCAAAACAGAAACACTATCTAAGCTATTGTTATAGCTCCATTTATATACAACACCATCGTTACCGGTTGAAAAAAGGACTTTGTCGGTTTCATTAGTTATTAATGACCTAACCGGATAATTATGTCCTATATAATCGGTTTTACCGGTTCCATACAAAAACTTATGGGCAAAATACAAACCGCTGTATATATCAGTACTAAACTTATTGCCATTATAGTTGCTGTTAAACAAGAACGACTGATAAGCAAGCAAAGCTTTCAGAGTAGTATCTATGGTCATTTGAACCGATTTTACAGCCATTGATTGTGAAATAGAGAGCATTCGAAGTCTTTGCGCTTTAAAACTGGCTTCTTCGGCCAATTGTTGTTGTTTTTTTGCTTCATCAAGACTCATCTCTGCAAGGTTTCGTTGTTCCGATGCCTCTTGCGATTTTTCATCGGCTATACGCTGCTGGCGTTTTGCTTCGCTTGCATTTAGTATTGCGTTTTGTCTTTCTATTTCAGCCAGTTCCTTTTGTTCCAAGGCTACCATTTCCTGACTTTTAGCCTTATTGCGTTCCTCTTCTGCTATCTGCGATTGTTTAACTGCATTCTCTTTTTCCTGTTGTGCAATTACACTTTGCTGCTTGGCTATTTCCGATTGTTTTACTGCTCGCTGCTTTAGTGTAAATGAATTTATCATAAAAAATATTGAAAGAATAGCTGCTGAACCTAGTACTATTGCAAATATTTTTGAACGGCGGAGTGTTTGCTTTTGTTGTCTGAGCTTATTTTCTTCTTCCAGTTTATATTCGGTATAACTATCGTCGAGAAAAACCATAGTACGTTCAAATGCCGGATTGTATCGCTGAGCCCAACGCAATGTAGGTTTTTGTTTCTCTTTCCAGCTTATTGCCAATTGAAGGTCGGGCTGACGCCATAACCCTGAAATACCTCGTTGATACTTCTCGGCCGACTCTGCAAGCCGCTTGTATATCAATACCGATTCGTATTCCTCGCTAACCCACACTATTAACTTATCCCATATACGCATTAAGCTTTCGTGTGATATATCAATAATTGAATTTTCGGTTAATTCAACTCCTGCGGCAGGTGATAAAAATGAACGTCCCTTTATTCTGAAATGGTCTATAACAGTAATAACCTGATCGGGTTTTGCTCCGCAAATAGCTGCTATTTCAGTAACTTTTGTTGGCCGGCGTACTCCGCGGTTATCGCTACCTTTCTCGGTAAGCGACTTAAATACTGACTGGCAAAGCTCTTTCTGTTCCTGATTTAGTTCATTATAGGCTTCGTTAGCATGTTCCGACAGTGCTTTTTCAAGTTTACCTATATTTTCATAGTCTCTTATATCTATTGCTCCTGTTTTTCCGGAGTTAACCCAAGCTTCCCATGTACGCATCATAGCGTGTTGCAATATTGGAAGCTGATCGGGGCGTTCTCCTATATCATTCAATAGCTGCTGCACAAGGTGTGGCGATATGGTTCCCCCTCCTACGGCAACCGGTCCGGTTATGGCATCTCTGAAATCCTCGCGTGTCATTTGAGGTATCAGATAGTGGCTTTCGTTTATTATGTGTGTTAATTCCTGAAACTGAGCACATTCACCAACAAAGTCGGAACGCATTGTAAGTACAACATATACCGGTACCTGAGTTTGTTTCCATGCTTCAAGTATTAGTTTTATATATGCAAGCACTTCGTTAAAAGAGTCATTATTGTTCCTTATTTGGTTAAACCTAAATAACTCTTCAAACTGGTCAATAAGTAGTAGTATATTCTGCCCTTTGTTACGAGGTATGTTTTTTAGTATTTCAACAAGCCCCATTGAGCTTGCCGATAATGTAGAATATATAAAATCTTTTTGTAGCTCTTTTTCTTCACCATCAATATTATACTCGGTAATCAAAGCATTGGTTAAACTCATTATCGGGTTTTGCCCCGGACGACAGGTTATTGTTTTCCAGTCTTCGCCGGCTTCGGTAATAAATCCCCCTTCAAGAATAGGTATTACACCGCAATACATTAACGACGACTTTCCACTTCCCGATGTTCCTAATAATGCAACAAATCGATTTTTTGCCAATGCATCTAATACTTCCTGACTTTGTCCTTCTCTGCCAAAGAATAAGTGACTTTCATTGGTAGTAAAAGGGCGTAACCCCGGGAATGGATTAAAAAAATGTTCGCTATCTATATTTAATATAGGTGAATTCATTAATTACTATTCTGTTTTTTCAATGCCTCAATAAAATCCATATTCCTGAAATCATCAATAAATGTATACGACCCAATGTCTGTACTGTTAACTATTTCATGTTCAGGCTTATTGCCACATATATATTTATATTCAACTGCACTTTTCCGACCCCATCCCGGTGCCTTCAATACATCATTAGCCTTTCTAACAAGCCAGTTTGCATTATTTGTATTAAATATCAGTACTCCTGTGCAGTTTACCAAACATTTCTGATGATAACTTAACAACTCAAGCCTCGATAATGAAAAATCGGGGTAACAGACACTTAAACCTGCCGCCTCAATTTTTCCAACAACCTTCATTGCTTCTTCTCTGTCTGTTAATGAAAATATTACATACAAATCAGAAATGCTGTTTTTAAATTTATTATTATCATTCTTCTGTAAATATTCTAAAACAATACCTTTTAATCGCTCAATGGGTGATTGTATTATCTCGGCATTTACCAATGAGTTTTTATCTCTTTTAAATATTTCAACTTTATGAATTATCTCATCGGCTGTATCGGGCTGAATTGGAGGTATGTACACAATCCTTTTGAGTTTAGCCTTGGTATTATCACAATATTCTGAAACTAATGAATTTACTTTTATTGAGTCATTCCCCTTTTTCGGATAATCTTTCAACGATTCGTGGCTTAAAAAATGAACCGATGTGTCTACCTCTTTCAAAGTATTAACCAACTCTTCATTATCGGATAAATTGCCTAAATAATTGTAATCTATTACATTATACCCTCTATGTGTTAGTTCGCGCATTACTTTAAGAAATTCCGATTTTGCATTACCATCGTAAGGGCCTACAAATACTTTTGATAATGAGCCATTATTTTTAGGAAATAAATAATGAACAAGGTCAAATACTGAGTTATTAAGCTCTAACTTATCGCCGGTTGTTTTTAATTGAATAACCGACGAAGACCCCTCAATATTACTTAAAGGATAAGTAATAACAGTGCTATTGTTCATAAAATGAGGTAGTTGTTTCTTTTCAATTCCAAATAGCAATATTATTTTTTGATGTCGTTTTATACTCTTGTTGTTGAAAAAATTCTCAACACTTTCATTCTCTATCAGCGATGCAAGTTTAACTGAATCTAAAAAAAACAAAATGCACTCATCGTCGGATAACTGCATATTTGTATTCTCAATAATTAATACTTTTGCTTCTGCTTTATTTATTTTCAGAAAAAAATTGAACCGTTGTTTTAAGTAATGAATTAAATCATCGGAACCACTATTGTAAATATGTATTTTGTTTATAGTCATTATACTTTTATTCCTATTACTATAATATCGTCAACCTGTACCTCCTGCCCTCTCCAGCTCATATGTCTTTTCTCAAGTATTGCTTTTTGTTGTTCAAATGTTTTGCCGGCATTTTCAAGTAATAATTCCTGAAACTGTTTGTACATAAACTTTCGTCCATTTTCACCGCCAAACTGGTCGGCAAATCCGTCGGAGAATATATACATAGTATCACCTTCCTCGAGTTGAATTATATTATTGGTATACTTTCTGTCAGGATAATCGAGATAACTGCCAACAGGGAATTTATCGGCTTTATATTTAGTTAACTCACCATTTCGTACATGATACAAGGGGTTGTAAGCTCCTGCATATTCGAGTATTTTCTTTTCATAATCAATTACACATATTGCTATATCCATACCGTCGCGAACTTTAGCTGTATGAGCCTCATGTTGCAGGTTCATACTAACACCTTCGTTCAATGAGTTCAAAATATCGCCGGCTGTATTGGCTTTTTTAACTCTTACAGCATGGTCTAACTGGTTACTGCCTATAATTGACATAAATGCACCCGGTACACCATGACCTGTACAGTCAACCGCTGCTATAACCGATTTACCATCAACTTCAGCAACCCAATAGAAATCGCCGCTAACAATATCCTTAGGCATATATAGCACAAAGTTGTGTGGTATAATTTTATCGACTAGAATAGGTGCGGGCAATATTGCATTTTGAATACGTTTAGCATATACTATACTGTCGGTTATATGCTTTTTTTGTGCTTCTATTTCATTATATGCCTCCTGCAAACTTTCATTCTTATCGGCAAGCATATTACGTTGGTCTTCTATTGCATCGCGTTGGGATTCTATCTCTTCCTTTTGTTGTTGTATTTCTCGTGTTCTCTCTTCTACTTTTCTCTCCAGTTCATTATAATAGCTTTCCAACTCACCTATCATTCTATTGAACTGTTTCGATAAAGTAGTTATTTCGTTATTTCCAACAATATCGGCTCGTTCATTAAGGTGTCCGTGAGTTATACGATTCACTTTTTCAACCAAATTTTTTATAGGGTTGGTTATCACTTTTGTTTTAACATATATAAGTGCTATTACTATTAACAATGTTACAAGAAATATTGACATAAACTTAATTAGCTCAATACTTAGCTTTTTGTAATCAGACGAACGGTCTGACACTATTCGTATTACTGACCCTTTATACAGTTCAGTATTTTTTCTGTCCATATATATAAATTGATAATACAATCGCTTATTATCAATTTTTTCTTTAACCAATACAGTATCGCGTTGAGAAAATGCCTGTTTTATATACGGTAAGTGTTCATCGGCAAGCACTGCGCTTTTATTCAACGAAAACGGATTATCGGCTCCAATAAATAAATCAACCGACTCTACTGTTTCATTATCATTAGCAATTTCTTTGGTTGTATTTTTTATAAAGTCAATTATTTCATCGGCTTCCTGCGAGTATACCCCTATTTGAACTATATATTTATTGTCGGCAGTAGGTTGATACGAATACTTTTTCAACCTGTTTGTATTGGCCTCAATTGCAAATGCTTCTTTCTTAAACTCTTTATTTTCAAACACATCTAAAAGCAAATTTTTATGTTCTTCTCCAAATGAGAAAAAATCCAATCCCAAATCTTTTTTAAATGTTGTGTTTATTACTATCCCATTACGGTTAATTATATAAATATCTTCCATTATGGGATTCATTTCTATTTTATGTTGAATCGCCTTTAAATCTAACTCCTTAACACCTTCTGTATTTTCAAGAACTGATACTATTTCATTGCTTAATTTTTCCATTCTTTTATCCAGATTCACTTCTACTAAACCAAGAGCTACATCCTGAAATTCAAGCACTTTTGTTATCTCATCGCCTATTATATAGTTTCTTTCCAAATTCGATTCTATTAATATGCTTTTAGTGTGGGTAAAATTTAGTATACCTAAAAGTATTAATGCAAATATTGGTGGTATCACCACATTTAGCAATAACTGGCGAAATATTGTTGTAGGTTTTTTAGCTATAAATAAGTCTTTCATAATGCTTTACTAATTAAAAGCTGAACATATTCTTTATTACAAATTGCAAGTTTATTCATATTTTTTTTTGAAATACCAACTACATATCCATCTTGTTCTGTATATTCTGAGGTATTGGCTATCTCACTTTTTGTAGTATAATTCAGTGAAATATTATCAATCTCATGTATTTTGTTAAAATGGTCAAGTTTCAAAAATACAAAATAATCATTAGCAATAGAGTTTAAGTAATTGTTTTTGTAATTATATACTGAACAATTGAAACTTTCGTATACCTCTACTGAATCTAAGGTTTCAGCTATTTTCTCTTTCAACTGAAAAACATGACTAAACAACTCTCTGAAATTGTTGCTTTCAAGCCTCTGTTTTAATCGCACTTTCGACCTGATATCAAGACGTTCCATTACTTTATACAATAGTATGTCATCTATTTTTAATATAACATTGGCAGCCATATCTCTTATTTCTTCATCGGAATTAAAAAGCTGCGATATTATATCATCGGAAACCTCATTGCTCTGTTCTGCATAGCTTTGCATGGCTAAAAGCTTAGTTGTTTTCGATATTATATTAGGGTCTTTGTTTATGAGTGCTTCCAACACACTTTTATTGCTGTAATCGGGCAATGAAAAGTGCTCTTGCAACTGAATTAGCTTATCGTCGGTCGACATTTCTTCAAAAAGCAACAGTATAAACGGTTTTATCTCTTCCGATAAAAACAAATCGAACAATTCAAGTCCGTAACCTATACTTTCCGATGAATTTTCTTTTATATAATTGTATACGTGATTTACAGAATTGGTTTCGTAAGTTATTCGTAATAAGTTAAATAGCCACTCTTTATGGTTGTTCAAATCATTACTGAACGCTGAAATCAATTTACTGCTTTCATGCTCTTTATCGAGCTCAAAATATGTTGCCAAATCCCACGCCAACAAATGAGCCATATCTTTAATAAACGGGAACATTTTGTGTACATTATCGGTATTTATTCTAAAATTGAGTTTCAGTAATGAATCTATTGCCTTGTTCTTAATAGTATAACGGTGATCCGACAAACAACTAAAAAGGAATTGTATAACATCTTGTTCATTATTTACATTAGATAAAATATCAATAATAATTAATTGCGACAGTTCAGAAATATCGGTTCTGTAATAAACCTGCATCAGTTGCCTGAAACCACTACCCGACAATCGTTGTAATGCAATATAGGTTTCGCCCATAAGTTCATCACTATCAATAAATTCAGCAAGTGTTGATATCATTTCTATATGATTTAAATATCCACATAGTTTTAATGACATCCTTTTTGTATAAACTTCGGGCATTCTTAACATACCCGCAAGCAAAGCTCTTTGGTTGTTGTGCGACTGTTTTCTTATATACCGTATAGCTTCTGCCGATTTTTTTAAATCTTGTTCTGTAAATGCATAAGATATTTCGTTTACTAAAAATGTTGAATTTTCGTTTATATCTATTTCATTCAATCGCCTTTTCCATGGTTCACTTATTTTATCAAATTCATTTATAATAAATGCCTCTAATACTAATTCAAAACTTTTCACTTTTTCAGGTGATGCATTAGTAAAGTAATTATTTAAAATAGCCGGATAATATTCCGGCAAATAATTTCTAATAATTGTATTATTCAGCTCATTTAATGTAATTGACGAACTAATATCGTTATTGTGTTTACTTGTTTCTTCTTTACTCAATGCTTCTTCTAGGCTTCCCTTGTACTCTTTATAAAGCCTAAACGTTATATATGCCCAACCTACAAGAATAACAAATAATACAACACTGTAATGTATTAATTCAACAAATGCAAGAAAACCCAATATACTAAGCAAAACACCTGACACCAAGGCCGATATTTCATTTACCGTTCCATCAATCTTAGCTTGTATGTCGTAGCGTATTTTTTTATTTAGCGATTGGTAAAGTATTTTAAATGAAGGTACTTCTAGCGAATCTTTCAATGCTTTGTTAAATAATTTACTAAGCGATATAAAAAGGAAAAAATATACAAACCCTGTACTTTCAATATCAAAACCACCGGCAAAACCTGAAACTACGGCTACAGCGGTAAATAATGCTAATAATAGTGATGATAACAACAAACTAACCCTTAAACCATATGTTTTTAGTAATTTACTGTACACAAATGTTTTGATTATGAGAGTAAAAACCATCATTACAGTATTAAAATACCCAAGAAACTTAGCCAAATCCTGCTCTGCTGGATAATTTTCATTAGTTACAACCAAAAAGGAAAATTGTACAAAGAATGCTGCAAACATTGAAAAAATTACAAACAGAGCCATATACAGTATATATGGATTTTTAATAAACTTCAACAATTTTACGGCTTCTTCATTCTTATCTTCAGTTTCATCAGCCTTTTCTGTATCGGAATCAATTTTATATCTTTTTACTATAACTGCTTCAAGTATCATTGCTATAAATATACTTACTGCACTTATTATCAGAAGATTATTTGTTCCGTTAAGGTAGGCAATTATAAGCGGTATTAGAAAGCTGCTTATAATTATACCAAATATCTGACCGGCATCGATAATACCAAATAAACGTTTTCCTTGTCGTAAGCTGAATATTCGCCCAACTGTTCCCCAAAATGCAAGTACTGCAAGTATATTTAACGGCCCCAATAGTATAAATACCACCATTATTGTCCAATTAGCGCCGGTAAATTCAAATGCCATTCGCATTACCATTGTCAATATTGCAACAAACAATAGTGTATATTTAGCTAAAGTTGAGAATGGAATTTTGGCCTGTAATTTTGAGAATGTACCGGTTAAGAGTATACCCACTACACCTGAAATAATATAAGCTTTTGCAATCATCGATTCCGGATATGCTTTCAGGAATAAGGTATGTGCACCAATATCGAACGCACCATAAAACACCCCAATAAATATTGATTGGATTATTAGAAGCAAAACAGGTGCTACCTCTGCCTCTTCAATATTAAGGCTCTTTATTATTCTCAATTTTTTATTCATAGCTTAATTCGGCTAATATAGCATATAATTAATTGTTCCTATAATATTTAGCAACATCAATACTTGAATAATATTGGTTTTTTGTTATTTTTGATGTCTGACCAATGTAAAATTATGTTTGAAAATCAAAATATCGACTCTAAATACCAGAAAAGACGTGAAGTAGTATTTGTAGTACTTGCAGGCTTATTCTTAGGATCACTGGCTATGTTAAATATTTTGGGTTTGTCTCGGCTCATTGATTTATCGTTTAGTATTGGTAATATAAAAGTACCTTTCTTTTTATTTATAGGTGTATTACCCTATCCTATTACATTCCTTTGTACCGACTTTATTAGTGAATTGTATGGTCGCCGACGTGCCAATATGGTTGTATGGGTAGGATTACTTTTGAATCTTTGGGTAATATTCATTATCTGGATTGGCGGTTTACTACCTCCGCAACCTGAAATAATTGCCGAAACAGGTTTACCCCATGTTACCGATTCAAATTATACATTCTTTGCAATAAGAAAACTAACTTTTGGTGCAGTAAGTGCCTCAATGATAGCATATTTAACCGCCCAATTTATCGATGTTAGTGTATTTCACTCTTTAAAAAAGCTTACCAAAGGTAAAATGCTTTGGCTAAGAAATAACGGTTCAACCCTAACAAGCCAACTTGTCGATTCTATTGCTGTTGTACTTATTACTTATTTCTATGCCAATGCGGTTGTTGTTCCCGAGGGTGAAACAGTAACGGGTTTTTTAACTATTCTTATTTTATCTAACTATGTTTTTAAAATGGTAGCTGCTCTTTTAGACACCGGACCATTTTATTGGGGAGTTATAATACTGTCAAAATATTTGGATATAGACCCCAATAAAGGTTATAAAAATCAGGATAATAAGCATTAGCATAATAAAAAAAGCGATAGAAAATCTACCGCTTTTTTTATTATATCGTATAAATATTACTATTTATTTACTCTGAAAGTTTCATTACCTGTTTCAAAGAAATCGATAATTTGGTTTACAGCAGCAATACCTGCATTAACATTAGCCTCTGAGGTTTGAGCTCCCATTTTCTTTGGAGTAAAGAAGAAACGGCCTTCAAATTTTTCAGCAAAAGTATGTGCACAGTTTGGTGCTATATCCGATATATATTTAAAATCGGCTCTCTTTTCCATTAATTTAAGAACACCATCTTCGTCAATTACTTCTTTACGGGCAGTATTAACTAAAACAGCACCTTTAGGCATTTTGCTAAGTAAATCGAAGTTGATTGATTTAATAGTTTTTTCAGTTGCAGGAATATGAAGTGAAATATACTGACAAGTAGAATAAAGCTCTTCAACAGAATCAACCGGAGTTACTCCATCTTTAAGCATTATATCTTTACTTACAAAAGGGTCGAAGGCATATACAGCCATACCAAAACCTTTAGCTACTTCAGCCACATACTTACCAACATTACCATAAGCATGTATACCCAATTTTTTACCTCTTATTTCAGTACCCGAAGTACCGTTATAAGAGTTACGGGCAATATAAATCATCATACCGAAAACAAGCTCGGCTACTGCATTTGCATTTTGTCCGGGAGTGTTCATTGCACACACATTGTTGGCAGTAGCAGCCTCCAGGTCAATATTGTCGTAACCGGCACCTGCACGTACAATAATTTTCATGTTTTTAGCAGCATTTATAACTTCTGCGGTTGCATTATCGCTACGAATAATCATAGCATCGGCTGTTTTAACTGCAGCAACTAAATCGCTTTGCTCAGCGTATTTTTCAAACAATTCAACTTCGTAACCTTTTGCAGTAGCAATATCTTTCATTTGGTTTACTGCCTCTGCAGCAAATGGTTTTTGAGTTGCTATAAGAATCTTTTTCATAATTTGTATAATTTACAAATGCCGATAATGAATTACCGGCATTTTATAATTTTTATTTGTAATTCAATTAACCTTTAATCTGTTTTTCAAAATCTTGCATACACTTTACAAGTGCTTCCATATCTTCAATAGTTGCTGCATTGTAAATTGATGCACGGAAACCTCCTACTGAACGGTGTCCTTTTATACCAACAATATTGCGCTCTGTTGAGAATTTCATAAACTGATCTTGATATTGCTCGTTACCTTCGCTCCATACAAAAGGAACATTCATTCTAGAACGAGAGTCGGGTGCAACAGGCGAAGTAAACATTGAGTTTCTCTCCATCTCTTGGTAAAGCATATTTGAACGCTTAATAGCCAGTTGCTCCATCGCTTCAACTCCACCCAATGATTTTACCCACTTCAATGTCTCTCTCAATGCAAATATATTTACACACGGAGGTGTATTGTACATAGAATCATTTTCTACATGGATAGGATACTTAAACATTGTAGGTATAGGACGATCTGTTATTGCACTTTTCATAAAATCGTCGCTGATAATAACAAAAGTAACACCTGATGGTCCCATATTCTTTTGTGCTCCACCATATATCATTGCATATTTAGATACGTCAATTTTACGGCTTAAAATATCTGACGACATATCGGCAATTAATGGAATAGGAGAATCAATATCTTCAAAAATTTCTGTTCCGCGAATAGTATTATTTGAAGTTATGTGCAAATAATCGCAATCGGTAGGAATAGCAAAACCTTTAGGGTAATATGTATAATTTTTATCTTTCGACGATGCAATAACTTCTACTTTTCCGAATATTTGAGCTTCCTTAATTGCTTTCGACGACCAGGAACCTGTATCTACATAAGCAGCCTTGGACTTTAAAAAGTTCATAGCTAGCATTGCAAACTGTGTGCTGGCTCCTCCACCAAGATACAACACATGATAATTATCAGGAACATTTAATATTTCCTTAAGCAAAGCCTGTGCCTCTTCCATTACCGGAAGAAAGTCCTTGCTTCGATGCGAGACCTCCATTATACTTTGTCCGCTGTTACCAAGCTCTAGTATAGCTTTCGATGTGTTCTCTAAACACGGATCAGACAATTTACAAGGTCCGGCATTAAAAATGTGTTTTCTCATAATTTTTATATGTTTTTAAATAACTATATGAATCTGCTTTTTGAGGCTCTAAAAGTAATAAAAATACCGAAATCAAAAATATGACATTAGGCAGTTATTTACGTATTTTTTTCACCTCTCCGGAAAATATTATTTTTCAACGCCGACAAAAGTAATTATTCTTAAACAGAAACTTCAATTAATTAAAGAAAAATTTCTATATTTTAACAAATGGCACCTTCACAATACTGGCTTTCAGTTTCTTACCTCGTATTTCTAAGTATATACTTGCACCTTCTTTACAATATTTTACATTAACATATGCCATACCTATACCTACATTTAATACCGGCGACATAGTGCCTGAGGTAACCTCTCCTATTTGTTCGCCGGTTTGGTTATACAAAACATATCCACTGCGGGGTATGCCTCTGTCTATCATACTAAAGCCAACAAGCTTTCGTTCCACCCCTTGTCCTTTTACTCTCTCTATTGCAGCTCTTCCTACAAAATCGTTTCCGGCAACAAGTTTTGTTATCCACCCCAACCCTGCGTGTATAGTTGTTGTTTCGTCGTTCATATCGTTGCCATATAAACAGTATCCGGCTTCTATACGCAAAGTATCGCGACACCCTAAACCAGAAGGCAGAATACCATACTCAGCTCCCGCTTCAAACAATGCATTCCAAAGCTTTTCAGCATCATTGTTATGTACATATATTTCACAACCTCCCGAACCTGTATAGCCGGTAATAGATACTATTGCATTATTGATTCCTGCTACATTACATTTTTGAAATGTATAGTACTGTAACTGTTGCAAATTGGTATCTGCTATTTTTTGAACAACATTTAATGCATTAGGCCCTTGAACAGCTAGTTGGCATATTTCATCAGAAGCATTATAAAGCTCATTCCCGGGTTCAATACTAAACTTTGTTGCATTTTTAACACACCAATCCCAGTCTTTTTTAATATTTGCTGCATTTACTACCAGTAAATATGTTTGCTCATCAATCATATATACAAGCAAGTCGTCAATAATTCCTCCTGTTTCATTGGTAAAACAGGTATATTGTATTTTACCGGGTACAAGTTTACATACATCATTGCAAGTAAGGTGTTGAACAAATGCTTTTGCATTGTTTCCTTTCACCCAAAATTCCCCCATATGCGACACATCGAACACTCCAACATTATTTCTAACATTAATATGCTCATTTTTAATACCTGAATATTCTATAGGCATATTATAGCCTGCAAATTCAGCCATTCGGGCTCCATGTTCTATATGGTATTTTGTAAACGCTGTTTGTTTCATGTTCTTATTATTTACTTATTGCTATCACTTCCATTGTTGTATTTACACCACTTCGGTAACGTTTATGAGTATCGAATACCCAGTTCCACTTTTTTATATTACTATATATGCCCAAATCTGTATTAACCAATCCTTTATCAGCAACTACACCTGTATTGGTTATGCTTTTTTCAATATAATCGGTAATTAAAACAGAAGAGCCTTTCGGCAAAATACTCAAGTGCTGTTCTTGTACAATTTGCTTTATTTTTTGTTTATATTCATCATTAACCTCAAACTTAGTTTCCAAATATTCAACCAAAAGTATATCAAGCTGGTTCAATACATTCAATGAAACCACCATATTATATTGTGTAAAATCAAGATTATTCTTGAAACCTGATAGTTGAGTTATAAACTCTGAAATAGTATTTGAATTTTCTGCTAATTTTAATAAACCTCCTGTTGCATCCATCCTTTTAAAATGAATGTTTTTTGAGTTTTTGTATTTATTCACAATTTGTGCCGGGTGGCTAATATCACACAGTATTACATTTACTTCTGTATTTACAAGAATTACCTCCGGAAAATCGAGCAACCAACCACTACCTATTACCATAATATTAGTAGGATTATTTTCATTAAAGTAATTCAAAATATAATGTTTGGTATTATTCAAATGCAAATCCCAGTTATCCTTTTCTCTTAAATATCTTGCCAAAATTCCCATCTGGTCTTTACGATAAAAGCTGTCTGTATTATATTTGAATAATCGTTGAAGTAGCTTAAACATATAAATATCTAACTTTAAATGGTAAAAAAAGGTATTTGATTTAAACATAAAGAAAAAAATTAATATTTTAGATTCTAATTAAAAGCATACATATTGAAAACAATAATATTATCGGTATTAATAATTACAACAGGATGCTTCAATTTATTATTGGGGCAGTTGCTACCGGAAGAAAAGAAACTTCTGCGAACAGCAAATGAATACTTTCATAATAAAGAATTTGAAAAAGCACTGCCATTATATCATAAGCTCGACTCGGTTACCGAAGATATTGATATTATATATAAAATTGGAGTCTGCTATTTGAATTCCGATTATCAAAAAATTAAAGCTCTACCCTATTTGGAGTATTCTGTTATTAATAATATACAACACGTTCCCATTACACTTCACAAAGATTTAGGTACTATGTACCATTATATGTACCGATTCGAAGATGCTATAAAAGAATTTAAAACATATTTAAAAAAAGCCGAAAGCGATGAACTAGCCAAAGCCGAAGATATTGCTTATTCAAAACGTATGTTGGAGATATGTAATAATGCTATTGAATTAACATCGCAATTGTCAGATGCTGAGGTTGAAATACTTGAATTTATTATAAATACACGCGAATCGGAGTATTGTCCCATAGTTACTGCCGATGAACAAAGGCTGTTCTATATGCATTCGGAAGGATACGGCAAAGAGAAAGAAAAAAATGCCAAAATATTACTCTCAAAAAAATCAGAAAACGGCAGATGGGGAAAAGCTGTTGAATTAATTATTGAAGATAAAAAACTGGCAGAATATCCCATAACACTTGCCGGTGTTTCACCCGACGGAAAAAATATATTCCTAAATATTGGCCGTAATCTTTCAGGCGATATTTACGAAGGATATGTAATAAATGATTCAGTTATTGTTAACATTACCAAGTTAAACGAAAATATTAATACAAGCTTTTACGAAGGCCGAGCCAGTATCTCTTCCGATGGTACTGAATTATTCTTTGTAAGTGACCGTCCGGGAGGTTACGGAAAAAAAGATATATACAAATCGGAAAGAGTAATGGATTTTGA
This sequence comes from Bacteroidota bacterium, assembly GCA_003250355.1. Classification (GTDB taxonomy): domain Bacteria; phylum Bacteroidota; class Bacteroidia; order Bacteroidales; family SZUA-534; genus SZUA-534. The sequence goes on from QKGS01000087.1 coordinate 81,102, forward strand.
CTGGAGCAAGCCTGTTAACCTAGGCTCGCAAATAAATACCATTTACAACGAAGATTCACCATTTATGCACCCCGACGGCAAAACACTCCTTTTTAGCTCCGAAGGTCATAAAACAATGGGTGGCAGCGATATTTTCAAAAGTGTAATAAAAAATAACCAATGGAGTGAACCGGAAAACCTGAAATTTCCGAACTCAACCAAAGACGACCTATACTTCTCATTAGATGCCAGCGGCCAAATAGGTTATTTCTCATCATCGAAAAGTAACTTTTACGACAAACACAACATATACAAAGCTAACCTTAAAGAGCCAATACCTTTAACACTGCTTAAAGGAACTATAACTATGGGCTACCCTCCCAAACCGGTACCTGCCAAAATTAAAGTGTTTGATAAAGAAACCGGAAAGCAAATTAAGTATATATATAATCCCGACCCCGAAACCGGTAAATACCTAATGATATTTCCCCCGTCAAAGAACTACGACATTATAATTGATGCAGAAGGGTTTATGCCTCAGGTTATAAATGTACATATACCCCACCAGACTTATTTTTATGAACTATATCAGGAAATAAACCTTACCCCTGTTATGGTAGACAATGTTCAGATTGGTGAAGAGGTAACTGTAAACAATATGTTTTACAATATGTATAAAACTGATGAAGCCGATTCATTATTCTCCGACAAGCTTCCCAAAGCCCCGGAATACTACGACCACTTACTTGAGTTAGTTGAAAACATTATTCAAACCACCGACACTATACGGTTTGCATATAGCGATAAACATGATGAAAATAACAATACTGAAAGTACCGACAGGTTGCTCGACCTTATTGAAAATGCAATAGAAACAACCGATTCGGTAACACTATCTATTATCGATGCTAACTCAAAACAAAAGGAGAAGGTTAAAAACACACTATTTTATTCCGACAATGATACTAAAGAACCCAAACATATTGAAATATATGGTAATGATACCGTTTATTCTGCTCCTCCTATTTCTACAATATCGAGCAGACCAAAATATATAACAAATGATATAAGAAAAAACAAACCTGCACCGGCTATAAATACCAACTTCAAAAACTATGATGAGCATAATAGAAAATATATTTACAAAACAACACTCTATTACGACACCAATGTTGACCAGTTAAATAACGAATCGCACAAAAGTATTGAACAAATTATTATTCTGCTTATGAATAATCCTTCGCTTGGAGCTGAAATATACGGCTATGCCGATGCTTCAGGAAGTGAAGCTCATAATATGATATTGTCGAAAAACAGGGCAAAAAATGTAATGCTATATATATCATATAAGAATATTGACCCTCGCAGGTTAATTGCAAAAGGATACGGTGAAATAGAATCTGGCAACTATAATAGTGAAGAGAACGAAAATCACAGAAAAGTTGAAATAAATGTATTTGAAATAATTGAATAACAGTTGAATACAATAATTAAAAATATAATTATATCCTTCTGTTTTGCATTCATTCTGTTTGCAGGGAAAGCCTATGCCCAGTACTCTGAATACGAAATAAAAGCTGCATATATATTTAACTTTGCAAAGTTTATATCGTCAGACAGAATAAATGAATCAGACACCCTTATTATTGGATTATATAAGAATAACCCTTTTGATATAGCATTAGAAAAGACATTATTGGGTAGAAAAGCAAATGGCAAATACTGGAAAATAGTTAATATTACTACAAAAGAGCAAATTACAAATTGTCATTTCCTGTTCATATCTGATATTCCCAAATATGAATATTATAACCTTTTAAAATATTCAAAAACTAAAGAGGTAATAACCATTGGCGATGAAATAGAGTTGTTCTGTGAAGATGGAGGAATTATAAATTTTACTCCGCAACATTCAAAAAACCGATTTGAAATAAATAATCACATTGCTCTTCAGAACAATATTCACATAAGTCCGAAACTACTTATATTATCAAAATTAATTTCTGACAATGAAGATGAATTTTAGAGATTGGTCAATCAGGTCAAAGATTGCTATATTAATAGGTACAACAATTTTTGCCATATTACTTTTGTCGGGTATTATATTTTTTACCTACGATAAGAGGCAATTTGAGCTATCATCGCTAAAAGAACTTAATATACTTGCCGAAATAACAGGCAACAACAATACTGCTAACATTATATACAACAGCCCTACCGAAGCCGAAGAAGTACTTGAAAAGCTAAAAGCAAATAAAAACATAAAGCTTGCTCGTATTTACAACATAAATTATCAAATATTTGCCGACTATGTACAGTCACCTGAATATACTAATGCATATCTCGATTTTTTTGCAAAGCAAGATACTTTTGCATTCAAAAATAAAGAACTCCTTGTAACACGCCCAATATATCTCGACAATGAACCTATTGGTACAATATTCTTACTATCGAGCCTCGACGATTATGCAGAAAGGCTTGAAAATTTTATTAACATATATTTACTAATTCTTACAGCAGCTATTGTTATTGCATCATTTTTATCGTTGCGTATGCAACAAATAATATCGAAACCTATTATTAGCCTTACGCAAACAATGCAAAAAATATCGAAGAATAAAAAATACGATGTTCAAATAAAACGCAGAACCAGTAAAGATGAACTTGGAGAGCTTATAAACGGGTTCAACGATATGATTTCGCAAATAAACAAACAAAGCATTGCACTAATTCTTGCAAAAGAGGAGGCCGAAAAATCGGCAAAAGTTAAGGAAGAGTTCCTTGCCAATATGTCGCATGAAATAAGAACTCCTATGAATGGTATTATTGGTATGGCTAGATTATTGTCAAAAACAAAGCTTAACAGTGAACAAACACTCTATATTGATAATATTACCAGTTCTACCCGTAACCTTTTGGTTATAATTAACGATATACTTGACTTTTCAAAGATAGAAGCCGGCAAAATGAAATTTGAAAATATTGAATTCGATTTTTACGACTTCCTTAATCGTATAGAACTAACGTATAAAGAAATAGCAAAAAACAAAGGTCTCTACTTCTACATAAATATAGAATCGAATACACCAAAATATATTTTTAGCGACCCTACCCGACTTAATCAGGTACTGATAAACCTGCTTAGCAATGCAGTAAAATTTACCGAAAAGGGTGGAATATCGTTAAACATAAGTACACCCGAATGCAACGATGAATCGTGTACAATAAAATTTTCGGTAAGCGATACAGGTATTGGTATAAGCAAAAATAATATTGACCTTATATTCAACAGTTTTTCACAAGGCAGCAGCTCTATGACTCGCAAATTTGGGGGTACCGGTCTTGGGTTAACCATATCGAAACAGATAGTAAACTTGCATGGAGGCGACATATATGTTGAAAGTACCCCCGGTGAAGGTAGTATATTCTATTTTAGCCTATCGTTCAAAAAAGGAACAGGAAATATTGCAGTTTTAGAAAACGATTTTGATGTTGATGTTAGTTTTGAACATATTGATACAAAGAGTATTAATATTCTACTTGCCGAAGACAATGAGATAAATCAGTTATTTGTAAAAAAGCTATTGTCGCCAAAATTCAATATTGATATAGTAAGTAATGGAATAGAAGCTCTGCACACACTAAAATCGAAAAAGATTGATCTTATACTTATGGATCTTCATATGCCTGAAATGGACGGATACGAAGCTACCCGAAAAATACGTGAAAGTGATAATGAAAAAATTAAAACGATTCCGATTATAGCACTTACTGCAGCAGCAATTAAAGATGAAAAAGAAAAATGTATTAATACCGGTATGAATTTTTATATATCGAAACCATTTGAGCCTGAAAGTCTTTTTAATGTTATTGGCAGAGCTTTAAAGAGTGTTCAGTCTGACGATAATACCATTTCAAAACCGGAACTAAAAAAGAATGAGCATGAATATATTGACTTAACATATTTAGACTCAATATCGGAAAACGACACAAAATTCAAGAAGGAACTAATAGAAATATTTGTAAAGCAGGTACCGGAATTAAAAAGCCAGTTGTACCAACATTTCAATGACCAAAACTATCAGTCGCTTTCGGCAATTGCCCATAAAGCTAAGTCAACAATGGCTCTTATGGGAATAGAAACTCTTAGAAGTGAAATGGAGTGGCTTGAAATAAATGCAAAAAATGAATCAAATACCGACAGATATAAAGATATATTAGAAAATTTTGAAACTATTATTAACTTAGCCTTATACGAAGTTAAAAACTTAAATATTTAGCCATGATACTAATTAAAGAAAAACACGAGAACTACACCATTGCAGGATTTGAAGAGGGTACCGGAAAACTAATAATTACCAATTCCGATCAGGCAAAGATTAAATTAAACGAAATAGTTGACAATGGTTGTTCAAATTTGATACTCGATTTTAAAAATGTATCGTTTATTGATAGTACCGGCTTTGGTTCATTGGTTACTGTTTTCAACCATGCAAAAAACTCAAAAACCAATCTAGTATTTTGCAATATTTCATCGCAAACACAAACACTGTTAAAAATAACCCGTTTAGATCAGGTTTTCGAGATTTACGCTAGCCTCGATGAAGCTGTAAATGCTGTAAGCTAAACAAATTGCTTTCAAAAACCACTTCATAATCTAATAATTCATTCAATGTAAGTATATTATTTGCATTGAATGAATTATTGTTTTCTATCATCATTTGCTTATCGGAAAGCTCAGGCACTATAATACAAGCAGGGTTTATACTACTACTCAAATTTTGCGAGACACATAATATCGGATAATTTGTTCCTATTAAATCACAAACATTTGATATTGCTGCTTTAAATCCATCACTATCGGCCGATATACAATATACTATTCCGGGATTTTTTTTTAATATTTGCGATGCCAATGTTTTTGCTGTTGTATCTCTTTCCCTATATATGGTATAGTCGTATTGCTCTATAATAATCTGGTTCTTATTTTTTTGAAATATATTATCTGAAGCACATAATACAACCAGTTGCTTTCCCAAATTTAGGTGGTCAATTATCTCAAATACAATATCAAGTCGTTTATCACCCGACACAGGCGATTCTACAAGTATAATATTAGGTGTATATAATGGTTTGTTAAAAAACATTTTTAAAAGAATATATAAGCAATAAAAATTGCAGCCAAAATACCGACCAAATCGGCAATAAGGCCGCAAGTTATAGCATAACGGGTTTTGGTAATACCTACACTGCCAAAGTACAAGGCTACTATGTAAAATGTGGTGTCGGTAGCTCCCTGAAATGTGCATGAAAGCCTTCCGGCAAATGAATCGACACCAAATGTTTTCATTGTTTCAATCATAACACCGCGTGCAGCTCCCCCACTTAAAGGTTTCATAAAAGCTGTTGGCAGTGCATCAACAAAGTCGGTATTAACCCCCAACCATGTAAAAAAATATTTAAAGCCATCGGTTAAGAAATCCATGGCTCCAGAAACTCTAAAAACACCTATTGCAACAAGTATTGCAACCAAATATGGTATTATTTTAATTGCAATACCGAATCCATCTTTGGCACCATCAATAAATGCTTCATATACATTTACTCTTTTGCGTAAAGCCAATACTATAAACGATATTATAACCGTGAAAAGAATAATATTTGAAGCTAACGATGATACCATACTAACTTGCTCGCGAGGTATGTTTAGGAAATAATAAATAGCTCCTGATATTAAAAGTGTAAAACCTCCTAAATAAAGAAGCATAACTTTATTTAGGAGGTTTATTTTTTGAAAAAAAGAGACAGAAACTATTCCTGCAATGGTTGAAAAGAAAGTTGATAATAATATAGGCAAAAATATGTCGGATGGGTCGGCTGCTCCCAATTGAGCTCGATACACCATTACACTAATTGGTATAAGTGTTAGCCCCGATGTGTTTAACACCAAAAACATAATCATGGGGTTCGATGCCTTTTCTTTATTACTGTTTAACTCCTGCAGCTGATCCATAGCTTTTAACCCAAGTGGGGTGGCTGCATTGTCGAGACCAAGCATATTTGACGCAAGATTCATCATTATGGAACCGGTTACAGGGTGATTTTTGGGAATATCGGGAAACAATTTGCTAAAAAACGGACCTAACCAACGAGCAAGTATATTAACCATTCCTCCCTTCTCGCCTACCCGCATTAAACCTAACCATAGAGTCATTACGCCGGTAAGGTAAAGCGAAAGTTCAAACCCAGTTTTTGCATTATCGAAAGTCGATTGCATTATTAAAGAAAATACTTCGGTATCGCCTAAAAAAAACAGTTTTATAATTGCTATTAAAAACGCAACTATAAAAAATGCAATCCAAATATAATTTAATACCATTACTACTGATTTATCAATGAGTCAAGAATATCTCTTATACGTTTACTGTTCCACTTGGCCACTCCTGTTTTATTTATAACTATTTCACCTTTTTTTGAAATAATATAAGTTGTTGGCAGTGTTTGTGTTTCAAGCATTTGAGGATACTCAGTAAGTGGTGTATAAACAGGGAAAGTATACCCTTTTTTATTCACAAAATTTAATACATCGCCCTTACTTTCATGCGAAATGAACAGAAAATTAACCTTTTCGTAATAGTCATTGTACAACTTTTGAAGATCGGGCATTTCTGCAATACAAGGCGGACACCATGTAGCCCACATATTTATAAAAATAACCTTATCGGACAATGAGTTCAACACAACCTGCTTACCGTTTTTTGCCTCTAGTTTCCATGCATATGCTTCATCATTTAATACTGCTTTTTCCTTACTTACTGTTGGCTGATGTATAAAAAGTGTCGGGCGTAGTATAAATGAGGTAACGCTTTTACGGGTAGCAGGTATTAGCATAAGCAATAACAATATCAATAAGGCAATGTCGATTGCCAAAGCTACCTTCGATTTCTTTTTTATATAATTTTTTAACATTTTATTCTATTGTTATCCCTTCAATATTTAATAGTTTTTCTCTTAGTTCTTCTCCGTTTGCTTTTCTAATTCCAAGCTTTATGTAACACGTGTTATCAAACTTTTGTTCTATCTGTTCCGGATTCATTTCCTTTATTACTTTCATAATATCGTTCATTGCCATATAGCTGAAATTGACTTTTATAATGTCTTGCTCAAATTTTTCAATAATAAGATTATTTTCAATTGCGTCAATTGCGGCCGAACGGTAAGCATGAACAAGACCTGGAACTCCCAATTTGGTACCACCAAAATAACGTACTACTACTATAAGAATATTTGTAAGATCGTATGATTGTATTTGACCTAAAACCGGTGGTCCCGATGAGTTCGACGGTTCTCCATCGTCGCTGCAACGGTATGTTTTTTTATCGGCTCCTATTCTGAAAGCATACACATGATGGCGTGCATCGTAGTATTTTTTCTTTAATGCTTTTATATGCTCTTTTACTTCGTCTTCGGTAAATACCGGGAAAACATATGCATTGAACTTACTCCCCTTTTCTTTGTAAACTCCTTCTGATTCAGCGGCAATAGTTAAATACTTATCGTTGTCCATAATGCGGCAAAAATAATATATATTACTAACTATCGCACATATAACTGAGCTTTATTATTTTCACAACGCTGCCATGGCTATTTTTAACAGGCCAAAAATATTCCTTCAACACATACTTATTTCCTGCAATAAGTGCCTTGGTTTTATGATTAGCAGGTATGCCTGCCAATAGTTCTGACCATATATCGCGAATAACATTGTAACTGCTACTCAATACGTTATATTCATCGACATGGTTCTTAATTACCTTACGTTCATCATCTTGTTTAAGGAAAATACTGTATCTATCGTTCATTTCCAGTATATCGCCTTTGGTGCTGTATTCTATCTTAAATATTGAAGCATTTATGAACTTAACATAGTTCAATAATTCATTTTCACGTCGTAAAGCTTCTTCCTGTGTAGCCTGAAGCTCTTCAACATTTTGCCTCATTTCGGTTTCCTGAGCTCTTAACTCCTCTTGCTGCTTTTTAAATTGCTCTAATAGGTTAAACGTTTTTTGGTTTATTTGTACAGCATTAAGTGTCGATGCTACACTTTCGGCAAGTTTTTCTATAAGTAGTCGTTTATATAGTTCAATATCCTTGAATGAAGCTAACTCTATAACTCCTAATACTTCATGGTTATAAATTAACGGAACTAAAATCAAATATGTTGGCTTAGCATCGCCCAAGCCGGAAGTAATTTTAAAATAGTTTTGTGGTATTTCTTTCAGATATATTAATTTGCCTTCATACGCACAACGACCAATAAGCTCATCGCCAAATTTAATTTTATTCTTTACATTTCTTACTCTATCGTATGCAACGGTAGTTTGCGGCATTAGATATTTTTCGTTGTTTTCATCATAAGTCAGGAATAATGCACCCATTGGTATTTTCAAGTAGTCAACCAATTTTCGCATAAGGCTTTCGCTAAGCCTTTTGACATCCTGATTGTTGTTTCGCAATATATCGGAAAAGTCGGCCAAACCATCGGCAACATACTTATTCTTCATATCTTCAACCTGAGCCATTAACTCGTCGTCTTTAGCTTTCGACAAATGTTCCTGCATACGTACCAATGAAGTACCTAGTATATCGTTTTCACTCAAAAGGTTATATTTTATATCGAAATTACCCTTACCTGTTTGGCGAGCAAATTCGGCAGTTTTCAGTAAACCCGATATTAAAGTACTCATAGAACGGGCTAATTCGCCAAGTTCATCTTTACGGTCTTGTAACAGTTTGCTAATATTAATTTCAATATTACCGGTAGCCAAAATACGTGAAATACCTGCAAGCTCTTTTATTACATTACCTATTGGGTTAACCAGATATACTATAACCGATACTGCCAATATACAAAATATGATACCCCAAAACACTTTATTTCGCTCTGTAGCCACAAACTTTTTATGCTCTGTTTCATCGTTCAATATTCGAATTACAACCCCCTTAATAAGTTTTGATGTACTGTTTTTAACAAATAAATATGTGTACTCCATTTTTTCTCCTTCATCGTTTACAAAAGGGAGGGTAATAACCGAACCGGCAATAAGTTCGGGAATAGCCTTTAAATGTTCTTTGGTAAAATGTGATTCTGCCTGAAGTGGAATTGGTTTATCGACCAAAAAGAAAAGATCGAGATCTGATAAGTTATTCTTTTTCTGATCAATAGTACTCAAATGATCGACCATATATTCAAAAACCATATCGGCCTGATTGGAATATAAACCTAATTCAACTATATAATTACCATCGGGGGTTGCCTGATATGAATACTTTTTATACTTCTTGGTTTTGCTTTCAAAGAAAAATTTTGGACTATCAAACTTACCATGAGCAAATATTGTAAGTAAAAAGTTTCTGTGTATTTCACCAAAGTTAAAGAAGTTTATACCCAAATCTTCACTATATGTTGTATTTACAACTATCCCCTGCCTGTCAATAATATACAAATCGTAGCTTTCGGGGTTCATTCCCAAATCGGTACGCAATTTATGTAAATTTACATTTTCAATCCCTTCTGTAAACTCGTAATACCTGTCAATAATTTGTTGGGTATAATTCTCCATTTCTTTCTGTATGGGAACCTCTATTATATCGAGTGCAACAAACTGCAACTCAACAAACGATTTTATCTCTTCATATACATCGTTATATGAGCTTTTATTGTACTGATTAATAATAGTTATAGTATTTCTATAATTGTATAGACCCAAAATAATTAACACAATAAAAATTGGTATAACTATTATTGATACAAGCTTTAGTGTTATTTTATTTATTGTCATTTGTCGATTATTTCCCTGTAAATTTACAAACCCAAATATCAATATTTTGCTTTATACTTCAAAGTATATGCAATACGTTAAAATACAAAAACATAATGTTTTTTAGTATCATTTAAGAATTTTATTTATCATTGACAAGCTGTTAACTTACTATTAATAAAAAGCTATGCGAATTATTCAACTATTTATAATTCTTATATTAAGTATATATACAACAAAAACACATTCTCAGAATATTGACAAATACATACTTATTGATATATACAAAACTCAAAACAAGCATACTGAAATAATTGAATTTATTGATTCACTGCCTACTGAATCAATAAATACAGAAATACAATTTCACAAAGCCGAAGCATTGTACAACAATGGACTAGTTGAAGATGCTCTACATATTTTTTTACAAATACAAAGCTCAAACCACGACAACATAACACTCTTTATTTCAAAATGTTACTCTCAATTAAATGTTTTTGATTCTTCTATTTTATATTTGGAACAATACTTAAAAAGCAATAAAAAAATACCTGCCGGTGAAATAAAAACCGATGCTGCATTTTCAACAATAAAGAGAGATACTATTTGGTTGAATATATGGAAAAAGGAATGGTACTCGAAATATGAGTTATTATATAACGATGCTTTATTTGAATACAAAAGCTACAATTATGAATATGCTTTGGAAATACTTGAAAATATTATTGAAAAAAGAAAGAATACACACAAGGAGTTTAATCTTATGTCGGAAATATATTTTGCGATAAATGACTTTGATAATTCTTATTATTATTCAAAAAAAGCTTGCGACTTGAAACCCGCTAACGAACTATACAATTACAATAAAGCAAGGGCTTTAATAAACAACGGTAAGTACAATAAAGCTATGGAGGCTATTAACCAAACTATAAATAGTAATTCGGGTAAGGTTGAATACCACATAGCACGTAGCAGAATAGCACTTGAACAGAAGAACTACCTATATGCTATAAAAAGTATCGAAAATATTGCAGCTTACTATACTACCGATACTATTAACTATATTTTGGCATTAGCTTATTACCACAATGGCAATTATATGAATGCTTTAGAATATATAAACAAATGTATGACCGGTACACATATCCCAATATGGTATTATGAACTAAGGGCTGATTTGTATTTCAAATTGAATATATTCGAAAATGCTATTGACGACTATAAAAAGCTTACTGAAATGTATATTACTAAGTATAAGTATGAAACTCAACTTGCATTGTGCTTTATTGAACTAAAAGATTATACTACTGCTTGCAAACACTGGCATGAAGCAGAAAAACGAGGATATATGAAAGCACGTGAAAATATTCTGAAATATTGCTATTAGTTATAGCCTCAAACCAATAACTGTAATATCATCAATTTGCTCATATGTATGCCCCTTCCATGTCATCCAGTGCTTTAGCTCATTTTCAAAGCTCTTACCTTGTTTTTTAAATTCATGCGAAGCAACTTTAGCAACAAACGATTTAAAAGGCTTATACATATACGATTTACCTTTCATACCGCCAAACTGATGATAAAAACCATCGGTAAACATATATATAATATCGCCTTTGCTGAGTTGCACTTTATTATTCAAGAAGTCTTTCATTTTCAAATGAACAGAAACCGGCATTTTATCGCCTTTAATCTCTTCAATATTATCTGATGTTATAGTATCTACAGAGTCGGCTACATTTTTTCTAAGTAAAAACAACGACAAGTTTGCTCCTGCCATCTCACATTCATAGTTACTCTTATTTATTACCATAATACTCATGTCCATACCCTCTTTTTGAGTACCCGGCTTTTTATCTTGTTTAAATGCATCAATAACCGATACTCGGAGTTTATTTAAAATATTGGCAGCATTGGTCTCTTTTTCTTTTACAACTATCTCTGTTAAAAATGAAATACCCAACATACTCATAAGTGCCCCCGGAACACCATGTCCGGTACAGTCAACAACTGCAACTATTATTTTATTATTAATCTCTCTTACCCAGTAAAAATCGCCTGAAACAATATCTTTTGGTTTATAAACAATAAAGCTTTCGCTAAAATTTTCATTAATTATTTGCCCCGACGGAAGTAGTGCATTTTGTATTTGCTTAGCATATCTAATACTACTGTCTATTTCTTCGCGGTGCTTAATAAGCTTATCGCGGTGTTCTTCCAACTCATCGCGCTGAGCAAGTATTTCTTCCTTCTGTTGGTTTATTTCTTCGTTCTTTTCAAGAAGAGCCTCATGTGCCAATCGCTTATCTCTAAGCAACTTATAAAAAAACAACATAAATACTACCGAAATTAACAGCACTATTATTACAAATAAAATAATAGTACGCTGACGTGTAATAAGAAACTTATCGAGTTCCTGCTGGCGTTCCATTCGCTCTATTTGCAACTGTTTTTTTTCGGTTTCATATCGAGCTGTCATTTCAAGCAATGCACTTACATTAGCTATAACAAACATACTGTCGTTGGTATTAATTACAACATCGGCATAATGGGTTGAAGTTTTATAATCACCAAGCTCATAATATGCTTGTTTCAAGTTTATTGCTGTCTTATTTTTTATAGGTAATGAACCTATATCTTCCGATATTTTAAATGCCTTATGAGCCCAAAAAACTGAACTATCGAGATATTTGATTTTTGCTAAAGAATCGCCTTTCAATTCAACCATATTAGCTCTGTTCAAATTAACAGAAGCCAAACAGTTATAAGCTTCCGATAAACCTTTTTTATCTCCGGTTTCTTTACTTAACTGAATAGCAGCTTCGCAATAATACACAGCATTCTTGTACTGTGCTATACTATTACTGCTTATTCCCATATTTAATAATGCTAGTGCTATCCCCTTAATATCGCCTAGTTCTTCGTTTTTCTCTTTTGCCAAAACATAATATTGCAAAGCTTTTTCATGATCTCCGGCTTGAGCATGCAAAGCTCCGAGGTTATTATATATTTCGACAAGCCGTGGTGTATTATTATTTTTGTCGAATATTTCGGCTGCCTTTAATAAAAAATATGCCGATTTTGAAAAACGCTTCTGATTCAAATGTATAACCCCTAATATACTATAACACAAGCCCATACCTTCTTCAAAATATATACTTTCAGCTATTTTTAAAGCATCCATCATATATTGCATTGCTATATCGTACTCACCCGTATACTTTTTTACAAGACCAATATTTATAAGCATTTTCACTTGTTCTTCTTTATTGTTATTTAGAATACTCAGTTCCAATGCGGCTTTATAATTTATTTCAGCCAAACCAAATAAGCTTACATTAAAATATATATTACCTGTTTTCTTTAGTATTTCAAGTTTTTGAGTAATGTAACTATGTTCATTATCAGAAAGTTCTTTATTTACAATATCTAACGCTTGTTGATAATACATCAGAGCACTATCAATATCAATTGCCTGATAGTATTCTGCCATTTGAAGTAACAAATCAATTTTTACAGAATCATTATTTTCATTTTTTAATAGTGACAGTAATAAATCCGATTTGTTGGTATTCTGAGCACTACCATGCATTGATACTACCACAATTACTATTGAAAATAATATATTCCGCAACAAATTCATTATTGAGGTTTAAGTTTTGAGTAATATAAATCTTTATTCTTTATTACTTCAACTGCCTGTAAATAGATAGGGTCTATTGTATTAAATACTTCATAAAATTCCGAGGTATTCCATAAGTTTCGGGCAATATTGGCTTTTAGGTTAACAGAAAGACTCTCTTTACTTGTATTAAATTCATTCTCATTGAATTTGACACCTTCTTGCTCTGCAAAATCGGTTACTTGCTTTAGAAATTCATTAGTTATTATAAACTCTTTCATAAATAGACCAAATTCATCGTCTTTATTTTTCGACAAATACTTTGCTTCAAGATTTTCCCTCTCACTGTCAAAATATTGCAAAACAAATTTATTTATAATTCCTTTTCGTATAAGGTCTCTGTAATAATCGGTATATCCGGCAGTATCTATGGGGACAAATATATCGGGCATAATACCACCACCACCATATACCAAACGCTTATTTACAAGAGTGCGATACTTTAATGAATCGGGGAAATGAATAGAATCTTCGTTGGTTAACTCGCCCGAATTGTATCTGTTAACAAGGTCTTTATGATACTCATCTACACCTTTACTGTAAGGTTTCTGTATTAAACGACCGGTAGGAGTAAAATATTTAGCTGTTGTTAAACGCATAGCTGAACCATCGGGTAATTCCATTTGGCGTTGTACCAAACCTTTGCCAAAAGAACGGCGTCCGACAAGAACTCCCCTGTCCCAGTCCTGAACTGCACCACTAACTATCTCACTTGCCGATGCTGAACCTTCATCGATCATAATAACAACTCTGCCATAATCGTTTTCGCCTTTACTTGTTGAGAGGTAGTTGTCGCGCGGACTATTCCTTCCTTCGGTGTACACTACCATTTGGCCTTGACTTAAAAACTCATCGGCCAGTTCAAATGCTTTATCTAAATACCCTCCACCATTATTGGTAAGATCAAGTATTAAATGTTTGGCTCCTTCTTTCTGCAATTTACTAAGTGCTTCTTTGTACTCATCCATAGTGGTACGCGAGAATCTGTTTAGTTTTATATAGGCAATTTTTTCTTTTACATCGACCATATATGCTGCATCGAGGCTGAAAATTGGAATTTTGTCACGTGTTATTTCAAAATCAAGTATCTTTTTTTCCCCTCTTCGCATTATGCCTACATTTACTTTTGTCCCTTTGGGGCCTCGCAATCTGTCAAACACCATTTGGTTGGTAATACCTATACCTGCAACATTTTCGTTATCAATCATTACAATTCTGTCGCCGGCAAGTATTCCAAGCTTCTCCGACGGACCTCCGGTAATTGGTGATACAACCATTAATGTATCGTCCATTATATTAAATTGTATCCCTATTCCATCGAAGTGCCCTTGTAAAGGTTCATTCATTTTCTGCCATTCATCTTTCGATATATATATTGAGTGAGGGTCAAGCTTTTTAAGCATCTCAATAATCGCCGTTTCTGTTAATTGTTCGGTATTTACCGTATCAACATAAAAACTTGATACATAATTCATTACTCTCGAAAACTTATAAGCATCGCTATTGTTATTTTGCGAGTTTACATTAATTACACATATTGTAATTGAGAAAAATAATAGAAAAGAGCGCAATCTGTTATTAATAAATATCATATTTGAAAGATTAATATTTTACGTTAGATAATACTAACAAGCAAAGTTAAAAACATTTTAATCTGATTAAAATTTATTTTCTTTAGCCTTAATGACACATAAAATATAACAAATTACATAGAATGAATATAGAAAGTATAGGTGTTTTTTGTGGTTCAAACAATGGGGTAAACAATAATTATACCTTAGTAGCAGAAGAACTTGGCAAATACCTTGCAAACAATAATTTAACTCTTATTTACGGAGATGCGAATGTGGGATTAATGAAAATATGCGCTTCCTCTTCGCTAAACAGCGGAGGTCGGGTAACCGGTATAATAAAACACTTTTGGCAAAGAAACACCTTACCCACTCCGGCATTACTGATATGATTACCGTTGAAATAATATTTCAAAAATACCTATTCTTTTTTAAACAAATTATAGCTTCTGTTCCTTATAAGATAGTAATTTTGCATAAAACATATACCAATGAATAACGACGATTTTTTTCATAAACTGGGACAGTTCCGTAAAAATGCAGAGGGAAAAGTTCCACGCCTCGACCAAAGCCATAAATTATTACTGGAAATAATTGATTTTCTGTTTCCTATATTTAGTAACCGACAAGGTTGCTCAATACAAAACTGTTACGATAGATTGTCGATAATGGTTCGTGAAACACTAATGGAAACAGGATATAGCCTTGAAGAAGCACAAAAGCTTACCAACCATTTTTTAGAACTCCTACCACAAGCATACGACAGAATATTGAGCGATGCGAATGCCATATTTGAAGGCGACCCGGCAGCCGAGTCGCTCGAAGAGGTTATTGTAAGTTATCCCGGTTTTTATGCTATATGCATATACCGAATAGCCAATGTATTCCACTGCCTTCGTGTACCTATATTACCACGCTTATTTACCGAATATGCTCACCAACGTACAGGTATTGATATACACCCGGGTGCTAATATTGACCTTGGTTTTTGCATTGACCACGGAACTGGAGTTGTTATAGGTGAAACTGCAATTATTGGTAAAAATGTAAAAATATATCAGGGGGTTACTTTAGGAGCATTAAGTGTTCGTAAAGAAGATGCTTGCAAAAAACGTCACCCGTCTATTGAAGATAATGTTACAATTTATGCCGGTTCAACTATACTTGGAGGTGAAACAGTAGTTGGACACGATTCTGTAATTGGGGGTAATGTTTGGCTAACTCACTCTGTAGAACCATTTAGCACCGTACTTAACAAAGCCGAAATAAGTGTACGCGAAAAAAGTTCACTTAAAGGTAAAAAATGCTAATGGAGGTTGGAGGTTATAAGTTATAGGTTCTAAGTTATTCATAGAAACGGCTTTTGACTTATTAGTTTAACATTCGTTTTTACCTTACACTCCAAATCTGGCTAAAGGGGTACAATCTTGTGAAGCAAATTCACCTTTCAAATACTTATAATGGCCTGTAATAGCTATCATTGCGGCATTGTCGGTAGTATATGCAAATTTAGGAATATGCATTTTTACATTGTGCTTTTCGCCATATTCAATTAAAGCATTACGTAACCCTGAATTGGCAGATACTCCTCCTGCTACGGCTATTTCTTTTATTCCCAAATCAACCGACGCTTTGTGGAGCTTATCCATTAGAATGTCAATAATAGTTTTTTGCAGCGAAGCACAAAGGTCTTCCTTATTTTTACTAATATAATCGGGGTCAGTTTTTAGCTTGTCGCGCAAATGGTAAAGAAAACTTGTTTTCAAGCCACTAAAGCTAAAGTCGTAACCGTCAATCCGTGGTTTATTAAACTTAATTGCATCAGGATTACCCTCTTTAGCAAGTTTATCGACCACCGGTCCTCCAGGATATGGCAAATCCATAACTTTGGCACATTTATCGAAAGCTTCACCGGCAGCATCGTCAATAGTATTACCTATCACTTCCATTTCCAAATGGCTTTTCACAACTATTATCTGACTGTGTCCTCCCGATACCAATAAGCACAAAAACGGAAATTTGGGCTGATTATCATCATCGGGCGATTCTTTAACAAAATGTGCTAAAACATGGCCATGCAAATGGTTTACTTCAACCATAGGAATACCTTGTGCAAGCGAAAAACCTTTTGCAAACGATGTTCCCACAAGCAACGAGCCAAGTAAGCCCGGACCACGGGTAAAAGCCACTGCCGTTATATCTTCATTTGTTAAACCGGCCTCCTTTATAGCTGCATCAACCACCGGAATTATATTTTGCTGGTGCGCTCTCGATGCCAATTCGGGCACTACACCACCATACTTAATATGAACCGACTGATTGGCTATTATATTTGAAAGTATAACTCCGTCGCTCAACACCGATGCCGAAGTATCGTCGCACGATGACTCTATCCCCAATATATTAATGCTCATTGTTATATATTTTATGTGCTTTTTTATTACTGTGGCACTGTTTTTATTTACAAAAAATTAATTTTGCAAAATAGTTAACAGTACACCCTTTAAAACTGCAAAAATATTAAAAAAACAGGGAAAATATTGGCAATAATAATTCTTTTCTTTTTTGGAATTATTCTAATTATATGGGCCGGATTAAGAACCCCTCCTGTTCAAAACATTATTACAAATAAGGTTATAAAAATACTTTCGGAACGAACCGGTGCCGACATAAAAGTTGGCAAAGCTCGCTTTACTATTACTAAAAGGCTGATAATAAAAGAATTACTAATACCAGACAATACAAACGACACGCTTATTTATATTAATGAACTGTCGGTAGGTTTTAAAAAATTCAATATTAACTCACTTAATTTAGACCTTTCAAAAATTAAAATTGAAAAAGCTAAAGCTAATATTATTGCTATAGATGAAAACTCATTTAACTATAGTTACTTAACCGAAAATATTAAACAAGATAGTTCTATTGGATTAAATATGAACTGTATGTATGTTACGTTTAAAAATATCAATATTGTATACTCTCCCCATAATGGAAATATTATTCAAGTTTCAAACCTTTACTCAAAACTCCGCTCATTTTCATTACACAATGGTGTAATATCGTTCAAAATACCCGAGCTTAACTGTAACACAAATACAGGTGTTAATATCAAAAACCTTTCATCGAATATTGTTTTAAGCAAAAATAATGTCAATATCACCGAAACTGAATTAAGTGCAAACAACTCATATATAAATATTGAAAGTATATTTCTAAGCCAAAATCACGACGATAGAACAAAATTTACCTGCAAAGCAAGTATTAATGAGTCTTACTTTATCCCTTCTGACTTTAAGTATTTTAACAATAACATGGGTTTAATTACTGACCCAATAGATATTTCAGGAATATTTGCCATATCGGAGACGGCTGTTTTTGGAAAATCGGCAGTAATTAAAATTGACAATTACCTATTAGCTGATTTAAACTTCAACTTTCCATACAAAACAAACGACACTACTGAACTATTTGTAAATAACATTACCGTAAAACCCGATATAATATTCCAAAAATACCAACATTTGGCCGACAGCCTAGGCTTAACATTACCTATGCAATTAAAAAATTACAACAACATAAGCTATAATGGAAAAATTAAATATGCCAATAGTTACATTTCAAACGAAGGAACTATTACAAGCCGACATGGCGATATTTTTACAAAAGCTGTTATTACAGCTAACAATAAAAGCGAATACAATATAAACGGGTATTTGCAAGCTACACCTTTAAGGCTACCCAAAGGTATATTGAACAACAATAAAGCTAAAGCCAATATATTGCTCTCTGCCAATGGTAATTACTCAAAAGACAAAGGGTTCAATATTGACATTTCAGGTGGTTTGAAAGGAATAAATTACAATGACCTACTATTAGATTCACTAAATGTGAAGGGAAAAATTAACGGCAAAACATTTACAGGTCGTTTATCGTCGTTCGATTCCAGACTAAGACTCGATATACAAGGTACTGCATTATTCGACAGCATTCCCGAATATCACTTTACATCGAACATATATACTGCAAACATGAATGCTTTGGGAGTAAAACGTTTTAAAGAGAACTCCGATATTTCAATGAATATAAAGGCCGATTTCACAGGCAATGACTATAAGAACTTTGAAGGAGAGCTTAGTATGTCAGATATTTTTTACTCATATGACAGCACATACTTTGCAACCGATTCAATTAAATTAACATCGGGCTACACATACGGTATCAGAGATATTAAAATAGAATCGGAATATATAAATGCTCAGTTTCAGGGTAATATAAACCTAATTCGGTTAATTGACGGTGTTAAAGAATTTTCACATTATTATTTACCATCTCAGTTCGGCAGCCCCTCGCATAACGATACTGTAAGCAGGTTTCAGTTTTTTATAAGAGCCGATTATCCGCAACCCATTACCGAAATATTTTTCCCTGAAATAAGTATTTCATCGGGTTCATATATTGAGGGGGAGTATAATGCTATTGAAAAGAAACTTTGGTCAAGAGTTTTGGTTCATAATTTCAGATACAAAGACAAAGAAATAGAAAGTTTTGAACTGCTTTCGCAAAATATCGATAGCTCGTTTTATATTAATATGTCTGCCGACAAGTTCATTTATACCAATAAAAACAGTATTGACAATATAAAATTCTCAGCTATTGTTTCAAAAGACACCATAAATACATATTTCAACTGGAGCAACTGGCTGCAAAAAACATATAGCGGCAACATACACTCACTATTTGCATTCAACAACCAACAAATAGAAATGAACATATATAAGTCCGATTTAATTTATCAGGATACTGTTTGGCAACTTTCTGAAAGCAAAATTATATATGACACATCGGGCATAACTCTTAATAATATAAACTTTAAAAACGACTGGTCGCTACTCAACATTAACGGAAGAATATCAAATAATCCCAACGACAGTATTAGCATTAATTTGGTTAATGTTAACCTGAGTTATATTAATGCAATACTTCAAAAAGAAAAATTACAGCTAGGGGGAAATATTAATGGTAACAGTACTATTAAAAACTTTGCAATAGACAAAAAACTAAACCTCGACCTGTATATCGACAACCTTACTATAAATGATAAATTGTTTGGTAATACAGAATTGAACAGTATATGGGATGCCAATAACAATAATCTGCTTATATCGGGCAATACTCATGAAGGTAATGATACAAGCTTCTTATTTTCCGGAAGTATTACACCTGCTACTAATAATATCGATTGCAAATTTGAATTTAACAATCTGAACTTAACATTTTTAGAGGCATTCCTTAACCCCACACTCATAAACATTGATGGCAAAGGAAATGGAAAACTCCATGTTAAAGGTATATTACCTAGCCCCGATTGGGAAGGATATTTATATTCCGATTTCAAAAACATTACTGTAAAACCAACAAATGTTAACTATTCACTGCTCGATACTATATATTTTTCAAAAAATAAAATACTATTCAACAAGATAAATGTTTACGATGAGGAAAAAAATATAGCTATTATGAACGGTGAAGTATCGCATTCAAAATTCAAAGATTACTATTTAGGTTTACGAATTAGCACCGGAAAAATCATAGGACTAAATACAAACTACTCACATCATCCGCGATATTATGGAAAAGGTTATGGAAGCGGTATTGTAAGTATTAATGGTTCTATTTATGATACAGAAATAAAGATATCTGCATCAACTCTAAAGAACTCCATATTAAACATACCTTTGGAAGGTAAGAGCGACATAAAAGAAAATGATTTTATTGAATTTATAACCCCCGAAGATAGACTCAATAAACCCGAAAATAAAACAACATACACCGATAAAATTATTTATCACACTAAAATAAGATTAGACCTTACAGTAACACCCGATGCTGAAATAAGAATTATGTTTGACCCGCAATACGGCGATTACCTTAGTGCTTCAGGAAATGCCGAAATAACAATGGAATCGGTAGGAAACGATTTTAATATGTTTGGCGATTTTGTAATTTACAATGGAAACTTCATGTTCACCATACAAGGTGTTATAAACAAAAAACTTGAGATAGAGCAAGGAAGTACTGTAAGTTGGACAGGTAACCCCGAAGAAGCTAACATTGACATAGATGCCGTATATAAAGTGCGCCGGGTATCGCTTTACGACCTTACACTTAATGAAGACGACAAACAGAACAAAATACCTGTTGACTGCCACCTTATTATGAGCAATACCCTTAATAACCCCGATATAAAGTTTGAAGTAAATGTACCCACAACAACCAACGATGAAACAGTAAACCAAATAAACAGTTTGCCCCCCGATGAAATCAATAAACAAGTTATCTCGCTTCTACTGCTAAATAAATTCAGCCCACTTCCCGGATTAACCCAAAACAATGAACAAAATACATCGGGCAACTTTGGTGCAACAACTGCCAGTGAATTATTATCGAACCAGTTGAGCAGTTGGCTTTCACAAATTACCAGCGATATAGATATGGGGATAAAATACCGTCCGGGCGATGAAGTATCGGAACGTGAAGTAGAACTGGCCTTATCTACAACATTTTGGGACGACCGTATTTCAGTAAACGGTAACTTCGGATACAATGCCAACAGTAATGAAAATATCAATACTAATAATACTCAAACATATACAACCGACTTTCAGGTAGAACTTAAACTCAATAAAAAAGGGAATATCAGGCTTACTGCATTTAACAAAGCTAATAACGATTATATATATAATACCGATGTAGCATACACTCAGGGACTTGGTATATTCTACACCGACGAATTCAGCACATTTGACCAGCTAATGCAAAAAATGTTTCGGAAAAGTTTCGCTGTAAAGCCCGAAGATATTGAGATAAAAAACGAGCCCGATGAACAATAATTAATTAACACAACTTATATTGCTCTCAATACAATAAGGTTGTTATATTTGTTTGCTTTTTTTAAAAATCATTATAAACATTAAAAACATATGGCTACCTCAATTCTAAGGTCAATGGGGACAAACCTTTTTGGCAACTCTCCCAAATGGTACAAAACCACTTTATTAGTATTCCTTATTATCAACCCTCTCCTACTTATTACCGCCGGTCCATTTATTACCGGTTGGGTATTAATTGCCGAGTTTATTTTCACTCTGGCTATGGCACTAAAGTGTTATCCGCTTGCTCCGGGTGGTTTACTTGCTTTAGAAGCTGTAGTTATGAATATGACAACGCCACAATCAGTTTATGCCGAAACTATTCACAACTTTCCGGTTATTCTGCTCTTAATGTTCATGGTTGCCGGTATTCATTTCATGAAAGACCTTCTTCACTATGCATTTACCCGTTTAGTAGTAAAAGTAAAAAGTAAAATAGTAATTGCACTCCTTTTTTCATTTATGGGAGCTTTTTTATCGGCTTTCCTTGATGCTTTAACTGTAACCGCAGTAGTAATAGCAGTAGCTTATGGCTTTTATAATATTTATAATAAAGAAATTAGCCAACTAAGCGGTATTGAAGACTACAACAATAGTTCAAATGGTAATTTCAGAAATGACCTTGACCAATTTCGCGGTTATTTGAGAAACATTATGATGCACGCTGCCGTAGGTACAGCATTGGGTGGTGTTTGCACTTTGGTTGGTGAACCTCAAAACCTGCTTATTGGCCATGAAATGGGCTGGCACTTTGCCGACTTTTTCAAATGGATTCTTCCTGTTTCTATGCCTGTTTTAATAATTGGACTTTTAACTGCAATGCTTTTGGAAAAGTTCAAAATATTTGGTTACGGCTATCAAATACCAAAAAGTGTTTATAACATATTAAAAAAGACAGTTGACCAACAAGACGCAGCCATGACCCCTGCTTTCAGAGCAAAACTAATTTCACAATCAGTAATTGGTATTTGGCTAATATTTGCATTAGCTCTTCACCTTGCCGAAGTAGGTATTATTGGTCTTTCTGTTATTGTTCTTCTAACAGCATTAACCGGCGTTACTGAAGAACATCAAATAGGTCATGCTTTTACAGAAGCCCTTCCGTTTACTGCTCTTTTAGTTGTATTCTTTTCAATAGTTGCCGTTATTCACGACCAACACTTATTTCAACCTGTAATAAAATTTGTACTATCGCTTGAAGGTAAAAACCAGCTTGTGGCATACTACCTTGCCAATGGTATGCTTTCTATGATAAGCGACAACGTATTTGTTGCAACTGTTTATATTTCAGAAACAAAAGCTGCTTACCTTTCAGGAAATTACAACCTTACACCTGAGCAATTTGAGCAGTTAGCCGTTGCTATCAATACAGGCACCAACATACCTAGTGTAGCCACTCCAAATGGTCAGGCAGCCTTTTTATTCCTGCTTACTTCGTCGTTAGCTCCACTTATTCGCTTGTCATATATTGAAATGGTTAAACTGGCATTACCATACACCATTATTATGACTCTTACCGGTTTAGCAGCAACCTACTATATGCCCGAAGTTCACGAATGGCTTACTTCCTTCATGTCGTTCCCGGAACTACACTTACCTGCTGTTGAAGCTGTATCGGGGCACTAAACTATGTAATTAAGCATACAAATAAATATAATGAGCCGGCGGTTATAAAAACCTCCGGCTTTTTTTTATATTTGAGCGGTTTTATAATACTTTATATATAAAACCGTTATACTTTAAGTTTTAATAATCAATATTTATACAATATGATTACCACTATTTTGCAAATAACTTTGAACCAAACACCTCAGGTAACAGAAGAAATAGTTACACAACAATCAATTTCAGCAATAGACCTTGCAATAAAAGGCGGATGGGTAATGGCAATACTTGGCGTTTTGTTTGTAATAGCCATATACATATTTTTTGAGCGATACAAGGCTATTAAAAATGCTTCAAAAGAAGATACCAACTTTATGAATCGCATAAAAGACTATATTCACAACGGTAAAATAGAATCGGCTACTGCCCTGTGCCAATCGGCCAACAACCCTGTTGCACGAATGATTGAAAAAGGGATAAGCCGCCTTGGCCGACCTCTGAACGATATTAATACCACTATTGAAAATACCGGCAACATAGAAATAGGTAAACTGGAAAAGAACCTTGCAACACTTGCCACTATTTCAGGAGGTGCACCCATGATTGGTTTCCTTGGAACTGTTATTGGCATGATACGTGCCTTTTACGATATGTCACAAGCCGGTAATAATATAGATGTTTCACTATTATCGGGTGGTATTTATACAGCTATGGTAACAACTGTTGGCGGCTTAGTAGTTGGTATTATGGCATACTTTGCCTACAATTATTTAGTTTCAAGTGTCGATAAAGTTGTACATAAATTAGAAGCCAGAACTACTGAGTTTATGGACTTACTCAACGAACCTGCATCATAATTTAATCGAAATAATACTATTAATTATGGGATTAAAACGACAATCGAAAGTAAGTGCTGACTTCTCAATGAGCAGTATGACCGATATTGTATTTCTACTTCTAATATTCTTTATGGTAACTTCAACACTTATTGCACCAAATGCACTTAAACTGCTATTACCTCAAAGCAATAATCAAACCATGGCTTCAAAACCCATTACTACCATCTCCATAACAGAAGACCTACGTTTTGCAATAGAAGGAAAATACGTAGATTTTGAAAACCTCGAAGCTACTTTGATAGCTCAGGTTCAAAAATCAATTAAAAATGCCGTTGACCCCGAACACCCTACTATATCACTTCATGTTGACCAAAGCGTTGAAATGGAACACGTTGTGAAAGTTATGAATATTGCCAAAAACAACGAATACCGTTTAATTTTGGCAACTCGACCGTTAAAGTAGGTAGTTATATAATAATAACGTTTATAGACAAATGAACATAACCAAAGAGCAACGATTCGGAATAATAAGTTCAATAATTTTTTTATTAACCTTTACCGGCTTATTGTTCTTATTTGGTTTTTCCTTTGAAATACCTCATGAAGAAGAAGGTATTCTTATAAATTTTGGTACAACCGACTTCGGTTCTGGAGCTGTTGAGCCACGTCCTACACCTGAACCTACCCCCCAAGAATCGGTTCCCGAACCCGTTGCAACACCTCCCACTCCTACCCAATCGGAAACTAACGAAGAAGAGGTTTTAAGTCAAAATTACGACCAAACAGCCGCTATTGAGCAACAAAAACGCAAAGAAAAAGAACGCAAACAAGAAGCTGAAAGAATAAAAAAAGAGCAGGAAGCTGAAAAAAAACGACTTGAAGAGCTTGAAAAACAACGTATAGCAGAACAAAAACGCTTACAAGAAGAAGCTGAAAAAAAAGAAATTGAAACCCTTACTAAAAATGCCTTTGGCGGACAAAATCCTAACGGTGATGATACCGGCGAAGGTGTTACAGGTAAACCAGGTAATCAGGGAAGCCCCGATGGCGATATTAATTCTCAAAACAGAATAGGAGGTTCGGGTGGAGGAAACGGCATTTCATTTAACCTCACAGGCAGAAACCCCAAAGCTCTTCCTAAACCCGTATACACAGCTCAGGCCGAAGGTAAAGTTGTAGTTGAAGTTAAAGTTGACCAAAATGGCAATGTAATAAGTGCACGTGCCGGTGTTAAAGGTACTACAACATCCGACAAGCAATTACACCAATCGGCATACAATGCTGCTATGAAAGCACGCTTCGACATAAACAAAGATGCTCCCGCACAGCAAATTGGCACTATCACCTACCACTTTATGCTACAATAGCTACTTCATGTAATAGTAAACACTATATTTTGTAGTATTATTTTTATAGTGAATTAAGTAAATGTACAATAACTAAACAAAACACTATTCCAACTCATTATTTTTGTTATACAATCATTTTAGCATTTATGTATATGCAAAAAAAGCTACCCTTTTGGATAGCTTTCTTTATTATAGTATAACAATATCTACTTGGACAATTCTCGCACATTTTCAATTAATGTTGGTAAGTCAAGTGGTTTCTCATAATAGACTATTGCTCCCATTTCCAAAGCCTTTTTCTCCTCCTCTGTTTTACTTCTTGCTGTTACCATTATTACCGACGTATTCTCTATCAATTTCTCCTCGTTCATTTTAGCAAGTACCTCATAACCCGATAGTCCCGGCATCATAACATCAAGAAACACCAAACTATATTTTTTCTTTCTCATAAACTTCAATGCTTCTTCGCCCGAAGTTGCAGTTGTAATTTGAAAATTCATATGTCGCAATGCACTCTCCAGCAGCAAATTATTTGTTGTAGAATCGTCTACCAATAAAATATTAATCAGTTTGTTTTCCATTCCTTTATGTTTAGCTTATTGCTTTCAATAATTAAATCTATATAAAATTATTGATTAATTAATAAAAAATATAAGTTTTATTTTCAGTCAAAATCGTAGTTTCCCGATGCAAACTTAAAATTATTACAATTAAATACAATCAAAATTTTCAATTTTAAAAAGTAATATGTATTTTCAAATCGTAAAATCGTATGTCGTTTGTTTTATTTATGATATACATCAATGAATGCTTGTCCTATTACTAAACTATGGATATTAAAACAGTTAAAAATGAATTTTCACCATGGCTTGATGATCTTTCAGACGAATTACTTCAAAAAATTGCGTTAAGTCAGGTAAAATTAAACTATAATAAGAACGAAATACTCTGTAAACAAGGAGGTTTTGCTTCTCAAATAATATTTCTTACCAAAGGGCTTTTAAAAGTTTATAAAGAACATAACGATAAAAACCTTATTCTAAAATTCACACAACCGGGCGAGTTTATTGGATTATCATCGCTATACAATAACGGTATTTTTAACTATTCGGCAGCTGCTATTGAAGGTGCAACAGTATACTCTATCGACACTCAAATACTTTCAGAAATTATAAAAGAGAGTAGTCATTTTGGTCAAAAAATAATTGAACAAGTAAATAAAAATCAGGTTCAGTTTTTTAATCGCCTAATAAGCCTAACCCAGAAACAACTTCACGGTCGTATTTCCGATGCTATTCTTCACTTATCGCGCGATGTATACAAGTCTGACAAATTCAATATGCTTATAACCAGAAAAGACTTAGCCGACTTTTGCGGTATGTCTACCGAAAGTGCTATAAGGATTCTTAAAGAATTTCACAATGACAAAATTGTAAAAATTGATGGCAAAAACCTGGAAATAATTAGTTATCAACTACTTGAAAGACTTAGCGAAGTAGGATAATCGCCTGGAATAAAATTCAGAACTATTAACTCAGGTATTGAATTTTAATATTTAAAAAATAAAGTCTGATTTTAAATAAGAAACTACTCATTTATCATAAAACTTGAAACAAAAAACCTATCAACACTCTCCTCCTTTTTCATTAGTTTTGTAATAACTAACGCACAGAAAAAGATATGGACTTAAAGATAGAATCTCCATTTAAACCCACCGGCGATCAGCCAGGTGCTATAAAGCAACTTGCCGAAGGAATAGAACAAGGCATCGACAGTCAGGTATTACTTGGAGTAACCGGTTCGGGAAAAACATTTTCAATAGCAAATGTATTAGAAAAAGTTCAACGTCCGGCTCTTATTCTTAGCCATAACAAAACACTTGCAGCTCAGTTATATACTGAGTTCAAAGACTTTTTTCCCAACAATGCGGTTGAATACTTCGTTTCATACTACGATTATTATCAGCCCGAAGCTTATTTACCTGTAACCGATACATATATAGAAAAAGACCTTAGCATTAACGATGAAATAGAAAAACTCCGGTTAAGAACCACTTCTTCACTACTATCGGGGCGTCGCGATGTTATTGTTGTATCATCGGTTTCATGCCTATATGGTATTGGTAATCCCGAAGATTTTCATGCCAATAGTATAGCCATAAAAAAAGGCGATGAAATAGGAAGAAATAAATTCCTGCGCAAACTGGTTGAAGCTCTGTATAGCAGAAACGAAATAGATTTTCAACGCGGGAATTTCAGGGTAAAAGGCGATACTGTTGATGTTTTTTTAGCCTATGGCGATGTTGCATACAAAATCATTTTTTGGGGCGATGAAATAGAAGAAATACACTCTTTCGACCCATTAACCGGGCGAATAATTGATGAAATGGAACAAGGATTAATTTATCCTGCCAATATTTTTGTTACAACCCAGGAGCGTATTTTAAAAGCCATATCACATATTCAGGACGACTTGGTAAAGCAAATAGATTTTTATAAAAGTATAGGTAAACACTACGAAGCAAAGCGTATAAATGAGCGAGTTAACTATGATCTTGAAATGATACGTGAGCTTGGTTACTGTCCGGGCATTGAAAATTATTCCCGCTATTTCGATGGGCGCGATGCAGGTACCCGCCCATTCTGTTTACTCGATTATTTTCCTAATGATTTTGTTACAATAATTGACGAAAGCCATGTAACAATTCCACAAATCAGAGCTATGTATGGTGGTGATCGCTCAAGAAAAGAGACTCTTGTGGAATATGGGTTCCGATTACCTGCTGCCATGGACAACCGCCCTTTAAAATTCGATGAATTTGATGCTCTTACCAAACAAACTATTTACGTAAGTGCAACCCCGGCCGATTTTGAATTGGAAAAAAGCGGTGGCGTTGTTGCGGAACAGGTAATTCGACCTACCGGATTACTCGACCCTGCAATTGATGTTCGCCCAAGCTTAAATCAAATAGATGATTTAGTTGCTGAAATATACAACAGAATAGAACGTGAAGAACGTATTCTTGTTACAACATTAACCAAGCGCATGGCCGAAGAGTTAGATAAATATCTTCAAAAGCTTAATATTAGAAGTAACTACATACACAGCGATGTTGACACTTTAGAAAGGGTTGAAATAATGGAAAACCTTCGCAAGGGTCTGTTCGATGTTCTTGTGGGAGTTAACCTGCTGCGTGAAGGTCTTGATTTACCCGAGGTTTCTTTGGTTGCCATTCTCGATGCCGACAAAGAAGGATTTCTCCGTTCCGAACGTTCACTAACCCAAACTGCCGGACGTGCGGCACGCAACATTAACGGAAAAGTAATAATGTACGCCGATAAAATAACAGGTTCAATGCAACGGACAATTGATGAAACAAACCGTCGCAGAGAAAAACAGTTTAAATATAATGAAGAGAATAATATTACCCCCCAACAAATTAAAAAAGCTCAGCGAAGCATGGTTAGCAACGATAATAACGAAACTAATTATGAAAAGGGATACTCCGGAAAAGAGAAAATTGATATTGCTGCCGACCCTGTTGTAGCATATATGACTCAGGAACAAATTAAAAAAGCTATTGACAAAACAAAAAAACAGATGGAACAAGCTGCCGGAAAAATGGACTTTATGGAAGCTGCACGCCTACGCGATGAGATGTATGAACTAGAGAAACTATTGAAGAAAAGAATTATAGAATAACAACCATTCAGTACCACCTAATAATCAAAAAGCTTACAATATTAAAGCGGAATAACTCCATCAATTTTGCATACATTTTCGGTTACATCAATAACATCATCGGCATTTGCCATTAAGGCAACGCAGGTAATAGAAACATATTTCAGGTTTGCAGTATGCTTAAACGATAAATTACAGTTTTGTGGTAATAATATTTTCACTTTATCAACCTTGCCACTTTCATTGGGAACTATAAATTTAAACATATATGGTTTTGGCCATCCCCCTTCTTCCAGAAGTCTGTATCTTAGTTTTTCTAAATTCTTATTCATCGTACAATCACTAAATCGACACAAATGTAACATTTCTTTTCTCTGTTGCTAATTAGTCATTGTTACAGCTAATTAATAACTCATAATAAATTGCTTAATAACTAATTGGGGTTATACATTTATTTACTAGTTTTGCGCTCTCAAAAACTTAAATAAAAATAAAATGATAACAGTATCAAATCTTTCTATTCAGTTTGATAAAAAGCCATTATTTTCAGAAGTTAATGTGAAATTTACTCCCGGCAATTGCTATGGTGTAATTGGAGCAAACGGTGCAGGAAAATCAACATTTCTACGTATACTTTCGGGTAATCTCGATTCTACTACGGGTACTATTGAAATGGGGTCGGGTGAGCGTCTTTCTGTTTTAAAGCAGGATCACAATGCATACGATGAATACACTGTACTGCAATCTGTTATTATGGGCAATAGTGAATTATACAGCATAATGCAGGAGAAAGATGCACTGTATATGAAACCCGACTTTGACGAAACCGATGGTATAAAAGCTGCCGAATTAGAGGAGCGTTTTGCTGAAATGGATGGCTGGAATGCCGAGAGCGATGCAGCAATGCTACTTAGCGGACTTGGTATAAAAGAGGAGTTTCATGAAAAGCCAATGAAAGAACTGGAATCGAAGTTAAAAGTAAAAGTTCTTTTAGCGCAGGCACTATTTGGTAATCCCGATAACCTTTTACTCGATGAGCCTACCAACGACCTTGACCTGGAAACAGTTCTTTGGTTAGAAAACTATTTGAATAATTTTGAAAACACGGTTATTGTTGTATCGCACGACCGTCACTTTTTAGATAATGTATGTACCGACATACTTGATATAGACCGCGGTAAGATTCAGACATTTGCCGGTAACTACTCATTCTGGTACGAAAGTAGCCAACTTGCAGCACGCCAACTTGCTCAACAAAACAAAAAAGCCGAGGAGAAGAAAAAAGAGCTTCAAGAGTTTATTAGCCGTTTTAGTGCCAATGTTGCTAAAGCAAAGCAAACCACAAGTCGCAAAAAAATGCTTGAAAAGCTTAATGTAGAAGCTATTCAGCCATCTACTCGTCGATATCCGGGAATTATTTTTCAGCAGGAGCGTGAAGCCGGCAATGTGGTACTTGAGGTAGAGAATCTGACTGCAAGTATCGATGGTGAAGTTCTTTTTAAAAACCTCACATTCAACGTTGAAAAAGGCGACAAAATAATATTCCACTCAAAAGATAACCGTGCTATGACTGCGCTGTTTGAAATTTTGAACGGTCGCTTAAAGGCTGATGGCGGAAAATTCTCATGGGGACAAACCATTACTCATGCTTACCTGCCAATGGATAACAGTGAGTATTTTCAAAAGCCGGTTAACTTGCTCGATTGGATAGCTCCTTACTCTGAAGATTCACTTGAAGCAACGCTTCGCGGTCACTTAGGTAAAATGCTATTTAGCGGTGAAGATGTTTATAAAAAATGTAACGTTCTGTCGGGAGGTGAAAAAGTACGATGTATGATTGCAAAAATGATGCTTTCGTATGCCAATACGTTGATACTTGATCACCCTACCAACCACCTGGATATGGAATCAATACAGGCGTTTAACAACAACCTTGTAAACTATCCCGGACAGGTAATTATGGCATCGCATGACCACCAGTTTATAAATACTGTATGTAACCGTATTATAGAAATAGGTCCTAAAGGTCAAATCGATAAGCTTATGGTGTTTGAAGATTATTTAACCGATGATAGTTTGAAGGGTAAAAGAGCTGAAATTTACTAGAGTTAAGGAGTTGCTGATTTAACCCGCAAATATTTTTTGATATATAAAGAAAAATAGTTTTATATAAATGATAATACAAACCGACTCAATTTAGGGTCGGTTTTTTTTTAACTGAAGTATGAAATTATAAAACCCAAAGCAATAAAGATACCTATTACCCATGCTCCTGACAGGAAATTTTTTAATTCCGTAGTCTTTGGTTCTTTCTTTTTGTTTAGGTATTTGCCTAAAGCCCACGACATAAGTGTATATGTAAATACTATAACACTAATGCCGGCAATTGCGTTACTGTTCATATTATTGTTTTTTAAAAAGTTCGTTAATAAGGTCAGGTCTGTTTATTTGAGTTAGCCTCTGTTTAATACTTTTTCTCTCTTCCGGTTTGTACCAAAAGAAGTATTGTTTCTGATTGAGTTTTTCATTTTGCGATTTAGCAGTAAATACTTTCTCGTTAGTGTACGGGTTTATTCCTGAGTAATATATTACCGTTGCAAGAGTCATAGGGGTAGGAGTAAAATCTTGAACCTGCTCCAGCCTGAAATTCATGTGTTTGGTTTTTACGGCAAGTTCAGCCATATCTTCTTCGCTACAATCGGGATGGCTTGAAATAAAGTATGGTATAAGTTGTTGTTTTAAGCCACTTTCATTGTTCACCTTATTGAATATTCGTGAGAATTTTTCAAATAACTCGACACCCGGTTTTCGCATAAGCCTTAACACCTTAGGCGATGTATGCTCCGGTGCTATTTTAAGTCTGCCTGAAACATGATGTTTAATTATTTCAGTTATATATTGGGTAAAATTGCTTCTCTCTTCTTCCTGATGGTCAAGGTAATCGTATCGGATACCGGAGCCTACAAAAGCTTTTTTAATTACTGAAATATTTCTTGCTTCACGGTATAGTTCAGTAATTGGGGTATGGTCGGTATTTAGGTTAGGGCATACTTTGGGGAACAAACACGAAGAGCGTTTGCAGGTTCTACACACATCTTCTACTATACCTTTCATTTGCCACATATTGGCCGATGGCCCTCCAATATCAGATATATAACCTTTAAAGTCGGGCATAGTGGTTACTTTTTTCAGTTCATTGAGTATTGACTCTTTACTGCGGCTGCTTACAAATTTTCCTTGATGTGCAGAGATGGTACAAAAACTACATCCTCCAAAGCATCCGCGGTGGCTGTTTACCGAATGCCGAATCATTTCATAAGCCGGAATAGGAGCCTTTTTATGATATTTAGGATGTGGTAAACGTGTGTAAGGGAGGTCGAATATTGAATCCATTTCACACTCTGTTAGTGGAGGATTCGATGGATTAACCACTATTTTTTCATTGCCATTGTATTGAATTATCCGGTTTGAAATATATTTATTCGATTCCTCTTCAATTATTTTAAAATTATATGCGTGCTTTGTTTTGTCTTTTGAACATTCGTTAAATGAAGAAAGCTCAATGTTTTTAGCATTTTGAATATTTTGAGGCTCTTCATTTGCCGAAAGGCGGAATGCTGTTTGGTATATAGTTTGTATTTTGCTTATATGTACCCCTTGTTCAAGCAGTTGCACTATCTCTTTTATTGGTTTTTCACCCATTCCATAAACCAGCAAATCGGCTTTAGCTTCATGTAAAATTGAGGGTTTAAGGGTATTGCTCCAATAGTCGTAGTGAGCAAGCCGGCGAAGCGAGGCTTCAATACCACCAATAATTACAGGAGTATCAGGAAAAATGGCTTTTAAAATATTTGTATAAATGGTAGTGGCATAGTCGGGGCGAGCTCCGGAGCGGTTGCCTGGAGTGTATGCATCGTCGCTGCGTTTGCGTTTGTTGGCAGTGTAGTGGTTAACCATACTATCCATACTGCCCGATGTTACTCCGAAAAATAATCGGGGAGTACCGAATTTTTTAAAATCGCGTAAGTCGTCCTGCCAGTTTGGTTGCGGAACAATGGCAACTTTGAGTCCAATGCTTTCAAGAACCCGCCCTATAACTGCTGCACCAAACGATGGATGATCAATATATGCATCGCCGGTAAAAAGAACAACATCTAAGTGTTCCCAGCCTCTGAGCTTTGCCTCTTTAACCGTAGTAGGAAGCCATAATTTATAATCGACCTTATCAAAAAACTGTTCCATATTTCCCATAATGCAAAGTTAGCAACATTTAAAAAATGACTTAAAATAACGATGATAAATTATATATAACAGTTATTTTTGTTGCTTACAAATTAGGGTGAAAAATGTTTCAAATTATGACAAAAAACATTTTTACAGTAATTACAGATACTAATAAATAGTAACTTTGTAAAACTCAAAACATCAAAATTTATATTTATGCCAAACTACACTAACAAAACAAAGATTGTAGCAACAATAGGACCGGCTACATCGTCGAAAGAACAATTGAAGAAGATATTTAATGCGGGGGTAAATGTATGCCGTTTAAATTTTTCGCACGGTAGTCACCGAGACCATTTACAGGTTATTAATAATATATTGGAGCTTAACCATGAGTTAGGTACTAATGTAGCTATGCTTGGTGACCTTCAAGGGCCCAAACTCCGAATAGGAGATGTTGAAAATAACGGAGTAGAATTGATTGAAGGGGCTGAAATAGCTTTTGTAAATGAAAAATGCATGGGTACAGCTGAGAAAGTATACATGAGTTATGAATTATTTCCAAAAGATGTTGCCATAGGTGATATTATACTTATTGATGACGGAAAGTTAAAGCTTGAAGCTACATATACAAATCAAAAAGATACAGTTAAAGCAAAGGTTATTCATGGTGGAAAACTTTCTTCAAAAAAAGGGGTAAACCTTCCGAATACAAAAATTTCGCTTCCTAGTTTAACAGAAAAAGATTTTGAAGATGCTAAATTTATCATAGAGCAACAATTAGATTGGGTAGCATTATCATTTGTCCGTTCAGCAAAAGATATGGATGCATTGAAGAAAATGATTTCCGATGCAGGAGTACATACCAGAGTGATAGCAAAAATAGAAAAGCCTGAAGCTATTGAGTCAATTGACGGAATAATAGAAGCTGCCGACGGTATAATGGTAGCACGCGGCGACCTTGGTGTAGAGTTACCATTTGCCGAAGTTCCTATGATGCAAAAAATGATAGTTGAAAAAACTGTTGCAAAAGCTAAACCGGTAATTATTGCTACTCAAATGATGGAGAGCATGATTGAAAACTTTGCTCCAACCAGAGCAGAGGCCAATGATGTTGCCAATGCGGTAATAGACGGAGCCAGCGCAGTTATGTTGAGTGGCGAAACTAGTGTAGGTAAATATCCTGTTGAGGTAATTCAGGCTATGAGAAGCATTATCTGTAACACAGAAAAGAACGCATATAAATATTACAGAAAGAATGAACCTGAAATGCATAAGGAAACATACGTTACCGATATGACTTGTGCTCATGCTTGCAAAATGGCACGCGGATCGAATGTAAAGGCAATTATTGCTGTTACATACTCAATATATGACCCAAGCCGCTTGGCTAGCCACAGACCGGAAGCAAAAATATATGCATTCTCAACCGATCAGAAATTACTTAGACAAATGTCGATGTTGTGGGGAGTTCGCGGATTTTTCTGTGGCGATTTTATGTTTACAAACGACACAATAGAATATACGCTTCACGCTTTATATGAACAAAAACTTATAGATTATAAGGAACTAGTAGTTCATGTTGGAACTTTACCTTTTAATAAAAAAGGAGAGAGTAATATGGTGAAATTATCGTATTACGATGAGAAATTTGATCTTGAAAAAGCTGAGTTCGACAAGGCTGTAGGGCATACTAAATAATTAATTTGTACCTATTATAAAAGAGGGAGTCCAAAAAGTTACTAGCGAATATATTTACAAAAAATTACAGACAATAAAATACTGTAGTATAATAGTTAATAGTTTACTACTTGACTAGCACAGAGTAAATATTTGTTACTTTTTGGACAACCTCTTTTTTCATTTATTTCAATGCCACCCTCATCATATTAAAAGCTGCAAGCGATGAACGACGTATATTGTGCAAACGGTCGTTACCAAATTTGAATTGTTTCGATATTAAAAAGTCTGGCCCTGCTACTGCTATCCAAACAGTACCTACCGGCTTATTTGGTGTTCCTCCGCCGGGGCCTGCAACACCCGAAGTAGCAATAGCATACTCTGAGTTGAATGCTTTTATTGCCCCCACGGCCATTTGTTCTACTACAATCTGGCTTACTGCTCCATGTTGCTCTACTGCTTCAGAGTCAACACCCAAAATATTTGTTTTAGCTTGGTTAGAATAAGCCACAGTACCCCCCTTGAACCACGATGAACATCCCGGTATAGCAGTTATCATTTGCGCAAGCGTACCACCTGTACAACTTTCAGCAACGGCCAGTGTACCGTTTCGTTCTGCAATTAGATTCCCTGTTACTTCTTCGAGCGAAATGTTGTCGTAACCATATATATGTTCTTCAATCAATGGAATTAGTGCATCTATCTGTTTATGAATACTTTGTAAAGCTTGTTCTTTATTGTCGGAGGTTAACCCTAAACGTAACCGTAAAGTACCCATACCAGGCAAATACGCAAGCGACATACCTTCAGGCAAGTTTGCTTCCCACTGCGAAATTCTCTCGGCAAGAATAGATTCCCCTATTCCGGTGAGCATAACGGTTTTGTATACTACTTTTGGTAATAAAAAATAGTTAATAGCCATTTCACGAATATGGTCGTTGAACAACCCTTTTACTTCGGCAGGAACGCCCGGAACGCTTACCACAATATTACCATTATTTTCAAACCACATACCCGGTGCTGTACCATGGTTACTACGCAATACTTTAGCCTTATCGGGAACTAATGCCTGCTCATTGTTCAGGCTGTTCATAGTAATGCCATACTGCTTGAAACGTTCCTTTACATCGTTCAAAACCTGCTCATTCATTACAAGTTCCGAGTTAAAATAATCGGCAAGCACCTTTTTGGTAATATCATCATTTGTTGGGCCAAGACCTCCGGTAAATATTATCAGCTCTGTTTTGGGTAAAAATGTATCAAGCGCAAAGGTGATTTCATCACGTTTATCAGAAACTGAAAGATGGTTAACAACAGTAAAACCTATACGGGTAAGCTCCGCTGCCAACCACGACGAATTGGTATCAACAACCTGCCCTATTAACAGTTCATCGCCTATTGTTATTATTGCTGCTCTTTTCTTCATTGGGTTACTTATTTAAATAATTAAAACATATACAGCATAGTTTGGCTAAAGAATCGCTATCAGTACATATACAGTTCTACCTTCCGTAAGTATTATCCATCCACGACTTGTTTTTGGTATACTTAATATCGCGTAACATTCCCGATTTTATACCTATTGTAAAATTATAACTCTGATACTGACCAAAAGGTATTACACTAACCGTAGCAACCCAACAGTGCAAATCGCGCGAAAGGTTAAACGATGTATATGAAAGTTTTTTTGCTTCAAAATCCCAGCCCGAACGGAAATTTATTTTCCACTTAGGTGTTAAACTAAAGTCGCCGCTAAATGATGCTGTTTGTATAATTTTAGGTGTAAATGTAGATTTGGTATAAGTAACATTATAGTTTATACTTACATTCCAAGGAATTTCAAAATAATCATATCCGTTAAAATCGACCCTGTCGTTATGCGGACTAAGCGGATCGTAATACGGATTATTCAATTGGTTCAGATCGTTGTCATGGTTGTGGTCATCGTCATCGTGGTCATCGTCTTTACCTGAATCATTTTTAAAATCGGTTGACTTAAATGAAATACCGGTTGATGCAGTAAAGCGTGTCAGTCTCACTATTTTACCCGATTTAGTGTACTCAAATGTATTGTAACGAACTCCGTTTGAATCAATTGCATAAGGGTCGCCTGTTGCCGACATATTTATATCAAATATATTGAACAACCGTGTACGTGCCGACATATTGAGTAGCGACCAGTTCATAGAATCGGCCATTAGGTTATATGAAGTGCTGAAGTTCAAAGCGTCGAGAAGCTTAATTTTCTTTTCGCCGGTAACTGTATCTTTTTTGCTTAGCACTTTCATTTCAATATTATTATTTAGCGAAAAGCCAACACTACCGCTTTTTCCAGTTCCGGGTACGCCATATATTGCATTATTTATATATGGATTATAGTATCCAGTACGCTCAGCAGTATCACGAAGGTAGAACCCGAATATTTCGTCACTGAAATCGGGACGATACGAGAAATTAATACCCGGTGTTACTACGTGTCGTATGGCTTTTACCTTTGAATTTTTGTACTGATACATACCATATATTTTGGTATTGAAACCAACACCAACACTAAAGTCATACAGGTTATAAAACCCCGATTCTTCACGCAAAGTGTACATTTGCGACGAATCGGCAGGAACGGTACTATAGTCGCGAACTTCACGCCTAAAATACATACGGTCAGTAAAACTCATAGTTGGGTTTATGCTCATATACTTTAACAGTTTAAACGAGGTACCAATAGGTACACTGTGTTTCAAACCATACTCAAACTGATCTAACATTTGAGGTTTAAATAACAGGGTATCTTTAAACGTAGCCTTATTTTCATAGTTACCGGTATACGACACACCTATTTTCTCATACCACTTTTGTTTACCTAAGGCTATTTTTTTTCTAAATGGAAATACCCTCGACATATTCATTGTCATTTGTGGTAATACTAAAGTCATAGTACTGTCACGCATATTTTGGGTATGACGCAGGTTAGCAGTCATACTGAACGGTGTATTAGCAAATGTTTTGCGGTACGAAATACTCGACGAAATAGTTTGAGAAAGTCTTTGGTCGGCGGTAGATTCATTGTATCGGTTATCGCCCATAGAGCGAAAGTTTACGCTTGCGCTAAAATTACTGTTAGGTCGTGCCTTGGGGTCTTGCGAATGGTTCCACACAACACGATACTCTTGCGATTCGCGATAGTCGGGTAAGCCAAATTCGCTCAGAACCATTTTTGAAATACCTATATCTACATTGCCCGTGTACTTGTACCTAAGCTTATATTGCGAGGCTCCGCGCAATTGCCACGAACCCTTAGAATATATATCGCCGGTAAGAGTAAGGTCGGCATAATCGCTTAACGCAAAATAATAACCCCCGCGCTGTAAATAGAAACCCCTGGCCTCTTCATCGCCAAATGTAGGGATAATAAAACCCGAAGCTTTTTTTCTTGTACTCGGAAAATACCCGAATGGTATAAATATTGGATATAATGGAATATCTTCAATAACCATATATGCATAACTTGAAACTATTGCCTTATCGGGAACCATTTTAGCTCTTGACAAAGACAAATAAAAGTGTGGATGTTCAAGCTCACATGTAGTAAATTTTCCCCGACTAAGATTAACACTATTATCGGGCGATTTTTTTGTGATATTACTATGCAAATATCCTTCGTCCTGCTCGGTATACAACCCTTTTATGTATCCTTTTTCGGTATTCAAATTATATGTAATAGTTTTTGCTTTCATTGCCTGATCACCTTGTGTAAAATAAGGCTCTCCTACTATTTCTCCGGTAACAGTATCGGTATATCCTTCGGCATACATTATCCCCTCATCCATATCAACCTCAATATAAGCAGCTTCAATAGTTATATCTTCATATACTATTTTAGCATTTCCAAACAGGAATACTTTTTTTCCATCAATTGAAAATATTGTAGAATCGTCGGCCGAGGTTTCAACCTGTGAGGTAATAACTGTTTTGCTTTTTTTCGGAAGAGTATCGTTCATTTTACGCACAAATTCCAAAGAATCCATATAAAAAACGGAGTCGGAAATAAATTTTTCCGATTGCACTAATGAAACATTCGAGTTCAATGAATCAGACAATAGAGTATCTCCGGTATTTACAAAAGTAAACGTATCGTTTTGAAAATACACATCGGCTGTTTGCTCTGTATTGCCATTAGTATGTAATAAATCTTTTTTTAGCGATATTCTATCTTTATCTCGCTCTTTATCAATACTTTGACTAATAAGCCAGGTACTACTTGTAAAATATATAATTAAGCCCGCAATGAGGTATCTTGTTTTCAATTCAGATGAAATATTTTATTTTTGTGATCAATTACTTTATAAAACTAACATTCCGGACAAGCCGGAAATACTAATTTTTAAATACATTTGCGTTGCTCAACAAAATGCGTTCCAAAACTAATAAAATTTAAAGGATTCAGGTATTATGTGTAAAAAAATTATCCTTGCTATACTGTTGATAAATATTATAACAATAAATACTCTTCACTGTAACGACAACAAGAAGAAAAAAACTGTTGTAATTGATGCCGGGCATGGTGGTCAGGATACAGGAGCTATTGGTGCTATTTCAAAAGAAAAAGATTTGGTTTTAAACATTTCACTCCTTGTGGGCAAATACCTTACCGAATATATGGATAATGTTAATGTAGTATATACTCGCAAAGACGACACTTTTGTTCCACTACGTGACAGGGCAAAAATAGCCAATGACAGTAAAGCCGACCTTTTTGTTTCCATTCATATAAATTCCAATAAAAGCGATAAACCTGATGGTACTGAAACATTTGCCATAGGACCACATAAAAATGAGAGTAACCTTGAAGTGGCAAAGAAAGAAAACTCGGTTATTGTATTTGAGGAAGACTACTCGACACATTATGAGGGTTTTGACCCTAATTCGGCAGAGTCGTATATTATGTTTTCAATGATGCAAAACATTAATATAAACCAAAGTTTGTCGGTGGCATCGTATATAGAAACGGAATTTAGCGAAAAAGCCCGTCGCAAAAGCCGTGGTGTAAAGCAAGCCGGATTCCTTGTGCTATGGCTAACTTCAATGCCCAGCGTATTGGTTGAGTGTGGTTTTATATCGAACGAAAAAG
Organism: Bacteroidota bacterium; assembly: GCA_003250355.1. Lineage (GTDB taxonomy): Bacteria > Bacteroidota > Bacteroidia > Bacteroidales > SZUA-534 > SZUA-534. The sequence goes on from QKGS01000087.1 coordinate 121,593, forward strand.
AAGAGGTTTACCTAAGCTCAACTCAGGGGCAGGAATATATTGCTTCGGCAATTTACCGTGCAATAAAAAAATATATAAGTGAGCTTACTGCTCTTGAAGCAGCACTTGAAGAGCCTGCACACAAAAACAAACCGGCAGATGTAAAATTGGGTGAAACACAAAATGAAAACCGGGTTGTTTTCAGAATTCAAACTACCTCATCGTCGGAGAAAATTGAAAAAACACACCCTCAGTTCAGCAAGTATAACGACTTTTACGAGTATACCGAAAATGATACATATAAATATACAATAGGTAAATTTTACTCATACGACGATGCAAAAAAAATGCAAGACTCAATTCAAGCCGATTTTCCGGGAGCTTTTATTGTTGCATTCAAGGGTAACACAAAAATATCGATTGCCGATGCACTCAAATAAATTGGTAAGTTAATATACTGATTTGTTTGTGTATTGATGAGTAAACAATAATATATTTGGAACATTAATTAACTGTTTATATAATTGTAGAAAACAAAACAACAATATTATGATAAAATCAACCCTTACAAAGGTTGGAATCCTTACCACACTATCAATAGCCGCCTTAATTTGGGGAGTAAGCTTTCTGAAAGGGAAAGGAGCATTTAAAAAAGAGAATACCTACTACGCCATATATGAACGTATTGATGGAATGTCAACCGGAAGCCCTGTTTTTTTAAGTGGTTTTAAAATAGGTAGTGTTACCGATATTTACTTTACTCCCGATACCAGTGGAAGCCTTACTGTTGAATTTACTGTTAATGAACAAGTATTGTTACCCAAACCTACTACTGCCCGAATTTTCTCAAACGATTTAATGGGTAATAAAGCAATTGAATTAATTTTAGGTACAAGTAACACATTACATAACACAGGCGACACACTAGAACCTGACTTTGAAGGCTCACTAAAAGATATGGTAAGTATTCAAATGATACCTATAAAGAATCAGGCAGAAAGTTTAATGAAAGAACTAGAAGATGCAATAAATATTGTCAATTCGGTTTTCAATGAACAAACCCAACAAAATATATCAGCCAGTATTTCAAGAATGAGAAATACTTTTATAAATCTCGACTCGATTGTTTACGACGGCAAAGGTAAGATTGGTGTAATACTTACTAATATTGAATCAATATCAACTATGCTGAAAAAGAATAATCACGAAATATCTAATACTTTATCGAATGTATCGTCGTTAACCGATTCTTTAATGGCAGCAAATATTAAAGAAACTATAATGAATGCAAATTCAACCTTGACTGAATTAGCAGAAATATCGGCAAAAATCAATAATGGTGAGGGTTCTGCCGGTCAACTAATCAATAACGATTCATTATACTTTAATATTCAAGACATAACATATAACCTGAATTTGCTTATTGAAGATTTGAAGCAAAATCCTAACAGATATGTACATATATCTGTTTTTGGTGGGAAAGATAAAAAATAAAAAAAGCCGGTTTAACCGGCTTTTTTTATTTTTATTTATTCAAATCATCGAACTCTACATTTACAAACTCTTGTTCCGACTCTTCAAGTTCAGGCTGATTTTTCTTAATATAATCAACTACCTCTAATAGCCCGTCAGCAAATTTTTCAAAATCTTCTTTGTATAAAAACAACTTATGCTTTTCAAAACGATAGTTACCTTCGTTCTCGTATTGTTTTTTACTTTCAGTAATTGTCAGGTAATAATCGTTTCGCTTTGTTGCTTTAACATCGAAAAAATAGGTTCTCTTACCCGCTCTTACCGCTTTTGAAAAAATCTCTTCCCTCTCTTTTCCGTTTTCTTTCTTTTCAAATCCTTCCATCATCAATATTTCAATTTTTATTACATAACGTGAAGCAAAAATATTAAAATATTCAATATGTGATTTATTTAAACATTAAAAAATTCAAAGTATAACACAAAAATATAATTGCATTCCGATTGATATAATTATAAAAGAGATATAAAAACATCAGTAAAAATATATGACTATTGTTTTTGCAGCCAAAAAAAATATATACTTTTGTCGCCGAAATCATATAACACAACTAACGCTCTTTAAACTAAATGATCAGCAGACGTTTATTAAGAATTAAGGTACTGCATATATTGTATGCCTACTTTAACGGTAACATCAAGGAAGACAATAAATACGAGAAAGACCTTGATTTTAGTATTGAAAAATCTTTTGATTTGTATCATTTATTTTTTGTTTTACTAATTGATGTTCGCGATTTTGCCCTTAATAAAATTGATGCAGCAAGAAATAAAAGAGTTCCTTCGCCCGAAGACCTAAACCCTAATATGCGTTTTGTTGAAAACCGTATCATAAAGCAAATAGAAAATACCGAAAAACTTAGCCGACACATTGAACGCCAAAAGCTTAACTGGGTTCAAAACCCTGAACTTGTAAAGCACATATATCAGGCAATGACCGAATCAGACTTATATAACCGATATATGCACAGCAGCGACAATTCGTTCGATGCCGACAAAAAATTTATTCTCGATTTCCTTACTGAGTATCTTGTTAACTCCGATTTACTTTATCAGGTGCTTGAAGAACACTCAATATTTTGGAACGATGACATTGAGTTTGTATTAAGTATGAATATAAAATCGGTTCAGAAAGCAAAAGAAAATCGCGAAGATTTAAACACTTTTTCACTCTTCAAAAATGAAGAAGACCGCGAATTTGCAAAAAGACTTTTTCGTTCAGTTATAAATAAACACAAAGAGCATTCGAATCTTATTCAGGAAAATATTAAAAACTGGGATCTTGACCGTATTGCACAAATGGACTTAATGATTCTTGAAATGGCAGTTACCGAAATTACTCAATTCCCAAGTATTCCGGTAAAAGTTAGTTTCAATGAATATATTGACCTTGCAAAATTTTACAGTACCGACAAAAGTAACTCATTTGTAAATGGTGTTCTCGACAAAATAATTAAAAAACTAAATGACGAAGGCAAAGTGAAAAAAGCCGGACGCGGATTACTGGAAAAATAATATCATATAAATGAAAAGTTTCATCATTACCCTGTCAATTATTTTAGTTACTGCTTTATTGGGTTGCAAGAATGGAGATAATTCCCAAACAAACAACAGTAATGAAATAATGCCTTTTGTACATATTGAAACTACAACACACAATTTTGGAAAAATACTTCAGGGTGAAGAGGTTGCTTATACATTTATAATTAAAAACATAGGTAACGATGACCTTATTCTTCGAAATGTAAAATCGTCGTGCGGATGTACAACATCGAAAGTTACTACCGAACCCATAAAACCTGGACATACAGGAAGCGTAGAACTAGTTTTTGACAGTACAGGACGCAAAGGGAAGCAAACAAAATCGGTAACAGTTTGGACTAATGCCAAACCTATGAGTTACAACTTAAAAATAACAGCTGAAATAGTATTACCTAATAATTAAAATAAACAAAAATGAATTTACTAAGTATCTTTTTAATGCAACCACAAGGCGAATCAGCAAGCCCTATGGGTTCTCTTATTCCATTGTTAGCAGTTATTGCTATTTTCTACTTCTTTATGATTCGTCCGCAAATGAAAAAACAAAAAGAAGTAAAAACATTTCGCGAAGCACTAAGCAAAGGCGATAAAGTACTTACTGTTGGCGGAATATACGGCAAAATTATTGAAGTGAAAGAGACAACTGTCATACTTGAAATAGCTGATAACGTAAAAATTAAAGTTGATAAATCGGGATTAATTAAAGATAACTCTGATTTAGGTCAACAAAAATAAATAAAGTTTTTGCTTATTTTGTGATACCCGTTTCTTTTGGTAAGTTTGAGACTTATTGAAAGTAACGGGTTTTATTTTTTATAACGATTTGAGCGATTTTGATTTAAATAAATACATAAGGTTTTTACGACTAAAAACTTATAAGCGAGTAGATAAAAAAATACTCTCGTATACTATTTTCTTTGCCATAGCAGCTGTTTTTTGGCTACTCAACAAACTCGACAATAATTATAATACCTTTATTGAATATCCGGTAGAATATACAAACTTGCCCGAAAGCAAATTTATAGTAAATAAACTACCTAATAATTTGAAACTAAATGTAAATGCTTATGGCTTTACTCTTGCCAAATACAAACTAACAGTTTCCCCCTCACCTATTCCAATTAATTTATCGAAATTTGCTGATAACATAAATAACTCTGAAAGCAAATACACTCTACACACCAGGCATATAAAAGATATAATAAACGAAGAAATACCTAGCGATATAGTAGTAAACGATATACTACCCGATACTATACAATTCTATTTTGTTGACATAATTGAAAAAAAAGTAGCAGTAAAACCTGTTACTCAATATACTCTCGAACAACAATGCTTTATAAACGGAACTATAAGAGTAACTCCTGATAGTATTATGGTTCGAGGCCCTATTACTATTATCGATACCCTATCGGCTATATATACTGAAACTGCACGGTTTAAAAATTTAAGTAAAACTGAACAGGAAAATATTGAAATAAGTAAAATTAAGAATGTGAATTTTTCAAAGCAAAAAGTTACGATTACTGTACCTGTTTCAAAATTTACTCAAGCCAAGCTTAAAGTACCTATATCAACAGTAAACGTTCCCGATTCCTTAAAACTTGTTTGCTTTCCCCAATACACTCAGCTAACTTGCATGGTATCTATCGATAATTATAAAGAACTATCGGCAAAAGACTTTACAGTAACGGTTAACTATAACAATATAAAAAACCTACTCGGAAATAGCCTTTCGGCTAAAGTTTCAAGTTATCCTCCTAACGTAAAACAAGTTGACATATTCCCTATTGATATTGAGTTCATTATAGAGGAAAAATAGTTTCCTTTTTTATTATTTTTGTACAAAATAAAGGTTATACAATAGTAAAGATGATTTTCAATAGAATATTGTGCATTTTGTGATGGAAAATAAATAACATTTAACAATACATATTAGAGTGATTATAGTTGGTCTTACCGGTGGTATTGGTAGTGGTAAAACATACGTATCTCAATATTTCAAAAAACTTGGTATTCCTGTTTACTATGCCGATGATGAGGCTAAGAAACTAATGAATAACAATAATGAAGTTATTGAGAAAATAACCAAACTATTTGGCAATAAAGCTTATATAAATAATGAGCTAAATCGCAAACACATTGCCGACATAGTATTTAACGATAAAAGCAAACTGGAAAAACTAAATTCTATAGTTCACCCTGCTGTAAAAAAACACTTTTCCGATTGGGTAAAAAGCACTGACTCCGGTACTCCTTATGTTATAAAAGAAGCTGCAATACTGTTTGAAAGCAAAACCAATACCGATTGCAAATATACAATTGCGGTTTCAGCACCCACCGAACTACGAATAGAAAGAACTATAAAGCGTGACAACACCGACAGAAACTCAATACTTAACCGTATAAGCAAACAACTTACCGACAAAGAACGCAACCAAATGGCAGATTTTATTATTTTTACCGACTCAAATAACGTTGAAGAACAAGTGAATTATATTCACAAAAAAATAATGGAATAATATGGGACTAGGAAAATGGATAGCCGGAGGCTTAGGTTGGGCAATATTTGGACCTATTGGAGGGATACTTGGTTTTTTGGCCGGAGCAGCATTTGAGAAAATAGACACATCGCAATTTACCGGACAACAAAACGGAAACAACGGACAATCAAACAGAAGAACCACAGGAGCCGATTTCAGAGTAAGCCTTGTTGTACTTACTGCTGCCGTAATGAAAGCCGATGGCAGAGTTACCAAAGCTGAACTCGACTATGTAAAAAACTACCTACTCCGTTCATTTGGTCAGGCTGCGGCAACCGATGCTGTACGAATGCTTCGCGATATATTAAAACAGGAAATACCTATTGCCGATGTTAGCCGTCAGGTGGGCAATAACCTCGATTATTCTTCCAAACTACAAATGCTTCATTACCTTTTTGGTATTTCCCGGGCCGATGGTCATACCCACCCCAATGAAATACAGATTATACAAACCATTGCAAGCCATATGGGTATTAGCAATCACGACTTTATGAGCATTCAAGCCATGTTTGTGAAAGATACCAATAGTGCTTACACTATACTTGGGCTTACTAAAGAAGCTACAAACGATGAAATAAAGAAAGCTTACCGCAAAATGGCTGCCGAAAATCACCCCGATAAAGTTTCATACCTTGGTGAAGAAGTACAAAAAGATGCAGAAGAAAAATTCAAAAAAATAAATCAGGCTTACGAGTCTATAAAAAAAGAGAGGGCTTTTGTTTAGGAACCAAACCCAAAACAGAATACCGGAAACCGGAATTACTTTTGAATATACCATTTTCCATTCCCAAACTCTATATCAGGTTTTGCTCCTGACTTAATATGAATATCGGCAACTTCAACCAAATGCTTGTTTTTAACAATTGGTTCTTCATTTGACAATAAAACTAAACATCCCGGATTAACAAGTTCATATAGCGAACCTGATTCCACTATTATTGGAGTATCATGCGATAAAAAAGAACTAAGCTTCTCGAAGCAATTCACCAACCCCTTTCCTTCAGCCTGAATATGCAAAACCTTCTCAGCTCCTGCTGCTAGCATTCTACCTGAATCGGTATCTGAACCCGGTTGTTTCTCTTCAAGTATTATGTATTCTCCATCTTTTAAAACCGATACACAAAGCTTACAAGCCGAATTAAAACCCGAAGATATTTTTATAGCTGTAACCATGTTATTATTACCCGATAACTTCTTGATAAGATCACATACCAATGTTGTTTTGCCAACATTACTGGTTGTTCCTGCAATTATGAGCATATTATCCCACTGCTGTTTCATATTACTTACATATTTTCATACAAATATTTTCACTTTCATAACCCAAAACACTTGTAAAAGCAATAAAAAAGAGCACACGTTACCGAATGCTCTTATAACTATATTATATATAAATTACTTCAATGTAAGAGATATCTCTTTCTCTCCTATTCCCACTACTTGAACTTTAACCGTTGCTATTCCCGAAGTTAAATTCGACTGGAAAATAGCCAGTGTACGCCCTTTAGCAGTTATTATAGTATTCGACTGAAAATCCTGTGTATTATCTCTTGCACCATTATCTACTCCAAGTAATCGGATGTCGCCATCAAACGAAAAATTAACTTTAGCATTTTCTGTTTTTACTGCCTGCCCTTTTTCATCAACTAGCTGTACTACAAAATGTGCAACATCGTAACCATCGGCTTTAAGTTTAGTGTTATCTATTTCAACTTTAAAATCGACAGCCTTACCTACTGTTTTCAACTCTGCTATTATTTCTTCGCCATTGAAACCGGCTTTAGCAGTAAGCGTTCCCGGTTCGTAAGGTACTGCCCAATAAAACAGGCGATTATTAGTCTCTGACATACTTCTGTATCCAAGCGACTTACCATTTAACAAAAGCTCAACGGTTGCATAATTTGAAGCAACCTCAACAAGTACAGTATCTCCTTGATTATAATTCCAATGAAAATCTCTGGTATCAGCCCAACGATAAGCATCCCAAACATTTTCTTTTGGAATAGCTAAACCTGTATATTTTTCAACTCTGAATTTTGTCTTGCTTATTTCCTCTGTCCCCATAGCTATAAATGGTTCGTTTACCCAAATACTCTTGAAAAAATTCCAGCCCGGATATTTAAAACCTGCCAAGTCAAGCATATCGCCGTATCTACCCTTAACAGGCCACTGATCATGAGCTTCTCCCATATAATCTATACCTGTCCACATATACATACTAAACACCCCGGGTTGTTCAAGTACATACTTCCAGTCGTTCCAGTCGCCCGAACACTCATTAATAGTTACTTGCTTTGCAGGCCAGTATGTTTGCGCCCATGGCATTATTTTCAACCTATAGCTATAACCTCCAATATCTACAGCATTGGCATATCCACTCACATGCGATGTTTGAGGTATAATCATATTCATAGTTGTAGGGCGAGTAGTATCAATCTCTTTAACCCATTTATTCAGTTTTTCGGCTGTTTCAGTAAGTATATACTTCCCTTTTTCTATTTCATCGTAACGTTTTTTTAGTTCTTCAGGCGAATATTTAGGCATATGCCCCCAAAAACCAAGATCTTTATCAGGGTCTTCCGGAGTCCAAAAACCGGTTACATATCTGTAATTCATATATGTCCACTCTATTTCATTACCAATACTCCATTGATAAATACAAGGGTGATTACGGTCACGTAAAATAGTACGTGTTAAATCGCTTTTTGCCCACTCCTGAAAATGTTCATCGTAACCTCTTGTAATATAATCATCGTGCCTGTCTTGAAAATTTAAACGTTTATCTTTCGGATTATCAAACTCATCGAATAATTCACTTTGAACAAGAAAACCCATTTCATCGCACAGGTCAAGAAATTCTTCTGAGAACGGGTTATGCGAAGTACGAATAGCATTTACGCCTCCATCTTTAAGTGCTTGTAATCGGCGTTTCCATACCCCTCTAGGAACTGCAGCACCAACCAAACCGGCAGCATGATGAATACACACCCCTTTAACCAATGTTGGCTCACCATTTAAAAAGAATCCTTTCAATGGTTCAAAACTCAACTGGCGAATACCAAAAGGTGTTGTATATTCATCAACCACCTTACCATCTACAACTATTGAAGTAACGGCCTTATACATATTTGGCGAATCAAAATGCCATAATTCCGGCTCTTTAACCGACATTTTTTGTTCAAATGTTTTTTTATCTGAAGCCGCAAGTGCAAAACTGCCTGATACTTCAGCAACTTTTGTCCCTTCGCTGTCAATAATTTTAGTTTCTATCTGAAATGTCTGCTCACTTTTAGTTGCATTTAACACATCTACTTTCAAATCAACTTTTGCTGCATTGTCTGTTATTACAGGGGTAGTTATAAATGTACCCCAAACAGGTATATGCAGTTTGTTAACTGTTACTAATTTTACATTTCGGTAAATACCGCTTCCGGTATACCACCTGCTATCGGCAAAACGTGAGTGGTCAACATATACGGTAATAATGTTCTCCGAACCGTCAGTCTTTAATTTACTTGTAAGGTCAAAATATACAGGAGAATATCCGTAAGGGTTTTCTCCCAAATATTCACCATTTATCCAATATTTTGAATTATTATAAACTCCATCAAATACTATATATGTGTTTTTCTCTTCAGTTGAGGCCGGTGTAACAAAATGTTTCTGATACACTCCTACTCCTCCGGGTAAGTATCCTACACAACCTTCAAGTGTTGAGTCGAATGAATGCTCTACACTCCAGTCGTGTGGCAATCGAATATCACGCCAGTCGGCATCGGCAAAAGGTGCCTCTATATTCGATATTGTATCTTGAAGCTCAGTAAATTTCCAATCGAAATTAAAATCGGTGCTACGCTTAATTGTTGTTGTATCGCCACACGACGCCAACACAATTGCTGAAATAAGTAATAGTGCTAAATTTTTCATTTTTATTATTAGTTTGAATTTTTTCTAAAAATAATGTTTTGTGGTATATATAAAAAAAGAATGCTGCCTAAAGTTAAGCAGCATTCAACAATATTTAACAAATTAAAAAATTTACTCTATTATAAGTCGCTCTGTAACAATTGTATTTTCATATTGTATTTGTAAAATATAAATACCGGCTTCTACATTAATACTATAAGCATTATTACTACTTAACAAGTTAGCTAGTAGCTCACCCTCAATATTATATACCTTCACACATTTAAGAGCATTACCGCCATTATCAATATAAAATGTACCATTGCTTGGGTTTGGATAAACTACAATATTATTTGAAACCTCATCATGGCTATTTACATATAGTATAAACTTAGCATATAACACAACATTACCTGTACTGCCTGAGGTAATCTTTAGAACTTTGTTTGTGTATTCAGGTTCAGTGTACCAACCATCGAAAATATAACCATTTTTAGTAGGCTCAGGTAGAACAATTTCATTATCGGTAACTTTATATGTGGTTGTATAACCGGTAATATCGGTTACACCATTATATTCTATACTATAAGTTATTGTTGATAATGTAAACACCTGAACTGTATCGCGCTGAATATCTGTTACTGAAAAATTAACAGGCGAACTACTGTATCCTGCAGGTACTAGTGGTGTTATTTGTAAATTATTGCCTTTGGTAGCTATCAAATTCTCACTACTTATGTTATACAATATTTTATTTATACTACCGGTAACAGCAACATTACATTTTATACCTGAAACTATTATACTTACTACTACGCCGTTATATTCAGTACGGTTAAGTGAATATGACGAATTTAAGTCAGTAGTTACAGTACCATTTGCATAAAGAGTACCGTTTGAAGCTTTCCACCCATCAATAACATAACCGGGCTCCGGTTCCGGACTAGGCAATATAAATGAAGTTATACTATTATTACTAAATGCAAATTTACCGATACTTGTTACTGAATTAGGCAAAACAATGGTATCTAAACTGTTATATCGGAAAGCATAATTGCCAATAGTTGTTACTGTATTGGGTATTATCACAGAGTCAAGCTTATTGTTTTCAAAAGCCGACTCTCCTACTGAAACAATAGAACCAGGCATTGTTACACTTGTTAACAAATTATTGCGGAAAGCATTTGCTCCAATTGATGTTACTGCGTCAGGTATACTTACATATACCAAACCATTATTAAAAAATACCCCTGCTCCTATTATTGACACTGACGAAGGTATAACTACCGAATCCAATGAATTATCGGAAAAAGCATAATCACCTAACGATGTTATTGCCCCCGATAAAATAATACTATCAAGCATATTGGCTGAAAATGCTGAATTACCAATTGTTTTTAATGCCGATGGCAATTCTACACTTGTTAATTTATTGCCATAAAATGCCGATGCTCCAATACTTGTTACTGTATTGGGAATAGAAATACCTGTAAGTAACTTACTGCTAAATGCATTTGCTCCAATTGATGTAACTGTTTGCCCTGAGATAGTTGCCGGAATTACAATAGAACCACCCTGACCATAATATGCTTTTATAATTCCTCCTTCAATAAGGAAATCAGAATCGTCGGGGGTATAATTATCGAACAGATAGCTATATGCCAAAGTTAAATCATAAACCGAATCACCTGATACTCCGTTGTCCCACGCTCCTGAAACCGAAGGTGTGGGCAGAACAAATGCTGTAATACCATTATCAATAAAAGCATACCTGCCAATATTTATTACCGCATTAGGTATTGTTATACTGTCCAATAAATTGAATGACAATGCACTATCGCCTATTTCAGTAATAGTTGCAGGAATTTCAAATGTCTTAAACAAGTTATTACTAAATAAACTATTACTAAGCTTTGTAATTAGCGACGGTAACTCAACCGAATCTAATTTATTACCGGCAAATGCTCCATTATCAAGTAAGGTTATCATATTGGTCATTGTTACACTTGCAATACTATTATTTGCAAAAGCGTATTTACCAATGGTAGTAACCGATTCCGGTATAATTACAGTATCTAACTTATTTGTCATAAATGCATAATCGCCAATAGATGTAACCGTATTTGGAATAACTACACTTGTTAACTGATTCTTATTAAATGCTGAATTTCCAATAGCTACAACCTTTTGCCCTGCTATAGAATCGGGTATTATTATATCGCCCGGTATTCCATAGTAATCTTTAATAACTCCATTTTCAAAAAGAAACTCCGAATCGTCGGGTGTATATGCTGTTAAATAATAGGTATATGAAATATCAAAATTAAAAACAGAATCGCCCACTATACCATTATCCCAATAACCGGGATGTACCGGTGTTGGTAAAACAAAACCTTTCATAGCTGCATTATTTTTAAATGCTCCGGTTCCAATGTAAGTTAGTGTGTTAGGCAATTCTACCTCACTTAACTGATTCGACAAAAAAGCGCCATCGCCAATAAACTCTATATTACTTGGAATGGTAACAGATAAAAGCAAATTAGTATTAAATACATTCTTACCAATTTGGGTTACTGTTGAAGGTAACGCTATAGTTGTTAGTTTATTCTGAAAAAAAGCGTTGTCGCCCAAAGTATTTAAAGCCGAAGGTAATACAACGTTTGCTAACTGATTTCTACTAAATGCGTTTGAAGCAATATCGATAATATTTTCGGGTATTTTAAGGCTTACTATTTGATTATAGCTAAATGCAAATGTCCCAATACTAAGAATTGATTCCGGCAAATACAAACTATCAATAGAATTTTGGTAAAATGCATAATTGCCAATTGAAGTAACCGATGACGGAATTATAACCGTATCAAGCTTATTTCCTAAAAATGCACTATTCCCAATAGTAGTAATAGTAGTAGGAATGGTAACTTTTGTTATATAGTTAGTATTGAATGCATCGTTCCCAATTGCAGTAACAGTTTGTCCGGCAATCATAGTTGGAATAACAATACCTCCGGCAGATCCGTAATAATCTTTAATAGTTCCATTCTCGAATAAAAACTCAGAATCGGACGGGGTATAATTACTTGCATAATACCTGTAAGTATTTGACAATGACGGAGTCAACTGTCCTGCAACTCCATTATCCCAAGCTCCGGCAAATGCAGGAACAGGTAACAAAAATGATGTGAAATTATTAGTCTTAAAAGCATTGCTGCCAATATAAACCACCGATGGTGGCAATACTATTGTGTTAAGCTTGTTATTTAAAAAAGCATTACTGCCAATAGAAGTAACACCTGTGTGTATAGTAATATCGTCTATTAAATTTGAAGAAAAAGCATAATCGCCTATCGTTTTAACTGAAACAGGAATACTTATTGTATCTAATTTATTGGTTGCAAATGCATAAGCATTAATAGCCTTTAAAGTATTTGGTAATGTTACACTAGTAAGCAAATTGTTCTTAAATGCATCCCTACCTATGGTTGTTACCGAATTAGGTATGTTTACTACGGTTAATTTATTACCTGAAAAAGCATAATCACCTATTGATGTTAGCGACGAAGGGAAACTTATACCTGTAAGTTGCTTATTGAGGAAAACACTGTTTGCAATTCCATTTATTTGCTCAGAATTAATAATTGACGGAATTATAATATTCTTTTCCGTAGTATTGGAGAACTGTTTTATAACGCCACCTTCAACAACAACATCGGATGATGTAAGTACATAAGGTACTTGCGATTTAACTATTCCTACACATAAGAATAATAAAATAGTAAATAAAATATTTTTCATAAGTTTAAATATTGCAATAAAAGAAACAACGTAAAATTACAGTATAAACGTTAACAATAATAATAATTTATCAATTCTTTCACATTACTTATCAAAAAAACATATTATGATACATTGTAAAATATTACGAATAGTGATACCCAAGCTAAATAACAATTAATTGCTATGTTTGTTCATTTAATTAATCGACATTACCTCTTTTATACTATCTACAATTTTAGGTACTCCTAACTTAATATCGTCAACTGAAGTATTACAGAACGATAACCTTATAGTATTATTCTTCCGGGCATACGGATCGAAAGTTTTTCCAATAACAAAAACCACACTCTTATCGATTGAACGCTTTAAAACATCGGTTGCATCAATATTGTCGGGTAATGTAAGCCATAAATAAAACCCACCTTTAGGTTGAGTAAAACTAACTCCGTTGGGTAAAAGGTCTCGTAACAATGTACACATTGTATTGCAACGCTCTTTATAAAGGGGCACTACACTTTCTACATATGTTTTAACCCTGCCTGTATTTAAAAACTTTTCGGCTATTACCTGCGACAAACTTGACGAGCAAGCATCAATTGGCTGTTTTATAAGTTCACACTTATCGTAAATATATTTTGGAACAAGCATCCACCCTAAACGTAATCCGGGGCCCAATATTTTTGAAAAAGAACCAATATAACATACATCGATTCCCTGAGGATTCAACGATTTTATGGTTTTCAAATCATCGGCATCGCCCTTACGGTCAAATGCTAAATCGCTGTAACAGTCATCTTCAATAAGAACTATATCGCGGTGAGTAAGCACCTTAATTAATTCCTGTTTAACCGACAGTGGGCATAAAGCACCCGATGGGTTATGAAAGTTTGGTGTTATATATACAAACTTGGGTTTCTCACACAAGTTATCGAGTATCTCCTTCAATGCATCAACATTAATACCGTTTTCTCCCGATTCTACACTAACTATATTAGCCTCGTGAGCTTTAAATGATGATGTTGCTGCAATAAAACACGGATTCTCTGTTATAATAGTATCGCCCGGATTAATAAATGCCTTAGCCAAAATATTTATAGCCTGTGTAGCTCCGGTGGTAATTAAAAGCTCATTGTCAGATACAGGTAACCCCTTTGCTTGAAGATATTTTTTTAAAGCCTCTCGCAATTCGGGCAAACCATTAGTGGGGCCATACTGCAACCCTTTTTGCTTTTCGCTGTCGGTAAGTTTACTGTATATATCATCAAGTTCTTTTACCGGCAAAAGCCTGTTATCGGGCATTCCTCCTGCAAATGAAATTATACCCGGTTTTGTTGCCAGGCTCATCATATCACGTATTTCCGATGAGCGCATTCCGCTTACACTCGATGCAAATTTTACCATTTATCTCTTCTGTTTTTACTGTTCAAAAGTGCGCCTAATATATCAATTTTATAACAATACTCATTATTATTTACTCAGCAGCCTCAACTCCCATTCTAAAAGCTTTAAGGTTTCCTTCAACAATTTCGTTGCCTTTTCGCCCAAATAAATATTTTATACCCTCTTCAAATACACTAAGCTCTATTCCTGTATATTGTGCTGCAGCACCCAACATAATAATATTATTAGCTTTAAGGTTACCTACCTCACGTGCTATAGCCATAGAGTCAATAAGTTTTGCATTATTTCTGCTTTTAATTGCCAAATGCAACTCATCCAATACAGGATAATCAGGAACATTTATAAAAGGCTCCATTGCTGAAATAATAATACCGGTATCCGATAAAAATGGAATATACCTCAATGCTTCCATTGGTTCTACCGAAATAATAAGATCGGCTGTTCCCTTTTGAATTAAATCGGAATATATTTCAGTATCAGCTATGCGCAAATGCGACTGCACCTCGCCACCTCGCTGACTCATACCATGAACCTCGGCCTGCTTTATATACAACCCTTTTTTCATGGCCGCATAATCTATTATTGTTGCTATTGATAATATACCCTGACCGCCAACTCCGGCTATTATTATATCTTTTTTCATTTGCCTGAAAATTAACTAATTACTACCTGCTTTTTTAGCTATCTTTTTATTACGTATTGCTGTTTGAATACACTCCCTGCGCGATATTATTACCGATACCCCATTGTATTCGAACTCTTCTTTTAATGCTTGCACATTCTCATTAAAGTTATTACGGTGAGGTACTAGTATTCTAATATGCTCAGGTTCTACCCCTACCCCTTTACAAATATCTTCGATACGTCCAACTCCCGACGATTGCTGCCCCCCGGTCATGGCGGTAGTACTGTTGTCTGATATTATTATTGTTACTTTGTTTTTATCATTTACAGCATCGAGTAAGCCTGTAATACCAGAATGTGTAAATGTAGAATCACCAATTATACATACAGCCGGATGTAGCCCTGCATCGGCTGCCCCTTTTGCCATTGTTACCGATGCTCCCATATCAACACAGGTATTGAGTTTAGCGTAAGGCAATAAAACACCAAGAGTGTAACAACCTATATCGCCAAATACATGCTTATGTTCGTAACCTTTCAACACTTCATTAAGCTCAGCAAATACGTCGCGGTGTCCACAGCCTTTACAAAGCTCAGGTGGTCTGTTGGCAATTATCTCAGGAATAGGTTCTCCTTCTTTGGCATTTACACCAAGTGCTTTACTCAATGCATCGGGCGACAATTCTCCCATTCGTGGCAGAGTTCCATCAAGTCGTCCTTTAATTTTTGCGTTACCAAGATAACCTTTCAATAATTCTTCATATATCGGGTATCCTTCTTCTGCAATAACTATCTCATCATTATTGGCATAAAAATCTTTTATCAGCTTCTCAGGTAATGGATATTGCGATATTTTCAAAACCGATGCTTCAATGCTGTTTTTAGTAAGAACCTCCATTACATAATTATAAGCTATACCAAATGCAATAATACCTTTCTTTCCATTTGCTATTCTTAGCTTATTGAAAATAGACCTTTCCGACTCAGCTACAAGCTCCTGCTGCTTGTTTAGCAATTCAGAATATTGTTTTCGGGCTATTGCAGGTATAAGAACCCATTTAGTATCACTGGTTTCGGGTTGTAATTCGTTTTGCAATACACTATTGCGCTGTGCAATTACCGAGCGTGAATGCGATAAACGTGTTGTAATTCTGACTATTACCGGCAATTGAACATTTTCCGAAAGGTTAAATGCATACCTTACACTATCGTAAGCTTCCTGCTGATTCGAAGGTTCTAATACCGGCAAGTACGAAAACTTTGCATAAAAACGGGTATCCTGCTCATTTTGCGATGAATGCATTGACGGGTCATCGGCTACTAACAAAACCAAGCCCCCATTAATACCTGTAATGGCAGAATTAATAAACGCATCGGCGGCAACATTCAAACCAACGTGCTTCATGCATACCAAACTGCGCTTACCGGCATACGACATACCCAAAGCAGCCTCGTAAGCAGTCTTCTCATTTGCCGACCAAGCCGAACGAATATTAAGTTCCTTTGCCTCTTTCGATTTTTGAATATATTCTGTTATTTCTGTTGAAGGTGTTCCGGGATATGCATATACGCCTGAAATACCTTCGTCAATTGCAGCTAAAGCTACTGCTTCAGCTCCAAGTACAAGCTTCCTTTCCATCTTTTTGCTTTTTTTGTGATGTAAACATAGCAAATAAAAGCATAACAGGCTACGTACTTTAACCAAAATTATAGTCCAAATGCTTACAAATACTATGATTTTTATTGTACTTTTATAAAAAACTAAATCAAATCTCAAATAACTTGAACATCTATAATTAATTACCTGTTTCAATTAAATAAAACACATGAGCCTATGTTCAATTTTTTCAGATACAAAAAAACTCTTAATGAACTTAAACTAGAAAACAAAAAGCTTAAGCAATGTTTAGATTCATTAAACAAGAATAAATACACATTGAATATTCTTGCGTCAAATATTGACTTTATGTTCTTTATTTTAGACAAAAATCTAAATTTTGAATACGCCTCCCCTTCTTTTTACAATTTATCGGGTTATTCTGAAAATGAAATCATTAACAACAACTTACTTAAAATATGTACTCCGGAATCAAGTGCAATAATTCAAAGTGAACTTCAAAAAAGAATAAGCGGAAATGGAAGTGATAATCAGAAAAAGTGGACTTTTTCAATATATTATAAAAACAAAAAAATAGTATGGCTGGAAACTCTTGGCACACCCATTATTTCAGATAAAAAAGAATTTATGGGCGTTATTGCATTTTCAAAAAGAATAATAGATAAAAACAAAACACCAAACTTAGTATCACATATTGAAGATGCTATAGATGATAAACTAATTCAACTTTCAACAGCAATAGAACAAACCCCCGTAAGTATAGTTATAACCGATACAAAAGGAAATATTGAATATGTAAACCCTTTTTTCTCAAAAACTACCGGATATGACCCCGAAGAAGTAATTGGTAAAAACCCCAGAGTTCTAAAATCGGGCAATACCGATGACCTTACTTATAAAAAAATGTGGACTACTATTTCAAATGGTGAAATTTGGTATGGTGAATTTGAAAACCGCAAAAAAAACGGGGAATTATACTTAGAAAAAGCCAGTATTGCACCAATTTTTGATACAAACAATAATATTACCAGCTTTATTGCAATTAAAGAAGATATTACTCAACTAAGAAAAACAAGAAATGAATTAATAGAATCGGAAAAAGAACTACGAAATTTAAATGCCAAAAAGGATAAATTTTTCTCAATTATTGCTCATGACCTGCGAGGACCATTTGCCAGTATTGCAGCATTAATTAAAATGTTAAAAGAAAACTATAAAAAATACGACAGCAAAAATGTAGAACATATATTAGGTATGCTCGACAACTCTGCAAGTAATGTATTAAAACTTACCGAAAACCTTCTTGAATGGGCAAGAACACAAACTGGTAAAATAGCATTACACAAAGAGTTACTTGTATTCAATGAAGTATGTAACAATATATTTGACACATTACAAACAGTAGCCAATAACAAAGAAGTTCAACTTATTAACTTAAATAATGAATACATAAGCTTCTATGCCGATAAAAATATGATTGCGACAGTAATACGAAATATTATATCGAATGCAATAAAATATTCGGCTCGAAACAGCCAAATTGATGTTAAGGCAGAAATACATGGCGAATACCTGCAAATATCGGTTAAAGATTATGGTGTTGGTATTCCTCCCGAAGCTCAAGAAAAACTATTCAAAATAGACCAAAACTATACAAGCATAGGTACTGAACAAGAAAAGGGTTCGGGTCTTGGTCTTATTCTTTGTAAAGAATTTATAGAAGCTCACAATGGTAAAATATGGTACGAAAGCAAACCTGGATTGGGAAGCACTTTCTTTTTTATAATTCCCAAACAGTAGCAAATAGCTTTAGTATTACTATATAATATACTCATCAAAAATAGCCTTATCTTTTATACAATATTTTAAGATTCTTCCTTTTTATTTGTATATTGGTGAACAATAAAACTATACAGCATGAAGAATATAACAAGGATTACAACAGTGTGTTTGGTTATAACTTTTGCATTAATAAGTTGCAAAGAACGAGAGCATAAAGTTCAATATTTTAACAATATTAGTTGGTATAATGGCAATGAACTTGTAATTCAAGATAATTTTTCATACTCAAATACAGTTTACGACACAATAACACAAACACTGAAAAATGATTCATTATTTCCCATAAAAGCAAACGATACTTCGATTACATTTACATACTTTACTACAAAGGGTTATTATAAAGATGACAAAGTATACCAAACCACCCATTTGGAAAAAAACGTTGAAAACATAAAATATGATTTCAAATACATAAATAATAAACCACGACTAATACTATACCGCGAACCATTCCCTTTGATTCTTTCTACCGACTCTCCACTTGAACTTCCTGAAACTAAGAATTTCACCCCTGTTAAATTTATAATTTCAGAATATAGCATTGGCGACAAAATAGACCGTTCACTGCTAAAAACCAAAGGAGTATACAACTATCCCAAGTACACTATTGAAGATTGCGAATTTATTGGCAATAAAGACATTACCTTTAAGATAATAGGTTACAATACCATATACTCTATTGAACGTAAACATATAGAAGATTTCAGAATTCAGGATATTATAGAAGTTGTAAACAGTAAGTTAGGAGTAGATCATGAATACCGTCCTATGCGAAAATGGCCAAACAGTTCCGATTACGAATACGAATTTTATCGTTGGGAAGAAAACGGAGTTCAAATAAACCTTGCCAGAAGTGTATATGTTGGAAATGCATCGTACAAATCGCTTATCAATTCTGAAGACTGGATACTTACCTATGACGATTCATTCCAACAAGCTATTTTGGTTGAAACATACAGAAATGGAAAAAGCGAATCGAGCATTATAAACTAATTTCTGCTTTATTTACAAGGCAAATGAAACTAATTGCAGAAGCCGGGGGTACAAAAATTGATTGGGTTATTGTTTCTGAGCAACCAAATGTATATTTCAGTTCAACAGGATACAACCCATTGCAGAATGATTCGAACTATCTCAGACAAATTCTTATATCATCATTTCCAAATAATGTTTATGCCAATAACATTAATGAAATAGATTATTTTGGAACCGGTTGCGCATCACAAGCCGGAAAAATCAATGTAGAAAAAGCATTGAAGCATTATTTTCCCAATGCTAATATTATAAATATATACTCCGACCTTACTGCTGTTGGTAAAGCAATATTTAAACACAATTCAGGAATAGTTGGAATTTTGGGTACCGGTGCAAGTATTGGTTTTTATTCAAATGATATTTTGGAAACACCTGTTCCTTCGTTGGGATATTTACTTGGTGACGAAGGTAGCGGAGCCTGGCTTGGTAAAGAATTACTAAAAAAAACTATTAGAAAAGAATTGCCTGACAATATTATTTTAAAACTTTTTAAAACTTATAATACTTCACAAGCTCAATTAATAAAAGATACATACACAACAAAATTGCCTGCCGCTTATTTGGCATCGTTCGTTCCATTCATCCTTAATCATATTGATAATAAGGATATAAAAAGAATTATAGAATCGGGCTTTATGAAATACACAGAACATAACATAGTGCCAATACTTGAGATATATAAATCTGATGAAATTGGTATTTGTGGTGGTGTTGCTTTTTCTTTTAAAGATATGCTTCTAAAAACAATATCAAACTTTACTAATATAAAAGTTACTGTTTTAAAAACACCTTTAGAGGGATTATTGTAATAATTTCATTACTGCAATTTTCATAAAAACCCAAAATAATCTAATTCTCGGTATCTTTAAGCAACTCATCAACCTCCGCTTTTGTATCTGTAAGTTTTTTCTTACATTTTTTAATCAGTTCTGAAACACGTTTTACATTATCCGATATTTGGTCAATATCTAGTTCTTCCGACTCTATTTTTTCAAGAATCGACTCTATCTCCTGAACTGCTTTTTCGTATGAAAATTTTTCTGTCATTTCAATATTCATTTTAATTAGCTCTTAAAATACTTAATCCCCAAAAACAAAAAATAGCTCATCTACTCATGTGTTTTACTGGAATCAGTACACAACAAATTCAATTCCTCAAGCTCTTTTTCTGTAATATAACGCCATTTTCCAACAGGTATATCAAGGCTTATATTCATAATACGTATGCGCTTTAAACGGGTAACATTATAACCCAAATATTCGCACATACGACGTATTTGTCGGTTGAGCCCCTGGGTAAGAATAATTCTAAATGTACTATCGTCAACCCTTTCAACAAAACATTTCCGAGTTACCGTATCAAGTATCGGTACTCCATTCGACATACTTTGAATAAATGCATTTGTAACCGTTTTATCAACACTCACAATATACTCTTTCTCATGATTGTTTCGTGCACGCAATATTTTATTAACAATATCGCCATCGTTGGTAAGGAAAATAAGACCTTCACTAGGTTTGTCGAGCCTACCAACAGGAAAAATTCTTTTCGGATAGTTTATAAAATCAATAATATTATTCTTTTCAACCCGAGTATCGGTAGTACAAACCACGCCAACCGGCTTATTAAATGCTATATAAACATTATCATTACCCTTTGCTGAAACAACTTTGCCATTAACAGTTACTTCATCATTTGGCGATACTTTTGTACCCATATCAGGTACTTTACCGTTAATTTTTACCGCACCTTTTTCGATAAGCTTATCGGCTTCGCGTCGTGAGCAATACCCTACTTCACTTAAATATTTATTAATACGTACTAAAGAATCCTTCATTATAATATTTGATAATGCAAAGCTAATTATTATTTTTGTGTGAAGTGAATGATAATAGAACATATTGTTTTATCAATCAAAATTTTAATTTTACACATACTTTACTAGTTTTGGTAAAAATCTTAATTTAGAAAGTGCATGCTACAAACTGACTTACTTCCGGTACAAATACATTACTTAAGCAACCCAAAAAAACTAAAGGTTTACGATGTAATTGGCATATTACTAAAAGACCTTACACTTCGACAGATTATTTATTATCACAACGTTAGTAGTTTTCCAAACCAGCTTTCGCGTAAACGCCAAAAGTATGGAATGATAATGCAGGGAAGCAAGTTTCATGAATACTACAACGATAATCCACCTTTGTTTGAGAAACTATTTTTATCGCCACTTGAAGAAATACCAAGAATTCAACTTAGAATACTTTCTGACTACGTTATAAAACGATATAATATGCCCAGCCAGTTTATTCAGGTTGAAATTCAGGCTCCTTTAATGAACGATGGATTAATGTCAGGACCTCCTGTGTTAAAATCATTCGGTATGTTTTCGGCTACAACTAAAGGTAAAGAAGAGGCTGAGAAATTCAACCAACATATGTCGAGTGTTCATGAGAAAATATCGTCAACAATTAAAGCAGATGACAATAAATTCATAGCAACTATTGAAGAATGTGGTATTTATGCTCTTATTCTTAAACATACCGACCATGAGCTTTATGAAGAAATGTATGAAAGAACAGATGAGTTAGTAAAAAAGCTACAACCAACCATTACCAATTATCTGAATATATTTCATGCTGCTATGATAATTGAAGTTGGTGCTCATGCAGAAGACCACTAGAAAAACAATTATTTAATTAGAGTTGTTAAAAACACGTTAATTACTTTTTATTAACATCATTTATCACCTTATGTAAATAGGTTATTTTAGCATACTTAAAATAGCCAAAGTACATAAGAATGAACAAAAAAATAACACTTGCGTTTTTGCTTATAATTATTTCAATTATAAGCTTTTGCCAAACAGAAACAATACTACGTGAAGCCGACGAAAAAACTATTCCTATAAAGGCACACACAAACAAAGAGACATCGGAAATACTTGATGTGTTAAAAAAATGTTCCGGTCCGTCGGAAATAAAATTCAACATTAAAGAGCATCACGAAATATACAAAACAGCCGGTAATTTATCTATAAAATTGGCTGTTGGTAATATGGTAATGCAAGGTAACTACTCTTATAAAGACTTTGCCATAGACCAATTACTTGTTCCTACAACAATTACATACACATATAACTTTACCAACAACGAAGGTAAAAGTATAAAAGCAGAAAGTTTTGCAAATGAGTCGTACAAATCGGGTGAATATATTGTAAAGCTTAAACAGCCATCCTTTGACGGAGAAAAAGAGAGTAAAATATTTTTAACAAACCTTGAATTAGGTTACACCTCCAACGATTTAGGTAAACTCAAAGCATTTATAGAAACTGTAGATGCGTATTATAATGCCGATGCATTGTTAAGAATGGTAAACCGCGAACTTGATGCCATGTATATGGATAGTATAGAGCTATTACAAGAAAACCTTAAAACTACTGAAATTAACATAGAAAAGTTCGATGCTATGAAACAAGAACGTTTTTTTAGCAAACTTGACCTAGATGCTAATGACCCCATTGGCTTTAAATCGCATTTAGGCAAAACCTATGTAAAAAATCGTAGCCAAAAACAAACCTTAGAACACAAGCTAAAGTATATGCACGAAACATATTATCTTAAAGGTATGGAATGGCTGCAATGGGGTGATACCATTAAAGCTCAGGTGCATTTTTACAGAAGCATAGAAGAAAAACCCAACTATACTCCACCGTTCTATCAAATAGCAGAATACGATTATTCGCTAAAAAAATATAGTGCAGTACTCGATACCTGTGTAACAATAATTACCAAACTTACCCCCGATAACGATACCAGATACAGTACCGTAAAACTTACCGAAGCTGTTATATATCACTACATTGACTCTATCAACAAATACATTACCAATGAGCAATTTGCTGAAGGAATAAAGCTACTAAACAAAAGTATCTCATATGCTACTCAAATAAAAGGAGTGCGCAAATTCAGCGAGTTCGATGATATATATGGACGAATTAACCTTGCTTATTATAATCAATTGGTTAACGAAACAAAAAATAAACTTGCACGGTTTAATCTATTTGAAGCAAAATTCAATATTGATTCACTAGCCCGTTTCCGATATGCATTCAGAGCCGACATTCAGGATGAAACACCGGAACATAATTTACAAAACGAATTATATTCTCAATGGATAGCAAAAGGTAAAGATGCTTTAGAAAACAAAATGCCCGACACTGCTTTTATTTCATTTAAAAATGCAAAAGCCACTTGTAAAACATACAATGCAGTACAATGCACTAATGAACTTGACAGTCTGCAACTTACATCAATTAAACAATACTATTCAAAACTAATAAATGATGCTGAAATACTAATTACAGAAAACTTTGGCGACTCTGCTGTAAATACACTACTATTTGCCGACAAGCTGATAGCTGCCTGGAATATTGAAAAATCACCATTGGCCGACAGTCTGCTAACAGCTGCATATCAGGTAAAATACAACAATCTTATAGCAGAAGGCGATAACAGTTTAAATACAGGCGATTCCAGACAAGCTTTAGCATTTTACAACGAAGCCTTGAAGCTTTCGCAGAATATTTCACTTCAACAAAATATGGAATTGACTAAAAAAATTAGCAAAGCAGCCGAAGCTATTGTTATTCAGTACTGCGACCATGGGCTTACTCACGCCGATGCCTTACAAGTAGATAAAGCACGAGAGTATTTAATAAAGGCAGAAAGTGTTGCCAACCAATATAGTATAGAAGAAGTTGAAAGTGTTAAACTAAAGATTGAACAACTAAGGGCAGCCTTAAACTCAGGAGAATGCAACAGTGCATTATACAAATTCAATATAAAATTCCGTACAGGTGAAAAATTCATAGAACAAAAAGACTTCCCCAAAGCTTTTACTGCACTAAACGAAGCTATTGACATTTGCAAAAGCTATAAAGAATGTGAATTACCACTGGATAAAACAAAAGAACTAAAAGAAAAAATACGACCTGTTAAAATATATCAGGAAGAGATAAAAAGTATAGAAAGAGACATTGAAGATAAAAGTTACAGCAAGGCTATTGAAGCATATACAGAGTTAAGTGAATATTTTACCGATTCTGTTAAGTACAATTATAATATCAGTCACGATTCATTATTTATATACATTAAAAGTCATAAAGATTTACAATTCATTGATTTTGCTGTACTACACTATTCGGGACTAGACGAAACCAATAAATGCATCGAATTATTAAATATCCTTTATAAAAAAGAATACAATAACAACTGGGCAAAACAAAGCATGACTGCATTAGGAAAACAACTGGCACAAATTGATTTTGAAGAAAAAAGCAGTGCCAATCCCGAAACACTAATTGCTCAGTATACAAAAAACGACAAATGGTTCCGACATTTGAGTAACGCATACATGGAACAATGGAAAGAATACTCTAAAACCATTGTTCCGGAAGTAAATGAAATACCGAAAGAAGAATAGCATGAATTACACTCAACTTGCATCAAAAGAACCACTTATAAAAAGGGTTATCTTTATTTTATCTGCTCTACTAGTATTTCTATTTTTTAAAATTGGTTTCATTGGATTTTACGGATATGACGATCTGATATATACAGATATTGCAAAACAACTTACCAACTGGAATTTAGATTTTTCAGACCACTTCTCATTCCGGTGGGGATTAATTATCCCTATGGCAATATGCTATAAAATATTCGGTTTTAACGATTTTTCAGGAGTATTGCCTGTAATGCTATATTCCATAGGGATACTATATTTAGTATATAAAATGACCAAAAACTCACATATTTTTGTTACAATAATTGCACTGGCATTTACACTTTTTACACACTGGAATTTAGCATATTCTATTAAAATAATGGCCGATATTCCTACTGCATTTGCATTTGTACTGGCTATATATTCTTACTTTTCAAAAGCATTCAATAACAAATCAGATCTGGCTGCAGCATTAACACTGGCAATAGCTCTTATTCTTGGTTTTGCAACAAAAGGAACAATTGTATTAATAATTCCTGTTATTATAACTTTCTTTATTATTGATATTATTAATAGAAAAAATATCCGTTTCTGGATTTATTCAGCTTTATTATTGATACTATTTATAACTACTTACTTTTTAATAATTAAGACATTAACTGGTAATTTCTTTACTCGTTTTAACTCAATATCGGCCAACAGCTATTTAAATAGATGCTCATATGGTGAACAACCAACAATCATTGTATTAAAAAGAATCCTTATTGAGTTTTGGGATATGATGATTTATCAAAAAATGTTTATCCCCATTGTCATAACATTTGCTAGTACATTGATACTAAAGTTTAGAAATTACTATTCTCAAAAAGAAGTATTTATCACAATAACAGCATTAATACTTATAGCTTCCTCTAACTTTATGAGCATCTCATTTTCAAGTTACAACCCTATGTGTATTGACCCACGACATTATCTTTTCATAACACCTTTTGCCGGAATTGCGGCAGCTTCATTCTTACATAAATATTCAACTACAAAAAAAGGTATTATTCCATTCTCAATAATTACATTTTCCCTTTTATTGTTATTAATTATATTTTACAATAAACCCATAATAGTATTCTATTTTAAAATATTATTTACCTGTTGTATTCTCCCTATTACTTATAAATACGCAAAGAAACTATACCCTGCCCATTTAATAATATTGATTATTTTTATAAGTAGTGATTTCATTTCAGAAACTAAGTACTCAAAATATGTTAACTATAAATCGCAAAAAGAAATATCTTCAACATTTCTGAGAAACATAACAACGCCTGCATATATAATTTCCGACGATGTTCAAAAGAACTTGAACAAATACTATCTGAATTATGATATACCAGAAAATATTAAGCTAATAAATACATACGAATTCAATCAGGAAACAGCCGATTCAAATTGTAACATATATATAATTGATAATGAATATACAAAAATGCTATCCGGTTTGTCAGAATCAACATTACCATTCTATTTTAAACTCAAAACTCAAAACTATAAAGAGATTATAAATTCAAAAAAACCAAAAATCAGAATATCAAAAGTTGCTGATAAACCATCGCAACTTACACAAAAACTAATATTTTCAAGTTTAAACACCTTTGACTATCACAATAACCTTTGGTCAAATTCAAGTGTACTTGATTCATCTGTCTTTAATTCTGCTCCTTATAGCGAGAAAGTCATTGAGTACTCTACAACAATAAATATATCAACCGATTCCATTAATAAATACAACATATACACAATTAAAATATCAGGATTAATTAATTCTACTTCTAAATCGACCGCAGGATATGTTTTATCGATAGAGAAAGAAGGAAGTAGCATCATATGGAAAATGTTTGAATTTGAACCAAAACTTAAAGCTTACGGAAACTTTATCCCGATTAAATATGAGCACTTGCTTAATAATGAAGAATTACCTGAACAAAGTACTGTTAAAGTTTACATTTGGAACAAAAACCATGAAGAGTTATTTGTTGATGACATTAAAGTTGAAATACTCGGAATAAACTAATAATACATGATTGAAATTTGCGCACTTGCATCGGGGAGTAATGGTAATTGTTATTACGTAGGAAACGAATATGAAGCTGTTATAATTGATGTAGGAATATCGAACCGTCAAATACTTAAACGGATGAAAGCCGTAGGGTTAGATATAAAAAAAGTGAAAGCAGCTTTTATATCGCACGAACACTCCGACCATGTAAAAGGGTTTCGTGTATTCTGCGACATGAACGGCATAGCCGGATATATAACCAAACGTACAATGTTCAAAGCCGCAAAAGATTACATACCGTCAATACACAAACTATTTACCCCTGGCGATATTATAAAAGTTGGAAACATAACAGTACACACTTTCGAAAAATATCACGATGGAATAGAGCCTGCAAGCTTCAGAGTTGAAATTGACAATAAAAACATTGGCGTAATTACCGACATAGGAAAGGCTTGTAACAACGTAAAAAAACATATAAAAGAATGTAATGCAGTGTTTTTAGAAACCAACTACGACGAACTAATGCTACGAAACGGTAGCTACCCTTACTTTCTAAAACAACGAATAACATCGGGCGAGGGTCATATTAGTAACCGAGAAGCAGTTGAACTGGTAAGCAGTATTACAAACTCCCCGCTTAATACTATTATACTATCGCACCTTTCAAAAGAAAACAATAATATTGATATTGCAATGCGTGAATTTGCACCACTATCTGACCGGTTTAATATAATTCCTACATCACGATATGAACCAACTGAGGTAATTGTAATAAATTAATATTTATTATGATATTCAAATTTTCAAAATTCAATATTTATACTTCCCTATCTCCACTCCTGCCCTTTAAGCCAATCAACAACAAACTTTACGTTTTCAAACGGAATATCGGGCACTAAACCATGACCTAAATTAAAAATCCAATCCTTATGTTCCCTGCCATAAATATGATAATACTTTAACTTCTCCTCAATATCATATTTAGATGAAAATAACAATCGAGGATCCATATTACCCTGCAAACCAACCTCATCGGGTACCATAATACGAGCTTCATGCAAAGGAATCTGCCAGTCAACACCCACATAATCGCATATATCTTTATCAATTTCCGTTAACCCTGTTCCTATCCCTTTCGGAAAATAAATAAACGGAATCCCTTTGCTTCTTACAGCATTGCTTATTTTTATTACCGAAGGCAAAATTAACTCCCGATACAAATCCCATGGCAACAATCCGGCATGAGTTTCAAACAGCTGAAACACCTGAACACCATGCTCTATTTGCCCCTGAGCATAAATAACAGACAAATCGGTAATAATATCAATAAGTTGCTTAGCTTCAGCCTTATTCTGATAAATATATTTGATAGCATCAGGAAACTCAGCTCTCCTGCCCGAACCTTGCAACATATAGCAAAGAACCGTTAATGGTGCTCCGCAAAAACCAATCAAAGGAATATCATCAGTTTTCTTTACCATTATTTGGTCAATAACATCGTAAATATATTCAAGCTTCGAAGGGTCAGGCTTCAAAGCCTCAACCGGATTAATCATTTCAACAAGAAATTCATTAAACACCGGACCAGAATTGGTAAACTCCAGCCCCATACCGGTAGCATAAGGAATTACCAAAATATCGGAAAACAAAATAGCAGCATCAACCCCCAAATCGTTAACCGGCAAAAGAGTAACATCGGCAGCAACCTCAGGTTTCTGCATCATTTCCCAAAAAGAATATTTTTCCTTTATTTTCAAATACGAAGGAAGAACCCTACCCGCCTGACGCATCATCCATATTGGCGGTCGTTCAGTTTCCTTACCTTTTATTGTATCAAGTAATATCATTTTTTATACACTAATATTTAATAAGAGTTTTTGCTATTGAATCTCTCAATTTTATATCTACACTTTGCTCCTCGGCAAATTCACTCCATCGGCTAATCGAATCATTTACCTCAGCAATTACAAGTTCAGGTTTTCTCACATTTATTGATTTTGCCAAAATTAGCATATCATCTTTAGTAACATTATTACGCTTACCATTAATACTCAAAGCATGTTGGCTTACCCACATACTTCCGGGGCGGTAAGCATGACAAATATCGTAAGCAGGAGCCAACTCCCACTTTCCACCTTGCTTTAATCGGAAAGCAAAATTCTTGGTATGGTCATCGCAGTTCCTGGCCAATACATTAAAAACCATTCTGCGAAACATTTGTTCAGCCTGTGGATAAGTTAATCTAAGCACACGCATAGTTTGAAACAACTGCTCATAACTATACGAATTTACATTATTAAAATCGAAATGCTCCAAAGCACACCATGTTTGAATATGGTGCTTTGTACTACCCCCGTCACGATCAAAACGTTTTGTTATAAAATGAGCCCTACCATTTTCAACCAGCAACCCCGAATCCATAATATCAATACCACTTGATTTGGCCATCTCATAATAAGCCATCTCAACACGACCATACCCTTGTGATTCGCCAAACTGAGCATCGCTAACACCATCAAGCTTAATCAAATAATGTTCAAATCCACTAGGGGCATTAGTTTGCCCCGACCTAACCTCTCCTGTAATCTTATTATAAGCAATAATAGCCTTAGGCCTGGCTCCACCTGCCGAAGTTCCTATTTTTAGAATATTAGCCATAGCCTGCTCTTCATCATCGCCAATATTAACAGAAAAACCTTCACGCTTAGTTAACATTCGCTGAGCAATATCAACCAAACTATCAACCTCTACACTAAACGCACGCTTTGATTTATCGAACTTTGCAGGCTCAAACTCCAAAGCTCCCATACCGCGTGTACCAATAAAACTCAACTTCTCAATAGGATTCATACTACCCCTAGCCCTACCCTGACGAGCTAACCATAACTCAATAAGCTCATTACCATACCTGTCGGGCAAAACATCAGCAAGTAATCCGGGCATTCCATTAAACGTATACAACTTCGATAACTCCGAAAATGAAAAAATACGATTCCTGTTACTTAACGGCATTTTAATCGGCGCCAAATCAATTCCGGATGCAACAAACTCAGGCAAATACTCAAAAGTAGCAACCTGTTCAGCTTCATTCCACAGAATTACTCCTGCCAACTCACCCCATATTTTTACATTAACATAATTTACCATCCTATATTCTCAGGTTCGGCTGCAATATTAAAATCATCATCACTATTTCTTGCACGCTGCCGTTGATTTTTATTCATTTTTGCATACAAAACAGGACTAATCTGCTCACTAACCTTAAAAGTATCTGTTATTAAATGTAGCAAATCCAAAACACGCAAAACCCTTATAAAAGTAGCCAAAGTAACTGTCTCACCTCTTTCAAGTAAACTTAGCGTAGAACGGCTTATTCCGGCATCATCTGCAAGTTGCTGCTGAGTAATATTCATTTTGAGTCTGCTCTTTTTAACGAATCTTCCTACTTGCTTCAGCAATGCATAATCTGTGGCAGAAGCACCATGTATGTATGATATTTCACTCATAATAACTGTTTTTTATTATTAATGACTTATTATCACTACAAATATACACAATTGCAATATAATACACAAGCACACATTGATGCATTATATATCATTCATTAATGCACATTTAAGTATTTAATGAATGATATATAATTCACAATACAACCACACAACCATCCAAATTAATACTCATATAATAATACACACATTAAAAAATCTCCAACTAGTCAGTTAATGTATCATCACATTACTATATGAAGTTTAATTTATAATCGAGCAAAAGCTAATTCAAGAGCTTCTAAAGTTTTATCTAAATCATATTGAGTATGAGCAATTGAAACAAACCCGGCTTCAAACTGTGATGGAGCTAAATAAATACCCGCATTTAACGACAAATTAAAATATTGAGCAAACTTTGAAGTATCACAGGTCATGACATCATCGAAAGTTTCAACAGTTTCCAACTCAGTAAAAAACAATGTCGACATAGACCCAACCCTATTATATACAGCCGGGATACTATACCTATTTATTAAAACATTAATTTTTTTCTCCAGATATAATGCTTTATCCTCCAACTGACCGTAGAAATTAGGATTATTGTTTATTTTACTCAAAGTAGCATAGCCGGCAGCCATTGCAAGCGGATTACCCGATAAAGTTCCCGCCTGATAAACAGGCCCTTTGGGAGACAAACAATCCATTATCTCTTTCTTACCACCATAAGCACCCACAGGCAAACCTCCCCCTATTATTTTACCTAAAGTTGTTAAATCGGGTTTTATTTCAAGCAACTGTTGAGCACCTCCCGAAGCAACACGAAAGCCGGTCATTACCTCATCGAAAATAAGAACAGTACCATACTTAGTACATATATCGCGAACTCCGGTAATAAATTCCCGTGTAGGAGCTACAACCCCCATATTTCCGGTTATAGGCTCAAGTATAACCGCAGCAATTTGCTCACCATATTTTGAAAACAAATCATAAACAGAACTCAAATCATTAAACTTAGCAGTAAGAGTACTATGTGCAGTCCCCGAAGTTACCCCCGGTGAACTTGGCTCACCTAAAGTAAGTGCACCCGAACCGGCCTTAATTAAAAAACTGTCGCCATGACCATGATAACAACCTTCAAACTTAACAACCAACTCGCGCTTTGTATATCCCCGAGCCAATCGGAGTGCACTCATAGTAGCTTCGGTACCCGAATTTACCATACGCACACTTTCAATACTCGGAATCATATATTTTATAAGCTTAGCCATTTCTGTTTCAAGCAAAGTAGGAGCCCCAAAACTTGTACCTCCTGCAGCAGCTTTACTAATTGCATCTATCACATCACTATCGGCATGACCAAGAATTGCCGGCCCCCATGTTCCTACATAATCAATATACTCATTACCGTCAATATCATAAACCTTACTCCCCTTAGCCTTACTTATAAAAACAGGACTATTATTTACACTTTTAAATGCTCTAACAGGAGAATTTACACCTCCCGGAATATGCTTTATTGCCTCGTTAAATGCAGCTATACTTTTATCAAAAATCATATCTTATGTTGTTTTATCCACTAATTACACTAATTATAATATACTGTTTAGATATATAAATACACCAATAGTACATATGCCAAATACTATTGAAAATCACTAAAAATAAATATACAATTTACAACTCATCAATAATATCTTGCGTATGATAAGAAATAATAATATCGGCACCCGCACGCTTTATTGATGTAAGTATTTCCATAACCATCCGCTTTTCATCGATCCAACCTTTTTCAGCAGCTGCTTTAACCATTGAAAACTCACCACTTACATTATATGCAGCAACCGGAACATTATATTTAGCCTTAGCCTTACAAATAATATCTAAATAACTCAAAGCCGGTTTTACCATTACAATATCTGCACCCTCTTCAATATCGGCCTCTATTTCACGAATAGCTTCACGCGAATTGGCACAATCCATTTGATAAGTTTTTCGGTCGCCAAACTGTGGAGCACTCTCGGCAGCATCACGAAACGGGCCGTAAAAAGCCGATGCATACTTAGCCGAATAAGACATTATTGGGATATTAGAAAAATCATTTTCATCGAGTGCGTTTCTAAGAGCAGCCACACGCCCATCCATCATATCGCTGGGAGCTATCATATCAACACCGGCCTCGGCCATTGATACTGCCTGTGATGCAAGTGTTTCCAATGTTAAATCGTTATCAACATCGCCATCGACAATAGTTCCGCAATGACCATGAGTAGTATATTCACAGTTACACACATCGGCAATAATATACAATTGCGGAACTACCTGTTTAATAGCACGTATAGCCTGCTGCACTATACCATTTTCACGACAAGCTACATAACCGTGTTCATCTTTCTCATCCGGAATACCAAATAAAAGTACCGATTGCACCCCTTTTCCATAAAGCATTTCACACTCCTTTACCAACTCATCAACCGATAGTTGATAGTTTCCGGGCATTGATTCAACAGGCTTACGAACCCCCTTACCATACCGTACAAATAACGGCATAACAAGATCATTCTTTGTAAGAACTGTTTCCCTTACCAGGTTTCTTATCTGTTCATTTCGGCGTAAACGCCTGTATCGGTGTTGTGGAAAAGCCATAGTTTTATTTATTAAAATAGTTTATAATAGCACTAACTAAACCTTCATTGCTTGCATTGGATGCCAAAATATATGAGGCTACACCATTTTGCTCAAGTTCGTTAGCTGTTGATGTTCCAATACTTACAGCTTTTATTGAAGTAAAATCAAAATTACTTCCCAAAGCATATTTCAAATTTAAAACACTCGACGGACTTGCAAAAGAAATAATGTCGTATTCATTTTTTTTTATCAAATCAAGTATTTCAATATCGTAATTCTTAGGTATAACATTCTTATATACAATAATATAATCAACCTTATTGGGTAAAATATCGGAAATTACCTTTCGGGCAATATCAACCGTGGGTATTAATAAATGTTCATGGGGCTTTATAGCCTCTTTTAATTCAGCAGCAAAATCGTTCCCGGTTGTACCTGAGTTTTCAAAATCGACACTAACGTTATATTGCTGCAATGTAGCTGTAGTTTTTTTACCTATTGAACCAACTTTTATAAATGAATTTACATCTCTCTTTTGTGATTCCGGCAATTGGTCGAAAAAACATTTAACCCCATTAGCACTCTGAAAAATCAACCAATCGTATTTATTCAAATTGTCAACAATATCTAACTCATAATCAGTTAATTTACTCTGAACTATTTCAATCATTGGCAAATGATAAACCAAAGCACCCAGGTGTTCAAGCTTTTCAGCAAAATCAATTGCCGATTCTACGGGGCGGGTTGATATTATTATTTTTCCTTGTAAAATATTCTGCACATTATTCATTATCCATTCTCTTATTTAAAGTATAGTTAATATAACATTTACATACGGATACTGCTCAAAATATCTTTACCTCCATTATTGAAAATATCACTAGCCAAATTAATTGCAATTGTTTCAGCATTTTCGAAAACACCGGAAGAGCTTTTCTTCACTACTTTGTCCCCATCTAACGATGCTACAAAACCGGTAATTTCAAACATATTGCCTACAACACTTGTATAGCAACCTACCGGCACCTGACATCCCCCTTCCAATGTACGCATAAATGCTCTTTCTGCCTTTGCACATTGCCATGTATTATTATCATGGATAGGCCTAAGTATATTTAAAATATCAGCATCGCCATTACGAATTTCAATACCAATAATACCTTGTGCTACAGCCGGAATTATTACTTCCGGTTCCAACACCTCAGTAATGTAGTTATCCAACCCCAATCGTTCCAAACCGGCGGCAGCCATTATAAGAGCATCATACTCTCCTGCTTCCAACTTTTTAAGTCGGGTATTTACATTGCCGCGAATATCTTTTATTGTTAATTCTTTATTATATTGCTTTAATCCGGCTATCCTGCGCAAGCTCGATGTTCCTATTACATCACTCGGTGTTAGTTCCGATAGTTTTTTTCTATTAAGAGTTACCAGTGCATCGCAAAAATTATCACGCTTTAAAACTGCTCCTATTTCAAATGAATGTTCCAAAACAGTAGGTAAATCTTTCAAGCTATGCACTGCCATATCAATATCACCTGCATTTAAAGCTACTTCTATCTCTTTAGTAAACAACCCCTTATCGCCTATTTTAGAAAGTGCCACATCCAATATTTTATCTCCTTTGGTATGTATTATTTCTATATGAAAGTCAATTTCAGTATATATATTTTCAAGTTCCTGCTTAACTTTGTTAGCCTGATATAAAGCCAATTGACTACCGCGTGTTCCTATTTTTATTTTCTTCATTTATATTCTTTGTTTATATACCATAAAAAATTAACGGGGCTTATGCCCCGTGATATAATGTTATTATTTTTCTCTTCTTATAACGCACAACAATCCTTTTAACATAAAAACAGGCAAACTGCTTAAATTGCACTAAGTTAGAAATCTCGCATCTTCAAACCTATACATCAAACTGAAAAAGCTTATCAATAGCCTGCAAATCGAGTGTTGAATTGCCTTTTTGTGTTACCTCTTTCAAATTTTTGATTATACTTCTAATATACTTTTGAGTAATATTTTGTGTTTGCTCATCTATTAACTTATATGTCTCAGGATCAAGATTACCAACACGATTTGGCACTTCTATTTCACGTAACTTCTGCATATTCATGGTTATACTTTTTATAACCGGACGCAAAGCCCGCATTTCAAACCATTCGAAATATTCGTCAACTTTTTCATCAATTATTTGCAAAGCCTTTTCAATACTATCCTTACGCAATTCTACTGTACCATCAACAACTTTCTGTATTTCATCCATACTCACAAGCTCTATTCCACTCATTTCTGCAATTGATGGTTCAATATTTCTTGGCAATGAATAATCTACAAATATTTGATTAATAAGCTTATCGTAACTCAAATCGTTCTTACAAATTAAATGCGATGTTGAATTTGTTGCAGTAAATACAAGGTCGTAATTTCTGAGTTCTCTCTTATAATCAGTAAATGGAATAACATTACACTGATATTTACTGGCCACAATTTGAGCATTTTCAAATGTGCGGTTTGTTATTGATATTTCGGTGCAACCCTTTTGTTTCAGATTTTCAATTGCTAACACACTACTCTCGCCGGCTCCTATAACCAATGCCTTTTTATTGGAAATATTTCCAAGCCTCCGTACACAGCTATCAACCCCCACATAACTTACCGATGTAGCTCCCTGCTGAATTGCTGTTTGAGTTCGTACACGCTTGCCTGTTTCAAACGACTTTTGAAATAAACGCATCAGCACGGCATCGGTCATTCCGTTATTGGTACAAAACAAGTACGACTCCTTAACCTGATTCACTATTTGGTCTTCACCCAACACCATCGAATCGACACCCGAGGTAACCTTAAACAAATGTTTTACAGCACTTTCATACTTGAAATGATAAAATACATTATCTGAAATTACACTATCAACACACTTAAATGCCTTTAATATATCTTTAAGTTGTATAAATACACGCTCGCATCTGCTCCTATCCTGATGAAAATATATCTCCATTCGGTTACAGGTTGATACTATTACTGCTTCTGTAATTTCAGTACGGTTATGAATCAAATCCCAAAAACGGATAACTTCATCGGGCGATAAAGCAAACTTTGCTCTTACATCTTGCGATGCGGTTTTGTGGCTTATTCCAAATACTCCTATCATATTTCAAGTTGCAGGTTACAAGTTGCAGGTTACAAGTGTACCACCTACAAACAAGTTACAAGTAAAACCATAATTAATAAAAGTAAAACATACCTTTATGGAAAATGTTCATTTATTAAACAAAAATTGCAAGTTACAACATCAATATTTGAAACTTATAACTTGCAACCTATAACTTTTATTACTCCCACTCAATAGTTGCGGGCGGTTTAGAGCTAATATCGTAAACAACCCTATTAACACCGCGAACCTGGTTAATAATTTTGTTCGATATTTTAGCTAAAAATTCGTAAGGTAAATGAACCCAATCGGCAGTCATACCATCGGTTGATTGAACAGCACGCAGAGCCACCACATTTTCGTAAGTACGCTCATCGCCCATTACTCCTACCGACTGAATAGGCAAAAATACAGCTCCGGCTTGCCAAACCTGATTATAAAGCCCGTCTTCTTTTAACCCGTTTATAAAAATAGAGTCAACCTCCTGAAGTATTCTCACTTTTTCGGCAGTTACCTCACCCAAAATACGGATACCCAAACCCGGCCCCGGGAATGGATGACGACCAAGCAATGTTTGACTCATATGTAAAGCCTTACCAACGCGGCGCACTTCGTCTTTAAAAAGCAGATTAAGAGGCTCAACAACTTTTAGTTTCATCTTTTCGGGTAATCCACCAACATTGTGGTGCGATTTAATTGTAGCCGATGGTCCTTTAACAGAAATTGATTCAATAACATCGGGGTAAATTGTCCCTTGCGCAAGCCACTTAACATCTTGTATTTTATGTGCTTCGGCATCGAAAACCTCAATAAAGTTTTTACCTATGCTTTTGCGCTTTGCCTCAGGGTCGGTAACTCCAGCCAAATCTTTATAAAACAACTCCTTAGCATCGACTCCAATAACATTCAACCCCATATTTTTGTATGAATCGAGTACTTTCTCAAACTCATTTTTACGCAATAAACCATTATCGACAAAAATACAGGTTAGGTTCTTACCAATAGCTTTATTTAAAAGAATGGCTGCTACCGAAGAGTCAACACCGCCCGATAACCCAAGTACTACTTTATCGTTTCCAAGTTTATCTTTTAATTCCTGAACTGTGGTATCAATAAAAGAGTCGGGTGTCCAGTTTTGCGAACAGCCACAAATACCTACCACAAAGTTTTCAATCATTATAAGCCCGTCGGTACTGTGGTACACTTCGGGGTGAAATTGAATACCATAAGTATTCTCGCCCTCAACAGCATAAGCTGCTACCTTAACATCGGCAGTACTGGCTATAATTTTATAGTTATCAGGTAGCTTTGTAATAGTATCACCATGACTCATCCACACTTGTGAATTTTGGCTTACGCCACTAAACATACGGTGTTCCTTGTCGAAATATTCGAGGTTAGCACGTCCGTATTCACGATGTGCCGATGCCTGAACTTCGCCACCAAAAAAGTGTGCCAAATACTGCGAACCATAGCAAACTCCCAACAATGGCAGTTTACCTTTAATATTGGACAAATCGGGTATTAGAGCATTTTTATCGCGAACCGAAAATGGGCTTCCCGATAATATTACCCCTTTAAATGAATCGTCAATTTGTGGAAATTTGTTATACGGATGTATCTCACAATATACATTCAACTCACGTACCCTTCTGGCTATCAACTGAGTATATTGAGAACCAAAATCAAGAATTAAAATTTTTTCTTGCACTTCCTAATAATTTTAAAGTAAAACTTAATAAGCGGCAAAGATATGATTTTAATTTTTATGATGAATATTTACAAGCGAACATTACAAATAACAAATGGTTTATATATTTAAACTAAATAGTTTTGATAAAATTTAGGTATATGAATAAAGAACTACAAACAAAGCTAAATGAGCTTGAGAAATGGATTAAAAACAAGCGAAAAATAATAGTAGCATATTCAGGCGGTGTCGATTCTTCATTGGTTTTGTATCTTTCAAAAAAACATTTGGGCAAAGAAAATGCAGTAGCCATTACTGCACGTTCGGCAAGCCATAAACACAAAGAACTTGAAAAGGTACGTATATTTTGCCAAACATATGATATAACTCTTATTGAGTTTGATTCATTAGAGTTTGATGATAAAGATTATATAAAAAACCCACCCGACAGATGTTATATTTGTAAAAACCACATTTTTAAAGGTATTATTGAATTAAAAAAAGAGTATCATGACTATACAATAGTAACCGGAACTAACATTGATGACATGGGTGATTATCGTCCGGGAAACAAGGCTGCAACAGAGCTTGACATTAAAGCTCCGCTAATGGAATGCGGCATTTCAAAAAATGAATTACGGGAAATTGCTCATTATTATAGTTTGCCAAACTGGAACAAACCGGCTACACCTTGTTTAAGCACCCGAATACCTTATAATTCAGGTATAACATTGAAAAAGCTTCAACAAATAGAAGCAGGAGAAAATATTTTGAATAAATATGGTTTTATTGACAACAGAGTTCGGCATCATGGAAATTTTGCAAGAATTGAGGTTCGGAAAGAAGATTTTAGTATACTTGACAAACATAAAGAAGCTATTTTAAAAGAGATAACAGAATTAGGATTTGAGTATTGTGAAATTGACCATGAAGGATTAGTTTCAGGAAAGTTAAATAGAGAAATTTCAAAGTAAACAAATAAATATGCGCATATTATATTACGACTGCTTTGCAGGAATAAGTGGAGACATGAATCTTGGTGCTTTGGTTGAACTTGGCGTTCCTGCCGAATACCTTATTTCTGAATTAAAGAAATTAAAAATTGAAGGTTTTTATTTAAAAATAGAGACAGATAAGCGAAGGGGGATTTCCGGAACCAAAGCTACTGTAATAATTGAAAATCAAGATAATGAAAAGCATCGCCACTTACGTCATGTGCATGAAATAGTTAACAACAGTACACTTAATGAAAATATTAAATCAATATCTCTAGATATTTTTCAACGCATTGCAGAGGCTGAAGCAAAAGTTCATGATGTAGAGATAGAAAAAGTGCACTTTCACGAAGTAGGTGCTCTCGATTCTATTGCCGATATAGTAGGTGCTGCCATTTGTTTAGATTATCTTAAGATAGATAAAGTTATTTCATCACCTATACAATTAGGAGGTGGAACAGTAAAATGTGCACACGGTATAATGCCTGTTCCCGCTCCCGCAACTGCATTGATAGTTGAGAATATACCTGTTCGTACAGGTTTGGTTCTGCACGAAGCAACAACACCTACCGGAGCTGCAATACTGGCATCAACAGTAGATGAATTTAGCGAAAGCTTCGACTTTCAAATAACAAAAACAGCATACGGAATAGGACAACGCGATATAGCTGATGTTCCAAACGTATTGAGAGTTTTTTTATGCGACGACAATGACGAAGAATCAGATACTATTGCTTCATATGGAACTATACTTGAATGCAATATTGACGACATGAATCCGGAAAGATATGAATACGTTATTGAACAACTTCTTGAAAACGGAGCTGATGATGCATGGATTAAACCTATTTTAATGAAAAAGAACCGCCCTGCCAATACCTTATCGGTTCTTTGCAATGGCGAAAATATTTTCACTTTAAAAGATATAATATTCAGAAATACAACAACACTCGGAATACGCGAATACGACATAATGAAAACGATGCTTCAACGTAAGGAAATTGTATTGGAAACAATGTATGGTGAAATACGTGTAAAAGAAGCATATTACAATGGAGAACTGTTACGTTCAAAGCCGGAGTATGAAGATTGTAAATATCTTGCGCAAAAATTTGACGTAAGTATTGATGAAGTGGAAAGAATAGTAAACAGCCTGCTAGCAACAATTCATAATAAAAATTAATAATGTTGATATACACGGTTGTGCATATAAACATAAAACCTGAAATAGCATATGAAACCCGAAGATATACTAGAACAATACAAGGAAGGAAAAATAAACCTTACTGATGCTCTGAAACATTTTACAAAAAAGGGTATAGAAGAAATGGGGTATGCAACAATAGATACCGACAGGCATAAACGAACAGGAATGCCTGAAGTAATATATGCTGCGGGCAAAACAACTGAACAGGTAACCGGAATATGTAAACGTATGTTCGAAAAAGGTATTGATATACTGGCTACCAGAGTAACCTATGAAATGTATGAATCAGTTAAAGCTATAATACCTGAAATTAAGTACAACAATACTGCAAGAACGCTCAGTTATAAATCAAATCAGAACAATGAACAACAATTAAACCAAAGCTATATTGCTATTGTTGCTGCCGGCACATCAGATATGCCTGTTGCTGAAGAAGCTGTTGAAACTGCCCTGTTTTTAGGCAATAATGTAAAATCGTTTTACGATATTGGAGTAGCCGGAATTCACCGATTATTCGACAAACTTGACGAAATTCAAAATGCCAATGTAATAATTGTTGTTGCAGGTATGGAAGGTGCTCTGGCAAGTGTTGTAGGCGGACTTGTTAACAAGCCTGTAATAGGGGTACCTACCAGTATTGGATATGGAGCAAACTTTGGGGGCATTTCAGCATTGCTTTCTATGCTCAATAGCTGTGCAGCAGGTGTTTCTGTAGTAAATATTGACAATGGATTTGGAGCTGCTTGTCAGGCATCACTCATTAACAGACTGGTTCATAAGTGAGTTTAAATACTAAGCCTATACCTTTATAGTTCGAGGATTAAAGGATTCAAGTCAACATAGCGACTTACAAATTCAATAACTTCACAAAATAGAAAACTAACATTATGCATGAACTACAACTCCTACTAATAACCGCAGCTGCACTAGGTTTTATACATACTGCACTAGGTCCGGATCATTATCTGCCATTTATTGTATTAAGTAAAGCACGAAACTGGTCGCAATCCAAAACCTTATGGTTAACATTTATTTCAGGTGTAGGTCATGTACTTAGTTCTGTTATAATAGGAGTATTTGGTATTGCATTAGGAATAAGTTTAACCAAGCTTGAATTTATAGAGTCGCAACGTGGAGATATTGCCGGTTGGTTAATTGTAGTTTTCGGATTGTTTTACACAATATATGGTTCTTACAAGTTTTTAAAAAACGGAGGGCATACACACTTACCTAAATTTATAGTACCCCAAAAAGTAAAAGAGCACAACCATATTGCTGAAAATAAAGACAATACAAAACTCACCCCCTGGATACTCTTTCTGATTTTTATTTTTGGTCCATGTGAAGTTCTTATACCTTTACTAATATTCCCTGCTGCTGAATTCAATACATGGGGTATAATTTTGGTTAGCATTGTATTTGGAGCTACTACTATTTTTACTATGCTTTCGATAGTACTTATAAGTTACCAAGGGCTTTCATTTATAAAACTGAGAAACAGAAATAAATATATGCACCTTGTTGCCGGTATTGTTATTCTTATATCAGGTATTGGAATAACACTATTGGGTTGGTAATATTTTAATCTATTTTCTAAGATATTATTTTGGCCTTATTTTCTCTAAAAAACCACATTGTAAATTTAGTAACTCAAATGAATGTGTGTAACAGTTGAGTAAAGGGACTACTAAAGTGTCGGTTACTTTCCGATACAGAATGTAAGTATCTACTAATAATCAATAAATTAAGGCATTAGGGCAACAGATAGGAAACAAATTTCATCAAAAAAGTGCTGTCAGGGGATGAAAAACGGAAAAATTGTACCACTACAATTTAGCTAAAATTTTTATCAATT
Organism: Bacteroidota bacterium; assembly: GCA_003250355.1. Lineage (GTDB taxonomy): Bacteria > Bacteroidota > Bacteroidia > Bacteroidales > SZUA-534 > SZUA-534. Next base: position 163,966 of record QKGS01000087.1, read on the forward strand.
CTTTAAATTTTTGTGCCACTTCTTTCTCGTTCGGTATTTCAGAATAAGCTAACATCGATAACTCATATTTATAGGTTGTTTTCAGTTTCTCCCAAATTGAATCGAAACCTTTTATTAATGGAGAATCCTGAATAGTTTTCTTGTTCCATCCTGTAGGTTCATCAAATTGCTGTTGGTCGTGTGCCAATACTTTGCGAAACTGCTCCTTGAATTCATCTGAGTTTACATATTTGTTACAAGCTTCATCTTGCAGTAAGTAATAAAGGTCGTAAAAGTGCCTTATTTTACCTGAAATGCTTTCAATCGGATTTTCATCAAATGAGAATCGAATGAGTGAAACCAACTTTTCAATTAAAGTCTGCTCTTTATCCAGGACATTGACTTCAAAAGCTGTTAAATTGTACTTTCTAAGCAATTCTTCTTGACCTTGGATTTGTAAGTATTCACCTATCATGCTTTGAATACCAACCTTGTGGTATGGAAATGGATTTGCAAACGAGTTAATCTCAACGATAATTGATTCCGGAACCGCTGATTTTTGTTTTTGTGTCAGTGTTACCGGGAATTCATATACAGCTTTTCTAAAGCGTGAACCTTTACTGGTGACACCATCTACTTCTTTCTCTGTTAGGTCTGTAGCTATTTCTTTTTCAACCGTTCTGATTAAGGTTTTGATTTTATTTCCGCTTGTGCCAGGATTAAGAATTACAGCTACGTCAACATCCTCCGAAAAGCGGTTAATCAGTTTATGTCCCTTGGATAGAGATGTACCACCTTTAAATACAACTGAATCAACATACTTGCTTTCAGATAGTCGTTTTAATACCAGGCTAATCCAATAGTCTTTTTCGATAAAATCCGGTGCTATATTAGTATTGTCACTTGTTACTAATATGGCATTGTTAAAAGCTTCTTTGTTAGTATGTAAGTTCATCGTATTCTCCATTTATCTTTTGTGGGAAGTGTTTGTGTTGAAATTGAAAAGCTATAGGCAGTAGCCGGATTAAGCGATTCATATATAATTTGTGTTCCATTATCGTCTTCAACCATATCAATTAGAGCGCCTGTCAATGCCCTTGTTGAAGCATTGTATTTTAAAACCAGCTTTTTTAGTTGATTAAGTCTATCAGGTGTAAGTTCCTTCAAAATGGCAATAAAGCGATTGCAGGATTGATTTTGATTTGTGTCAGGTATGTCTTTAATGAACCTGATACTATCTAATATCTGTAATAATGGAATATTGTCTTCTGTAATCCTGTTGGCTTGCTTAATAAACCTTATTTTATAAATACCACGAGAAATAGCCTTCTTTTCATTATTACAACCAATTTGTATTGTATTGGAAACCTGAGTGGTTAGGAATAATGAATTAAATACTGAAAATCCGGTTAAATAGCCTATTACTTTTTTATCTTTTTGAAGTAAGTCTTTTACTACCTGAAAGGTATCCGGTTTTAATTCCCCAAACTCTGTCATTTGGTGTTTATAGTATCTACCTTTTGAAAGTTTACGAAGCTTACCTTCTTTTGCCAATCTGTTTAAAGCAATAATTACAGCGTTCGTTTTTTCCGGTTCAAAGCCTAATTCATCATAGGTAAAGACATAACCATCTTTAAATACGCTTATTACATTCAATATTTCTGCTGTAGTTCTCATACGGTACAAATATAAGATAAAAAGCAAAATGAAATGTTAATACGGGTAAAAACATTTCAAATGCATGAGGTGTATGTCACGTTTTTCCCGGTATAAACGTGACAAATACTTCCTTATAGCTTTTTAAATAAGTTCACATTAGGGTAGTGAGACTACCTTAATCATAAAGTAAATAAAACTACAAGCCAACTTCAACTAAAACCTCCTGCTCCAGACACTTTTTATATTTATGAAACAGTGAGATTAAATTTTCTATATCGCTATTTAAGTTCAAGGCTACAGAAGCATTTGATTTATATTGAGAGTCATACAATCCTTTGTTGCCATACTTAATTATTAATTCCTCTATATTTTGAGGAATAAAGAAAGATGCTTTATTTTTAAGGTGTTGCAAATACTCATCTCTGAAAATACGAATGCCTTCAAAGTCAAAATCGCCAAAATGCAGGTATTTGTTAGGTATGCTTTGTAGCCAGGTTACTAAATCTTTGGATTGAGGATAACGACTAACAAACAAAATAGATTCTGCTTCGAATAGATGAGCTTGTTTACCAATAAACCTAAAGTTCTCAGGATTCTCTATACCAACAATAAGTGTTTCCGCCGGGATATTAAAATCCTCAAAATTATGAATGTAGGTGTATGTTCCTTCTAGTGGTTCAATTACAAATTTGAGTCCCTTAATCCTTGCTTGAACTGGGTAAAAACAATTGACAAGAAACCCTTTAAAAGTCCTTCTTGTTGATGACTTTGAATTAGAAGAAGCAATTATATTTTCAGCTCTTGTAAGACCACTTTCCTCATTGTTGATGTAAGTTTTAAGGTCATTTATGCCTAAGTGACTACTCATGAAATTGATAACAGCTTCCGGTTTTGCTGTAAATATGGTTTTCCGACTTCTGCCCTGTAATTTTATATTCAAGATTCCATCTTCTATCATCTGGTTAATCACTTTACTTTTCAATTGTCCATAAGGTATGCTCTCACCTTGAATGAGCAATTGAATTTTTCTCGCTATGTTAATGGATATTTTATCCATAATTATTCAACTAATACAGGGTTTGAGATAATTCGCTTTATCTTAGATTGTTTGCTATCATCCTTACTAATTTTATAGATATGTCGATAGTTCAGCGGAGTACTTTCGGTAGGTGAACCATTAATCAATAATATGTTTCTATCATTAGCAAAGTTCAGGATTCCTTTCACATTATTAGGGTGTAATTTTCCAATTTCATCCATCATACAATGAAGTTTAAAATCTTTGAATTTCCTTGAAGCTCCCTCTTTAAATACATTCAGGAGCATAATGTTAATCATGGCTTTAACTAAGACATCAGTGCCTTCTGAACCAACATTTGATAATTTTTCAACCCATCCGGTGTCGTTCCCATTTTCTTCAACTCTAAATGATAATTCAAAAGAATCAGTTAATTGAATTACAGAATCCTTTACCTGATTTATTTCCCGAACCAGTTGTTTTAAAAGTTCAACTGCCTTCTCATTGTTTTTATCCTTATCAACACCTGAAAAAAGGTTGGCAGCCCCAAGGCTTAAGGAATTGTCATCGTTAAATTCCTTTATCTTCTTTAGTAACATTACAGCGGTATTCTTGCTGTCAGTAATATCTAATTCAATGTTGTTAATTGCTGTAACAAAGTTTTTTTGTCTGAAATCGGCATTTATTTTATTAATAATTTTCTTAATCTCACCTGTTTTGGAAATTAACATAGTAGTTTCTTTTCCAACTGAACTTATGATGTAGGCAAAACGCTCATTCGTCCTTTTTTCAAACTGGTTTATTTTACCCTCCTCAATAAAGTCGCTTAACTCTTCTGCCCAATTTATAAATTCTTCTATCTCAATCAATTTAGATGGAAAATTGAATATATTTCCTTCTGAGAAGTGAGACAGCAACTTGTCGATACTTTCCCTGAGTTCTTGATGTTTATTGGTTACTTTACTATTGTTATCTATAATATCGTCAATAATATCAACAGCCGTTTTGCTATTGCTTATTGGCTGTATTGTACTTTTAGTGCTTTCTAAAAATTCGAGAGCTGATGAGCCTGATTGTTTGTTATATTTTTCCTCATCGGTTTGGAAACCAATAATCTTTGTTTCTATTTCATTTATGCTATCCTGAATGTCTGTAATTTTTTTGGAGAACGTAAGATGCAAAGCTGAGAACTCGTTTTGTGTATGTGTTAATTTTTCTTCAAGAACCTTTATTTCATTTTTAAAGTCTTTTTCTTTATCGAACAGCTCCCTTTTATCTTTATAATAATCACTTACTGTATTTCGATTTTCCTCAATAAAAGTTAACTCGTTACCCACAGTAATAATTTGCTTTTCAATTTCTGAAAGACGCCCGGTATCGGCTCCTTTGTTATCCAATTCATTGTTTCTTTCGGTTTTAAGGATAACAATCTTTTCAGCAATTAGCGTTTGCCTTTCTATTATTTGTTGTTGCAACTCCTGAATTTTAGCATTGTTCTCTGCTTTTAATTCATTGATTCTTCTTGTCTTTTCCTTCTGTTTTATTTCTTTGTTCTTTCGAAGCTTAGCCTTACAGGTTTCATAATTATCATACGCTTCCTGTTTAATAACTATCGCTTTATCTATTTCAACTTGAATTTTCTCTATCGCATTAAGTTTTTCATTTAAAGCTTTATTTGTGAAACTGTTCTTATCCAATTCAAATTTCTCTATTTGCTTTGTCAATTGCTCACACAAATATTCAGCCTGTCTTGCTTTTTCTTTAAGTCCTTTTATTTTTGGCAGATTTCTACGTTGTATATTATCCAAATCCCTTTCTAATACAACTGTAATATCTTGTATATCTTTTTGATATTGTTCAATACTATCGTTTAACTTGGCCAACTCAAACCGAAAATTGTCTATGGTTTTAATTTTCAAATCAATCTCATTCAGGTTGATTTCAATGCCATAAAGTGAAGATGATTCATTATGCAGTTTTGGCGATAATCCATCCTGGAATAAGAGTTTTTCATCGATAATTTTTCCAATTGTATTTTCCCAACCAGGCTTATTTTGATTTAACCACCCATAGAGAGAATCTTTGCTTTTGTTGATTCTATCTTCTGTTTCATTCTTTTGTAATCTTATTATATCTAGTTCTTCTTGTAATTTCTCCTTCTTTCGTTCAATGTTTTTTTCTATTTCCGACTTTTCGTAATTCCATTTGGTTTGCAGTGTCTCAACTTGTTGTTTGTAGCTAATAATATTGTTAGACTCTTCTTTGTAAGCTAGTTTCGCTTCGTTAATTGATTGAGTAGCCTGCTCGATTTCTTTCTCATAAAACTTGGTATGCTTTATTGTTACTTTTTGCTTTTCAAGATTATGAACATCTTCTTTTTTTCTATCAAGCTCAGTTTCTTTATCTTTTAATTCAGTTTCATGTTCACTTTCTAAGGCTTGAAAGAGCTTTTCATACTCACTATTTAAATCTGAGATAAATTTAACTTCTTCCTTTTCTATTTCAACTTTTTGAATATCCTTTTGGTTTATAAAAGCATTTAGCTGATTCTCCTGCTCTTTAATGAGGGCTTCATATTTATTATTGATATCGCTAAACTTATTTGTAAGCAGGGTACGTTCGTTTTTTAAAGACTCGAATTCCAACTTCTTTTCTTCATTAGCAGATACTCGTTTGATAAGCTCTGAAATATTAATGCTCTCGTAAAACTTCTTCTGGTTGGCGGCATCTTTTAACTTACCAGTTAACTGGCTTACACTCTCATTAATCTTAATTTTACGCTTTTCAAATAATTCCTTTTCGTAGTTGAGTTTTTGCTTCTCTGCATTGAGTAACTTTTCTTTATCTTCCTTTTGTAGGTGAAGTACTGGCTTTTCGGATTCAATTATTTCTAATCTGTATTTAAGAAATCCAGCTAACGAGCTTTGCTCCCTTTTTAAATACCTGATTGCAGATAGTGTTTGAATAGAATTTTCGGCTTGCTTTTGAACTGAAGGGTAACGAAATCGCTTAATATCATTTAATTCTGTTTCAAATCCTTTAAGGTGATGATTATACTGGTCTAAATCAATAGTTATGTGTTCATCTTCCATTGAAGAGATAATGGTTTGTTTTATCTCATTGGCATCCAGTTTTGTATTTAAGAAAACGTTTTGTATCGTTCGATAGATATTTGGTTCTACTACCATTTTAGTGGATAAAGGTCTAAACCGCCATGAAAAAATAGTATCGCACTTCTAAAATTTTCGAACAAACGATAGCCTCTTCCTATAAGTTTTATTTCTTGTATTTTCCCATTAAGTCTTTCTGCCATAGCA
>QKGS01000035.1 GCA_003250355.1 Bacteroidota bacterium
GTGAAAGGAAGTAATACTTGCCGTTTTCAGCAAGTTGCAGAGCTTCGGGAGTTTTGTCTATATATACATAATTCTCCTTAGGGTCGCGTATATCGCGGAATGTTTGGATACCTATTGGTAATCTTTTTTTCTTGTACATTAACCTTTGTTTTGCTCAAAAATAGTAAAATATTACTCATGCCCCAAAAAGCGAACCGCTGTTGATTTAAAACTTACCCAAACAATTTTTCCTATTTCAATATTTAACTTTTTAAGTGAAATATCGGTTATATGTGCCGATACTTTAATTCCAATATCAACTAATATTTCTATACCGTGAATACTTGGAAATATGTCTATAACCTTGCCTTCATAGTTATTAAGTGTACTTGAGTCGTTGAGTTTTTCGGAAACAAATACATCTTCACTTCTAAATAGCAGATAGCCTCTTTTTTCGTCATTATCTTTATAATGGTGAATTTTTATTTTACCCTCAGCAAGTGAAAAATTGTCGCCTACATATTCAGCATTGTAAAAATTCTTAATTCCGGTAAAGCCGGCAATAAATTTCGACTTGGGATTTTGAAAAACCTCCTTAGCCGTACCTGTTTGTATTAGTTCGCCATTGTAAATAACTGCAATATGTTCGGCCAGTGACAAAGCCTCTTCATAATCGTGGGTAACATGAATAACAGTAATTCCCATTCTGTTAATCTTACGTAGCAAGGCTCTTAGCTCATCCTTTAACTGTGTATCTACCGATGCCAATGGTTCATCGAGAAGCAAGAACTCGGGTTTCATAGCAATAGTTCGTGCCAGAGCCACTCTCTGTTGCTCGCCGCCCGATAATGTTGCAGGCATTCGATTAAGTAAGTGCGCTACGTTCATAATATCGGCATAATGCTTTGCAATTCGAATTGCTTCATGCTTTTTAATACCAATATTTTTTAATGGATACATAAGATTTTGTATAACTGTCATATGAGGAAATACTGCAAAATCTTGAAAAACAATACCTACATTCCGTTTCTGAATACTTTCATTGGTAATATCTTTGCCATCGAGTATTATTGAACCTGAATCGGGGGTCAAAAGCCCGGCAACCATTTCAAGTAAAACCGATTTGCCTGCACCCGACATTCCAAGCACTACAAAGTACTCATTCTCATTTACCGTAAGGTTAATATTGGTTAAAGAAAAAGCACCTAGATTTTTCGATATGTTTTTCAATTCCAACATTATCGTTTCTCTTTAATTATCAAACGGATAGCAATAAAAAACACTAAGCATATTGCAATAAATATTACTGCTGCCGGCCGGGCATAGCTTAATCCAAAACTGGTAAACCATTCGTAAACCAATATCGGAGTTATCATAGGGTGATATGCAACAATCACAACAGCTCCGAACTCGCTCATTCCGCGAGCAAACATCATAATGAAGCCCGATATTATTCCGCGCGAGGCAAGCGGAAGCGATATGGTAAAAAACACTTTAGCCGGCGATGCCTTCAGGTTCAGAGCAACCTTCTCTAACCTCTCGGGTACCGCTTCAAAAGCATCGCGGGATGCGTTAAAAAGAAAGGGTATACTTACAAATGCCATAGCCAATGCTATGCCTATGGGGTGTCCTACAAGGCTAAGCCCTACCGATTCAGCGGCTTTGCCAATAACCGAAGTACGCGATATAAAACCCAAAACAGCTATTCCGGCTGCCGAATGGGGTATTACTATGGGCAAATCTATTAGCCCCGAAATAATTTTCTTGCCCACAAACTCTTTTCGTGCCATAATATAAGCAAGCGGTATTGCCAAAAAAGAAAAAAACAGGGTTCCCCCAAATGAAGTGAGTATAGTTAACTTTATACTATTCAACACCTCTTTGTTTTGTGCAGTCTCAAATAAACTACTCCCCGATGTAGATAGTATCATACCCGTAAGAGGAGCTACTACAAACAGCAATAGCAGCCCTCCTAAGAGTATTAATATTAAATGAAACGGTTGTTTATTCATTCTTCGATTTAAACAATACAGGGTTAATGGTTAACATTGCAAATGCCCATTGCTGAAGTTCATTACTATTGCCCCCTTTTATTATTTCCATTGTATTTGAAGCAAACATTACAGAATATCCTACACTTAAATGTATATACTCATTAAAACTTTTGTCAAAGGTAAAATCTATTTCGTGACCCAAAAATTTTGTTACAGCCATTGTAGTACCCGACGGCACATAGTTATTATGCAAATTAAAGTTATGATACTCTGCAAGAAGTTGCATTTTATCGGCAATACTCCATGTGATTTTAATGTATGGGTTAACTAAACCGGCTCCTTTTGTTGTTGAGGGAGTACTGAAATAATCAATTCGCCCGTTAAACTTATGTCGCCCTCCGTACAAAATATCGAAAGCATTACTCGTTGTGTTTGCAGTATCAGTATAATCATTGCCGCTCATAACTTCAATACCTGCCAGTGCTGTAATTTTATCGTTTATTTTATAGCTAACATCAGTATTCAAATAATATGCGCTAACACTCTGACCGGTATATAACCTGCCTCCCTGATAAAATGCTCTGGCCTCAGCTTTAATATTACCTGCCTTGTACTTAGCTATTAACCCGGGAGTAACCCTGTAATTAAGCTTTGCAGGGTTGTCGTTGTCAATAGTGTCGTTCGGAAACTTAACCTCTTCATATCCGTCTACTATGGTTAACGATTGTAGCGTAAGATTATTAAGCTTTTTACTCAACCACAATATGTTTAAATTCTTATAATAAAGAGCATTGCCTTCGTCGCCATCGAATGCATAATCGGTTCCTTTGTCGTTCTCTTTATTCTGATTCCATGAAGTTAATATATCAAGTTCAAAATCATTTTTACGATACATAAATTTTGCAGCATCATGAGCTGCTCCTATCTGATTCCAATTCACAGGCGATACCAGTCGGCTGTTGTCATACTTTAATTCCTGACGCCCTAATCTAAGAGTGGCGTTTTCCTTAATCTTAACTTCTCCCCACACCTCATGTATACCGGTTGATGGAACATCTTTTTTCCATAGCTGGTCACCCCATACCCGGTAATCGAACAGAGTAATTTGCGTTTTTACTTTCTCATTCTGATAATTGAAACTTAACCGCGACCTTTGACTAACAAACGCTGCAGCTTCATCGTTACTTTTTTTAAGTGATTTATAACCATCACGAAACTCGAATCGTGGTCGTATAACTCCATCTATCTGAAATTGAGCATAACTATTTAAAAATAAGAGCAATGCAACAAATAGTGTAATAGTATATTTTAGAGTATTTATAATATTCATATTTAATAATTATATTAAAAACAATGTCATTTCTGAAAGGAGAAATCTGGATACTAGATAAGTTAAAAGAATATCCTAGAAATATTCCTATCTATTACTTTAAAGATATCTTACTACTTTGTAGCAAACTCTTTCAACTCTTCAGGAATGCTGTTATAAGAATCGGTGCTTGAAGGGATAACACTTGGCTGTCCGTTTTTTGCCATTATTTCCATCCCTTTTTCATTGTTCAGCAAAAACTTAACAAAATTCATGGCAGCATTCTTATTAGGGGCATTTTTTACAATAGTAACACTATATACCATCGACTCTCCATATTTTGTAATAGTTTCGCCCGGTTCCTTACCACTAATTTCAACTGTGGCTTGTTTGTAGAAATCTTCGTAAGCAGGAACTTTTAAATTTATAGAATCGGGCAAAATTACAAACTTTAATCCATGCTGTTCTGCAACCGAGCGATATAAGAAAATATAATCAATTGCATTAGCTTCAAGCAACCCTAACAAATCGGTCTCTTTTGGTCTGATATAGTTAACATCTTTCGCCAATAGCTTTTCTGCAAGTCCGTCAATGTTGTAATATGTCTCTGCAAGTTTACTTGTAAGTACTGCACGATAGCCACAAGGGTCAGAATTTGGGTCTGAACGACCAAATGCTACGTCACTTTTTAATAGTATTTCGTGCCAGTTATTGTTATTTATCACATCCGAATATTTTGAACCATCGTGATATACAATTGTCATTTCATTCGATACAAATTTAATGTTCCAGTCGGCATAATCGGGTATCAACAATTTATCAATAACAGTATAATCGGCCGATGCCATTATATCACACTCTTTATTCAGGTCAGTTATCATTCTTGCACATTTTCTGCTTCCGGCAGCTTCCAATAATACTTCCACATTTGGATACTCTTTGTTGAACTCTTCTGTTATTTGTTTAAAAGGTACCGAAAGGCTTCCCGCATGAAAAATTATTAACTGCTCCTTTTCTGACTCCGATGCCTGTTTCTGTTTATTACCTGTACACGAAAACATAAACAAACTTAACGAACATACTATTAATGCTCTACTAATAAATTTTATCATAACTCTTGAATATTTAATAATTGTTTTAACCCTGCCATATCGAAATGCAATCGCATACATTTCGCTACAAAACTAGTTATTCTTCTATATTTTGAAAATTTTGATTCAAAAAAATATAATGACATTAATCAGTAGAATACAATAGTTTTTATTATTTGGTGTCCGGTTAAACTAGTTAACCACAAGTAGATTCTTCGCTTCATTCCATTACGCTCAGAATGAGAGACAATTATGCGCACTATCCATCGTAACACCATTGAAGAACTGTCATTCCGAGAGCCAAAAATTTTAATTTAGTAATGTAAAATGACGTTTGAAATTACTCTTTTCAGTAGTGATTTCTTATATCGAACTCACACTATTATTATATACTTTAGGAATGCCAACCCATAAAATACTATTGCTATTTTATATACATTAGTGGCTTAAATATTGAGACGAATGAAAATAGCTATAATTGGAGCCGGTGGAACAGGCGGATACTTTGGTGCAAAACTGGCTCAGGCGGGTAACAATGTTACATTCCTTGCAAGGGGAGAACATTTAGAAGCAATTAAAAAATCGGGATTAACAGTAAAAAGTATCGACGACAATTTTCATGTAGCTAACATAAAAGCAACCGATAAAATATCGGAAATAGAAGCAGCTGATTTAATTTTGGTTTGTGTTAAAGCTTGGCAAATAAAAGAGATACGAAATGAGCTGAAATCACTATTGCATACCAATACAGTAGTACTACCGGTACAAAACGGAGTACTTGCCGCTCAAGAACTTAGCGAAACTCTTGGGCAGCAATACGTAGCCGGGGCATTGTGCCGCATTATTAGCAAAATAGAAGCCCCGGGAGTAATTAATCACATAGGGGTTAAACCAACCATTGTATTTGGCGACCTTTACAATTCGCTAGATACAAAATTGAATAACATTAAAAACGTACTTGAAAATGCCGAAATAGCAGCCAAAATATCAACCAATATTGAAGCCGAACTGTGGAAAAAGTTTATAGCTATTTGCGTAAGCGGGCTAATGGCTGTTACTAAAACCACATACGGTGAAATGTGCCAACTACCACAAACACGCTCTATGATGATTGACCTGCTTACTGAAATATATAACCTGTCGCAAAAAACGGGAATAGCTATTGAACCCGAATTCGTTGAAAAAACAATAGCATTTATGGATACTTTCCCATACAACTCCACATCGTCGCTTACCCGCGATGTGTGGGCAGGCAAACCATCGGAAATAGAGTATCAGAATGGAACAGTAGTAAAACTTGGTGAAAAATACGGTATAAACACCCCTATTAATCGCTTTATTTACAACTCAATACTGCCAATGGAACTAAAAGCAAGAAACAACGGAACACTTGGAATAAATACTATACATAATATATAACTCTACCCGGCTTATATGCTCTTTAGCAAAGTAGTAAGCTAAATATTATTTTGTCGGTTTTAGGTATATACACCATTTTTTAAAATACTATTTATTATATATTGTGCCAATTATTTACTAACTTTGCGCCGATAAAAAAGACAAAGCATAAGTTAGATGGAAAAAAAGAGAGTATTATTCGTTTCTCAAGAAATAACCCCTTATCTACCTGAGACTGAAATATCAAAAATTAGTCGCGAACTACCCCAGGGAATTCAAGAACGCGGTAAAGAAATAAGAACATTTATGCCACAATTTGGTTGTATTAACGAACGTCGCAATCAGTTGCACGAAGTAATACGCTTATCGGGTATGAACCTTATTATTGACGACACGGATCACCCCCTTATTATTAAGGTTGCTTCTATTCAATCGGCAAGAATGCAGGTATATTTTATCGACAACGAAGACTATTTTCAAAGAAAAGCCGTTCTACAAGATGAGGATGGTAAATATTTTAAAGATAACGACGAAAGAGCAATATTTTTTGCACGCGGTGTTCTTGAAACAGTTCAAAAATTACGCTGGTCGCCCGATGTAATTCACTGTCACGGATGGTTTACCGGTTTGGTTCCTTTATATGTAAAAAAATCGTTTAAAGACAATCCGCTATTTCAGAACACAAAAATAGTTTACTCTGTTTACGACGATGTTGTTGACCATAAATTAGACCCAAAGCTTAAACAGAAAACATTACATAATGGTATTGCAAACGGCGATGTTACTCAAATAACAGAACCAACCCTCGAAAATCTTACGAAACTAGCCATCGACTATTCCGATGGTGTAATTAGAGGCAGCGAAAAAATAAATGACAATGTTGACAAATACATTAACGAAACAGGTAAGCCAAATTTGGAGTACCACAACAACGAAACGTACATTGATGCGTATTCAGAGTTTTATGACAAAATATTATCATAACTTAACTATTGCCATTCAATTGAAAAATATATATAAATTACAGAAAACCTGTCTTTTGATGGGTTTTTCCTTTTTACTGATATTAACTTCGTGTTCCGATAAAGCCAACGATACAGGTGTTGATTTTCACCCCGATAATAAAGCTATGAAGGTTTTTGTTGATTCTGTTGCCGGAATAAAAGCTTATTCAGTATTGTCGGAAAGAACATTCTCAGGTTACGATTACAACGGATTAATTGGCCATGTTAAAGACCCCTTACTTGGCGAATATAAATCGAGCACATTGGGATATGCTCTGCCTAAAGATATGTATTACAAATTTGAAGATTCGGTAGTTGTTACTTCGCTAAATTTATGCATAGGATATAAAGTATACTCTGTAAAAAGCAATAACAACCTTAAGTTAGAAATATACGAACTGTTACGCGGCAATTCGCCCAAAGCAAGCGAACTTGAAGGCTTACCCGATAATGAAAACTCACTGAAAAATATTTGGGATGGTTCGGGACACATAGCTTCACTGGTTCTGCCCGACATAAAAGAGGAAAACGACGAAACAGCTCAGTACATTTATTTCGATATGCTCACTTCGGCCACCGGCCGCGACATAGCCTCAAGGCTTATTAAAACCGACTCGATATACAACTACAGCAGTACTTATGATTACGTAGATTTATTGCACACTCAAATATTCAAAGGATTATATTTTCAAACTCAAAACTCAGAAGACGGAACATCAATGTTTCAAATTCTCGACGATTCTACCCGCCTTACTTTGGGATTAGACATATTCCTGAAAAACCCTACCGACGGTTTATACGATACTATTCATGAATCAATCAGATTCAATATTTTTGGCAATGCCCGCTACAATGTTTTTGAAAGAATATACAAACCGGGTATTGAAAAAAACATTTACGATACACTATACGAACCCGAAGTTGCCGAAATAGACAGTATATTTTATATACATGCTATGAATGGTATTTCCGGAAGGGTTGTTATTTCCGATTTATCGAAAATATTTGACTATTCAGGATTGCAAAGGGTTAATTACGCTGAACTTGTACTTAGCCTGGCCGATAATGACCTATATATGACCGACGACTACAAACCAATTCAGGATATTCAGGTTTTTGCAAACAACAAATCAAACAAATATTTACCCGACTACTGGTACGGAAAAGCTGAAAACTATGGCAAAATAACCCTCAATAATGGAGCATACAATATTTTGCTTACCAAATATTTAAACGATGTAATTGATAGTGGCGACGATAAAATTGTTCTCGATATATTACCTTATGAGATGAGCGACACCCCTAACCGATCGGTATTTAGATCGTCGGAAAACTCAAGGGTGAATGTTCAACTAAAAATGACTTATACCAAATTCAATATTGACTAAATCATGTGTGGAATTGTAGGATACATAGGCGATAAAGAAGCCTACCCAATACTTATTAAAGGGCTTAAACGCCTTGAATACCGCGGATACGATTCGGCCGGTGTTGCTATTTTAAACGATGTAGTAAAACTATATAAGAAAAAAGGGAAAGTTAGCGACCTTGAAAACTTTGTGGCCACAAATGATATTCACGGAAAAGTTGGCATAGGACATACACGCTGGGCAACCCATGGCGAACCTAATGATGCAAATGCCCACCCACATTTTTCAATGAATAAAGACTTCGTAATTATTCATAATGGCATAATTGAAAACTATGCAAAACTAAAAGATGACCTTACTGCAAAAGGCTATACATTCAAAAGCGAAACAGATACTGAAGTACTTGCCAACCTTATTGAATATATTTACCGTAAAAGAGATATAAGTGCCGAACTGGCAATACGTATGGCATTGTCGAGAGTTCAGGGAGCATATGGGTTGGTAGTGATGTGTAAAAACGAACCCGACAAACTAATTGCTGCTCGTAAGGGCAGTCCGCTTGTAATAGGAATAGGTAAGGGCGAATACTATATTGCTTCCGATGCAACTCCAATAGTAGAATATACCAAAAGCGTTATTTACCTGAATGATAACGATATAGCTGTTGTTTCAAGAAATGAGCTAAAACTTAAAACCATTCAAGATAAGGCTTTAACGCCAAATGTTCAGGAACTGTCACTCGATGTTGGTGAACTTGACAAAGGTGGTTTTGACCATTTTATGCTTAAAGAGATATACGAGCAACCAAAAGCTATTACCGACACATTCCGCGGACGTATTACCCCCGACCATAAAGACATTCAACTTGGGGGTATGCTTGATATTTGGCCAAAAATGCTTCAATCGCGACGAATAATAATAATTGCCTGCGGCACTTCATGGCACGCCGGATTGGTTGGTGAATATTTGTTTGAAGAATTTGCCCGTATGCCGGTTGAAGTTGAATACGGTTCTGAATTCCGATACCGCAACCCTATTATTTATGAAGATGATGTGGTGATAGCAATTAGCCAAAGTGGTGAAACTGCCGATACTCTAGCTGCAATTAAATTAGCTAAAGAAGCAGGTGCTACTGTTATTGGCATTTGCAATGTTGTAGGTTCAAGTATTCCGCGCGAAACCGACGGCGGTGTATATACTCATGCCGGACCCGAAATAGGTGTGGCATCTACAAAAGCATTTACCGCTCAGGTTACTGTGCTTACCATGATGGCTCTAAAACTTGCTCAACTTAAAGGGAGTATCAGCAGTCATCAACTCGATGAACTAATTGACCAAATGGTGCTTATACCCGGCAAAATAGAGAGCGTGCTAGAAAAGAATGAAAAAATATTTGGCATAGCTGAAAAATATAAAAATAGCTCTAATGCACTTTACCTTGGTCGCGGTTTCTTATTCCCGGTTGCTTTAGAAGGTGCATTAAAACTAAAAGAAATATCGTACATACACGCCGAAGGGTATCCGGCTGCCGAAATGAAACACGGCCCTATTGCCCTTATTGACGAAAATATGCCTGTATTTGTTGTAGCTACCAAAGACAGCTCATACGAAAAAATTGTTTCAAATATTCAGGAAGTAAAAGCTCGTAATGGGAAGGTTATAGCTGTGGTAACTCACGGCGATGAGGTTATTAAAAGTATGGCCGACCATTTTATTGAAGTGCCCGAATGTTCAGAATATCTGGCTCCGTTGCTTACCACTATACCATTGCAACTATTAAGTTATCATATAGCTGTAATGCGAGGTTGCAATGTTGACCAACCTCGAAATTTGGCTAAATCGGTTACAGTTGAATAATTAAATAATTGCAAATTGAATTTTATAGCTTTTCTAAAATCAAGGGTGAGAATTTGTACCGATATTCTAATAGCAATAATACTATGGAGTGCTTTGTTTTTTATAATATCGTGCGCTCAGGTAGGTGCTCCAACCGGCGGCGCCCGCGACACTCAACCCCCGGTGCCTGTGAAAAGTAAACCTGTAAACTATTCATCCAATTTTAAAGGGAATAAAATAATTATTCAATTCGACGAATACATAAAACTTAATAATATAATACAAGAACTTATTATTACCCCTGTTCCCGACAAAGATGCCAGTGTGAAGCTTAGAGGCAAAAACCTGATTGTGAAATTTAACAGTAAGCTTGAAGATAGTACAACGTATAGTATTAACTTTTATAATGCCATAGCCGACCTTAACGAAAACAACCCTTTACCAAACTTTACATTCGACTTTTCTACTTCCTCACATTTCGATTCCCTTTATGTAACCGGCAATGTTAAAAATGCTTTCAACTTAAACCCTGAAGAGAATATTTATATTATGCTTTACGAGCAAATGCCAGATTCTGCTCCTCGTAAAAATATTGCAAAACATATATCGAAATGCGATAAAAACGGCAATTTCATAATATCAAATATCAGAGATAAAGATTATTATTTGTTTGCTCTTAAAGATATGAACAGAAATATGCTTTTCGATTTGCCAAACGAATCAATTGCTTTTTCCGATTCTGCTTTCAGAGCCTCTTACGAATTACGTGAAGTAGTTGACACTTTTAAAGTGCCCTCTGTGATTAGTAAAAACTTGCAAGACACACTTTACCGCGACTCACTTTACCGCCATATGGAGTGGATGACAACCGTTAACGATATTGAACTGCTTTTCTTTACAGAAGATACCCGTAAACAGTACCTAAGTACTTACGAACGACCGAACGATAAGCAAATATATTTTGCATTCAACCGGGAGGTAACCGATAGTTTTAAAATAGTGCCTTTAAATATTGAACCCCAAGGAGAATGGTTCAAACAGGAAATATTTCCTAAAAACGATTCAATAGTTTACTGGCTTACTGACTCAAATTATTATAAAACCGATAGCTTGCAGTTTGAGCTAAACTATACTATGCTCGACTCTAATAATGAATTTTATACCCAAAAAGATACTGTTTTACTATATTTTGAAATAAAAAGCCCAATAGCTGACGATAAAAAGAATAAAAAAGATAAACCCAAAAAAGAGAGTAAAGCAAGCAAACTACTTGGCGATATGTTCGAAAGCCTTGAAAAAGATGATGAAGATGAGGTTAAAAAAGCTTCAGAACTTAAAATTGAAGGTAGTGAATCTATTGAATTAAACACCAATTATGGAATTGAATTAAATTACCCGGTAAGCCTTATTGATACTTCACTAATTCAACTATTCAAAGTTTCCGATGACACTGTGCTTACAATACATAAATATTCATTTAATAATGATACCACACACTTGCGCCGATACTTGTTCAATTTCAAAAAAGATGAAGATGAGAAGTTTAAATTATTGATTCCTGAGGGTGCATTCACCGATATTTATGGAAATATTAATGACACTATTGAATTTGATTTAAAAACTAAAACTCTGAAAAACTATTCGGTTTTAAACCTTGACATTACAAATATTGAACAACCTACAGTATTGCAATTATTAAATGAAGACGAAAGTTTACGTTCCGAATTATTATTATCCCCCGGCGACAGTTCATTAAATATTGATTTTCTGAAACCCGGCAAAATTAAATTGAAAATATTTTACGACACAAACAATAATAAAATATGGGATACAGGTAACTTTAAAGCACACCGTCAACCTGAAAAAATAATGTATTTCCCTGCAATTATTGACCTTATAGGTGGTGTCGATTACGAATACAATTGGAATTTAAAAAAATAATCTAAAAGTCGTAATAAAAATTACTCAACGAGGTTCGCACTCCAAGAGTTATTAGCGATTGGTTATCATTACCCATCGATACCGAACTTTCATTTCTACTTGTATAGTTCAAATAAATATTCAGGTTAGTTGACGGGTTAACCAAAAGTGCAAAAGTTAAACTCATATAGCTCAGGTTCACCTTTTCAAACTGCCCTATTTCATTTCCGTACTCGCGGGTGTGTGTAGAATAATCTTTCCATATATCATTGCCAAAATTTGAGTTTACGGTATCGCTTCCATGAACAGCTAATGATAGTCGGCCTTCAAAAAAGAACCGTTTGTAGTTATATCGTAAAAACGAAACCGACTCCCAAAAATTTGACCCTAAAGGGTGTGCAATAGGCTGATTGTAATGTCCGTAATTTGTTTTTGTGTCGAGGTGCGAATACATAAACGGCCGAACATAATTTAGTTCTGATTGAATATCAAGGTGTTTTAAATTAAACAAATCGTGAGTTTTGTATCCTAACTGCAAACCCCATTTGTTGGCCCACCATCCATTACCGGCTTTAAGCTCGCTAAATTTAAACTCATCTAGTATAAACTGTCCGTAAAAAACCTGTTTCTTCCATAATGTAAGTTTACCCCCTACTCCCATTATTGCATTGTCGGGCGAACCCACCGAAAACTCAACCGGCCGCATAAATATTACCGGATTGGCATAATTAATATCGAACCCCCGTATGCTTGTACTATCAGCATTGGCCCATATTACTGCCTCAAAAAATGAAATATTCAACCACTTGGTTACACTCCAGTCTAAATACTGAAATGAACCCCATTTTTTATCGAACGATGTGCCATAATTATATTTTGTTGTTAAATCCTGAAACTGTGCCCACAAGTTTACATACTTAATGTTCCAAACATCGGTAGTTATTTTAAAATAAGGGTAATTGAATGAATTGTCTGATAAAAAAAGTGAACGATACCCATCGCCAAAAAAGTTTTTCCCATGACCAAATTGAAGGTTAAAATATTTGTTGGGCGAATATGATATATAAGCTTCGGCAAATGCATAATCTCTGGTTGTTTTCAAAGAATCGCCAAACTGCTTACCGTGACCTTGCCCCGGAATTACATCCCACCCTAATGCATCAATACGTTCGTACCGGTAATCGTTAAAGCTTGCCTGATTTTCGTAAAAACTTGTCGACATTGAGAATTTTTCGCCAATTGAAGCATTAATCAATACCCCTCGTGTGTTTATCCAGCTGTTTTTTTCATGCGGCGATCCACTACTTTTACCAAACTCAAAATTTACAAGTGGGTCAACAGTAAAAGCAAAACCACTCTTATTGAACTGTACCAAACTCCTATTCCATACAATATCCCAAAACTTATTTTTAACCTCACGCCTGTATATAGAATCGGTATTTACAACAGCCTCAACCTGTCTCATTTGAAAAGGCTTTACCGAAGTATGAAACCTGGCATCGGCATTGTATACATAGCGGTCGTAATGACGAAACATATGATTTTGATGAATGGAGTGCGATTCTTGTGATACGAGTAGTGATATGTTAAATATTAGTAATGATATTAACAGTACTGCCTTTTGCATAATTATATTTTTGAATTTATGTAAATGTAGGTATTATTTAGCTAGTATATAAAATTATAAAAAAGTATGAAACATCAGCTTCAATCTTTCTTTACCTAATAAGGTGATAAAAAATATTAAAATTTCTATATAACATATTTTTTCTTATGCCTTTTTAATAAAAAAATATAGCTTTACAACTCAAAACTGAATTATATGCTCGGAAGCGGATACTCAAAATATCAGAAAATAATATCAACTTTTGGCGATACCCTTATACTGGTAGTTTCATTTGTTACCGGTTATTATCTAAGATTTGGTAATTATTTCAATTTCAGCAAATACGATTTTAACAATCTGTTTTTAATATACATATTCACCTGGTGGTTAATAATCAACTCATCGAAATTTGATATTAAACAACGAGGGATACAGATAGATAAGGTTTTAATGCAAACCTTAAGAATAATTGCACTTCATGGCTTTATTATTTTTGCAGTATTTGTTGTATTCCGTTTCTATCACATTTCTCGATTAATGATGCTGTATGCTTATTTTATACAGGCTGTATTATTAATACTATGGCGCATTCTTTATTTAAAACTTTTGAACAAATATCGCATAGCAGGTTACAATTTCAGAAATATTGTGATACTTGGAACCAATAAAAACGCCATTGACCTATACCATACCTTAACGGGGAACAAATCGTTGGGATATAATTTTATAAGTTTTTTCTCGGGCGATGGAGAAAGAGAAAATATTGGAGAATGCAGGGTTTTACCACTTAGCGATTTTGAACGATTTGCCGATAAAACTAAAATTGATGAAGTTTTTACCACCCTTACCTATGGCTATGAAGAGAGAATACGTGAAATAATACGATACTGCGATAATAACCTGATTAGATTCAAGCTAGTACCCAATTTTCAGCGATATATACCAAGGCAGGTTACTATGAGTTCAATTGGTAATATTCCACTTATATTATTGCGTGAAGAACCATTGGAAAGTGTTATGTCACGCTTATTTAAAAGAATATTCGATATTGCATTCTCTCTTATAGTTACAATTATATTTCTTTCATGGATAATTCCAATTATTGCCATTATAATAAGGGTTGAATCGAAAGGGCCGGTTTTCTTTGTACAGAAACGTACCGGAAAAAATAATATGGAATTTCCAATGATTAAATTCCGCAGTATGGCTGTTAACAAATATTCTGATAAAATTCAGGCTAAGAAAAATGATATGCGCATTACTAAAGTGGGCAAATTTATCCGCAAAACAAGTATTGATGAACTGCCCCAATTTCTGAATGTTCTTGCCGGCCATATGAGCATTGTGGGACCAAGACCTCATATGCTTAAACATACTTATGAATATTCAGAAATAATAAACCGATATATGGTGCGACATTTTGTGAAACCCGGAATTACCGGATGGGCACAAATCAATGGCTACCGAGGTGAAACAAATACTCCCGACTTAATGGAAAAAAGGGTACAATACGATGTTTGGTATATTGAAAACTGGAGCTTTGTTCTTGATTTGGTTATTATATTCAGAACCATTGTCAGCCTTATTAAAGGCGATGATAAAGCGTATTAGAAGTTGAATATTACTTTCGTAAAAAAGCTTTAAGCATATAAAATGCAAACTTTGGTGAATATATCAGATACCGCCGCCACATTCGCTTTGGTTCCATTATTAACCTGTAAAACCACTCCAATTTCATCGCAATCATGTATCGGGGAGCACGCTTAACTGTTCCTGCATAAAAATCGAATACTGCTCCTATACAACATATTACACTTGCATTCAACAAATCTTTATGCTTTGCTGCCCATATCTCCTGCTTTGGTGCAGTCATACCAACAAATAATACATCGGGTGCAAAATCATTAACAGCATTAATCATTGCTACATTATCTTTGTCAGAAAACTGAGGCTTATATGGTGGTGAGTATGAACTACATTTTATTGCAGGATATTCATTAGTTATTCGCTCTTTAATCAATGACAGTGTTGTATCTGAACTCCCCAAATAAAATACTTTTAAACCATCTTGCTGAGCCAATTCTAAAAAATACTTATGAATATCAGCTCCGGCTATTTTACTTATACTTTGTTTTTTAAGAAGTTTTGCGGCTGTAACAATAGGAAAACCATCGGGTAAAAGTATATCGGAGCTTTGTAAAGCTTTTTTAAACTCAATATTATCTTCTGCCATTACATAAGAGTAAGCATTAATTGTATTTATAAGCTTATGCCCCTGCTTGTGTGAATATTCATCAATATTAATTGATGCTACTTTGTAATCAAATAATTCTATCTCTGTCATTTGCTTTAAGCTAACTCGGCAACAATTAAATAACTGCCGTAAACATTAAATAATGGAAAGTTTGTGCCAACATAATTTGACATCTTTCCTGACCCCTCAACCTTTGTAACTTTATAGCCCAACTTTTCGAGCAGTGTTCTGAAAAACAATTTTGACATAATGTTGATATGCGACGGGTCGGTTAATACATTGTCTCTGCCTAGTTTCACCAAATACGAATCTGGATTAGGAGTTGTCATTATTAGTTTACCTCCTTTTGATAAAATTGAAGTAAACTGTTTTAAGTAATTGCAAAATATATCAAATGGTATATGCTCTGCAACCTCACCCATTACTATAATATCAATATCTTTTAAACTACTTAACTCATCATCTTTAGACAAGTCAATAGTTTCATTGTAAACTTCTTTAGATAATTGGTTTAAACGGGATAATAATAGTTCTGCTCCTATTAATTTTATTTCAGGGTAAATATTTCTAAGAACAACTCCTCCGCGTCCTGTATTACACCCAAAATCAACTACTGTTTTTACATTACCGTTAAAAAACTTAGTAAACTGCTC
Source organism: Bacteroidota bacterium (assembly GCA_003250355.1). Lineage (GTDB taxonomy): Bacteria > Bacteroidota > Bacteroidia > Bacteroidales > SZUA-534 > SZUA-534. The sequence goes on from QKGS01000035.1 coordinate 16,415, forward strand.
ATAGCGTTTAAGTGTAAAGCTGTCTGTTTCGCTTCCCACCTGAGCTTCATTGTTTTTTATTAGCTGTTCTTTGCTTAAATCTGTACTCATAGTTATTCTCTTAAATCAACATAATTTGTATCAGGTTAATCTTTAATCTCTAGTAAATATCATTAACTTTTTGCTAAGCTTTGAAAATGCTTAAAAACTTTTTGCCGTATTCTTTTGTAAGCTCTTCGTAATTATCGAAAACAGGTTTATTCTCTGCTATGCCTTCAATAAAATTAGTCATAATATCAGCTAAAGAATCAACTGACTGCCGCTTGAAAATATACCCTTTATCTCCATTGTCGAGCTGTTCTAAATGGACATCAAGGTCGGAAGCAATTAGCTGAACTCTCAGTGCTTTAGCATCTTCAATAACAGTGCTCCACCCTTCGAATAAACTTGGCTGAACAACAGCCATTGAGTTTTTCATTAGGCTCAACTGATCTTGCCTGCTTATCAAACCAACCATTTTTATGCTATCAGAGATATTAAGACTATCAAGTTCGTTTTTTAACCAACTTATATAATCATTGCTCCTTTTATCTTCCATATTCCCGGAAAATACAACCATGCAACTCTTTCCCGAATCTTTTAATTTTCTAATAGCACGAAATACAGTCAGGTGATCTTTATGTTTCCAAAACTGATTTGAAACCATAAAGTATGGTGTAGTTATTTCAAATTTCTTTTTTACTGCCTCAAAATCGGGTAAAGCTCCGGCATCAATAATTGAAGTAAATCGCATTATGTGAACATTCAGTGTTGCTTTAAACTTAAAATGTTGCTTTAAATGCATATAAACCGAATTGCTAGATAAAACTAATTGTGAAGAATTTTTTAAAATCTGTTGTATTTTATAATGACGTGTAAACCTGTTCTTTTTACTGAAATATTCAGGATAATCAATGTGCTGAAGGTCGGGTATCCATGAAACAGCTTTGTCGGAGTTTGCTCCCAAGCCTACAGGGAAAAACTCTAACGGAAACAGCCCGTCAAGAGTGTGTTGTGTAAATAATGGTTCAGCAAATATATTTTTTCTAATAAGTTTTGATATTAAAAAGCCTTTGTTTATTGAAGGTAAATCAACTTTTACCTTAGTTATGTATCGGTACTCTATATCGTTAAGAAATGACTCTGACTTATTGGTATAAAGTAATACTATATGCGGTTTTTCATTTTCAGGTAAAGTGTCTAAAGAACGTATAAGGTTCAGTATGTATATTACCCCACCCATCCATTCTTTGCCATAAATAAAAAATAATCCTATCCTTTTTCTTTCCATTACTCGTTAATTATCCAATTATAATATAATTGTAAGCCCTTTTCAATATCGTACTCAGGCTTGTAACCCATTGCTGCAATTTTTGATATATCGGCTACCCAATTAATAGGGTCTCCCTGACGATTCTCACCTGAAAATGAATAATCAATATTTTTTGTAAAATTTGAATAAAAAAACTTTACAGCATCTTTTATGTATATCTCTTTCCCATTAGCAACATTAATGGTTTCAGCATTAAAATGTGCATTAAACATTACCAATTCTATCACTCGTACAAGGTCTTTTATATAAATAAAATCGCGCGACTCATTGCCTGTACCAAACAACTCTATTTTAGAATCTGCCTCTGCTTTTTTATACAAATCCCAAAAAAGCTGCTTCTTTAATGAATCACCATAGGCTGAAAATATCCGCAATGAGCACGTTTTTATTCCAAACATTGAATTAAATTCAGTACAAACATCTTCGGCCATTTTTTTGTGTAACCCATAAGGCGAAACCGGGCTTATGGGCTGATTCTCGGTAATAGGTAATCTTTCGGGATTGCCATATACCGCAGCACTCGACATATTTATAAATTTACACTCGGGCTGATATTTTTTTATTGCATCAAGTATTTTAAAAACATTAACTGTATTAAGGTTAAAATCTTTATACGGATTGCTATTAGAAAGGGGCACACTTGCTGCACCGGAGCAGTTAATGCACACATCAAATTTTCCTTGCTCAAATATTGAATGATAATCGGAGTTTGTAATGTCTAAAACTGTGTAGTTTTTATCGACATAATCATGCACTACATCGGCACTATAAACATTATAGTTTTTACTCTCAAAGTAATATTTCAGATTACTGCCTATAAAACCCTTACTACCTATAATTAAAATATTCATAACTGCTATTTTATTGCTACAAAGCTATAAAGCCTTCCGGGTATTCTTTGTAAACGAGCTAATATAAACAAACGGAATAATAGCACCAGCGGTTTTATTTTATGCAAAGGGCTTAATCGTTTTTTCAATTCTAATGTTGCCCTGTTTATATCCCATGGAGCATAATTTATAACCGATTGCTTTGGCAAAAGCACTTCACTTATATGTAATCCTGCTTTGTTAATTGCACTTGAATACTGTTCTACCGAGAATGCATTTTCACCACCATATAGTTCTTGAAAAGGGTGACGTTTTAGGAACTCTGCTTTTTCTCGCTCATTTGAAACCACATGGTCGCGTGTAGTAATAAAAACACCTCCCGGCTTTAACACCCTTGCTAATTCTTTTACAAAGCCATCAAGGTTATGAGCATGATGCATTACCTGACGACCATACACCACATCGAAGTTATTATCTGAAAAAGGAAGATTTTCGCCAAAAGCCTCAACTATTTCAACGTTGCTGAGATTAAAATGCTCTTTTAGTTTTCGTATTGCACCACTCCCTACGGTATTGCTTTTATCGGGTTCCAGTGCTGTAACTTTGAAACCATCTAAAGCAAATGAAATGGTTGCAATGCCATTACCGGCACCAATATCCAAAATATGTAAATCATCTTTTTTACCCTGGTGCTGATAAATCTTGTTTTTAGTTTCAATATACTCTTCACTTGAACTAAAACGTTCAATATTTCTAACTAAATCTTCTTCAAGATAAGCATCGGTTACCAGTTGGCTATTCTGCGGTTGGCTTCTAAAATGCTGTACTGCTTCTTCCCAGGTCATATTTATTGTTTTAACTCTTTAACTACTACGGCAGGATTCCCTGCTACAACTGTAAATGGTGGTACGTCTTTTGTTACAACTGAACACGCTGCAACTATTGCACCCTCTCCTATTGTTACCCCTTTCAATATGGTTGAATTAAAACCAATCCATGCATTATCATGAATATATACAGGTTTCTCATTCAGATTAAGCCCATTATGTGGATGTCCTGATTTTATAATACTTTTATAATGTTCATGACGCAATTCTTTATCTAAAGGGTGTCCATTATTATCTTGGATATTTACATTGTGCGAGATTAATACATTATTACCTATAATGATTTCAATGGCTGACCATATTTTAGAAAACTCTCCTAAATAACAATAATCTCCTATTACCATTTTACCTCCATGATTAAATACAAATAATTCCCCTCTTATAGAACAGTAATTTCCTACTTTAATACTCAATCGTGATTTACTGTTAATCACTTTTGATGGATTTAAAAATAGAGTTCATTCACCATAAATCAGCTTATGTTTACAGGCCAAATCATTAAAGCGTTCTAATACTTTTCCTATAACTCCACGTATTAGGTATACAATAAAAACTATAAATCTCATTAAATCTTATTTAAATATTCTATTGATAACTTTTGTAAAAACAGAATTTGCCCTTCTCATATATTTAATATTCATTTTAAGATATTCATAATCTATAACAGGCTCGGGCAAACACTCTATTTGATAATTATTGTCCCAATTGTTGTGAATATATAACTTATAACTAGTACTATGTGTTCCGGAACCATCCCAACCAATATTCTGAACCAAAGAATAATCAGGATACAATGTAAGTCCATTCAATGAAAAAATATTAAAATAAAACCTAATCCCCCATGAATTAGCTGTTTTATTACCAAACAATTCTTTCTTTAATAATTTATAGTAATTATAAGTATTATAAAAATTAAATTCTTTTTTATTAAATCTATTCTTATCAAACATTTTACACTCAAAATCTATTTCATTCCATACTCTGCTCCAAGTGCCCCACCCCCAAGTACTTATACGAGGCATGAAATATGCTTTATTGTTAGGTTTAATTTCCGATACCGGAAATGAATAACCTGTAACTTGTTTTACTATAGATGTGCTTTTGTATGTAATCAAAGCATTATTCATAAACTTTAAAAAATTGATAGAGGTAACAATGTCATCTTCAAGTACAATTATCTTCCCAAACTTATTTATTACTTGGGTTACACCATCAATAACTGACTTTGCAAGCCCTTTATTAATTGGTGATTCTTTTATAATTACCTCTTTACACCATTGTTTTTTTCTGATAACATCTCTAACCAGGTTTATCCTATTTTTAACATCTTCACCTGCTCCATCTTTGGCTCCATCGCAATAAATATAAAGTGTGGTTTTGTCGGCTAAATAGTTTTTGCTTAAAGCTTCAAGTGTTTGCTCTGTATGGTAAGGTCTATTATATACAAACAGGCAAACCGGGGCAAGGTTATTTATATCTATTTCCAATAGCAACCTCCTTCCACTTTTTGTGCATCAACAGGTATATCTGAATCCAACGGATATACAAAGTGCTCATTAATAATATTATTGAATTTTTCGCGTTCAACCCATCGCTTACCCTTTATTCCAAAAAGCATTTGGGTACTGCCTCCTAAGTGTACAGCTTTTTTGCCAATACGCTTAACATGAGCCGCCAATGGAAAACCATAAGCTCCACACCCAATAATTGCAATGTCAAATTCTTTATTATCAATTTCACGCTTCATATAATTAAGAGCCTCAAACCAGCTCTTAAATTCAGAACTATTTCCTGCAATAGTTTGTACTGCTTTTATTGTCTGCAACGATTCAAACTCGGGCAATACCCTATCATCAGTAAAAAGCTTTTCTCGAATTTTATATTGCTGTTGAATAGTTTCAGAAAAAGGGTGTATAACTAATACTTTTTTACCCTTTAATGCCTCAGTCCACGGATTTGCAAGAAAATATGGTTCTAACGATTGTAGCTCAATGGTTCCGGCACTCTTATATTGTTTTCTCAGAAACAACTCTTCAATCCGCCATGAACCTATCAGGTCCAACAATTGCATATCGTTATACATAAGCTTTGAGAACTCACGCAAAGTAGAATCATTAGAAGGGAAAAAACCGGAAAGCACATCCATATTTCCCGATATACGCTCATAATACTTTCTGCGCATTATTGCAGGCATTTTCGGATACAGAACTGCCTTAATCTCAGTTGACCCAAACCTACCTATCATTGCCGGTTTGTGGCCATTAAGCAGCTCCTTAATTAGTTCCGATGACTCATCGGGATTATAAATTTTCCCTATTAATATTTTTCTAATTTTATCAATGTATTTGTAGGCTCCCATTGGCTAACTTATCTTTTATAAAATTGTTTCAGCTTTTTAATAATGCGCTTTATAATTTGATCGACTAAATTTATTGAAAAATTAAACAATCCCTCAACCTTTATTGAGAATAATAGTGGGTTATGAACTTTATTTACAAGCATACCAAAGTTATTTGTACTCATATTTATAACCCTGCTCAAACTCGATTTAAGAAAAGGTATTCCATGGTGCGATGTACTGAACTCAATCCGGTTTAAAGCAATATCATTAACAAGCATATTTTGATCAATATCCCATTTACTTTTCCCTGAAAATAGATAATATATAGTTTCAGGTGTACTAATATGTTCATTCAATCTGAAATATTTATTTACATCAGCATTATCTCTTTCTCTGAAAATTATTGGGTTTAACTCCTCAGTACTGGTTTGCAATAGCCCTTGGTGGTTAAACTGTCCGTTTATAGTTATTATTTGTTCGGCATTTAATATTTGCCCGAATAAAACAGCTGCATAACCACCTGCCGAACTTCCTATTGTTATAATTTTATAACCTTCTGTCTCTATTTGTAGAAAAGCCGATAATTTATCAACCGTATTAATTGTATTGTTGATTCCCTTCAAATACCATTGCTTCTGAATATCGCGAATAAATATATGTTTTGAGCCTTTATTAATACGTGTTCCGTACCATTCAAACCTGTTTTTCTTTAACAGCTGATCTTTAAATGCTTGCTCATTATTAGGATAGTAAATATCGTTACTGCTAAAATAAATTATGCAATACTTCTCACTTGTAACCTGATTAGAGTATTCGATCAAATAATTATTATGACCCAGAGACTCTTTTATTATATCGCTATCTACTTGAAAAACGTTGATCGGTTTCTCCATAATGAAGGGAATAGTACTCTAATATGTATTGTAATAAAATGCTTAATAGCTGTAATTAAGCTAAAGTGGCGTATTTCAAATATAAAAAAATAATATGGATGGGTTCTGCCCAGTGGAGAATACAATGATTTGAATCGCTTAGCTAAAGGGGTAGAACCAATGCACCACTTGGGTAAAGTGTCGTGAGAATCGCAAATACCTCCGTAGTTTGATGCTGTATAAGATTCAATATTTTGCTTAGCTGCTCGCATTCCATATTCAAAATCACCTAATGAATGTGGAAATATTGGGTCAAGCATTCCTACCTTTTTAAATACCGATTTTGGAATTAATACCATATTTCCATTAATCAGGCTAATTTTCTGAGGATTACCGTTTGGTACAACAAAATCGCCATTTAAATCTTTGCCTCCATAGGTTATTGAACCATCAACAGATGACTGCATACTTGCACATACTATGCTGTCGGGTTTTTTGCTTGAATCATTTAACAATTCGCTTATTGCTCCTTTGTGTAAGGTTACATCATCATTTAACCACAAATAAAAATCGTAATCATTCAATTTTGCAGCTGTTTCCCATGCTAAATGCATACCACGGTTCCAGTAAAGCGATCCTGTTCCTTTTATAATATTTACATTAGGAAATTCGCTTTTTACCGCTTCGGAGGTGCCATCGGTTGAGCCATCGTCTACAAGAAATATTGCCGGTTGTACATTAACTCCAAACTGATCGGCATATAGCGATCTTAAACAACTAAGTGTTTTATCTTTCCTGTTAAAACAAGTAAGTAGTATTGCTATCGATGTCATTAAATATCTTTTATGTATTTAGCCGGATTACCTGCCCATATCTGATTGTGGGGTACCGACTTAGTAACTACCGAACCTGCACCCACAACTGAATTTTTACCAATTGTAACCCCTTTTAAAATAATAGAGTGTGCCCCTATAAATGCATTATCATTTATTATTACAGGTGATTTTACTTTTTCGTTCAAATCATTTCCGCTTTTGCGCAGTTCCGGATTAAGCGCATGAAAGTCGGTATCGTATATACATACCCCACCTCCAATTTTCACAAAGTTGCCAATAGTAATACTATCATGACAAATTAATGCTGTTTGCGATATGCCAACATTATTGCCTATTTTTAATGTAGCTCCTTTATCTACAACAAAGGTACATGGGTTATAACTCCCTATAGGATTCCCTTTTATACCATTATTCATTGCAAAATTTGCTCCTATTGTAAAGTTACCCCCTTTAGCCACCATTACATAAGGTATGCCCGATGTTCTGAAATTTGAATACTTAACTCCATTACCATTTAATACTATTTTTGCAATTATGTGTGAAATAGCATTTCCAATACTATTTATGAGTCTTCGGCTTGCCTTATATACTAATTGGAAAATCATCTATATTAATTCTTTATATATTGCTATTTGCTTATCAATAATTTTATCTCTGCTATTTTGCTTTAGCTTTGCTTTTATAGCATTCGCTGATAGTGTATGTGCAAGCTCTCTATTTTCAAACACCTGTGTTATATACATTGCACAGGTTTGTTCATCTATTGAATTATAATAAAGTGTACTATTAAAGTGCTCGCCCTGCTCAGCCATAGCACTAGTATATGAAACAACTGTAGGAACACCCAATATCATAGATTCTGCCAGTGCCAACCCAAATGTTTCAACAAATGACGGCATAACACAAACACTGCAATTAAGTAATTCCTGTTTAAGACCTTCGGCATTTAAAGAACCTAAAAACTCTACATTATCTTCTATGCCTAATTCCTTAATAAGGTTCACCAAAAATACCGAATATCCGTCGAGTAGCTTATTCCCTACTTTTATATTTCCTGCCAGTCGAAGTTTTACATTAGGATAATCTTGCTTAACCAATGCCACAGCCTTTAATAGAATATGTATCCCCTTATAAGGAATTGATGCATGACAAAATGAGAATATATCAGGTGCTTTTTTGTGTTGATATTCCCACTTTGTTCCATCATAAAACGAATTGCGCAACAATAGCCCTGTTTCAAATATTCTGGCATTCTTGTTTATGAGTTTAATATGTGTCCGAACCCAATCAGATTGGGTTGAAATATTATCGAAGCTTTTTATATTTTTAATTTCTGCCTGTCCCCTTTTATAAAACGCCCTCTTTTTAATAAATAATGACCTTGGGAACATTAAAAATTCTTTAATAGAATGACATTTCAACAGTTCAGAAAAGTTTAATCCTCCATAATAATATTTCACATAAGCCGATATTAATCCCTGAATTTCCAATACTGCCTTGGCTTTAATGTAACCTTTCCTATATACATCGGCCCAAATACTTTCTGTACCCCAAATATGTACTAAATCGGGTTTTACCTCTTGTTCAATCTTAGCTATTTGGTTGCAAGCATAGTTTGTAGCTGAACTATGCTTTCCTATCGCCTGTTTGGCAGGCAAAATCCACTGCTTAATATTTTTATAATTATTATGTATAATATTATTATTTGACCCAATAGTAATATTATACAATTCAAAATCTCCTTTTTCAACAACCCAATCGGCAAGAGGCTGTAACCATGAACCATTACCCCTTATAGAATCATTAATAAATTCAGAATTACACAACCAAAGTATTTTCACAGCCATAACTTATGTTAAATATTGTTTTGTCAGAATTTTAATTTCTATATCTGTTAAATTTCGTAGTTCATAAGAATAACAGCACCCTATAAAAAACCATCCTGCAAGATTAATTGTATCAAGTATCTGAGAGTCGTTTAGAAATTGAATACCCCATAACATTGCAACATATATGCCTATGTATTTCGATAATCGGTTTCTTGAACGAAATAGTGCCAAAATAATAGCCCGGTACACTAACAAAATATAAATAAAAACACCTACCAAACCGGTCCATGTATATGTATTTAAAATTGCAGCTTCGTTTCTTCTTGTCATAATATTAAACTCTTTTGATAGTTTCTTAAAATTCATGTAAATCATATCTTGCCCTTTAGAGAAACTGCGCCCAAACCACACATAATTATTTTTCAACGATGATTCCCATGCCTCCTTATAAAATATTGTTCGCGTATCTACAGCTATATCCTGTTCTACAACTTTTCCATCTACTTCTCGTTCTATTACATATTCATTTGCAGTATTTGCTTCTCCTATTAACAAAATATTGAAAACGTTAGTTGCTGCTAAAATAAAAAACACTATTGGCAATAAAAATAAAACTATCCCCACTGTTTTTAAACTAAAATTACCAACTACTCGCTTAAAATACTCAGCAAAAATTATAGTAAAAAGAAATCCATACTTAATAACTACAGCACGAGCTCCCAAATCAGAGACCATTAGAAAAAGTATAGCTATTAACAGTATTTTTTTAAACACTGATAAATTAGAAAAAACCATTACATAAAAAGCTATTAATGGTAACACGTGCCCTAAAAATGCACTTGTGGGATAAAAAGGGAGTAATAATAATAACGGTATGATGCAATATTTTCCCCAAATACCAATTACTTTAAAAATTAGTATGTGTTTTCTTAATGGCAATATTATAAATGAATACATATATACTAATGATATTGATACCACACTCTTTGCAGTCCAGTAGCCTTCAATAGTAATAAACGAGCGAATTATTGTTATTGTAACAAGTAAATAAAATAATCCTATGATTGTTTTTGACGATTTATCGGGAGGATAATTTAATAGCCTCTTATTATTTGAATAAAAACGTAATATTGCCCAAATACCAAGAATAACAATTATATAGGTAAGGAAAGTATTGGTTAAATACTTAAATGAAGAAACAGATAGCGCATAATATATAGTTACTATGACAAAAAATTCGGGTATAAACGAATATCTTGACCTTAATATCATGCCAATGCCTCTTTAAGAAACTCAATAGAAACGGACTTATGATTATCAAAAGCTTTCTTTATTAATTCAAAATCAGTTTTATCAATAATAGAACCTTTAGCTAAAGCGTCGTCAACAGAACTCACAATGTTTTTTGACAGATTATATCGTTCTGTCATATCAAGAAGTCGTCCGGCTCTGTCTTCTTCAACAAAATATGTTAAAAATGGACGCTCATATTTTATTGAAAATATTGTTGAGTGAAATGAATCGGTATATACAAATTTTGCATTTTTAATTAATGACAACCATTCAATAGGGTCAGCATCAAATATGCACTTATCGGCAATTGCACACACCTCCTGGTTAATTATACTTCCAAATACTGCATAAATCTTATGTTTACCATAAGCTTTATATATCTGTTCCAATATTTTGTCATGACCTCCTTTAACCTCACTGCCAAGAATATAAAGTAGTATATAATCATCATTATCATATTTGCTTGTATCTATATTATTAAAATGATATAATATAGTAGGGTCGGCCACCACTTGAGGTTTTATAGCTGTTAATTCCTCAACAAACTCATACGTTTCATTATCACGTACCGAAATAGAGTTAAATGCTGATATCTTACGCTTTAGTGTTTCTTTGTTTTTTTGTTCATAATAATTTTTTGCACTACATACGGCATATGATATTTTCCTGCCCTTAAACTCCGGTTTCCAGTCAATAAAAAAAGGTTCTGTATTATGAAAATGCCATACCCAAACCTGATCACTACCTGTTATTATAGCATCATAATTATTTGCTACTGCAGCAATATTTGCTGCATCACACTCTTTCGATAAATTAAGATACTTATTCCTAAACTTTGCAAACTTGTTTGCAATTCTATTATTAAACCTCAACCTGCTTATAAGAAGTTTTAAAGCTCCCGATACGCCATTTCCTTTTATATCAAGGCACCGATAAACAGGTGCTTTTCTAACATATTTATATTTAATAATCTCCGGATTATGGCCTAGCTGTTTTAATGTTTCCTGCAAAGCAAAACATTGAAGTTGAGCTCCAAAATTAATAGAATCCTGAGTGGTTATTATTCCTATATTCATATCTTTTAATACTTTTATACTACCAGTAGCAAGCGCCCTCTACACTGTTTGCATTTTTAGCTCTTTCGTTATCGCCCGGTCTCACCCAATGCTCATTAATAAATTGACTAAAGTTATATTTATCATTATAATTAGGGTTCTCCCATCTTTTGCCGATTATACCAAACAAAAGTTGTAGTTTTCCTCCATAATGAACTGCCTTTTTACCATTCCGCTTAATATGAGCAGCCAAAGGGAAACCATAAGCTCCACAACCTAAAAGACAAACATCATAATCAACTTTATCAATCTCCGCTTTCATATATTCCAAAGCTTCGAACCAATCACTAAAACCATGAGAATCGCCACCTAAACTTTGAACTGCTTTAATTACTGTTAATGATTCAAACTCAGGTAAAATATCCGGGTTTTTAAAAAGTAATTCGCGCTTTTTGTATTGCGATAAAATTGTTTCTTTAAATGGATGAACCACCAACACTTTCTTACCTTTCAATGATTTTGTCCATGGCACATCGGACCAATAAGGGTCTAAAAATGTAAAGCTTATTTTATTGGCATTGTTTAATATATCGCCAAACCACCATTCGTTTGTAAGCCATGACCCTAATATATTTACCTCTTTGGTATCTTCTATCATCATTTCGCAAAATTGCTCTATCTTCTCTACGGTTGGCGGAAAAAAACCACTCCAATCTTGCATTTGTTGCATTATATTTTTCGACCACCACCATTGAATTGACTCCCCTTTTACATAACCCAAAAGATTCTTTCTCTTCTCTTTTACCCCTTTATAATTAACCATTGTCGATAATTCGGTGCTCCCAAACCGGGCAATCATACAAGGTTCTTCAGAATTTATAAATGTTGAAATTAAATTCTCTGCCTCATTTGCATCTGTAATATACTTTAACCCCGGAACAGTAAATGAACCGAAAATTTTACCATATGCAAATCGTAATACTTTGTATATTATCTCCATAGCTATAAAGTTTCATCGCATTTTACACCATCTTTCAATATATATCTGCTTTTCGATGCTACAATTGTACTGTTCGATGGAACATCTTTCACTACGGTTGCATTTGCACCTATTATTACATTGTCGCCTATTTCAATATTACCAACAACAACTGCACCTGTAAATATTTTAACATTATTCCCTATTTTAGGTACTCCACTCCCTAAACTTCCACCAATAGTTACATTCTGATTTACCTGACAATTATCGCCTATTGACCTTGCTCTAATTACAGTAGAATAACCATGCTCTACATAAAATGCTTTCCCTATTTTATGGCCCGGTGTTGGAATAAAAAGAGTAGGATATTTGGGTAAAAATATATTTAACAATGAATGTATGTGCAGTTTCGATGCTACTCCGGATATTCTGGCATAAAAAACATTTCTATATTCCTTGCATCTAATCAGGTAATGGCAAAAGTTAAAATATGTAATTTTCCCTGAAAAGGAAAATCTGTAAATTGATGCATACTTTTCAAAATCGGCAATAACTACATCGTCGATTTTAGCAAGCTTAAAGCAAATAAAGTGGAGGAGTAAGAATGGGTAACGAAATAGTATCATAATACAAATAATAACTTGTTTTATTCTCAAATTTAAAAATTAAAAACAATAATGCCTAAACAGATATTTAGTTAAATACTTTCAAATGAAAGTGTCGCTTTATTATTTACAATAATTCCATCATTATTTACTAAAATCCAATCAGCTGAATTAGGATAACCATGCCAGAAATTTTCAGGGCAAACCTTAATACCCCTGTTTAATAAAGCAGGCTTATATGAAAACGAGCTTTTTCCGGTTATAAGCATATCGGCATAAACCATATGGAGAAATGAATCCTTTGCACCCATATCCATACACCAGTGAATATTTTCAATGCCATGAAATTCAGGAAAATCATCTATAACACCTTGCGAAAATATATATATATGTATCGGCTTATCAACTTTCAAGTATGCTAATATTTGATCAATCAATGTTTTATAATAATTATTACTAACTATACGCATAGTAAGATTTTTGTTATTACTATCAGCCATAATATCTCCGCGCCTAATATGCATTGCTATATTAAAATTTAAGGAAGAGAAAATTGTATTATTATTCTCCCTTTCTTGGGCCGAAAAAAATTTATCTTGCAAATCATCTTTGGCCTCAAATAGTTCTCTGTAATTTTGATCACTCTCTGCCAAAAAAACTACTCTCTTCATTTTATACGAACCCACAATACGTTTCTGAATTTCAAATTCTTTCTTATTGTCGGGGTCAAACTTTGGAAGCTTGCGTAGCTTATAGCCCTGATTTAACAAATGGCTTACAAAAACTTCGTTTTTTGAGAAACCCAAAAAACTATCCCATTCTTTCGACGAAAAAGGGATATAGGCAAATCGTATTCCCAGTTTTTTAGCAATAATATATGCTGTTATCCAGTTTGCCAGCTGATGCCCTATCCCGGCTCCCCTATTTGGAACAATACTGTAAAAACAGTTACACTGTGTTTGAACTACATTCTTATTCAATAAATAGTTCCAGTACGACCTATACAAAAATGGGTATATTTTTTTATGCCTAAACCGCTTTACAATAATTGACCACAGTTTTACTTTAACTTTCCGTATGTATTTTCCCATGACTTAAAGTATTGAAAAGTCACAATTATCAGGGTCATAACGCAGCCTTGAATTAATATTCATATTATCAATACTCTTTATCTCTTGGGCGGTAAGTTTAAAATCAAATACTGAAATATTTTGTATTTGACGGTTTTTATTTAACGACCGCGGGATAGGTATAAGTCCTTTTTCGATATGCCATCGCAGAACAATTTGCTGAACTGTTTTTGAGTATTTAACTCCTAACTCTTTTAACAACCTGCTTCTAACCAAACGGTCGTCATTACGTGCAAGTGGTGTATATGATTGTACTTGTATCCCTTTCGATTTACAAAACTCTATTAACGATTCTTGAGTAAAAAGCGGGTGTACTTCAACCTGATTAATAGAAGGTAATACTCCGCTACTCTTTTCTAAAGCTTCTATATGATGTTTATGACAATTGGCAACACCTAATGTACGTACAAGCCCCTCTTGTTTAAGTTTTATCATTTCATCCCATGTTTTCAAGTAATACTCAGGTACAGGCCAGTGAAACATATGAAGATCAATGTACTCCAATTTTAAATCATCAAGCGATTTTAACAAAAACTCCCTTATTTGACCTTTTGCCTGCTGCCCATTACTTACACGGGTTGTAATAAATAACTCATCTCTATTTACTCCACTTTTTCTTATAGCATTGCCTATCAACTTCTCATTTGCATATGATGTTGAATTATCAATAAGCCTGTAACCTGCATTAAATGAACTAACTACGGCATTTACATACCGGGGATTATCAAATAATTTAACACCAATATTTCTCTGATATTTGTAATATATCTTATTTAAAATATTTATACCGAAATATGGACTGCGCTTACCATATGAAACTATGCCGGGGCCTATTCCTAATGCCGGTATTTCATATCCCGAACTAAGTTTTATCATTTCCATAAATAATGTGCTATTTGGTTTTTATTATTCTCAATATTTTTATTGGTGCTGATTTTATTTTTTCAAAAAACACCTTTGTCTTACTTTTCGTAAAAAATATACGAGCAACCTTGTCGAATGAATATTTATCTAATGCATTAAAAAACTTTTCCCTGTTATTCTTTACCGGCTTAAGCGAATGATATATTGCCGGATTTCCTCGTTCTGCATTTTGTAATTGCATTTTCTTAATTGCCATTTGCTCTTTACAATTCATAAAAAAATCATACCCTTTCTCTGAATTAATCAATACCAATGAAGTTCCTTTGTCCTGATCCATTTCCGGAGCATGATTTTCAATACCCCAAAAGTCGGCAAGAGTAATATCAGAAGGGTGTTCTACACCTTTGAATTTACATGAATAACACGATGGGCGGGCAAAATTCCCTGACTTTAAATAACCTTGAAAAAAAAGATCCGAACTGCAATCTTTACAATATCGTTCTCCATTTTCAAAATCAATCCTCATTGAAAAATTATGCCACCCATAGGTTTTATCTTTAAACTTTATGAATTGTGCTTTTGATTTATACTGTTTCTCTTGCATTTCCATATATTTATGGAATACCTTGGGCGAATTTACTCCGCGACAAATAAAATCGCAAGTCAACAAATTATTATATTCTTTTCCTAAAAAAAGTTTAAGCCCTGCTATCTGGCATGGTGTTGCACATACCAATACTTTTTCTCCACTTTTCAAACACTCCTTTACAGAATTATAATACCCTTCAGAGTTACTTTGAAGATATTTTGAACTTCTTATTTCCGATAAACGTAACCTATTATTAGTAACAATATGGCTTACCGAATAATTGCTATTAAAAACAGCTCCTCCAACATATCCATTTTCTGAAAATACCCTATTGGCTAAAACTGAAAAAACTCCTCCCGAAGTACTATCAACTCTCACCACATCATCTAATGAATATGCTGCATATACTTCAGGTTCTTTTTTTATTTCCTTTTTATGTGAATTAGGGTGCAATTCCGGGCATATTTTACTGCATAAACCACACTTTGTACAAGTATCCTTATCGATTTTCGGATACCAAAAACCCTCTATATCTGTTATAAAAGTTATAGATTTTTCGGGGCAAATATCACCACAGGCATTACACCCATTACAATCTTCTCTTTGGTGTATCTCTATCACATTCAATAGTTTAATATACTAAGATATATATCCGTATTTTCGCATTTGTTCTATATCTAAACCTAACTCTGTAATCAATTCTAAGTTAGAATTTAAAAATCTTCTCTCTATTAATTCTAGCTCATATTCATGCAGCCCTCTTATTGTTTTATTACTCGAGGTCTTAATTTTCAATAAGCTTTTAGGTATAATACTTCGAAATATTCTTTTAAGTTTAGTTGAAACTCTTAAACTTGATGCTATTACCGATAATGTGTTAGCCAAGTCTTGAGAATCGGGTCGTTTCTCTCCTTTTCCGGCATCAATTGTTACATTCTGCTGATTTTTTTCAAATAACTTTATTAAAACATCAGAGTCAATTTCAAAAAGAGAAGAGAGTTTATTGAAAAATGTATTTTTATTATACTTAATGTCTTCGTAAATAAAAACATTTGCTTTTTCCTTGCCAAAATAGTGTACAATTGTATCATACATTTTTTTGTAATTAAAAATTAGTTCATCGGAACTAATACTATCTCCAAAATTTGCATTAATCCACTTACCAATATCTTTTAGCTTAGGAGCGTTCTTTATAATATTATAATACTCCTGAGTGTAATATGAAGGTATAATTGTTCGTTGCGAACGTATTGTCATTATTACCTGAATATCGTCAAACAACGGAGCAAAAACCTCGTGAAGTCGTGCAATATTATCAACAGATGCCTTTTTATATGAAGCATTTGGTGAATTTACCGATACGTGTGAGAATGATTCATTAGTTACTACTGTTATAGGTAAGCTTATTTTGCTAATCTCTTCACACTCTGCTGTATCAATACTATTTTTAAAACCAAGAATATATTTGAATAAATTCTTGTAATAAATATTTCCCATACGAGGCTTTTCTATACCTATATGGTTTAAAAATTCAATTTTCCCTTCATAAAATAACTGAAGAAATACATTAATCTGAAGGGTTTTTGTTGCTGTTTTAGGATAACCTATATGTATGATTAATTTTCTACTATTCATTTTCTAATAATTACGTTTTTGAGAATGAGGATAATTGAAGCTTGATATTGGTATTCCAAGAAAATCACATATCAATTTCTCTTTTTCAGAATCGCCTGTACTCAAAATTAGTAATCGCCCGGTTCCTTTAAAATAATCCTGAACTTCGCTATTATGCTTATTGTAAAAACTTACTAATTCAGCTCTTTGCTCTTCATTTATAATACTATAACCATATATCAATTTCTTAACATTATTGCCTGTATTACTATATTTTTGTTCTTCAATACTGGTATTTAATAGTGAATTAAACCATTTGTCGGCACTTTCACGAATAGTGAGTATAAATTTTGCATTGGGATACATTTCTGCCAATTCCTTGTAAACCATTGCATTAGGCCAGTCTTCGTGCATTTCGAATCTATCCATTATTTTTTTCAAATACTTCTTATCATTTATCATTCGTTCAATTTTATGAACACTATATGTTTCAAAAGAATGCATATAGCCAAGCATCTGAAAATAACGTCCTAAAGATGAGGAGCCTGTTCTATTCAATCCTATACCAAAAACTTTAGGTTTTTGCTTAAAAAGATAATAAAATCTATATCCTATCCTGTTATATAATTGATTTTTAATCTGAAATTTTTTAAGCTTAAATATTGGTGTCATCTTATTTTTGTTTTCTAATTATATTTTTAACTCTATTTGCTACCTCTTTGGTAAAACGATATGCTCCATCCTTATTCAAATGACCTATATCAAATGAATTTTCTACAGTATAAAAATCACTAAATTCATTATATGAAGCAAGGTTTATTATATCACTATCTGATAGTTTCATAAAAACAGGCATTAGCTCTTTGTATGACTCTGAAGTCAAACGCGGAGGCAAAATAAAAATAACTTTTATCCCTTTTGCTGCTGATAAGTTTATCATATCCAGTAATATATCTAAATGAACATTATTCAATGTATAGTTCTTATACAAATCTAGGTTTGACGCAGCACTTATTCGCTCTGTTAAAACTGTAGTGTCATCTAAAAATTCATTATTCCTGTTTCTTAAGCTTTTTACACCTCCACGCACTATCTGATCTTCAAAGGTTGAGTGACCATTATTCTCTACAAAAAAACTCTTATCTGAAATTAACAAACTAAACCAATTCTTCAATTTTGAAAAATTATTTAAATTATATAGGTATGCCTGTATATATTTACTTTTTAGGTCAAAAACAATGCTATCGTCTTGATTTCCATTTATATAATTAATGCAGTATTTAAGCATTTGAGTATTTAACCAATAATTCCCTTTTACTGTTTTAATATTCTCATCTGCTATTGGCGTAAAAGCTTGTAGTTCAATTATTGCAAGCTTTATTTGACCACTATCAAGCTCGCTAATAAACTTTTTATATAAATAATAAGCCTCCGGATTAAACGTCCCTCCGGTTGCCATATTATAAGTAAACAACTTATCGTCACTCAATACCGAATCGAAAATATGTGTATCAAACTGCCTCCACATTCTACTCGATCCAAAAACAACTGAATTATAGCTATTAATATTCTTTTCCAAATACTTATTCTTATATGGATAGATAATCTCTCCTATATAATATGGATATATAATACCTAAAAGAATATTTAAAGCAATAACTATTGTACAAATACTTATGAAGGCTGATAAAAATTTTCTCATTTGCAATTTGTTTAAAACTGAAAATAAATAAATTCCTGTTGCTCACCTCCCAACACAATAATTGATATAATCAACGCTATATAAAATGCCCATCGCCAAGGTTTGTTCATAATATTTCCAATGTTTTCAATGGCATAGTTTCCAAAGCGTCCTACCCATTCTATAAATAAAAAAACAATTATTAAACCTAAAACATCAATAGGTAACACTTCAGGCATTTTAAATAGTGATACTGAAAATATTTTCCCGTAATATATAAATACATGATGCATATTCTCTGCTCTGAATGAAACCCAGGTTAGAGTAACTAATATGAACGTTATTACAATTTTAACCGTATCCTTTTTTGGAGCAAAAATCTTATGCCTCAATTCAACAGTTTCTATATTTCTCCTGTTATTATTGGTTAGTAGCAAAGGCAAAAACAGTATTGAATTTAATAATCCCCAAAATATAAATGTCCAATTTGCACCATGCCAAAATCCACTAATAACAAACACTATAAATGTATTTCTTATTCTCTTCAGCATATTTCCTTTACTCCCTCCTAATGGGATATACAAATAATCTCTGAACCATGTTGACAATGATATATGCCAACGTCTCCAAAACTCAGCAATATCGCGCGAAAAATAAGGAAAAGAGAAATTATTCATCAGGTTGAATCCAAACAAGCGAGATGTACCTATGGCAATATCTGAGTATCCTGAAAAATCACCATATATCTGAAAACTAAAAAACAAAGCACCCAATAATAACGTGCTGCCATTATAATTATCGGAATTATTAAAAATCAGATTAGCATAAGTAGCACAATTATCGGCTATTATAACTTTTTTAAACAACCCCCATAAAACCTGCCGTAAGCCTGATACCGCCTGAATATAATTAAATTGACGTTTTACATAAAACTGTGGCAATAAATTAGTGGCTCTTTCAATAGGTCCGGCAACTAATTGCGGAAAAAAACTAACAAAAGCTGAAAATGCTATAATATCTTGTGTAGGTTCCAGCTTTTTTTTATATACATCAATAGTATAGCTAAGTGTTTGAAAAGTATAAAAGCTTATTCCAACCGGCAGTATTATATTAAGCCTGGTTGGGTCTATTGGTCTGCCTAATAAAGTAAATGCATCGGAAAAACTTTCTGCAAAAAAATTAAAGTATTTAAAAAAACCCAGAAAACCCAAATTCACAATAATGCTGGTGTACAAAAGTAATTTTCGCTTAGCCTTATTTTCTGTTCTACTTAAAACATTTCCAACAAAAAAATCTACCAGGGTACTAAAAGCAATTAATGAAAGAAATCGCCAATCCCATAACCCATAAAAGAAATAACTTGCTACAACTATTAATGCATTTTGAAGTTTTAAATTTCTGTTTGTAATAAACCAATATATTACAAAAACAATCGGCAGAAATATTGCAAAATCTACTGAATTAAAAAGCATCTATTTATCCGTATTCTTTAGTATTTTTTTCTTCAATGCAATTATAAGCATTTTTATTTGGTTCTTCTCCGTTTTATTTAACCCGAATACATATACCTGAGCTAATAATAAAACAGTACTTATACCAAAAACAATAATTATCCGAATAAATTCTGAATTTCCTGAATATATATTAATAGCTGACAATAAGATGGTTGAAGAAAATATTAGTACACATATAAAAACATTATTAAGTAAATAATTTTTCAAATTCAATCCACAAAATATGTAGGCATAATATACTCTGGAAGCCGATATAAGCAACTCAACCAATATTAAAACATAATAAATATATTCCGGAGTATTCCCGGCCTTAAACATTATGTATGCCAATGGCAACAACATAACTATAATTACCGATTCTGCAATTTTACTTCCCCTGATTTTTCCGGTAGCTCCAATTGCTGAAGGCAATGTTACTGATATTTGCCTTACTGCTGATACTATTAAGCTTAACCTGCAAAAGTCAATGGCATATTCAGGAACATCTTTAAGCCAAAAATTCAAAATAGCCGGCATTTCAATTATTATAGGGATAGAAAAAAATGCCAATAAGTAAAAAGAGAGTTTACTCCCTGTTTGAGTAGCTCTCAACATTAACTCACGATTATTTGCACCTTCGCTTTTAGCAATCACCGGATTTAAGGCTTTAAGCATTGTATTGGAAAACACCATTAATTGCCCGGTAATTTGGTTTGCCACTCCTTGCGCAGCATTTACAATAACCCCGAAAAAAGTATTCAAAACAATAGCCATACCCTGAATGCTAAGTACTCTGGCTCCGGTTCCAACTAAATTCCACCCTGCAAAGCTCAACATTTCAATAAAAACAGGTTTTGAATAATACTTCTTTATAGAATAATTCACTTCACTATATTTTTTCTTGCAATATATTGCTCGTATTGATGCCAGCAAAACCGCCATTAGTGCCATAAGAGCACCATATAATATTAGCCTGTCGCCACTGTATACTGTAATAGAAAATGCTATTGAAAGCTTTATAAGCGATTCCAATATCCCTAATATTGCAACCAAAAGCATATTTTCATGAGAGTTAATAAGTGCATCGTATGGTACAGTTACAATATTCAAAAATGTACTTATTATTAAAAACTGGTAAATTGTTTTAGCAGCCAAAACCCTTCCTTCAGGAATGTCGAGAAAGCCATTAAATAAAAATATACCTGCTACTTCTAGCAATATAATTATAATAACCCCAACCAGAATATGAATAACCCCGCTTACTACAAATACCGATTTCTGTTTTATAATATCCCCATCGCCCTGATAATACGACATAAAACGCTGTGAAGCTCCTGTTAATGCGTTATTAAGAAATACAAGCATAGTTATAGAACCTGCCACAAGATTGAATATACCAAAATCAGTAGTACCCAATGCTGCAAGTATTAACCGAGTGGCATAAAGGCTTATAAACATAGTTATGGCCATACGCCCATACAAAATCATAGTGTTTTTTGCTACTCTGTTTGCTGCACTCATATCTGTATATCTGATGTTTATATTATAGTTTAATTCCAAATGCCATTTGATAAAAACCCAATTGCCCCTTTCCTCTATTCAAAAACCCTCTTTATTTGAATAGCCGTACCCTTTCCTATACCTCGTACTCTGCACAAATCGTCTTCCGATGCTAGCATTATGTTTTTAACACTTCCAAATTCGGTAAGTAAATCATTGGCACGAGACTTTCCTATTCCGGGTAAACTCTGAAGTAACCGTATTTTCTCTGTTTTGCCTTTAGCTTTTCTCCCTTTAGGCTGACGCAAATAAATCTGTTTTACATTAACTGCATCATATTTTTCCTCCTGCATTCCTGCAGCTACTATAAGCTGCAATGTTTCCATATAATTTTGAGCTCTTAATACAGGTATTCCCATAAATACAGCTATGTGCACCAATGCACCTTGTACAGCTTCACGCTTCATGTTTGAACCCGACAATGTACCCTTATTCCCTTCCAAAATCAGAATATATGGTTTGTCAATGTTTGCCCTACTATAAGTTTGCCGAAATAAACGTCCGTCCTTTACCGACTGAACAAAATCGACAAGGGTTTTTCGCTCAAATACGATACGATTATTTAATATATAATCGCCATATTTTAACTGTTCAATACTGTAACTAATATTTTTACTATTCAAATATTGAACTGCCTCATCGCATTTTTCACGAGTGTCGATAGTTATATGCATTTAATTTATACTCTTTCACTTTACTTGGAACAAGAGGTATTACAACCTTAAATAATTGTTCCTCAACAAAATGAGGTGTATTCCCCACATATGCCTTTAAATAAGTATATACTTTATAATACCTGTCCTAAGTCCTCAGCTCTTGCCATCTGCCCAAAAAACTTTGCCAAGTTGTGATTTTTAGGATACGGCTCATAGTCATCAGGGTTAAGAGTTCCCATTAAGTGAGGGCAATTTGCATTCTTGACCTCAACTCGGTCTTTATAAATTACAAAAGTTGAAAAATAAGCATATTCGCAATTATTTCTCTAAATATTGTTTCTCGTAATGATATTCGTTGATCGCCCTGCATGAAAGACTTGTATGGCAAATGTTTATTAACAAACCTGAGAAGTATTTCATAAGCATCAATTCAACTCCAGTGTTAATCCTTCATCCTTATCAATAATATGCAGAATTTCTTGCTCTGTCATTCCTTACAGATTACTACAACCTCCCATCAACCATCTGCTTATCCCAAACTCCTTTTATATCATATATTACAGTATCGTTCCCGTTTTTGAGAGTCTTTATGTTTAACTCCTTAAATTCATTATGCGCAACAGCTAATACAACAGCATCGTAACCGGTACCGGGAGCATCAATAAGGTCAATACCATACTCTTCTTTTACCTCTTCTTTACTAGCCCATGGGTCGTAAACATCGACACTGCACGAAAACTGTTTAAGTTCTGTTATTACATCAGTAACCTTAGTGTTTCTAATGTCAGGGCAGTTTTCTTTAAATGTAATACCAAGCATTAACACTTTGCTCTCTCTTACTTTATGCCCCTTTTTAATCATTAGTTTTATTATTTGCGAAGCTACCCACTGACCCATACCATCGTTCATTCGCCGGCCTGCAAGTATTATTTCGGGATTATACCCTGTTTCCTGAGCTTTCTGAGCTAAATAATATGGGTCAACACCTATACAATGACCTCCGACCAAACCAGGTTTGAATGGTAAAAAGTTCCATTTTGTTGAAGCAGCTTCTAACACTTCAGAAGTGTCAATACCCAGATTATTAAATATTTTTGCAAGTTCATTTACAAATGCAATATTCAAATCGCGCTGTGAATTTTCAATAACTTTTGCAGCCTCGGCTACTTTTAACGATGGTGCCAAATGTGTACCTGCTGTAATTATTGACTTATATAAACTATCTATTTTCTTCCCTATTTCAGGTGTTGAACCCGAAGTTACTTTTTTAATTTTAGTTACAGTATGTAACTTATCGCCCGGGTTAATACGCTCAGGTGAATAGCCTGCAAAAAAATCGTGATTAAACTTTAGTCCCGATACTGCCTCAACAACCGGCAAACAATCTTCTTCAGTTGCACCCGGATAAACAGTTGATTCATAAATTACAATATCGCCTTTACTTATAACAGAACCTACTGTTTCAGAAGCCTTTATTAAAGGTGTTAATACCGGGCGGTTATTCTTATCGGTTGGTGTAGGAACTGTAACAATATAATAGTTGCAATTCTTTAGCTCTTCTTTATTGGTTGTCAATAATATCCCTACCGAATTAATATTTACCGGATTATCCTTAACCAACACACTTTGAAGACTCTTGTCGTCAACTTCAAGTGTAGAGTCGTGACCTAAGGTCAGCTCGTTAACTCTCTCTTTATTAATATCGAACCCTATTACAGGATATTTTTTTGCAAATTCTACCGCTAAGGGTAAACCTACATACCCTAATCCAATTATTCCTATTTTAATAGAATTGCCCATATTTTTATATTTTCTAATAGGTTTTTATACTACACTGCTAAAATTACACAAGCTATCTGCAATAATTATTATATACTAATTCAATGCCTTGCTGTAACTCAATTTTCTCTTTCCAACCCAGATTATTTATTTTGCTTACATTCATTAATTTGCGCGGAGTACCATCGGGCTTTGTACTATCCCAAATAATATCACCATCAAATTGTACAATATTTTTCACTTTTTCAGCAAGCTCTTTTATTGTCAGATCTTTGCCGGTACCAATATTGATATGGGTATTTTTAATTTCTTTAGTATCTGAAATTTCTGATACTAAATCAGAAAAATTAATATTTTGCAAACAATAAACACACGCTTCTGCTAAATCGTCGGCATACAGGAACTCTCTGTATGGAGAACCTGTTCCCCACAAAGTAACTGACACTTTAGCCTGTTGATTACCAAGAGGCAACCTTCTGATTCCATACTTCTCTAATTTATATAGTATAGAATCATCCGAAGCAATACCATTTACTCCTTCTATTGGTAATTTATTCAAATCGGAACGTAATGCTTCCCAATCATTATTCATAAGGCACTTGCCTAAATGCATTTTTCGTATTAATGCCGGCAAAACATGTGATTTTTCAAGATCGTAGTTATCGTTAGGGCCATACAGATTTGTTGGCATAACAGAAATATAATTCGTACCGTATTGTAGATTATACGATTCACACATTTTTATACCCGATATTTTTGCAATAGCATATGGTTCATTAGTATATTCCAAATCGCCGGTAAGCAAAACATTTTCGGTCATAGGCTGAGGAGCCATTTTAGGATATATACAACTTGACCCTAGAAACAAAAGCTTCTTTACTTTATGAACATACGACTGATGAATTACATTATTTTGTATCATCATGTTTTCATAAATAAACTGTGCTCTGTAAGTGTTGTTTGCTACAATACCACCAACCTTTGCTGCTGCAAGAACTACATAATGAGGCTTTTCTGCTTCAAAAAAATTGGCAACAGCTTGTTGGTTTGTTAAGTCAAGTTCTGACGATGAGCGACATACAATATTTGTATAACCCTGTTTTTCCAAAAAACGCTTTATGGCAGAACCAACCATTCCACGATGCCCGGCTATATATATCTTTGAATCTTTATTCATAATCATTATTGTCCACTAATTCTTTTTTCTATGTCCACTAATAAATCACCAATTAAATATAAACTACAGTTTTCTCTTATGATATTTCATCTCATTTGAAGCTCTCTTATTTTTAATGCCATATATAAACACTATCCCAATTAGTGGAAATTCGTGTAATTAGTGGACTATTCATTGCTTTAATATACTAATCGCTTATACTGTAGGCTTTTCGCCCCAAAATTTATCAATAATCCTACTTTCTGTTCTGTAGCTTTCAAATAATTAATAATTTGTGATTCATGCTCCGAAGTTAATCCTGACAAAGCTTTTAATTCTACGATAATCTTCTCAAAACAAAAGAAGTCTGCGCTATATCTTTTATCAAGCTTTAAATCTTTATAGTATATATTTATATCTTTTTCTCTCTCGTATGGTATCCCTTGTTCTTGTAATTCTAATTCAAAAGCTTCTTGATATACCGCTTCTAAAAATCCACACCCTAATTCATTGTGAACTTCCATTGCTACTCCTATCAGTTTATAAACTTCTTCTTTATAAAATAAATCAACCATTGCTTATTATTTTCCACGAATTTCACTAATTAACACTAAAAATATAATTAGTGGAAATTAGTGTAATTAGTGACCGTAAATTTATTCGAAGTAGTTCATAGTTTTGTACCCACCTTCACGTAAATAAGCATCTTTTTGCATAAGCTTAACATCGCTCTTCATCATATCTTCAATTAAGCCATTAAGGTCATATTCAGGTTTCCAGCCAAGCTTTGTTTGCGATTTTGTCGGGTCGCCTATCAATAAATCAACCTCAGTAGGTCGGAAATACTTAGGATCAACTGCTACAACATTTGCTTTAACTGAAATTCTGTTTTTTATATTTTCCAAATATGCTTCTCCGACTGTTGCCTTAAATTTATTTTCGTCAACTGAAGTTATAATACCCTTTTCATCAACTCCTTCGCCTTTAAAAGTTATTTCCATACCTACTTCTGCTCCGGCTTTTGCAATAAAATCACGAATAGTTGTGGTAACACCGGTTGCTATAACGTAATCATCTGGCTCATCTTGTTGAAGAATTAAGTGCATGGCTTTTATGTAATCTTTAGCATGCCCCCAGTCGCGCTTCGACGCTAAATTCCCCATATAAACCATATCTTGCATACCTAATGCAATACGCGATAATGCTCGAGTTACTTTACGAGTTACGAAAGTTTCGCCCCTAATTGGCGACTCGTGATTAAATAAAATACCATTACTTGCATGCATTTTATATGCTTCGCGATAGTTTACTGTTATCCAGTAAGCATACATTTTTGCAACAGCATAAGGTGAACGCGGATAAAATGGAGTTTTTTCTGATTGAGGCACTTCCTGAACCAATCCATATAATTCTGATGTTGATGCCTGATAAATACGTGTTTTGTCAACCATTCCCAACAAACGAACTGCCTCTAAAATTCTTAATGTACCTATACCATCGGCATTTGCAACATATTCAGGACAATCGAAGCTTACCTTTACATGACTCATTGCAGCAAGATTGTATATCTCATCAGGTTGAGTTTCCTGAATTATTCGAGTCAAATTCATAGAGTCGGTAAGGTCACCGTAATGAAGTATAAGATTACGATTTTCTACATGAGGGTCTTGATATAAATGGTCTATTCTATCGGTATTAAATAACGACGAACGACGTTTAATTCCATGAACTACATAACCTTTCTTTAAAAGATACTCTGTTAAATAGGCTCCGTCTTGTCCGGTTACTCCGGTAATTAATGCAACTTTATTACTCATTGTTATTGTATTGGATTCAGTTTATTATTTTTTGGTTAAAACTTATAATTGGCGCTTATTGCCATATAATCGTTCCCTTTACGGAAATATTTTTTAAGCTACAAAGAAATAATATTTTTTGAAAATACTCCGAAATACTGTAAAATATATTAACCTGTACTTCCCCTAATTTACTACAAGTAATAAATGTGCAAAGATTATAAAATAAAAAAATCCGCATCTCAAACGAGAGTACGGATTTTTAATTTAACCAAACTAAACCTATGAAAACCTTTATTTTTAAAATATCAAATTATGTGCCAAACCTATATTTATGACAAGAAAAAACCGGCATGAACACATATAATATCTCCCGATATTCTTTTTACTTTTGTGTCATTTGATAGTATTATCTTTTCTATTACCGGTTTATCGAGTATTTCATCAATATTGCGCAAGTGCCTACCATCGGTATCATTTATATTTTTACTCATTTTTATTTCAAATGCATAATATCCTTTCTCGGTTTCAATAAGAAAATCAATTTCCCTGCCGTCTTGTGTTCTTAAATGATACATATTAATAGGTAACTCTGTATACTTAGCTTGCTTAAACATTTCAGCTACTATCGCACTTTCGTACTCATTGCCGGTATGCATACCGTTTTTTTGCAAAACAGAACTACATATGCCGGGGTCTAATATGTGCACTTTTGCTGAACGAACTAATCGTTTTTTTTCATTTCTAAACCATGGATTCAATAGTATTGCCTGATAGCTCAACTCAAGATATTGTAAATAGCGTTGAGCTGTTTTCGATGTTACCGATGCTTCTTTTGCAAGCTTTGAGTAATTAATTATTCCTCCGGTATTTAAAGCTACCATTTGCTGTATACGTATAAATGGTTCTAAATCGCGAATATCGGCTAAATCGCGAACATCGCGTTCCAAATAAGTTCTGACATAATTCTTCAGCCACTCTCTCCTTTCTTCGTTGGTTAAACTTGCATCGGTTAATGCAGGATAACCTCCAAAATTGAGATAATAATTATATGTGCCTATTTTTTTTGAATACTCCGGATCTAACATAAAATCGGGTAATTCGTTTTCAAAATTCCATTCGCCCGAAAGCATTCTCTGAAAAGGCGATTCTTTAATATTGTCATCCCACCCGCTTGACATAAGTTCCGGTAATGTAAGTGGATATAGTTCTATAATTTGACTGCGCCCTGCCAAACTCTCCTTTACCTTTTGCAATAAAAGTATTTGACTTGATCCCAAAAGAATATATCGAGGAGTATCGTACTGGTCGTAAACCGACTTTATACTTTCTATAAGCAATGGCTCTTTCTGTACTTCATCTAATATTGCATTAGGGTATGTGCTTTTCCATTGTGCTGCCGACATTGAAGTATAGGCTCTTCGCATTACAGGATCTTCAATTGACAAATAATCGTAATTTGTAAAGGTGTGCCGAACCAACGTTGTTTTCCCTGTTTGGCGAGCTCCGGTAACTACCAATATACGTCCGTGCTTTCTTTCGCTACGCGTTAAAATCCTATGACCTAATTTACGATTATGCATAATAACATCTTAATTATACTATACAAATGTACAAACTAATAGTTGAATTCCAAATTTTACGCCAATATTTGGAATATCATTCCGAATTTTACGCCAATATTTGGAATGCTACTCCAAATTTTACGCCATATCTTATTTGTTTTCAAATAAAAAAACCGCCCTGAGATAGAGCGGTTTTTTATATTTAGATATATTATTTATAATCCAAACTCAGCCTTAATAGCATCAACATAGTCAAGTTTTTCCCAAGTAAATAACTCAACTTCAAACTCTTTTTCGCCAAAATAAGGTGAAGAAAATGATTTTTTAACAACTTCCGGAGTACGCCCCATGTGGCCGTAAGCAGCTGTTTCTTCATAAATAGGATTGCGAAGTTTTAAGCGTTCTTCAATTGCCGCAGGGCGAAGATCAAATACAGCTTTTAATTTTTCAGCTATTTCACCATCAGACAAGCCTACTTTTGAAGTTCCATAAGTATGAACAAAAACACCAACCGGCTCAGCAACACCTATTGCATAAGCTAATTGTACAAGTATTTCATCGGCTAAGCCTGCTGCAACAGCATTTTTAGCTATATGACGCGAAGCATAAGCTGCCGAACGGTCTACTTTACTAGGATCTTTACCTGAAAAAGCACCACCTCCGTGAGCTCCTTTACCTCCGTATGTATCAACAATAATTTTACGTCCGGTTAAACCTGTATCTCCGTGTGGTCCTCCAATTACGAATTTACCCGTAGGGTTTACGTGAAGTATAAACTTATCATCGAATAAAGCCTGTACTCGCTCTGGCAATAATGCTTTAGTTCGAGGAATTAATATTTTACGTACATCGTCTTTAATTTTAGCAAGCATTGGAGCATCAGCGTCAAAATCATCATGTTGTGTTGATACTACTATTGTATGAATACGCTTAGGTTGGTTATCGTTGCTATACTCAATAGTAACCTGACTCTTAGAATCGGGGCGTAAGTAAGTCATTTGCTTACCTTCGCGACGAATAGCAGCAAGTTCAATTAATAACTTATGCGATAAGTCTAGAGCTAAAGGCATATAGTTGTCGGTATCTTTGGTAGCATAACCAAACATCATACCTTGGTCACCGGCTCCTTGATTCATTTTCTCTTCACGGTCAACTCCCTGATTAATATCGGCCGATTGCTCGTGAATAGCTGATAATACACCGCAAGAATCACCATCGAAACGATACTCACTTTTTGTATAGCCTATTTTATTAATAACACGGCGTGCTACTTCTTGAACATCGACATATGTTTTTGAGTGAACTTCGCCGGCAAGTACTACCTGCCCGGTAGTAACCAGTGTTTCGCAAGCAACTTTTGAATCGGGGTCAAAAGCAAGAAAGTTGTCAAGTAATGCATCTGATATTTGATCTGATACTTTATCAGGATGCCCTTCAGAAACTGATTCTGATGTAAATAAATATCCCATAATATGTTTTTTGTGGCACTAAAAAGCACCTTGTTAAAAAATATTAAAGAAAGTGTGTTGATTGTATAAGCAGAAAAGCAATACATTATTTTAGCATTTTTTTCCGTGGTTGCAATCAGCGCAAATCTTTCCACAATTACAACGCAAATATAGTTATTTAAGTTTTATATATACAATAAAATTTATATCATGAATAAAATAATAGTTGTATTTTTTTCAGGGCAACCGCATTTAAAACATATCACCACGAAAGGCTTGAAAAACACGAAAAAAAAATTGCAATGCAATTTTTTTGATAGCAAACCCAAAAATCAGATTAATACATAATATATTTAAATTAACCCCCTATTATATTTATCGCGGTAAGCAGCCGGAGTAAGAGAGGTAACTTTGCGAAACTGACGATGAAAATACGACATATTATCGTATCCGCTTTCGAGTGCAATTTGACTAATAGGGTTAAGTGTATCTTGTAATTCACGACACACATTGTGTACCCGATATTCGTTCAGATACTCGGTAAATGTTTTATGAAAATAGTTTTTAAAATATTTACAGAACGATGACTTTGTCATAAATGTAACCTCTGCCATATCGTCGACAGTAATTTTTGAACCAAAATTTTTATCAATATGGGCAAAAATATCTTTGATACGATTATCGGTTTCACGGTATCGGTAAAAGTGGTTCCCGGGTTCCGACAGTAGTTTGTAATCGGTAATTTCCGATAGCTGAATAAGTATTTCAAAAAACGACATTAACCTATGAACCCCCGATAAAGCCGGCAAGCCCATAAGCTTATTACCCAACATATGAATTTTTTTAGAAGGATAAAAAAACATACCTGAGTTAGATTTTTGCAGCAATGTTTTAACATTATGAAACTCTTTAACATTATTAAATACAGCAGCCAAAGCCTCCGATTTCCACTGTATATATATTGATGCCGCTCCGGAAGTGTAGTTTTGAGCATTTTTCCACGAATGTGGCAATCGTGAACCGGTAAGAACCATATCGCCGGGTTGAAAATTTTCAATACTATTGCCTACGTATCGTACTCCACTGCTTTGAGTAATATAGGTAAGTTCCATTTCATCATGATAATGCCATGGAGCATCGAAATAATTTTCGGTATAGTAAAATGCGTGTATTGAGCTGTCAACCTTATGGGGTACTACTTCGAGTTTTGCTTTCATGGTTTATCTCTTCTGTTATTTTTAATTACCTGACAGGTATTAAAAATCTGTCAGGTAAAAATAATTTCAATATTGCTTTATATATAATTATAAACCTCCAATAAAATTTAGTGTGCCAAAATAGTAAAATATTTCAATTATGGCAATATAGTACACTTTTTGCAAAATATTGCACTATTCACGCAATCGTTCTCGCTGTATATTTGTAATACAAAATTTGAAGAATTATGGAAGTAATATGCAGCGGATTAAATGTGGTTGATTTATTAATATCGACACCCGACAATGTACCATACGGACAAAAAACTGAGTGTGAAAAAATAATAGTCCAGGGTGGAGCACCTGCCGGCAATGCAGCAAGCGGCCTTGCAGCTTTAGGACACGAAGTAGGTTTTTTAGGTTATATAGATAATAATACACTTAGCAGTATTGCGGTTGCCGAACTCGAACGCCATGGTGTAAAACCCGATTTGCTTATAAAAAAAGAGGGGGCAAGCCCGGCTATTGCAACTGTGCAAATCGATAAAAAAGGGGAACGAACTGTACTATATTCTATGAATAATTACATACCTGTTAATCCCGACGATGTAGACGAAACTATTTTCAAAAATTGTAAAATGCTACTGGTTGATGGTTACGATACGGTTATAAACACACATTTGCTTAAGCTGGCAAAAAAATATAATGTACCAAGTGTACTCGATATGGAAGTTGCCGATATTGATGTAATGAAAGAGATGGTTTCGCTAACTACAAACGCAATACTACCTCTTGAAGGAGCTAAGAAACTGTGTGGTAAAGAAACTATTGAGGAGTGTGTACAAGCTATTGACTCAATTACCGATGCTCAAGTAGTAATTACCGATGGAGCAAACGGCTCATATACAATATATAATGGCGAGCTGGTTCATGTTCCTGCTTATATGGTTAAAGTTGTTGATACCACAGGATGTGGCGATGCTTTTCATGCTGCTTATGCATCGGCTTATGTGCAAGGGTACGATATTCCGGCCTGTATGAACTACGGGAGCTTCTTTGCTGCTCAAGTAGCTAAAGAGTTTGGCGGAAGAACCAAATTCCCCAATCGTGAATTTATGAATAAGCATTTTGGTGTAAAAAAGGTGGCTTAGTCAGTTTACAGTCAATACTCGATTAATAATCAAAACAACAACGCTTATAAAAGCATTTGAATAAGTAAAAGTTGAAAACACAAAACATTTAAAAATAAAAATATGGGAACGTACGCAGAAAAAAAGGGAGTAGTAAGCGAATTGTTTGAAAAACTAATAACA
Organism: Bacteroidota bacterium; assembly: GCA_003250355.1. Lineage (GTDB taxonomy): Bacteria > Bacteroidota > Bacteroidia > Bacteroidales > SZUA-534 > SZUA-534. Next base: position 49,133 of record QKGS01000035.1, read on the forward strand.
CCGGCACGAGCAAAATATAAAGCAAAAATTGGTTTGGTTGGTATTGGTTTGGAAGAACATTTCGATTGGGAGTCGATTTTGAAAAGTTACGCCGTAGCTAAACAAAAACTTTCGTTGGCTTTACCTGCCCATAGCTTTGAAGTATTATCGTCAACAGAGCCAATACAAAAAAAGGAAGATATGCTTAGTTGGCTAAACCACATGGGCAAAGCCGATGTTGACGGCATTATTATTTACCAGGCATCGTATATAGCCGGTGACTTGGCAGCAGCAACCGGGCGTTGGTTTCAACAAAGCGGAATACCTGTTCTTAGCTGGTCGCACGATGAGGCTACCGGCGGACGGTTATCGAATAACCGACTGTGCGGGCAAAACTTTCTGCTCAATGTACTTAACTCCAGCAACGTAAAATACTCATGGATATTTGAATCGCCCGAATCGCCAACTCTTGCAGCACATATATTACCTTTTGCAAAAGCGGTATATGCTAAGGCATCAATAAATCAACGTACCATAGGTATGATAGGTGGTTTCCGTGTACCCGGATTCTACGACTGCGAACTTAACGAAATGTCGCTACTTAAACGTTTCGGATTGTTGGTTGACCGTGTCGATTTTCAAACTATTTTCAAACATGGCGAGAAATTTAAAATTGAAGATATTCACACTATTAAAAAAGCTCTGCTTAACCATCCCGATTGTAAATTCAACAACGTAACCGACGAACGTATCGATAAATCAATATTATTGGCACTATCAATAGCCGACTATTCAAGAATAAACAACTATATAGGTGTAGGACTTAAAAACTGGCCCGAGCTATTCGACCATTACGACATAGCCGGCGACGGAGCCGGAGCATTAGTACAAGATGTTGGCATTCCTGTTGCCGATGAATCGGATATGGGAGCACTTGTAACTATGGTGGTAATGAATCAGGTAAGCCTTGAAGAGTGTGTACCAACACTTGTCGATTTTTCGCTTATTAATAACGAAGATAATAAAATGGGATTTTGGCATTGTGGCGGAGCCTCAACTAAGCTGATGAAGCAGGGTGCCGGTTACGAAGTAAGAAACCACAGCATATTGGAAAACTACAGCGAAGAGAGCAGTACAGGTATGTTACTCGAATTTTTACACAATCCGGGAGAAATTACTGTGGCAAAATATATGTATCCTCACGCCGATAAAGTTCTTACTTGGGAGGCCGATATTCGTGAATCGGAAATGGCATTTCGCGGAAGCTATGCCGAAATAGAGCCTAAAAATGTAAAAGCTGCCGATATTCTTACCACAATTATGAATAACGGGTGCGACCACCACTGGATTATAAGCCGCGGATATATGGCCGAAGAACTTGCCGAATTCAATTTCTGGACCAATGTTGATACTATGAAAATAGAACAAAGCAGAAGTTACCTTGCCGGACGAAATAAAAGATAACATTTTCGAGCTAATGTTATAGAGTAATAGAGTCGGACTCAGATATTTAGTCCGCTCTATTTTTAAAATATTTATATTGAAACATACGTAAATAAATCATTAACCCTTATAGTCTTAATAATTGATAATTGATACTCATAACCCTGATACTATAAAACTATGAACAATTATTTTTCACAACAATTCGCTTCACTCAAGGAACTGTTTAAAGCATACCGCCAATCGCAACGTTGTTTGGCAGCATTTAACGTAAACGATAACTACGACCTTAAAGCGGTAGTAGATGCAGCCAATGCACAAAACACAAATGTAATGGTAATGACATACCCCCCGGTAGCCGAATTACTAACTCCATACACATTTAGCGGAATGGTAAAAGGTATTCGCTACAATGCAAAAAACAATGTATACCTACATCTCGACCACAGCACATCGGTTGATTTATGCAAAGCAGCCATTGATGCCGGGTACGATTCGGTAATGATTGACGGTTCGCACCTTTCCCTTTCGGAAAATATTAAAGCAACCATTGAGGTGGTAAAATATGCCGAATCGGCCAATGTATTGGTTGAAGCCGAAATAGGTAAAATACTTGGCAGAGATGTGGTAGCAAAATCGGCCGATGATTATTTAGCCGGTGTAGCCGATGTTAAAGCTTTGTATGAACAGGCCGGTCCCGATATTATTGCAGTAGGTATTGGTACCGCACACGGCTATACTCCTGAAGTGCCAAAAATACACTTTGACCGCTTAGAGCAAATAGCTCAGGCTGTATCAGCACCACTTGTATTACATGGTGGAACAGGTATACCCGATGCCGATATTCAAAAAGCCATAACTATGGGTATAGCAAAAATAAATATTGGTACTGTGGTACATACTACATATATGAAACATACCCGCACAGGAATAAACGAAGCCGGCGATGCAGCATATCCTCCATATTTAATGAAAAGGGTATTGCCAAAAATACAAGAGGTGGTTGAAGACAGATTAAAAGCTGTTAATGTATTAACAACAGCTAAAGTATTGTAATATCCGATTTTATTATAATGTACAGGTTGAAGCCGGCTCTGAGGGGAGTCGGCTTCTTTTATGTTTACAGATAATTATTCTATAATCAAAGTCATAGTTTTTGTAACTGTTTGACTTTCAATCCTAACAATATACAAATCGGGTTTAAGTGAACTAATTGAAAGTGGCAAATAATTTGTAAGTTCTTGTTCTATTACTTTATTACCTAATATAGTACAAATAGTTACAGTAAAATTTGCATCGGGGAAACCACTAAAATAAACAAAATCATTCGCAGGATTCGGATACATTTTAATACTATTCATGGAATCTTCAGATACATAAACATTCGCATTTTCAATCGTTATTGGAGAAATACCTTGTGTACATTCAATTAAATTACCATTTACTTCATAGAATGAAATCCAAAGCTGATAATAATGCCCTTGAGGAAGCTCACTTGATGGAGTAGTGCTTCTCAAACGTATAATTCCTTTTGAATCTCCTGATGCTTTGTTATAAACAGAATTATCGGAAAATATTTTATTACTTACAACAGCACCATTTTCATCAATCTCTCTTAGCCAATATTTTATACCATTCCCATCAACAACTTTCTTTGTAGTAGCAGCAAATGAACACTCTATTTTAATAAAATCACCTGAAATATAATTGGTGTTTAAATAAGTATCGGGATTAGAAAAAGTTATGGACCCAGGAACAATTGGTAACCCTGTAACCGAACATAAACCGTATTTTCCGTTTTTAGAAGTTGCTCTAATTTCAGCATCGCCCGGAGCAATAATAGAGACAAGTCCATTTTGATCAACCATAGCCACATCAGTATTCAATGAACTCCAAACCACCGATTTATCGTTAACATCGTAAGGTTTAATATCGTAGCTTAGTTGAATAGTATATGTTTCTACCTCAGTTGATGAAGCAGGTGTAACAATAACAGTATCAGCTAACATTTCGAACCATGATACAATAGTAACATTTGAAGAAGCACTAATGCTTGAAGCTTTGCTTGAAGCTGTAATAACAGCACTTTGCCCAACAGTTCCTACGGGAGTTATCCAACCATCTTGCGAAACCTTCAGAACAGAAGTATCCGACGACACCCATAAAACATCTTGATAAGCATTAGCCGGATCTACCGTAACATTTAGCTTAATAGATTCACCTTCTCTTACATCGGCTGAATTAAGGTTTAGTAAAATAGATTGAGGGTCAACTTTTCGAGTATCAAGAATCATATTGGCACTTTTGTTCTTAATTATCATACGTTCTCCATTACGCCAACGAATAGCAACAGAATCTACAATATCTTCTTTACCCAATCCAAAATGTACTATATTCATAAGACTCTGAGAATATACTTCGCCCGATGAACCAACACGTTTACGATACTCATTATTTGGTGTATAAAGTATAACTTCGGCCGAAACTTGGTCAACATTTGAAACAGGTGAGTATCCAACATTAACCAGTGAATAATTGTTGCTATCGGCATAGGTATTCTCATATAAATACCACATACCTAATTCGTCGCTACCATTGAGCATATCTATATCGCCGTCCATATCGAAATCGAATGATTGCCCCATATCGCCATGCCCTTTATCTAAAGGGTCGTGAGCTCCATGCATGGTAATCGTTTCAAAAGTTCCGTTGCCTGTGTTTAATAACATAAGATCGGAAGTGTGATACTTTAAATGACCCCATCTATGTATAAAAAGATCATTGAATCCGTCGTTATTATAATCGGCAACCTGAACCCCATTATGTCCACCACCCAAAGGAATATTCCATAAATCAGACACATCGGTAAATGTGCCACCATCGTTTCTAAGAAGGACATCCTTAATATTCCTATTTTCCGGCTTATACTCGGTAGTAAATGTGGTAATACTATCAATTGAATAACTTAAATTCCAAAATATTTCGCCATTTATAACTAAGGCCGACTTCCAGTTGCCACTACCTAAATAACCAAAATATATACCATTTCCTGAAATATCGGCAGGCCAGCCTTGAGCCATATCGGGAGTTATAATAAGAGTATCACCAATAGTAGTTTGAGTAGAATCTTTCTTGCTTCCTAAAACAATAGGAAAATTATTAGCCCCACCAATAAAAGTTCCTCGAACATCGTAATTAAAGCCCGAGAAAGAGATAGCATCATCGGCAGTGAAAGTAGACACAAAAGAACCTGGTATCCAGCCAATTTTCAAATCCATCCTATCGTTTACAGGGTTATAATCGACAGTAGGGCCTGAAAAACCAGTCCCGAATGAATTGCCTTTAGCAAAATAAAGATCAAAATCGCCATCGTTATCAATGTCAATATCTGTACATGCCAGGGCATAATTATAATCGGTGCTTTGTCCTGGCAATTTTGAGGTAATATCGGTAAAAGTAAAATCGCCATTACCTTGCCATACCGATAACCCCCATCCGTATAGAATAATATCGTCAATATTATCTCCATTCAAATCCGTTACTAGAGCGCGGTCTGATTTTGCATTTTCAATACCGGAAACATTAGTAAATTCAAATGTCCCATCACCTTTGTTTTTATAAAAAAACTGATACGGCTTTTCATTTAAATCTAATGGAGGAGCATTTACCAACACAAAATCTAAATCTCCATCTAAGTCAAGATCCATCCAACGAGCACCCCTGCCACGCGCACCATTTGAGAATCCAATTTCACTCTCGGAAACAATTACCAATGTATCGTTATCATTACGCCAAAAATCGGGATAAGTAGGAGCTGTACCATTTCCCCCTCCTTTTGTTGAAATTACATCAAGATCCCCATCATTATCATAATCTGCAACTGAAGTGCCATGCAAATCTTCTTTATACCAACGCGATAGTTTTTGGTGGTGCTTAGTAACCGTACCGTTACCATTATTCCAATAAAGCTTATTAGTCTCAATGTTGTGGTTTACAACAATAAAATCGTAATATCCATCTTGATTAATATCGGCAACACACGGACCATAGTATTTGTAAGTATTTACCCTATCCATTCCTGCTTGCACCGAAATATCATTGAAATATGGAATTTGAACTAAAGTAAAGTCCTGAATATCCATTGTATTTATAGTAATATCACCACTTTGAACCCTTATTTCAAGGTTATGATTACCTGCTTGGCTAAATTCAACAATTGCACTTATTGTGTGTGTTCCGACTGTCGGAATATCAATATTGTCAATCAAAATTTCATTACCGGCTAATAAACTTAAACTGGCATAATAGTAGGTAATTGTAACATCGAATGTTACTTTTTTTATTAAACTACCACTAACATTATAGCTTAATGATAATGGATTTACTTGCTCAACTACTGTTGGTGTTGAAATAACCTGCGATTTAGAACTACTTACAGCTCCTAATAAAATAAAAAAGAGCACAAGTGATTTTAATAATTTTCTTCTATTCATAATGATTTTTTGCCGCAATATAGTACTAAGCATACATTTATTACAAAAAATACACATGACATAAACACGACATTGTTATTCTATTTTTAAAATACGCAATTTTTTTAAAAGCTGCTTGTTTTAGTCAATCCTTCAACAAAGTCTGCAAATATTGACACCTTACTCCAAGTTAATTGTCAATAGAATCAATTGCGCTATGTGCAGAAAGTTGCTAATGAATTAGGTAAATACCACCAAATGGAATAATCTTGAATTGAAAATTTTGTTCATGATAATCTCACCTAAAAACTCCACCTCTTTACCAAAATATTTTTACTACCTTTGCGGCAAAATAATAAACGTTATTTCCTGTTATGATTACACTCTTCAGAACGTCGGGCAATACGATAATTGCCGTGGGGACAACATCACCAATTGCAACAGCAGATATTCAAAAACTGGAATGGCTTTTCAGCAATGCAAAAAAGCTCGCCGAAACATCAATTACAGGCACATTTGTTGGCCCGCGTAAAGAGATGATTACTCCATGGAGTACCAATGCAGTAGAAATAACTCAAAATATGGGTATTCAAGGCATTATCCGTATTGAAGAATTTTTCATTGCCAAATCTGACAAGCCCGATTTCGACCCAATGCTTAGCGCATTATACAAAGAAATAAATCAGGAAGTATTTACCATAAATATAGAGCCGACTCCGGTATTACCTATCAACGATATTGCAGCTTACAACAAACAAGAAGGGCTTGCTTTAAGCGACGACGAAATTAATTACCTTAACAGCCTTGCCCAAAAGCTTGGTCGCAAACTTACCGATAGTGAAGTATTCGGATTCTCGCAAGTTAACTCAGAGCACTGTCGTCACAAAATTTTTAACGGTACGTTCATTATCGATGGTGAAGAGAAACCCTCATCGCTATTCAAACTTATAAAGAAAACAACCGAAACCAACCCCAACACGGTGGTATCGGCATATAAAGATAACTGCGCATTTATGCAAGGGCCTGTTGTTGAGCAATTTGCCCCGGCAACACAAGATAAACCCGATTATTTTGAAATAAAAGATTACGAATCGGTTATTTCGCTTAAAGCGGAAACACACAACTTCCCAACTACAGTAGAGCCTTTCAACGGTGCTGCAACAGGTGCGGGTGGTGAAATTCGCGACCGTATTGCAGGTGGTAAAGGTAGTATGCCAATTGCCGGAACTGCGGTTTATATGACATCGTACTCGCGCCTTGAAGACGGCCGTGAGTGGGAACAAGCTACCGAGGCTCGCCCTTGGTTATACCAAACTCCAAGCCAGATTCTTGTAAAAGCATCGAACGGAGCATCGGACTTTGGTAACAAATTCGGACAACCTCTTATTTGTGGTTCGGTTTACACTTTCGAGCATTTTGAAGCACAAAAGAAATTTGGCTTCGATAAAGTAATTATGCTTGCAGGTGGTGTCGGATACGGTAAAAAGAAAGATGCCGAAAAAGCAGTACCACAAAAAGGCGACAAAGTAGTGGTAATGGGTGGAGATAACTACCGCATAGGTATGGGTGGCGGTGCCGTTTCTTCAGTTGATACAGGTGAGTTTGCCAGCGGAATTGAGCTTAACGCAGTTCAACGTTCGAACCCTGAAATGCAAAAACGGGTGGCTAATGCTTTACGTGCGCTTGCCGAACAAGATACTACTCCGGTAGTTTCAATGCACGACCACGGTGCCGGAGGCCACTTAAACTGTCTGTCGGAACTTGTTGAAGCAACAGGCGGTAAAATTGAAGTTCGCAAACTTCCTATCGGCGACCCGACCCTTTCTGCAAAAGAGATTGCCGGAAACGAATCACAAGAGCGTATGGGGCTTGTAATGAAGGAGAAAGACATTGCTCACCTTCAGAAAATTGCCGACCGCGAACGTGCCCCTATGTACGTTGTAGGTGAAACTACCGGCGATATGCAGTTTAGCTTTGTTGATGAAAAAGACGGCTCAAAACCGATTGACTTGCAACTACACGATATGTTCGGAAACCCTCCGAAAACCATAATGGAAGATAAAACCATTACCGAAGGATACAAAGCTCTTGAATACAACGAAACAAAAATTAAAAGCTATATAGAACAGGTTCTTCAACTTGAAGCTGTAGCCTGTAAAGACTGGTTAACCAACAAAGTTGACCGTTCGGTAACAGGTAAAATTGCTTTACAGCAAAATGCCGGGCCGCTTCACTTACCGTTAAATAACTGTGGAGTAGTAGCTCTCGACTATCAGGGTAAAGCAGGTATTGCCACATCAATAGGTCATGCGCCTGCAAGTGCCATGATTGATTCGGCAAAGGGTTCACGCCTTGCAATAACAGAAACCCTTACCAACATTATTTGGGCACCTATTAATCATAAAATTAAAGGTATATCGCTAAGTGCAAACTGGATGTGGCCTTGCCGCAACGAGGGTGAAGATGCTCGCCTGTACAAAGCTGTAGAAGCGGTAAGCAATTTCTGTATTGAGCTTGGCATTAACGTACCTACCGGTAAAGATTCACTCTCAATGACTCAGAAATATCCGAACGGCGAAAAAGTAATATCGCCGGGAACGGTTATTATTTCAGCATCGGGTGAAGTTACCGATGTTCGCAAACCTGTAACTCCTGTACTTAAAAATGTGGCGGGTTCTTCAATTTTATATATCGACTTATCGAAAGATGAGCGCAAACTTGGCGGTTCGGCTTTCGCCCAAATAGTGAACGGTCTTGGAACCGACTGCCCCGATGTTACTGACTCTGCTTATTTAGCTACAGCTTTCAACGCTGTTCAGGACTTAATTGAAAATGAAGAGATACTTGCAGGTCACGATATTTCAACCGGTGGATTCATTACTACTGTTCTTGAAATGGTATTTGCCGATAACAATTTAGGTGCAACTATTGACCTTACTGCAATTAACGAAAGCGATTTAGTAAAAGCACTGTTCTTCGAAAATCCGGGACTTGTAATTCAGGTTGCCGATGCTGACGATGTTATTGCTAAACTT
>QKGS01000071.1 GCA_003250355.1 Bacteroidota bacterium
TGGTCCGTCAGGTGAATCGGCTTTACTCATAGCTACGGGGCAAATGTCGTATGCGTCTTTTTGAGGGTCATACTTACCGCTGGGAGCAGTAAATGCCTGATAGTACAGGTAGTATTTATCTTTAAACTTTAGAATGTCGGCAGTAGCTACTGAGCGCCATCCAGCTTTAGGCTTTTCAGGACGAGTAATAGCCACACCTTGCTCTTCCCAAGTAAAACCATCGGTACTGGTAGCATACCATATTTCAGCTAAATCCCAGTCCATAGATGGAATAGTGTCGTTGGCAGCCTCATAACCACGTGGTTCTGTTGAAGTATTTCTGTAAGTATACCAAACGTAGTACTTACCATTTTCAAAAATAATTTTCGATGGGTCGCGACGTGTAATTGTACCGTCCATGTTGTTATAGTCGAATCCTTCAAGCTCTGTATAACGGAAATTTGTGTAAAGCTCGTTATCAAGTAGGCGAGGGGCCTCGTAGTGTTTAAAGGCACGCTCCATAGCTGCGCTCATTTTGCGCCCCGGTTCCAAATCTTTTAGTTTTAACGGGAATGCCGTTTCGGGCATTTTTTCACTGTTTGTACAAGCAAACATAAGTGCGCTTAGCGCGATTATTAGTGTTTTTTTCATTTTTTTAGACTTTGAGTAATGAGTAATGAGTAATGAGGAGTAATGAGTAATGAGATTGTGAGTCCTTTTTGTGACTCTATTGGTATAGTTGTACCACAAAGAATCACAGAGAAAACACAAAGTTTCACAAAGGTTTAATTTATAATTCGTTTAATTCCATTTTTCATTAAGGAAACATGAAAATTGAGTAAAAGGCCAAGTTTATAGTTTCCTAGTTTTAAATAAGTAATAGTCTGTGCAGTGTGCACATCATTTAATGATTCAACTGTTTTGATTTCAATTACAACCTTATTTTCAACTAAGAGGTCAATTCTATAACCATGGTCAAGTTTTACTTCCTTATAAACAATTGGCATGGGAACTTCTCTTTTAACTTTTAAGTCTGCTTGTAAGAGTTCATAATACAAACATTCTTGATATGCAGACTCTAAGAGTCCCGGTCCTAGTTGTTTATGAACCTCTATTGCACAACCAATTATTATTTTCGAAATTTCATCCTCTGTCATAATTGTTTTATTCTTTGTGAAACTTTGTGTCTCCTTTGTGTAGCTCTGTGGTATAACTAATATTTCTACTTCAAATTCCAAACAGCCTTATGGCTTAAAGTTTCTTTAGCATTAGGAGCAGTTACTTCAATAGTGTTTTCTCCTTTTTGCAGAGTTATGTTTTCAAATATAATTGTATTCATATCTCCACTTTGCTTTAAAGTACCAACTTTTTTACCATTTAGCAAAAGCGTTACTTTTTCTAAGTTAGTAAATACTTTCACTTGCGTAGATGCAATAGTACGTTCCGTATTGCGTAATTCAGCAATGTAAAGTACAGGTTCGTTGCTCCAGTTGGCTTTATAAAAGAAGAAGGCATCTTTTTTAACCTCACGGTCAAATGTTACAAGACCTTTATGGTTAAGGTTTTTGATTCCTCCACGATTCCATCCGGCAACAGAAAAGTCGTACATGTTCCATATAAATGAGCCCCAAACAAACGGACGGTCTTTAATTATTTTCCATGTAATTTCGTGATACTTTGTTTGCTCAGGTTCAGGGAAGTAGTTGCCTACAGGCTTTTCAAGCTTAGCAGTATCTTGCTGATAAATATTTCCTCCGATACCGTATTCGCTAATTCCAAGTGCAATCTCAGGATAAGCAACACGCTCTTCATCTAACCATGTAGCCATATCGCCGTATTCGCCATAGTACCAACCGTAGTATTTGTTCCACGCCTGAATGTTTGAAAGGTTTGTCATTGGGGCTTTCATATCGCGGTCGCTTGCCGATGTTGTTAATCGGGTAGGGTCGAGTTTATTTGCTAAAGCGTTAAGGTCTTTTGTAATTTGCACACAAGGCTCAGAAGGGTCAGTCCATGCACGAACCTCGTTCCATAATCCCCAAACATATATACTTGGGTGGTTATAGTTTTGAAGTATCAACTCGGTTAGTTGCTGAGCTGCATTAGTGCCTTCACGTCCGCTGTAATCGTGAACAAACGGTATTTCAGCCCAAACCATTAAGCCAATTTCATCTGCCAGTTGGTATGTGATATCTGAATGCTGATAGTGCGATAAACGTAATCCTGTAGCACCTATTTCATCAACCAACTCCATATCTTTTTTATGATGTTCCATAGTTAATGCAGGGCCAACTTGTTGCCATTCCTGATGCATACAAACTCCGTTTACACGATAAGGTTTGCCGTTCAGGAACATCCCTTTTGCAGGGTCTATTTCAAATGTTCTTAAACCAAACGTCTGGTTTACTTTATCGGTTTCGTTCTCATTTGTTAGTGACACATCAATACTGTACAGATAAGGATTCTTGCGACCGTTCCAAAGCATTGGTTTGCTGATTGTAATGGTTTCAGTTATTACAGTGTCGCCTTTAATTTCAATGTCTTTTGCTTTTTCTGCTACAGCTTTTTTATCGGCATTCAGAACCGTATATGCTAATTTAGCCGTAGCGTTTCCTGATTTATTTGAAATATGAGTGCGAACTTCAATTTCAGCTATGTCACCTTCAACTTTCTTAAGCTCAACAAACACACCCGACGATGCATAATATGTAGGGGTGATATTGCATTTAGCCGTAGCGAAAATTTGAACAGGGCGATAAATACCGCCGTAGTGGTTAAACAGAACGTCGTTAACCGGAATGCGCATGTAACTAGGAGCATTGCTTACTTTTACGGTTAGCTGATTGCTTTCGCCAACCTTTACAGCATGGGTAATGTCGTAGGCAAATGCCGAGTATCCGCCTTGGTGGCCGTAACCAATCTGCTGCCCGTTTACGTAAAGTGTGGCTTCCTGCCCAACTCCCTCAAAACGGATAAATACCTGCTTGTCTTTCATTGATGCTGGTACTTCAATGTTTGTTCTGTACCAAGCCATTCCACGGTAGTATCCAACTTCCTCAATGGCATCCATAGAGTAGGTGTGGGGTACTTTTACCGCTTCCCACTCAGAGTCGTTAAACTCAGGTGCCTGAGCATTGTAAATTACGCCTTTGGTAAATTTCCAGTCGGTAATGTTCACGTGTTCGCGCTGCTTTACGAACGGTACTTGTGCTTGCGCAAACAGGGTGCAAGCTACGAGTGTTAAGAGTGTTAATTTAATTTTTTTCATATTCTTCATTTTTTCACGCAAAGGGCGCAGAGATTTTTTACACAAAGGCCGCAAAGGATAGTCAATAGCTTTGCGAACTCAGCGAAAATTACTTTGCGCTCTCTGTCGGCTTGTGTTGGTCATAGTTGTTAAGAAAACTGTATTGTCAGTTTTTAACTTTGAGTTAATTGCCTGTAAGGCAAATCTGTAACAGCACAGGGATTTATCCCTGTGTTAAGTGTGGTAAGTATAATAAGGCTGAAAGCCTGACCTGTATTTTCATATAATACAGGGCGGTCTTTCAGACCAAATTTAACCACTTTACATAAAATAGGGATAAATCCCTATCCTACTACAGGCAGGGCTTTCAGCCCTTTATAAACTCTAGCTTAATGCATATGACCTTTGTCAGCATACAGGCGTGGAGTTATTTATTCAATTCACAATCAATTGCTGTCATCATTCCCGTTATTTCCGATAAGCCTTTTAGTCGGCCGTAAAGCGGATAACCGGGGTTCGATTTACGATTGAAATCATCTAATATTTTGTTTCCATGGTCGGGGCGGAAAGGCATTCTAATGTCTTCACGTCCTTCGCTTTTGCGTTTGTTTTGTTCTTTTAATAGTGCTTTTATAAGTTCATACATATTCACACTTCCGGTTAAATGGTCGGCTTCGTAAAAGCTGCGTCCATCAATCTGCCTGCTTGCACGTAAATGGACAAAGTGGATGTGCGAACCGATAGAATCAACTATGCTACCAAAATTATTCTCCGGAATAACCGACAAAGAACCTGCACATAAAGTTACACCGTTATTTGTAGACGGATACATTTTTGTTATTTCTTCAAAATCAGCTTGGGTACTTACAATGCGAGGTAGTCCAAGTACCGGAAATGGAGGGTCGTCGGGGTGAATGCTCATTTTAATATCGTACTTATCGGCAACAGGCATTATGTCATTTAAAAAGTATTTTAAATTCTCTTTCAGCTTGTTTGAGTCAATATCCTTGTAATTATCTAAAAACGATAAAAACAGTTCTTTGTAATTGGCCGAATCGCCAACCGTGCCGTCAATGAATCCTTGTGTTAGTACAATTATATTATATGCCAAATTTTCACGTTCTTCCTCGCTCATTTCAGCATACACTTCTTTCGCTTTCGCTAAAATGTCGTCGGAATAATCCTTTTCTGCATTGGGGCGTTTCAGTATAAAAATATCGAACGCTGCAAATGTAGGATAATCGAAATACATACTTTCAGCACCGTTGTTGAGCTTGTGCTTAATGTCGGTACGAGCCCAATCTAATACAGGCATAAAATTGTAGCAAATGGTATCAATTCCGCATTTGCCCAAATTCTCTAACGATATTTTGTAGTTCTCAAGCAAGCGTTCTCTATCGTCATTGCCTGTTTTTATCCCTTCCGATACGGGCAGACTTTCCACCACGCTCCATCGCATTCCGTGTTCCTCAATCAGGTTTTTAACCTTCATGATTTCATCAACAGGCCACACTTCACCATTGGGAATATGGTGCAATGCAGTAACAATGCCTTCAACTCCCATTTGCCTAATCTCGGCAAGGGTTATGTTATCTTTTTCGCCAAACCAGCGCCATGTTTTTTCTAACATTTTTTTATTTTAGATATGAGAATGTGAGTATTGAGATTTGAGTAATTGCATAATTATTTTTTTTGACATGATTAACTAGATTTACATGATTGTTTTTTATATCATCTTTATTCTGTATACGATAAAACAGCCAATAATAGCATCATGTCTCACTACTCACATCTCATTACTCATTACTATTTTTAAACTCCCGAAAAAGCCGAAAATCCACCATCAACAGGTACAATGCTACCTGTAACAAACGATGCTGCTTCTGAGCAAAGGAATTGTACAACTCCGTTAAGTTCGCTTATATCACCAAAACGGCGAACAGGTGTGCGAGCCATAACTTTTTGAGAACGTTCGGTTAATGAGCCGTCTTCGTTTAATAGAATTTTACGGTTTTGGTCACCTATAAAGAAACCGGGAGCAATAGCATTTACACGGATACCTTCGCCAAATTTTAGTGCCATTTCGCTGGCAAGCCATTGTGTAAAAATATTGATACCCGATTTTGCAACCGAGTAAGCAGGTACACGTGTAATAGCCGAGTATGTAGCCATTGACGATACATTTACAATAGCGCCTTTTTTAGCAGCAGCCATACTTTTGCCAAAAACCTGACATGGTAAAACCGAACCGTTAAGGTTTAGTGCATTTGCTTTGTCGAACTCGGCCATATCAAGGTCAAAGAATGTTTGCTCTTCGGTTAACGTTGCACCCGGAGTATTACCACCGGCAGCGTTAATAAGAATGTCAATTCCGCCCCATTCTTTCTCAATTTCAAGTCTTATTTTTTCAAGGCTTTCAGTTTCAAGAACGCTACCCACGTAACCTTTACATTGGTCGCTTATTTGTTTGAACTCAGCAATTTTTTCATCAATTTGTTCCTGGCGTATGTCAACAATTGCCACCTTAGCACCTTCAGCTAAAAAGTGTTTTGCAATGTTACTTCCTAATACACCACCACCGCCTGTTACTACGGCTACTTTACCTTTTATACTAAATAGTTTGTTTTCCATTTTTTTTAGATTTTGAGTAGTGAGATTTGAATATGTGAGATTACATACCAAGTTCATCTTACTACTATATGTTTATTACTCTTTAAATAATATCTTTTGTTTCTAAATACTTAATATATGTAGTGAATTATCTCAAATCTCACTACTCATATCTCATAGTCTGACGGTCTAAAACCCGAAATACTCCTTCGAATTATTATAACATATATTTTCAACCATTTGACCTACAAGCTGCATGTCGTTTGGTATAAGTCCATTTTCAATATCGTTGCCAAGTAAGTTACACAGAATTCTGCGGAAATACTCATGTCGCGGGAACGATAAAAAGCTGCGGGAATCTGTAAGCATTCCTACAAAACGGCTCAATAAACCAAGTGTAGATAGTGCATTCATCTGTTTTTCCATGCCGTCTTTCTGGTCTAAGAACCACCAGCCCGAACCAAACTGTATTTTGCCTGCAACCGAACCGTCCTGAAAGTTACCGCACATGGTAGCAATCATTTCGTTGTCTTTTGGATTTATATTGTACAGAATGGTTTTTGCAAGTTTATCTTCCGAATCTAACCTGTCTAAGAATTTAGAAAGCGATGCTGCAAAATTCATATCGCCTATGGAATCGAATCCTGTATCTGCGCCAAGCTTTTTGAATAAACGTGTATTGTTATTGCGGATAGGACCAATGTGAAACTGCTGAACCCAACCTTTTTCGTGATTCATTTTGCAAAGTTCAAACAGCACTGCCGACTTGAATTTTTTGACTTCAATATCAGTCAGGCTTATTCTTGTGCGAGCTTTTGCAAATATGTTTTCTATCTCATTTTCGGTATAATCAGCTACTGCAAACTCTTCAATTCCGTGGTCAGATAAAACACAGCCATTGTCGGCAAAATATTGTTGACGTTTGCGTAAAGCATTCAGTAAATTTTCATAAGTAGATATGTGAGTATCTGCCGCTTCTGCCAGTTTGTCGAGATATTGATTGTAAGTTGCAACATTATCTACGGCAAAGGCTTTATCAGGTCGCCATGTAGGAAGCACTTTGGTTTTGCTGCTGTTTACACAAGCTTTATGATGTTCCAAATTGTCAATAGGGTCGTCGGTAGTGCAAGCTACTACAACGTTCATTTTCTGTAGTAATCCTTTCACGCGGTACTCTTCCGTAGCAAAAAGCTCCGATGTTTTATCGTAAATGGCTTTTGCCGATTTCGGATTCAATAAGTCTGTTATCCCGAAATAGCGTTGCAGTTCCAAATGAGTCCAATGGTAAAGCGGATTACGCAGTGTGTAAGGAACTGTTTCTGCCCACTTTTCAAACTTTTTGTAGTCGGAAGCATCACCTGTAATATACTTTTCGTTTACCCCATTGGCACGCATAGCACGCCATTTGTAATGGTCGCCACCTAGCCAAGCCTGAGTAATATTCTCAAATTGTTTATTGTCTGCAATATCTTGCGTAGGTAAGTGGTTATGGAAATCAATAACAGGCATTTTAGCTGCATGCTCATGGTAAAGCTGCTCTGCCGTTTTTGTTTCTAGTAAGAAGTTGTTATCTAAGAATGGTTTCATATTTTACGGATTTGAGTAGTGAGATATGAGATTTTGAGTATTGAGATGTGAGTAATGAGAAAAAATAGCTACCATAAATTTATATCTAATGTTCTAAAATTATCTTAGTCTCAAATCTCACATTCTCATATCTCATTACTGTTTTATAGTATTCAAATTTTCATCCAAAGCTTCCATTTTAGGGTTTATTAAATGTACAAATCCGAGTACCACAAGGTACAATGAACCTGCGATTAAAAATGTCCAGAAATAGGCATCGTTACCCGATGAATCTAAAGTTTTACCCAAGGCCTTATCGGCAATAATGCCACCAATTACCCCAACCATACTACCTATACCAACAACAGAAGCAGTTGCTTTTTTAGGTAATGTGTCAGATACCAAAGTGTAAATATTTGCACCCCAAGCCTGATGACCTGCAGCTCCTAAGCCAATTAAGAAAACAGCTAACCACTTGCTTTCGGTTATGGCAACATAACTAACCGGCAATATTATAATTGCACAAATTAGTAATGTGATTTTACGAGCCTTATTTGTTGACCATCCTTTTTTCATAAGATTGCCCGACAGGTAGCCGCCAAAAATACTTCCGCCGTCTGCCAATACATACATTATTATAAATGGCACTCCAATGTTTTTAATGTTTACATCAAAAGCATCGGCTAAAAACTTGGCACCCCAAAATAAATAGAAGTACCATACGGCATCGGTTAATTTAGCCACGGCAAATGCCCATGTTTGTTTTTTAGATAATACTTTTAACCACGATACTTTTTCGTTGTTTTCAACTTCCGAATCACTTTGAATATAGGCTAATTCTTCTTTACTTACTTTTGGGTGTTGTTCCGGTTTTTTATATGTTTTTAGCCACATGAAAACCCATATAGAGCTTAGCGCACCTGTGATAAGGAAAGGGATTTGCCAGTTTTTACCATTCTCATGAACAATCCAACCAACAACAAGCGGGGCTAAAATAGCTCCAATACTGGTAGCTGCATTAAAAAGACCTGTTGCAAATGCACGGTCTTTTTTAGGAAACCATTCGGCAACGGTTTTAACTGCTGCAGGAAAATTCCCCGATTCACCAAAGGCTAATCCTGCACGAGCCATAGCAAAACCTATAACACTAAATGCAGGTTGAACTAAGGCGTGCAACATTCCGAATATGCTCCAAATACCTATTGATAAAGCATAACCTTTTTTTGTTCCCAGTCTGTCTATTAATCCTCCAATCACCAGCATACCAACTGCGTAAGCAACTTTAAAGGATATCATGATATTAGCATAATCATTGTTGCTCCATCCAAACATTTCTTTTAAAGTTGGATAAATAACTCCCAAGATGCTTCTATCAAAGTAGTTAATGGTTGTCGCAGCTACTAGTAATCCAAGTATCCGCCATCTGTAGTTTTTGATTTTCATTTTTAGATTGTGAGTAGTGAGATATGAGACTGTGAGTACATATTTCACTTATTTATATATTCGTTTTAATTAGAGATTCCTACCTTTGGTCGGAATGACTCAGTTGTTGTTTTATTTGGGCGGCAAAGCCGCCTAACCTCTCTCTATGCTTTATGAACTGATTATGTCATTTCGAGCGGTAGTAAGAAATAGTTATCCCATAGCTGAAAGGAATACTTGTGACGTATTAATCTCAGTACTCAAATCTCATATCTCACTACTATAGATTCAAACTCCGTTTAATTCCAATTTCCAACCCGCGAATTTCAGCCAAGCCTTTCATACGCCCATATAGCGAATATCCCGGGTTGTTATCTTTTCCTATATCGTCGAACATTTGGTTTCCGTGGTCGGGGCGAACAGGTATTTCGCGTCCGCTTTTGTTTTCTTCAATTAATGCCGCTTTTACTATTTCGTACATGTCGGTATCGCCTTCAAAAAAGTATTCTTCCTTGAAGTTACCATCTTCGTCGCGCGAAACGTTTCTCAGGTGAAGAAAGTTAATTTTAGGTGCAAGTTCTGTTGCCATTTCTTCTAGTTTGTTAAAATGCCCTGCGCCAAATGAACCGGTACAAAATGTTAATCCGTTTGCAGGGCTGTCAACAACGGCACAAAGCTCTTTTGCATCATCAATAGTGCTGACAATTCGTGGTAAGCCGAGTAATGAAACCGGAGGGTCGTCGGGATGAATAGCCATTTTAACTCCCGCTTCTTCAGCTACCGGAATTATCTCTTTTAAAAAGTATGCTAAATGCTCCTTTAGTTTGGGTGCATCAATGTTTTTGTATTCATCGAGTACCGATTGAAATTCTTCGAGCGTATACGATTCTTCTGAACCGGGCAAACCGGCAATAATTGTTTTCACAAGTTCCTTTATTTCATTTACACCTAATGCGTTAAAGTAGTTTTTGGCTTGTTGAATCAGATTTTCAGTATAATTATTTTCCGCATTGGGGCGTTTTAAAATATATACATCGAAGGCGATAAAAGCAATAATATCAAATTTAAGAGCCAATGAGCCATCGGGTTCTTCGTACTTTAAATTAGTGCGCGACCAGTCGAGCACGGGCATAAAGTTGTAGCAAATGGTTTTTATGTCGCATTTTCCTAAATTGCGAATGCTCTCTTTATAGTTTTGGATATATAACTTATAGTCACCCGATTGTTTTTTTATATCCTCATGTACAGGAACGCTTTCCACCACATCCCAAACTAAACCGTAAGATTCAATTTCGGCTTTGCGTTTTTTTATTTCTTCCATAGTCCAAATTCCCCCATTCGGAATGTGATGTAGTGCAGTTACAATACCGGTAGCTCCGGTTTGTTTTATTTGTTGTAAGGTTATCCGGTCATTCGGACCATACCAACGCCAAGTGTGTTTCATATTTTAAGTTTCAAGTTTCAAGTTTCGGGTTTAATTCAACCTTGATTGCAGCTTTTGCATAGGAGTCGCTTTTTACATTAAAAAGTTAAAAGACATTTTTCCAGCAAGCTTTATGCTAATGTACGCACATTGATACTTTTTATTAACTTTAACGACACTTTAACGGTATCTATAACGGTTAATGAATATTGAAACAATTTGATTTTTAAATACATACAGGTGTGTTGACTTATGCTTGTTTTAAAATTTAAAATATGCTCAGTAATGACAAAAAACAAGAAATATTAAACAAAATATGTTCAAGTAAAACATTTTCGAATGCTCCTACAAGCATTGCATTGCTTAAATATTTATTTGAGGCAACACTATCGGAAACCGACTTAAAGGAATCGGTTATTGAGTTAGAATTTTTTGGCGACAAGAAGCTGAAAAAAGATAATCCGAAAGTACGTGTCAATGTATATAATTTGAGAAAAAAACTGGCACAATACTATGAAACAGAGGGTGCAAGCGACGAGTACATTATAATAATTGAAAAAGGGCAATACCTTTTGCAATTTGATAAATCAAGAAACGGTAATTTATTTGTACAAAAGCTGTCGTTTGATAAACTATTGCCATACAGTGTTATAGCTGTATTGTCGGTTGTTATTATAGTATTAACTATTCCGGCAGCAAAGCCAAAAATTTGGAAGTCATTTTTAAATAATAAAAAACAAACTACGCTATATGTAGGCGATGCGTTTGGTATGATTGGCGAAACCATAACCGGCAATACCGGCTGGACAAGAGATTATAATATTAATAACACAACCGATTATTATGAATTGGTTGAGAATAACCCGCAATTACGGAATAAACTCGATTTGCCGCCTTATACATATACAACACAAATGGCAGTAATGGCTGCAAAGGAGATGCAAAAGCTTTTCGGTAATTACAGAAATGATTTTGCGATTCGCTATTCATCAAAAACTACTATTGACGAAATTAAGGAAGGTAACTGTGTGTATGTAGGACCAATAAAAAACAACAATTTATTTATCCGTTTTTTTAACGAAGCCAATAAATATTTCAGGCTATCTGACTCGTCGCTTCATTTAATAAATTGCCCAAACTATAACGATACAGTATATTCATTTCCATACAGAGTAAGCAACGAAGAGTATGCAATAGTTTCAAAAATACCGGGTCCCGATAATACTACCCATTTATTATTCTTCTCTAATCACGATATTGGGGTTAGTGCCACATTTCGCTATTTTACCGATATTGAATACTTGTCAGATTTTGAAAATAAATACCTTTCAGATTATAAGTATTTTACGGCACTATATAAAGCAAAAGGGGTAAACCGCAGCGATATAAATCTGGAGTTGGTAATGGTTGTTCCGTTTTTTCGCTAATGAATAAAATTCACATTGGGATGTAAACAACAAATAATCAGCAGAATGCAATATTTATTATATCGAGCTGGGGTTAATAGGTTGTTCATTTATATTGCACCAATATTAAAAGTTAAGTATTTCATTATTTCTTATTTTTTAACAGAGAATCGGAAAATTGAATTTTATCGAACAGCAGGGCTATTTGCGATGAAATAATTAGTACACCGCCTATAATTAATTGAATTGTAATATTGTCGGAAAATATAAGTACTCCAAGTAATGCCGCCATTAAAATACGCGACGACGACACAATGCTTCCCCGCGATGCTTCAATATACTTATAGCCTTTGGTAACAAGTATTTGAGCTATTAACCCCAGTAAAGCCGAAACAAGAATATATGCCAATTGAATGGGTGTGGGATTGCTCCATACATTAAATATAAATGCTGTATTTATTACTAAACCTGTCGACATTAGATAAAAAATAATAAGATTGGTGGAGTCGAATTTTCGTGCTTGACGCAATGCTATTACCGCTACACTAGCTGTTAGTCCGGCTACAAATGCCATTACATCGCCACGGTTTACTGTATTAAAATCGGGGTGTACTATTAAGTAAACTCCTACAAGTGCAATGCCAATATATGCCAAATTCCTTACTCTGAATATTTCGCCAATTATAAATGGTGCTACCAACACAACCCATAGCGGATATGTCATTCCTAGCATATTGGCATTGGTAACAGTGGTGTATTTTAACGAATAAAAGAAACACATTGCCGATGCAGTATTGAATACTGCTCGCCACGAAATCCATTTAATATTTTGAGGTATAAATGATTCGCCCGAACGTTTTATGGCAATAAAAGCAATTAATGCACCCATAAGAAAACGAAAAAATGTAATCTGTAAGCCCGACAATTCTGTCCCCTCAAGTACCAACTTTGCAAATACCGACGATAATGCAAAACACAACTCTGCCAGTAGTATATATATTACTCCCCTCATTTAATTGTTTTATAAAGCTTATATCTTTATTTTATTTATATACTTTCCTGTAAATAATTAGCGAAATACCCGATACGAAAAATATTATTCCGGCTAGTGTCAATGCATTTTTAAGTGAATAATTATCGGTTAAATACCCTAATAGTGGTCCAATAGCTGCAAATAAAAGACGTATAATAAAATTGCGTATCGACAATACAGTAGCTCGAGTTGATGAATCGGCACATTTATTTATATAGTCTTTCAATATAGGAGTAGCAAAACCGCGAATAAAATAAAATATAAACAAGAATGAAATAGCCCAGTATTGCTGTATTAAACCCGACAAAATATAAAGCGCTGACAAGGTAATGAGAATAATAATGAATATACGGCGGTTGCCGAAAAATTTCTCAACAGGCTGTGCCATTAGCGATGTTATCCCTACCGACAAATTTAGAAATGTCCATAATACACCATATAAAGCCAATGGCAAATCAACAGCTTTAAAATATGGTTGTACAAACCATGCCATAGTAAGTGTGCTGCAGCCAATTATGGCCGAGAATATAATATTGAAGCGTAACTCCCTGTTTATAAATAGTGTGTGATTAAAAATGGAAATAATATCTTTGAATCGCAACTTTTTTAAATGCGATTCGCGTGCAGGTTCTATGAGTGTAATGGCTGCCGGAATAGCAAGAAACGCAACACCGGTCTGAAAAAAATAAGGTGTACGAAGTGAGTAAGTTGCCAAAAAACCACCTATAATCCCGGCTATAGCTTCCGCAAAATTCCCTACCGATGTCATTCGACCTTCAAATTTCAAGTACTTATCGTTCCGGTTTTGTGCCAATAAAGTGTCGTATAGCATAGCAGAATCGGCTCCGCTAATAAGGCTTTGTCCTATACCCAAGATAAGTTCAGCTATAAGAAAACCATAAAAACCGTAACCCAATGAATATACAACAAAACCGGCAAAGCCAAAAATAGAACCTACAATTAAGGTTTTTTTGCGTCCCAATACATCGGCAAAATAGCCCGAAGGTATCTCCAATACTACAATAGCAACCGAATATATACCCTGTAGTAGCATAAGGTCGTATTGCTCTAAACCGTTATCGTTGTAAAACAACACAACAATAGGCATAACCAATGAAAACCATTTAGCTATTTTTATAATGTATAGTTTGTATATGTTAAGATGCATTTGTGTTGTTTGTAATTGGAGCAAATGTAGTTAAGAATATATTAAATTATTTATGGTTTTTTTGAAAAACTGCCATACTTTCTGACATTATATCAATATTCTGAAAAAATGACACCTTATAATACTAAAATTAACAATGGCATAAATTGTGATAATATGAGCATCAGTAAAATGATTTGTTAAACTAAAAAATTATAAAAATGGCTAAATTGAATGGTAAAGTTATTGCCGGAAAAGTTTTGGTAAAACCATCGGCAGCTTTAGAACAAACAGCAGGTGGAATCTACATTCCCGATTCAGCAAAAGACAAACCTCTTCAGGGCGAAGTAGTAATAGTTGGTGCTGCACTTAAAGACCAAACTGTTGAAGTAAAACAAGGCGATGTGGTAACTTACGGAAAATATGGCGGTACTGAACTTGAAATAGATGGCGAAAAATACCTTCTTATTTCTCAAACTGACATTTTATACATTTTCTAATATTTTAAAAACTAAAAACATTAAATACAATGGCAAAAGAGATTAAATTCAACGTTGAGGCCCGCGACCTTATAAAAAAGGGTGTTGACGAATTGGCTAATGCGGTAAAAGTAACATTAGGGCCCAAAGGTAGAAACGTAGTAATAGAGAAAAAATTTGGAGCACCTCAGGTAACTAAAGATGGTGTAACTGTTGCTAAAGAGGTTGAATTATCAGACCCTTACGCAAATGTAGGTGCGCAAATGGTAAAGGAAGTAGCTTCAAAAACTGCCGACGATGCAGGCGACGGTACTACTACTGCTACGGTATTGGCTCAAAGTATTGTTTCTGTAGGTCTGAAAAACGTAACTGCAGGTGCTAACCCAATGGATTTAAAACGCGGTATTGACAAAGCGGTAGCTAAAGTTGTTGAAAACCTACAAAGCCAGGCTAAAACTATTGATGTAGAGTCGGATAAATTAGAGCAGGTAGCTGCCATTTCGGCAAACAACGACAAAGAAATTGGCGCACTTATTGGTCGTGCAATGAAAAAAGTTGGTAAAGAAGGGGTAATTACTGTTGAAGAGTCGAAAACTGCCGAAACTTACGAAGATGTAGTAGAAGGTATGCAATTTGACCGCGGATATATTTCTCCGTACTTTATTACCGATACCGAGAAAATGATAACCGAACTTGAGTCGCCTTTCATTTTACTTTACGACAAAAAAATATCTACAATGAAAGACCTTCTTCCTGTACTTGAGCCTGCTGCTCAATCGGGTCGTCCATTGTTAATAGTTGCCGAAGATGTTGATGGCGAAGCGCTTGCTACTCTTGTTGTAAACCGTATTCGCGGTTCATTAAAAGTAGCTGCTGTTAAAGCTCCCGGATTCGGCGACCGCAGAAAAGAAATGCTTGAAGATATTGCTGTATTAACAGGTGGTGTAGTTATTACCGAAGAGAAAGGGATGAAACTCGAAAACGCTACTCTCGATATGTTAGGTACTTGCGAAAAAATATCTATCGACAAGGAAAATACTACTATTGTAAATGGTAGCGGAACAAAAGAAGCTATTACTTCTCGTGCTAATCAAATTAAAGCTCAAATTGAAGCTACTTCATCTGACTACGACAGAGAAAAACTTCAGGAGCGCTTGGCTAAATTAGCCGGTGGCGTTGCTGTTCTTTACGTTGGTGCTGCATCTGAAGTAGAAATGAAAGAGAAAAAAGACCGTGTTGACGATGCTCTAAGTGCAACTCGCGCTGCTGTTGAAGAAGGTATTGTTCCTGGTGGTGGTGTAGCATTTATTCGTGCTATTGCTGCTCTCGAAGGTCTTGAAGGCGATAACAACGACGAAACTACCGGTATTAAAATAGTTAAGCGTGCTATTGAAGAGCCTTTGCGTCAGATTGTTGCTAATGCCGGTGGCGAAGGTTCTGTTGTAGTACAAAAAGTTAAAGAAGGCGAAGGCGATTTTGGTTACAACGCCCGATTAGATGAATACCAAAACCTGTTTGCTGCCGGGGTTATTGACCCTAAAAAAGTAACCCGTGTTGCGCTTGAAAATGCTGCTTCTATTGCCGGTATGTTCTTAACTACCGAATGTGTTTTAGTTGAAGAAAAATCAGAGGAACCTCAAATGGGTGGTGCTCCCGGAATGGGCGGTATGCACGGAATGATGTAACCCTGAGAAGTATCAAGATTATAAGACACAAGTATCAAGATTGTTTGATTCGTAATGTACTCATTAATCGAACATTAGTTATATAATAAGGAGCTTTCGGGCTCCTTATTTTTTATCAAATACTTGGCTTTCTTTGCAAGTTCTATCTAGCATAAATACTATTCCGTAATGCGACACAATCCACCTTCTGATACAACAAATTCATCCAAAATATCATTTTTATGAATTACCCTTGCCTTACTGTACGCTAACCTCTTATATTTACAAAAATCGTCGATAGCATTATACATATTACAACCAATAGTATCACTAACTACAAACATACAATACCCCGACTCTATAACATTTACCATTGTGCTGTTATTTATCGAACATTCTGTAACAGAACCATTTGAAAGTGCTTTTTTATATAAATACAAATTGTCACTTTGCAAAAGAACAACTAATATAAATGATATATATAAAGCTTGTATTTTACGTTTTAATATTGAAAATGTAATGAAAACAACTATTCCATAAATTAGAAATACTTTCCATAACGGACATTTAAAAAACTCAATAATTGAAAATGGGAACATATTTACAGCGCCAATCACATATTCTAACAAAAGTGTTACATAGTAAACAATTGAACCTACAAATTCTAAAACAGGCTGATATAATGATAAAGCCGGAAACACAAAAGCTGCAAACATCATAACATATGCTAACATAACCACTAAAGCCCCGGTTGCCCAAAAATATGTTGGAAACTGATTGAAATAATATATACCCAAAGGAAATGTCCCTATTTGAGCTGAAATACCTATTGTTGTTAGTTGCCACATATAATTTAATGGCATATTTCTAACAAATATCAATGTATATATTCGTTTATAAAAAAACACAATCCCTATTAAAGCCGTATACGATAACTGAAAGCCAACATCGAACAAATAATTTGTATTAAATAATAACAACACAAAAGCCGATGCAGCTATTGAATTATATATATTGGTTCGTTTGCCAAATACCTTGCCACATAAAATAAATGTTGCCATAACCGCAGCCCTTGTTACCGATGGCGACAAGCCGGTTAACAAAGCATAAAACCATATACATAACAGTATAATAATATACTTTAGCTTATAATTACTTTTCAATATTCCGAACAATGCAAATATCTGTTTAAGAATAAGAAATATAATGCCCACGTGCATTCCGCTTACTGCAAGAATATGCATAGCTCCGGCACCCGCAAATGAGGCTTGCATTTCTTTGTCAAGGTCATTTTTATACCCTAGAGTCAATGCTGAAAATACAGCATATTCATTTCCCTGCAAACCACTTTGTCTATATATTGAAAGTATATCCTTTCTTATGCCCAAAGCATAATTCCTTATACCGGTAACACTGGAATCAACAATTGCCCAATTATTGGTATTTACAAAAGTAGTATAGTGTATTCTTTTATTTCTCAAATAACTGCCATAGTCAAATTCAAAATAGTTCAAAGGCTCTTTATGCTCAACTAAACATCCATTTATAATAAGGGTCTGCCCTGCTTTCAGCGAAGTTACACTAGAGTCTTTCGAAAAGTATGCAATAGCTTTTGCTCTGCAACGAACCAGCTGAGAATCGTTAACTACACACAAAACCTCTATCGGAATTTTATAACTATTGCTCTTCTCCTGCGGAAAGTCAGTTAAGCGAACTAAAAACTCGCTCTCTGTATTAATAAATCTATTATCCAAAACATATTTATTGTTCTGACATTCAAACTGATTAAGCCCTATAATAAATAAAAGCACAAATACTAACAAGCCAAATAACCAATTCTGATGCCTTATGCGGGTACGAGAAACAAATACTATTGATATTAAAATATACAATTGCATACTCCGAAAGCTAAATTGTACAATTTCAGATATTTCATTGGCTGTAATTATTGCTGCTAACAATGGAATTAAAAGCCAAACAAACGGGCTCGACTGTAAAAATTTTTTCATGGGCTAAGCTTTTTATCTGCTTAATTATTCTAAAGCTAAACCCTAATAATGTCAATGTCAATACCGTTACAAAAAAAAGCCTGCACACATATACGTATACAGGCTTTCTTTTAAAATATCGTTAGTACTACTTATTCACTACAACCTTATAGTTAGGTATATTTTTACCTTTAGTAATTGCGGCAAGCTTCCCTTTCAGTAATCTTCGCTTTATTGGCGACACTCGGTCAATAAATATTTTACCCTCCAAATGGTCGTATTCGTGCTGAACAATTATAGCTTTTGTCCCTTCCCAAATCTCTTCGTGCTCTTTAAAATCTCTGTCGAGGTAGTTTATTCTTATTTTTGATGGGCGCGAAACATCTTCGCGAATACCCGGAACACTAAGGCACCCTTCGTTAAAAACCATCTCTTCGCCCATAAATTCAACTATCTCAGGGTTTATAAGCACTGTTTTAAAATCTTTTAATTCCGGTTCATCCTCCCCAAAAGGCGAAGCATCAATTACCATCAGACGAATAGACCGGTTAACCTGAGGAGCAGCCAATCCAACCCCTTCGGCTTTATACATGGTTTCGTACATATCGTTTATTAATGCATCTAAACCTTCATAATCTTTGTCAATTTCTTCCGCAACCTTACGTAGTACCGGATGCCCGTATAGTGTAATTGGTAATATCATTTTGTTTTATTTTAACATTTTTGAGTTCAAGCCGCAAAACTAATTCAATATAATTACAATCTAAAATCTGTTTTGTTGTTGCAAATACGATTGCAGAATAATAGTTGCACTTATGGTATCAACCAAAGCTTTGTCTTGTCTTTTTTTCTTCTTTAAGCCACCGTCTATCATAGCCCTTTGTGCCATTACCGATGTAAATCGCTCATCGACATAGTGCACCGGAATATTCGGAAACTGGTTTTGCAAGCGGCCAACAAATGGTTTTATGTAGCGCATTGAGTCGGAATCGGTATTGTCCATTTGCTTTGCATAGCCCACCACAAACGCTTCCACTTGTTCCTTTTCGCAGTATGCTTTTAAAAATTCAATACATTTTGCGGCCGGCACAGTGTCTAAGCCGTTGGCAATTATTTTTAAAGGGTCGGTAACTGCTATCCCCGCTCTTTTCTGTCCAAAATCTATTGCTACAACTCTTCCCATATCCCTTTTCTTAATGTAAAACCTATTATTAAATTCACAGCCTCCGGTCTCCGGTCGGTCTCCTTACACCCCTGCCACCTCTTTTATCTCACTTATTATTTTCATAGCCAAAGCGTCGGCCTTCTCTTTCGATTTGCTTTCACTGTAAATACGAATTATCGGTTCGGTATTCGACTTACGTAAATGCACCCACTCTTGTGCAAAATCTATTTTTACCCCATCAATATCGTTAACCCTTTCCGATGAGTATTTCTGTTTCATCTGCACCAAAATATTATCAACATCAATTTCGGGTGTGAGTTCTATTTTATTTTTTGAAATGTAATATTCCGGATATGTAGCACGTAACTCTGAACACGTTTTACCCCACTTGGCAAGCTGAGTTAAAAACAGAGCTATACCAACCAGTGCATCGCGTCCGTAATGTAACTCAGGGTAAATAATACCGCCGTTACCCTCACCTCCAATTATAGCATTAGTCTCTTTCATTTTGGTAACAACATTAACTTCACCTACGGCAGCTGCGGTATACGTTCCGCCGTGGCCTTCTGTTACATCGCACAAAGCTCGTGTCGACGAAAGGTTTGAAACCGTGTTCCCCTTGTGATTCGATAAAATATAATCCGAAATAGCTACAAGCGTATACTCTTCGCCAAACATTGAACCATCTTCATTAATAATAGCCAAACGGTCAACATCGGGGTCAACAACAAAACCCACATGAGCTTTTTCTAAAACCATTGCCTCCGATATTTGAGTCAGGTTTTCGGGCAATGGCTCCGGATTGTGAGCAAACTCGCCGTTGGGTACATCATTTAACGCAACTATATTATTTACCCCAAGCGATTTTAAAAGCTCAGGAATAACAATGCCGCCTACCGAATTTACTGCATCGAACACCACTTTAAAGTTTGCTTTCTTTATTGCATCAACATCTACAAGTTTTAATTTTAGTATATGTTCTATATGTTTGGCATTGTACCCCTTTTCGCAAATAATTTCACCTAAATCATCAACATCGGCAAAGTTAAAACTTTCATTATTAGCTATATCAAGAACTTTTGCACCCTCTATTCCATTTAAAAATTCCCCTTTATTGTTCAAAAGCTTTAATGCATTCCATTGTTTTGGATTGTGGCTTGCGGTAAGTATTAACCCACCATCGGCTTTATAATCGTCAACAGCCATTTCGGTAGTTGGGGTCGAAGCCAAACCAAGGTCTATTACATCAATACCCAAACCTGAAAGGGTATTCACTACAAGTTTATTAACCATTTTTCCTGAAATACGGGCATCGCGGCCAACAACTATTTTTAGTTTATTGCTGTGTTTTGCATTTTGCTTAGCCCATTCACCGTAAGCGGCTGCATATTTCACAATATCGAGCGGGCTTAATCCTTCGCCCGGTTTTCCGCCTATGGTTCCGCGTATGCCGGAAATTGATTTTATTAAAGTCATAGTTTTTCTGTATTATTCATGATTAGTGTGCAAATATAGAAAGTATTACCAATTTTTATTTTGATATAAAATGTAATATTATTGTAGAAAATTAACTTTTACGTATTATGAGAGTATATAAATTACTGATTCTTTCGGCATTGATTATTACTGCCGGCATTTCATGCAAAAAGAGTAAAATTATTGAACCTGAGGTTTTCGATGTTCGCGGTATTGAATACGAAGTGTACGACTATTACTATTACACCCGAACAGACGATAAAGATGAGGCTGTAAACTATAAAACAAAAGACACTTTGCTAAGCACCGGTAAATACAATGTAATAACCTTTGACAGTGCATATACATATACCATTCAAAATGGTGGCTCAGGCACATGGAGTCAAAACGGAACAAATATTATCCTTTCCACAGCAGGGGCAAATGAAAAATATTTTCTCGACGGTAATAAACTTAAATACAACCGCTCGGGCAACGACGAAAACGGAAACTACTTCTTTGAAAGAATATACTATTCTGTAATTCGAGAATTTGACGGAACTATTGAATAAGGCATTATAAGTTTATACAAAATGTTTATTAAGTTTGAAAACTAAATAGTAGATATGATAATAACCCGCAATAATTGCTTTAATGACAACCTACGATAATAAAGTACTTACAAAAAACACCACACAACATATTAAAAATAGCGAAGTTCATAAATTGGGTTTCGAACACTATGCAGGCAAAGAGGAATTAAATGCCAATGTATTACAGCTTTCGCAAGGTATAAGGTGGTTTCAGTTGCTTATTGATGAGCGGATGAATGAACTTTCGAAAGGAGAAAAGACAGAAGGGGGTAAATCAAAAATGGATAATATTCCTGTATTTGATAAGAAGTCGCCTATTCAAATTTTGTTAAATGAATTTGGAAATTCAGAAGTAGAAATAGTTCTGTTATTTATGTCATTTTCTGCATGGTTCCGACCCGCTACTTTTGCAAAACTTACTATGCTGCAAGAAAACTCCGATGCAAGATATGTTGAAACAGGAGGATTATATAAAAAAAACAGTTCCCGTTTTATTCCTACTCTTCAAACTGCAATATTTCTTTTATCGGGTAAAAATGTAACATTACAAGGTTATTATAGTACTATTATTTCCGATCATCGCCTGTTTCGCGAAGGGGTATTACACTTGCGTAATACCGGGGGAATTGATAATTATCCGTTTGAGCAAATTCCGGAATTAGACCTCGGGTATTATCATTATCTGATTAATGGCAAAAAGCCGCATATGGATATTACTCCCGATTTTCCCGCTTCATTAATGGAAACAAATAAAACACTGAATGATTTAGTGCTAAAAGAATCGACACGTGCTCAACTCGATATTATAATGAACTATGCCAAAGTGAAAGATACATTATTTATGCGAGAAGGGGTTGATGCCAAGATTAACCAAGGTTATTTAGCTCTATTGTATGGGCCTCCCGGAACCGGAAAAACATTCTCAGTATCGGTTATTAGTAAGGAGTTGGGGATAGAAGCTTACAGGGTTGATTTATCGAGAGTTATTTCAAAATATATAGGAGAAACAGAGAAAAATCTGGAAAAAATATTTACCCGTTTTGAAGACAAAAATTGTATTCTGATGTTCGACGAAGCCGATGCTCTATTTGGAAAAAGAACCGAAGTAAAAGATGCCAAAGATCGCTTTGCCAATCAGGAAGTGGCTTATTTACTTCAGCGGGTGGAAACTTTTCCCGGGTTGGTAATTCTTGCAAGTAATTACAATCAGAATCTCGATTCAGCCTTCAAAAGGCGCATACTCAGCTCTGTTTATTTTGCCCAACCCGACTCTGAAGAACGCGAAATACTGTGGCGTAATGCAGTGCCCGAATATTACTCGTTTGAAAGTGAAAATAGTCCCGCTATTTTGGCCGAAAAGCATTCACTTACAGGAGCAAATATTGCAAATATTATTAAGTTGTGTTGTATTCAGGCCGAAAGCAAAGGTGAAAAAATTCTTAGAATTAAAGATATTGAACCTTTTATTTTCCTTGAAATGAAAAAAGAAGGTTCTACAACCACAAGAAAGCAAATTGTTAATCATCAACGAATTGTGAGCCAATAGATAAATAATATATTTACGCATAAAATTAAAAACACTCTTCTGTGCAGCGCGAATACGAATACGACATACCTCGATACAAATCGCTTGATGATTATACTGCCTATGATCTGATGGAGATGGACGACGAAGAGTTTGAATTTAGATTTGGCTCATCGAAAGATTCTGATATTGAGGAAAACGCACTAATGTATACCGCGGGCATTCCGCGTAATTCGTTAAGAGATGTTTCGCTCGATGACCTGCCCGAAATTGAATTACCTATACATAATACAGATACAGGTAGCACCCAAGAAACAGATGCACAAACTAATGCCACAGATTCTAAGCATGAAAATATAGCAGATATTGTTAATAAAGCAGAGTCGAAAATTAAAAACACTATTGCCGAAAATGTAAATAAGGCAATGGACATGAAGAAAAAACTTGCCAAGCCGGCAAGCAAGCCAAACACTCCGGGGCAGTCGTTTGAAACTCTTGACTTGCGTAAAAAAGCATACCTCGAAGCATTAGAAGCAGGAAAGCAATTTAACAATTACATACGCAGCATACTTATAGGCAAAGGCAAATTTCAACGTACTCATATCAATCTGCTTAAAAAA
Organism: Bacteroidota bacterium; assembly: GCA_003250355.1. Classification (GTDB taxonomy): domain Bacteria; phylum Bacteroidota; class Bacteroidia; order Bacteroidales; family SZUA-534; genus SZUA-534. Next base: position 23,323 of record QKGS01000071.1, read on the forward strand.
GCCGTTGACCGAAAAACCAAAGACAAAGCCGTTAAAGTAGGAACTCAGGAATGGGTTGATATTGTAAAAGAGTTCTTCCCCGAGGCTCCGGTTACTGCGGTTTATAATAACCATACTAATACAGAAGGTAACAATTCAGACAATAAAGGTGGCTATACCGAAGATATTAAAGTAGAAAACAACAGTAGTAGCTCTGAAAATAGTGAAGAAGCAACTAACAAAGTTGTAAATAAGGGAGAAAGCACTGAAAATAAAGGTGAAGAAAAATCTAATACAACAGCTGATAAAGCTTCGGATACTGTTAAAAACGAACCGGCAGATAGCGGTAAAGAATCAACCCCGGACTCAGAAGCTAAGAAAGTTGATGTTTCGGAAGATGTAAAAGGCGGTGTTGATACCATGATTAAAGGTTTTAGCAATATTAAACCTACACAACTGCTCGATGCTTACAACCAGAAAGTAGATGCTTCGAAACAGGCTCTTGAGGTTGATGTTAAAAAAGCCAATGACTCTCTTCCTGAAATGAAAGCCCCTACCGGACTTGAACCTGCTACTGATACAAAAAAACCTTCTGACGAAAAACCACCGGAAATTCCCTCTGCCCCTGCATCGTTTAAAGCTGAAGCAAGGCAAAGCCAACCGGTAAGTATGCCTGACTCCACAGCTTCATTAAATGGTTTCAATGTACAACAAGAACAAGCTGTTACAAATATTCAGGAACAAGATGCAGAAGCTGCCGCTCAGGAAGCAATGGCCGGTGAGGCTGTTGCACAGGTAAGGCTGGAAACCGAAAAAATACCGGGCAACATAGGCTCTGCACCAGCCGTTCCTTCTGACGGAGCTGCAAACCCCGATATTAACGGTGATACCGCCGCAGAAGCCCGCGAACATTCCGAAGCTGCTGCAAAACAAGCTGCAGCCTATGCCAATGGCGATTTCGGAGAAGCAAATATTCTTCCTGCTGCCGATGACACAATTTTAAAAGCAGAAAAGGAAATAACAGTAAGCGAAGTTACTGCCAAACGCCAAGATATGGAAGTTCCGGTAATTCCGGGTGAACTTGTTGCCGAAGTAGACCTGGCAATGGGTACAAAACTTCAACCCGGAATTACAAAAGAACAGGAACAATTCCAGGCACAATCAGAAGCAAAACAACAGGAATCGGATAAAGCTCTTGATGATTCCGACAAAGAGATATCGGCATTACAAGATGAAGCTGCCGAGGCTCAGAAAGCCGAAAAAGAGAAGGTGGGTTCTGAAATAGCTGCTCAGAAAGACGAATACCGCAAAGAAGTTGACCAACTGAAGCACGATTTTGAAAAAGATGTTGAACAAAAATCGGCAGAAACTGACGCTGAAATAGCCGCAGAAAAACAAAAAGGGGAAGCTGAAGCTCAGGCTCACTATGCCGAAGCTGAACAAAAAGCAGCTCAGGAAAAAGCTAAAGCCGAAGCTGAAGCCGAAAAAGAAAAGGATAAAAAGAAAAACGAAAAGAAAGGTTTCTGGGGTAAAGTTAAAGGTGCTGTAACTGCGGTAGTTAATGCCGTAAAAGATGCCGTTAATACCATTTTCGACGGCCTGCGAAGCCTTGTTAAAGGGATATTTGAAGCTGCAAAGAAACTTGCCATGGCAGCCATTGATGCTGCTACGAAAGTTGTAACCGGATTAATTAAATTATTCGGAGAAGTTCTGAAAGGACTTGTTACCGTACTGTTTGCAGCATTCCCCGGCATACAGGAAAAACTACTCGGGGCAATTGACAAAGCCGTAAACCGGGCACTCGATGCTGTTAATAAACTTGCCGAGGGTCTTAAAAAAGCAGTAACAGCAGTTCTTGATGCCCTTGCTACCATTATCGACACATTACTTAGCGTAGTACAAGAACTTTACAATATAGCATTTACTGCTATTGGAATGCTTATAAAAGGTGAGTTTGGCGAAATGTTGAAATACATTTTCACTGCCGGAGTTAAGCTTGTATTTGGTGCATTAAAATCATTCCTTGCAATACTTGGAATTGATACTGCTACCCTTGATAAAATTATTGAAGACCCTATCGGTTTCTTTAAAAACCTTGTGGAAGCAATTAAAGGAGGGCTAAAACAGTTTGTTGATAATTTCAAAAAGCACCTGATGAACGGCTTAGCCGGATGGCTGTTTGGCACAATGGGCGATATCGGAATAGAAGTACCAACCAGCCTGAACCTAAAAGGTATATTAAAACTGGTATTACAAATTCTGAACCTAACCTGGACAAACATACGCAAGAAAATTGTAAAACAACTTGGACCCAAAGGTGAGGCGATTATGGAAAGGGTTGAACAAGTAGTAAGCTTTGTTTCTGCATTTGCAACCGGAGGAATTGATGCCATTATTGAAATGGTGAAAGACATGGCCGGTTCCATTAAAGAAACATTTATTGGTGGAATTATTGAGTGGGTTCGCAATACAATAATTGTACAAGCAATTACCAAACTGGTAATGATGTTCAACCCCGTAGGTGCAATTGTACAAATGGTAGATGCCATGATTAAGATAGTAATGTTCCTGAAAGAACGTTGGGAACAGATAAAATCGTTCTGCGAGGCCGTTATGAGCTCAATTACTGAAATAGCATTCGGCCGTATTGATTCAGCCAAAGACTGGGTAGAAAACTCTCTGGGACGATTTGTACCTATAGCCATTAGCTTCTTAGCACGTTTAATTGGTTTGGGTGGCATTACAAATAAAATCCGCGATATTATTAAAAAGATTCGCCGCCCTATTGATAAAGCTGTAAATACACTTATTACAAAGGTTGTTAATACTGCCAAAAAACTGGGTAGCGGCGGTAAGGGTAAAGGTAAGAAAGGCGATGCCAACAAAATTAAGGAGGAGAATAAGAGCGAGTAAAGGCTGATAACGATGATAAGAAGCTTCATAAGGAGATAGGGCAAAAGGTTAAAGCTGACTTACAAAAACCTGAAAAAGAAGAAAAAGAAGATTTTGCTGCATTCCATAAGCGAATGAAGAAAAAAGGTGAAGCCATTGAAGATAAATACCAACCAAAGCTTAAGAAAGGTATTAACCTCGATGTTAAGTTTAAAGACGTTAAGGAAGATGAGAAAGATGGGGATATCGACATTAAGGTATCCATTAAACCAAATGATTATAATGATAAAGTAACAAAAGAGGTCGGAAAAGAAGATGAATCTGACATAAATGCATCTACTCTTGATAGTAATAAAATATCAAAAAATGAAAAGGTACAAGTAGATGAAGCCGAAGAGAAAAACCGAGGCGAAAAAGTTGTTGGTTTTAAAGGAAAGGATAGCTCTAACAAAACTGTAATTACCGTAGGTGCTCCTGATGGAAATAAATACACTAAACGTATCGATGAAAAAGGCACTCATTCAGAACAATTTAACAAACTCAAACCTCTTTCACCTGAAAACAGAAGAAAAATAATAAAAACAAATGTAGCACATAACAAATTTAAGCCTGTTGAAATAGAAGAAACTATTCTTAAGGATGGAAAAAAAGAAATAACCTATATTTATGCTGAAGGTAAACGGCAGTTTAAAGTTCTGATAGATGAAAATGGTTTCCCTGAGTCAATACAGGG
>QKGS01000056.1 GCA_003250355.1 Bacteroidota bacterium
CAAGGTCGCCTGCCGATACAGGGTCTTTAAGGTTAAGCATTTGTCCTTTTTCTACCATTACGCTTTTGCTTAGTGTAAGGTTTTCTACTTTCACACTGTCGGGCTGTGTAGCCTGGTTGGTGTTTGCAAATGTTACCGTGTAGGTGGCAGCGTTGGCTGCTGTTGTCATTGCCGCTATAAGGGCAAGGGAAAGGGTAAGTTGTTTCATAACAATATTAAATTTTAAATTTTAAATTAGTTTAGTCGGTTGCGGGTTGCAAGTTGCAGGTTGCAGGTTGCGGGTTGCAAGTTGCAGGGGTGCAAGGAGACTGGAGACTGTGGACTGTGGACTGTGGACTGTGGACTGTTACAAGTTGCGTTTTTTTTCATAATTCATATTTACTATTTCAAATATTCGGTCTCCGGTCTTCGGTCTCCCGTTTCCGGTTTCCGGTCTCCTTTTTCCGGTTTCCTGTCTCCCGTTTCCGGTCTCCGGTCTCCGTTTTTCGGTCTCCTGTTTCCTGTTTCCTTATTTCGTAATTCAGCATTGGTTAACGGGGCGCTAAAATCAAAAAAAAAAAACAATTTGCAAAGGAATTGGTGTAGAAGTTTTTAACAATATCGGGAAAAGTTCCAGGTTATAGGTTATAGGGTTGCAAGGAGACTGGAGACTGTTTCCGTTATCAAACCTCCAGCCTCTTCCCTATTAAGTTTGTTTAGTAAGGTTTCTGGCAATAGAGAAAATAAACTCTACCCCACCTCCTTTGAGGTTTTTAACCGATATTTCACCCTTATGGAATATTACACCATTTTTAACAATAGCCAATCCTAAACCAGAACCACCCATACTACGCGACCTACCACTATCTACCCTGTAAAAGCGTTCAAATATCCTTGACAAATGCTCTTCGGGTATTCCTGTTCCGTTATCGGAGAATGAGAAATAAAGGTATTTTTCATCTTTCAGATAATTGTTAATTCGTATTTGGGAACCTTCGCCTGCATAATTTATTGAATTTTCAATAAGATTGCGCCAAATTGAGAAAAACACCGATTTATTACCTTTTACCTCAAGGTTTTTATCAATATCGACCGATACAGTTATTTCCTTGCTTCTCATTGAATACGACAGGTCGTCGATGGCATTATAAACTATTTCGTTAATAGAAACATTCTCTATTTGAAACAAATCACTTGCTTCTTCAATTTTATTTAGTAATGAAATATCCTGAATTAGAGAAGAGAGTCGTTGTGTTTGAATATATGAACGCTCTAGAAAGAAACGTTTTTTATCCTTATCTACCTTATTGGTAAGTATAGTTTCCAGATAACCTAAAATAGATGATACAGGAGTTTTCAGCTCATGCGAAATATTGCTTGTCATTTGCTGTTTTAGAATCTTTTCTTTCTCTTTCTCTGTTACATCATTTATCGATATTTCAAAGCTTTTGTCTTGAAATACAATAGCCTGAACCAAGTAATACTTACCATTTTTCTTCACTGTAAGTATTTTGGTAGAAAGGTCTTCTTTCTTGCTTGTTTCTTTCAATTGTCCATCAATAAATTCAATTATAGGCTCAAATTCAGGTACTTGATAAAAATAATCGGGGGTAACCGAGGCTTCGTTTGAAATATTATTCAGAAACTGAACAAAATGGTTATTTACAAGTAATTGTTTTTTCTCTTTTGAAAATATTGCAATTCCCTCGTGCGAAATTTGCAAATGTCGGAATAACTTATTGCGCTCGGTATTAAGGTCGTCCATAGCTTTTTGCAGGCGTATGTACACCTTAACTATAAGTAAACCTATTGCGCCAAGCTCATTGTCGGGAAACTGGTAATCCCAATCTACATCTTCGCCTTTGGCCGCAGCTTCGGCAAACTGCTGCAACTGAGTTATTGATTTTCCGATTCTGTCAGACAAATACACTACTATAACTATTGCTAGCAGAAACATTAACAGTATTGTAATGAAAATTACCGAATCAACTTTCAGAAATTTTTCAATTGAAATATCGTAGGGTAATGCGGCACGAATAATATAAAGGTCGTTCTTTTTTGCATAGTAAAAATAATCGATACCGGTAGTTTTTGAATGTCGTACCTCATGGCCACTGCCATTATAAATAGCATTTTTTATTTCGGGACGATTTATGTGGTTATCCATCTCTTCAAAATCGCTGAAATCGGAGTCGAAACAAACCACACCATCGTGTTTTATAACGGTTACACGAACATCGGTCGATGGGAAAAAAGCTAATAATGAATCGAGTATATAACCATTCTCATGAAATTGATCAATATTCTTTTTTATATAAGAATATGTAAAATCGGCGTATGTGTCGAGTTTTCTAATTAGTTCATTTTGCTTGGCATTTTTTTCTCTATTGAATTGAAACACAGTAACAACAATAGAAAATGCAAAAAAAATAAATATAAAATTTAGTATTAGTTTTCTTCTGTATTTTGATACTTTTCCCTTTGGCAAACCGTCTATAATTTCGTTATCAGATAGCATAAAAATATTTTCGTATGTGTTGCAAATGTACATTAAAAAGTTGCATCTGATATAGGTGTCAGACAAATATTGACTTTATCTAAAGTATGCAATTAAGGAATTATTTATCCGGTTATATTTCTTTAAAGTAATAACCGTATCCTGAGCGAGTAACAATATTTTGTCCGTAACTGCCCAGTTTTTTTCTTATCCGGGTAATATTTACATCAACTGTTCTGCCAAGAACATTTTCTTGATCTTTCCAAATAATATCTATTATCTCATCGCGCGAAAAAACCTTTCCCGGTTTATTCGATAGTATTGAGAATATATCATATTCTGTTTTTGTAAATTCAACAGGTTCGGCACCTGCATATACTTTTTTAGCTTCGCTGTCGTGGTAAATATTATCGGTATTTATTTTTTGCTTATCCATATTATTAATTCTTTCAAGTACTGCATTTACACGGGCAACAACTTCTTTGGGTGAGAATGGTTTCCTGATAAAATCGTCGGCACCGAGTTCAAACCCTTTCAAAAGGTCATCTTCCTGTGTTTTAGCTGTTACAAATATTGTAGGTATGTTAATGTTTTTATGGTAACGGAGTGTGTACATAAGGTCAAAACCCGATACCTGTTCCATCATAACATCGAGCAACATTAACGAATAGCCGTTAAGTTCACTCTCCTTTTGTAATACTTGTTCGGCTGAGTTAAGTACATCAACGCTGTAACCGTCACTTTCAAGGTTAAAGCGGAGTATTTCACATAAATCTATTTCGTCATCAACTACAAGTATGCTCTTCGATTCCATATATTTTTATGCTTTACTAGTTATTATTAATTAACAACAAAAGTAGAGAGGTGAAAACTAAAACAGGTTAACTTAAAATTAAGTTAACCTGAATTAATTGAAAGAACTGCCCCTTAGTCAGTATTTGAATTGAGGATAGATTTTGAATCAAATTCCGAAGGCAGTTCTATATTTTTTATGTATTACTCGGCAGGAACTGACCAGCCGCTAGCCCATGCAGGCATTTCTGCTCCATTTCCTGCTCCTGTAGCATTTGCATTTTCAGTAAAACTTATTTCTGCTCTTGCTTTATCAACTACAGTATCAATAAATTTTATGTTTGTAACAACAATGCTACCATCTGTTGCACGAGCTTTTGCATCAGCATCGCTAGAATCGAAGTATAAGTAAGGACCTTTTGCATTGTTTGTTAAGCCTCCTATTACAACATTGTCGATATTTTGTTTTCCGGCTCCTTCTTTAAAATACCAAGGCTTTTCACCTGAACCTACAAGTGTAATATATTTAAGAGTTGCGTTAGTCATAGGAACATCTGAGGCAAAGTTAGAACCGTTATTAGAAGCTTCGATTGATGATTTAGCAGCATCTTTCACATACCAATACATACCTGTACCATTGAAACCATCGGCGAAATCAATTCCGTCATCACCACTTTTTATAGAAACAAGGTATTTAGGGTTAACATTTCCGCCAAAAAATTCAAGACCATCATCACCGCCTTCGTATGACGATACGTACTCTACTGTTGTACCTGCTCCTACGCCAAAGAATGAGATACCGTTAAACTCCTTAGTTTCAGTGTATTTGTATCCTGTATATTCAACACGAAGGTATTTAATACTTCCTGAATTATCATCAATATTGGAGCCACCGTAAGTTAAATCGGCAACTTCCGATGTTGATGTACCACCTGAAACACCTGATTTATTATGTGGAGCACTACCACATATTACAAGTCCGCCCCAAGCATCGGCCTGTTTAGTTTCGGCAGTCATAACAACCGGATTGGTAGCTGTTCCTTCTACTACAATTTTTGCCCCCTGTGCAATTGCTATATATCTTACTTCAGGTTTATCGTCAGACACATCGGTTGCTACTATTTTTGTTCCGGCCGGAATAGTTAGTGTTCCCGATTTCATAACAAGTTTACCAACAAGCTTATAGCTTACAGATGCATCAAGAGTTAAATCTCCTGTTTTTTCGCCCATTAGCTCAGCTTCGGCTACAGGCGCTACTGTTTTTTTTTCGTCTTTCTTACAACTTGTAAATACTACTGCAGTAACTACAAGTAAAGGTAAAATCACTTTTTTCATTTTTAATTTTTTAGTAAATGATTAGAAAATTATTTTTTATTTTAAAAATTATAAGACACACTAAAACCCATTTTAACCCCTGTTTTATATCGCAATACCAAATTATCGCCGCTATTGTTTTGTTGAACCCTGTCAATATTGGGGTTAAGAATATTTTGAACTTTAAATGAAATTCCAAGGTCACTTATTTTTGTTTTTAATATAAAATCAAGCTCTGAGTTTGCTTTATCAACCTGATTACCAATCTGTCCGGCATATCCTAAAAGATAAAGCCTGTCAGATATATATGAATAAACTATAGTAGAGGTAATTGAATTTTTGTTGTCATTCCATTTATAGTTATAACTAATATTTGCATTTGCAATTAGCGGTGCTGCACCTTGCAACTCGGAGTATTTATCATTGAATGAAGGGATTCTGCCTCCATTTGTTTCTTCTTTTACTTTTTCAATATCAAGTTCTTGTTTAGAGCTCATAAGTGAAGCATTTGCTCCTGCAAATACTTTTTGCACACCCGATAAAGTTGTTAATTCAATTATATCTTTCTTGGCTTCAAACTCAATTCCGTAAACCTTAGCCCATGGCCCTGTATTGGCATAAGTAAAATCGTCGGAGGCCGATGACATTACAAAAAAGTTAATTGGGTTTTGTATATACTTATAGAAAGTTGTTATTGAAAATAACTCTCCTGCATTGGGAAATAATTCCCACTTCAAATCGGCATTATAGTTTGTTGATGGATATAAGTATTCATTACCAACACTTGAAAAAGTTATACCCTCAAATTGTATTGGCGCACGCTCTTTAAACTGTGGTAATGTATATGTTTTACTGCCCGACAAACGAATATTCTGCTTTTCGTTTATTTTATATTTTAACGATAGGTTTGGTAATATTTCCATATTATCGAATGTGTTTTCGCCTGTTGAAATAGTTGTTTTATAATCAACATACTGATATACTGATTCGAAACGAACCCCCAATAGCATAAGTAAATTTTCGGTAATATTATATTCACACGAAACTAACCCTGCATGAATATTCTGAGTACCTTCGTACTGTACAGGTTTGTTAAGTCGTCCAAAAAAAGTTGTTAATTCAAATATTCCGTTGGGGTTAGTTGAATTCTTATAATTTGGTTGGTTAAAATAAGCATCAACATTATTTGGGTCAATTGTTCCCGGACCTGTAACATTATCGTACAATAGTTTATGATTATATTGTAAACTTTCAAAACTTCTGTTTTTGAACCTCCCCTGATAACCTGCTGATAGTTTTATTCTATAAGCAACCTCGTTGTTAAGTGCAATTCCGAATGTTTTTGACAACAATAAATTTGCTGCCATTTCCTGTTCTCCAAGTTGGTGGAAGTAGCGATGATTATTGGCATTATCGTTGGTTGACGGCGTATAAATAGAATCGGTATGGGAGTAAACAAATATATTATGACGTCGATCGGGCATTATATTATTAACACGGTTATATGCAATACCCCAGTTTAAATTGGTACCTTGAGATAATTCATGTGTCCCTATTATTTGATTAACCAGCACAATATTACGCTCATATTCGCTTCTACGAACCAAAGCTTTATTAAGATTTACATCATCGGCAATATCTTTTAGCTTACCCGAATACTCTTTCACTTGGCTATTAGAAGAGTTAAGTGCTAATAAGTTGTATGCAATACTATTTTTTCCCTTTGTATAATTTGCATTAAACATACCAACCGACGATGTTTCATAGCTGTTATTGAATCCTTCAAAGTACTTATCGGGAATATTCGATGATGGATACTTTGCCTCAAGCACATCATTATAGCTATATTTATTTTCGAATGATACGGTAGCAAAGAGACTTAAACTCGATGCATTTTTAAAATCAAAAACACGTCCACCTTTTACTCCAAAATCCAATTTCGGTTTAATTGTAGTTTTATCAGGATTCCACGAATTTTGAAAAGTATTATAATTATCGGGAACATAAGTACTATTCTTTGCTTGGTTGTAATTACCCTGTGGCATATTGCCGTTACCCAATCCGTATTTCGAAGCTCCGTTAGGTAAATAAAACTCATTTACGTTAAGTAAATTAGAATTATAACCAGTACCAACATTTACTTCAATAAATGGCTCACTATCGTGTTGCTTTGATATAATATTAACATTTGCTCCACCAACATCGCCATATAAATTTGATGTAAATACTTTTTCAACTCCTATGTATTCAATTATATCAGTACTAAACAACTGAAGGTTAATGTTTTTGTACTCGGCATGATTGCTTGGCAATGGAAGTGAATTTAACGTTGTAGTGTTATAGCGATCGCCAAGTCCACGAACATTAATTGTATATGAACCTGCCTGTTTACTAATACCTGTAACTTTTGTAACCCCTTGAGCAGCATCACTTACTCCCTGAGCCGATAACTGATTAGCCCCAATAGCTTCAACGGCAACTGTTGCATTTTTCTGTTCAATCATAAGTGCGAAATCGCTCTCACGGTTCATTTTAGCAACAACCTCAACCCCCTCTATCTCTACACCGTCAACCTTCATATCAACACTTACCGACACATTGCCACCGGCTGTTACTGTAATCTCTTGTTTGAAAGTTGTGTAGCCCATAAAGCTACAAGTAACAACGTAGTTTCCCTCGGGAGCTTTAAATATAAAATTGCCGTCAAAATCGCTGGTAGCACCATATGTTGTGCCCTCTAAGAATACATTGGCAAATGGCAAAGCAACTTTCTCACCATTTTGCTCTTCTGTAATAACACCCTGTACTGTACCGTTTTGTGCATATATACTCATTGCTGTTATACACAAAACAAAAAATAGAAAAACCTTTTTCATTTTTAACATTTAAAATTCAAATACTATTTGTTTCAAAATCTGTTGCAATGTTAAAAACAAGATGTGTAGTAAGGGTTAGCCAAACTTTACGGTTCGGTTTAAATAGTATTACAAATATGTTACAAATGTTATGAGGGGGTTAATTGCTTTAAATGCTCAATTAAGAATATGTTATTAGACATATTTTGTAACATTTTTGTAATAAAACTGTATTAGTATTCAATAAACTTCAGGATAATTTTTAAAATAATAACAATATGCTAAACAAACTTACTTTTAAAGCACAATTGTACATATTAATTGTAGCCGGTATAGCAATTCTAATATTAGTAGGGACATTTTCATTTTTAGCTTTTAGCAGGCTTAAAAATATGCTCGATATTAAATCGACTGTGTCGGACATAGAAATACAAATGTTAACACTCCGAAAACACGAAAAAGACTATTTGGCAAGGGAAACAACCGATGAAAATTATTTTGAGACACAAAAAAGTAAATATCTGTCACGTTCGCACATACTATTCGATACTATAAACTATAAACTCGACATTTTAAGTAACAAAAGTTTCATTAAGCAACATAATATGTACGATGAAATTGTTATACTTTCAGGAGCATTTAAAAAGTATAAAGAAGAACTTATAAATCTGGAAAGTGCAATACTGAAGCGAGGGTTCAAAAATTATGGTTTAGAGGGTAGTTTAAGAAATTCAATTCATTCGGCAGAAGAAAATATTGAAAAGTATAGACTTTCGGACAAATATATGGTTATGATGCTCACTCTCAGACGACACGAAAAAGACTTTCTTTTAAGAAACGACCTTAAATATCAAGATAAATTCAATGAAGCAATTGAAGAGTTTGTTAACACTATTAAAAGAGACCCCAATGTTTCATTCACTGCAAAAAAGCAAATTACTAACGATATTAATAATTACTCTGTTCAGTTTGGTAATCTTATAGAGCAAACCAAAATTATTGGTTTTTCTGAAAAAGATGGAATAATGGGAAGTATGCGCGAAGCAATACATAATGTAGAACCCAATGTTGAGAAACTTGTATTGGATATTAACCGAGAAGTAGAAGAAGATATAAACAGGAGTACCACCCTAATAATATTAATAATAATACTGGGTATTATAATATCGGTATTAATATCGCTATATATAATAAATAGTTTAATGAATATTATTGGTGGAGAGCCACGAGAAGTAAACCTTATTGCAGAGCGAGTTGCCGGTGGTGATTTAAATATTGAGGCTTCAGCCAATGACAAAGGGATAGTTCTATCACTTGTGCGAATGGCAGAAAAGCTAAAAGAGGTAATACAGTCAATAAGCAGCGGAGCCGACAATATATCATCGTCGAGTCAGGAACTTAGCAGTAGTTCTGAGCAATTGGCACAGGCTGCCAACGAGTCGGCTTCGTCAATAGAAGAATTGTCGGCAACTATGGAAGAAATGGTATCGACCATAAAGCAAAGTTCCGACAATGCCAATGAAACCCGTAGAATATCGGTTAACTCACTAAAAGAACTAAAAAACACAAACGACTTATCAAAACAAAGTATGTCGTCTATCCAAAATATTTCATCAAAAATAAATGTAATAAACGACATAGCATTCCAAACCAATATACTTGCGTTAAATGCTGCGGTTGAAGCAGCCCGTGCCGGTGAACACGGTAAAGGTTTTGCGGTAGTTGCTGCCGAGGTGCGTAAGCTGGCCGAAATGAGTAAAAACTCTGCAGCTCAAATTGTTGACCTGGCCAATAACAGTGTAGAATTAACAAATAAATCGACAGAGCAACTTAACCAACTCATGCCCCATATTGAAAACAGTACCAACTTAATATCGGAAATATCAGCCGCCAGCAATGAACAGTATAGCGGAGCAGAGCAGGTTAATACCTCTATTCAGCAAATGAATAATATTACCCAACAAAACTCGGCAGCATCGGAACAGATTGCTGCCAGTGCCGAAGAACTCAATGCTCAGGCAAAAGAACTAAAAGATATTATAAACTATTTTAAAGTTTAGCAGTTCGCTCACTTAACATTCTTTTAACATACAATTCATATTGTGGTAATTAATGTAGTGTTTTATTAATGCAATATTTGCAAAAAATTTACAATTAGATATGAGGATAGAGAAAAAACTAATTATTAGTATTGGAATGCTTATAGCTCAGCAAATAGCATTCGGACAAGGCGAGGAAGAATCACAATGGTATAAAAAAGGTGAAGTGTATGGTAATATATTTGCCAATGTACATACTGAATTTGTTGATACTCATGCAAAAGGATTTGATTTGGATAGAGCTTATATAGGTTATAAATCGAATGTTAACGATAAGCTTTCAGGAAACATTAAACTTGATTTAGGAAGTGCGAAAGATGTTGCAGGCGATGCCGCAAAAAAACGATTTGCATATATTAAAAATGCATATATTCAATACAAGTATCAAAAGTTTACTTTTAAATTAGGAATTGCAGATTGTTTTCAATTTAAAGTTCAGGAAAGTTTTTGGGGGTATCGATATGTATTTAATTCTTTTCAGGATAGATACAAGTTTGGAGCTAGTGCCGATATTGGTTTCTTTACCACATATAAAGCGTCTGATATTATTAGCTTAGATTTTTCAGTCGCTAATGGTGAAGGGTATTCTTCTATTCAGGAAGATGAAGATTTCAGAACAGCATTTGGTATAACTATCAATCCTGTTGATATTGTTACAATACGCCTGTATAGCGATTATTATTCGGCAATGGATACAACAAAAGATGAGCCTCAATATACCGGTGCAGCATTTGCCGGTATTAAAACCGATATTTTTTCTCTTGGCGTAGAATGGAATTACCAGGCAAATAGCGGATTCCTTTATAACCAAAGTAAATATGGAACTTCGGTATATTCAACAGTAAATATTACTGAAAAAATTAAAACTTTTGCACGATACGATTATGTTGCATCAAACAAACTTCATTATGACGCCGATCCATGGAATTTCAATAAGGATGGTAGTAATATTATTGTAGGATGCCAGTATCACCCTTTCAAAAACCTTAAAGTTGCAGCAAATTATCGTACCTGGCTCAATGCCAATGATGATAACACTAATACAAATGCTTTTTATATAAACTTTGATTTAAGTTTTTAAAAAAAAGATAATCGCCTGCGCTCAATGTGGTTAGTATCTTAGAACCGCCGATGACGCTGAGAATCGCTAAGAATGATTTTTGCATTTCTTCTATGCGAACCTCAGCGTTAACTGCGGTTATTTTTTTAAAATTAGGTAACTTATTCAAAATAAGAATCACGGTACTAAAAAAGCACGTTAGGGATAATTCTACCTAATATCTTCCAGAAAACCACTCTTTCTATACCCTCCTACATTTAGTGTTTTGTTTATAAGTACAAATCCGTTGCCCAATCCTAAATCAACCCATATTTGATAATAAATACTATCGACAACCGAACCCGAAGGGAGTGTAACCGCATTTTTAATTATTTTACCATTGCTAACTATAATATTTGAACCGGTTGTATTATCAAATACTACACTATCAGAACCAAATGTATTGGTCAATGAATTAACCGGTATACGCAACTTATACTTTAAAAAATCGGTACTACCTTCAAGCCAAATAGAATCGCCATTGTTAGCTGTATTATAAATTGTATTTGCAACATATCCTTTGTTATATGGGTCGGTAGTAGTTTCGTTATCGTAACGGACATACCAGTTTCCATCAAATCCGGAGGTTGAACTCATCCACACCTGTGGCAGCTCTTTTTTACAGGCCGATAACATTACTAATACTATCAAACCCAATACTATATATATACTTTTTATTTTCATTTTACTGTGCTTCTACTTGTGTTAATACTACATTGTATTTTGTACTATTTCGTTCTGACTGGAATGATATTTTTTTGGCATTAGCATCAACCATCATTGAATTAATTTTTACAGAACCACCAAACGATTGAGGTACGGCTGCTCCAAACGAAAAATCATTATTAGCTATACTGTTTACTGTAAAAGTAATTCCAACGGCTCGGTATCCTTTGCCTAATTCTTTGCCTATATCGTTATATCCGCCCATTGCATCTGAAATCTCAAATTCATTTCCTTGTTTGTTTCTTATCATTATATACTTCAATCCGGTATATTTATTGTCACCTAAACCGCCAACCTGCTCTACATCAGATACATACAACCCCTCCAAAGAAGTAACAAAATCGCCCACTGTAATTACAAATACATTTCGGCCGGCAGTGCGTGTATATCCCGATGAGCTTGTTGCTGAATAGTTTACCGAATATTTATTCGATTGTTGCACATTAATGGCAGTAGAATCAAACTCAAAAAACTCGCCTGTTACCGATACTACTGAGTAAGGTATATCAACACCGTTTTCGGTAACTTTTACTCCGGGATCCACATAATTATCGCCTCTGTTTATATACAAATCTTCGCCTCCAATAATTTGAAATACCGGATAATAAACAATATGCGACAGCCCTTCCGATTCTTTTTTGCACTGCACCAACAATACTATTGTAACTGCAATTATTAATGATTTATATAAAATTTTCATATTTATTACTTTAAGGTTGAACCTGATTTTCCGTTTTTGCATTCCACCACACATCCACTCCAATATTGGTTTTATTGCCCGGAGCATTAGCATTGCGGGTAATTTCACCTACCGGATACAATGGCGACGAAGGCAGTTTCTCTTGCAACGTTGCTCTACCTGCAACTGATAACACGAAGTTACCTACCGGAAAATCTGTTGTTAATGAACTTCTGTTATTGGCTACATCAATCATATTAACTTTGGGATACTTTATACGGTTGCGCTCCATAAACGATTCCCAATGTTGCAACTTATAGTACGCAGTCCATTTCTGCAAAGCTATTTGTTCCAAATAATGGTCATAGCTACTTGCTGAGTCCCAAATACTATCTATTTTATGCATAAATGTTAAACCCGCAGTATTATTCCCCCAATAATTGAGCGATTGTGTAACTCCTGTAATGTAGTGTTCCTTGGCTTTTGTACTGTTTCCGCTTCGGGCAAATGCTTCGGCTTTCCAAAACTCAACCTCCCAGCGCGATATTAAAGGTATATCGGTATTAACAGAATCGGTTATAACCATACTAAAATCGGTACTTGTTGGGGTATAAGTGTAATCGCCCTGTAACATACCTTTGTGTCCGCTTGTGGTAGGGCGAAAATAGTTATCGATACGAGGGTCATTTACATATTGTAACCATTCAATAAATGTAGCACTTGCCACAACATTCGATTGTATTCGGCCTGCTGACAATACCTGATATTCAATTAAAGGATATTGCTTGCCATGCTCTCCGAATGTCCATACATTACGGTATATCATAGCCATTGAATCAATGAATCCGCCCTGATTAATTAACGTAAGCACCTGTGCATTATCGTAACCCGAAGTTGCCGACAATCGCATCATTAGCTTTAGTTTTATTGTTTTTGCAAATGAATACCAATGGTCGAAATTGGCTCCGTAAATTAGGTCGTTAGCCGGACTCATAGTTGTATTATCAGCCGAGGTATATACTAAAAGTGCGTCAACCCTTTTTAATAAGTCGGTATAAATACTTTGCTGCGAATCGAACTTTGGCGATGTAATTCCTTCATCGCCTCGTAGTGCCTCAAAGTAAGGGACATCGCCCCATGTATCGGTAACTATTTGCCAGGTATATATGCTCAATGCTTCGGCAATGAAGTAAACCAACTCGGTAGATGATGAATACTTTTTTATCTCTTTCAAATCGACCAATGCCGACGAAATAAGATTTCGATGTGCTATTTCAAATGTTGCATTTTCGTAAGTATCGAGAAATTTTAAATCCTGCCCGCCGGCTCGTTGAGTCCAGTACTGCGACCAAAATGCACCGCCAATACCTAAGTCCCACCCCATAAGTGCATTAGCAATATTTATCTGAGCTACAGCAAGTGCAGCATCGGGCTCGGGTAATTTATTCAAATTATTGGGATTCTCATTTACATCGAGCCAATCGTTACAACCTGTCGATACAGCAAGTACAAACAGCGATATTATAATTATATGTATATTCTTCATAGTTATAGTGTTTTAAAATTTTGCCGAAAGGCCGAAAGTAAATGTTTGCTCAGTAGGATGCGAACCAAATTCACCAAACTTAGCACTTACATCGGTTCCAAAAGTAGTAACCTCAGGGTCAATGTATGGGTTGCTTACCGGTGTCCACAATAAAATATTACCTGCTGCAACCGATAATTTCACACTCTGTAACCTTACTAGAGAGGTAATGTTTTCAGGCAGTTCGTACGATAGTCGTATTTCGCGAAGCTTTAAATACGAACGGTCTATTAAGAAGTTATCTAGTTTATTGAATCCTCCATTTTGATAAAACCTATCAAGCTCAACTGAACTTACCGGTACGGTATTTTCAACATATTGCCCGTTTACAAGTTGCACTGAGTTAGGAATAATAAACGGATTACGGTTGTTAATAAGTGATTCCACGCTGCTTCCTGCCCAGTCCATTCGGCTCTTAGTTCCGCTATACATATACCCTCCGTGGCGGTAATCAAATACTGAGCTTAATGAAAATCCTTTATATTTAAAACCGGTTGTAAAACCCAGTCGGAATTTTTCATTTACACTCTTATCGGAAAGTATCTGTTGTGTCGATGTCATAACCGGACGGCCTGTATTATCAACCACCACATACTCTTTGCCATTAATAGTGGTAGTTTGGGTAACATTGGCTTTAAATACCCCCATTTCATAGCCTTCAATGGCATAAATACCAAGATACTCACCACCTGTTCCTGAAATACCGGCTATTTCTACTTCAGTCTCTTTAAGTTTCTCTACCTTATTCTTATTGCGTGAAAAATTTACACTTACATCCCACTGAAAATCGCCTTTTTTTACAGGGGTTCCGAATACTAATAATTCTATCCCTTTATTCCTAACATCTCCAATATTTGATATTACACGAGTATATCCGGTTGAAGGAGCCAATGGCTGACTATTTATAAGCCCTTCGGTTAGCTTGTTGTAATATGAGAACTCAACCCCCAATCGGTTTTTAAATAAAAATAAATCGCCACCAATCTCTACCTCCTTAGTAATTTCTGGAGCAAGGTCGGCACTTCCCATTTGGTTACCCATTGTCCATGAGTTAATTCCATTGAGCGGGAAATATACATTGCTAATACCATATATATTTATATTCTCACTATATCCTTTGGCAAATGTGGGATAAATACTGTAAGGGTCGGCATCGTTACCTGTCCATCCATAAGCAGCACGTAGTTTTGCATAATCGAGATGCTTAATTTCAATGCCTGATTTTTTTAATATTTCAGAAACTATTGCACTTGCGGTAAATCCGGGGTAAAAATAGCTATTGTTATCTTTTGGTAATGTCGACGACTTATCGTTACGGGCTGTAACAGTAGCATAATACATTCGCTTATAATCCATATCTAAAGTACCATAAATACCGTATAACCTCCGGATATACGGATTACCATACGGCCCCGACTGATAAGCCACAGCATCGTTAACCCCATTTACAAGTTGGTAATACCCTTCAACATCGAGAGCACTGTTAACACCGCGAAGTATTTCAAACCCGCGCTCATTAACATTAAGCCCGGCTAAAGCATTCAGATTAAAATCGTTAATCTCTTTATTGTAAGTTAAAAATGCTTCGTGATTGGTTTCGTATCGCTTCATATTCGATATTTCATAACTACCTGAGCTCAACTTATTATCGCCATAGCCCACAGCCGATTGTGGAATATCAACTTTTGCTGTCCAAAGTTCCGATGTTGAGTGTTCAATATCGCCTCCGTATCGGTAGGTAGCTTTTATTTCTTTGGTAATATCGTAATTGAATTGAAGCTTTCCGAAAATCTTGTTTTTGGTTTGCTCTGCACCATTTTCATATAATGCAAAATATGGGTTTACATTATAAGTGGTAAAATAGTTATCGTTTTTCCAAAATGTACTGTTGTAGTTTTTCATGTCAACTACCGAAAAGTCTTCGGGTATTTGCCATAAGCTTTCAAAAACTGTAGTTCCGTAACCTGTGGGTACAGTTTTGTTTTTTTCGTTGGCATAGTTAACCGATGTTTCCACACTAAGTTTTTCCCATTTATGCGAGCCTTTGGCCGATAGTGTTTTACGGTCGTAGGTATCAACATCGTCGGGGTAAATACCGTCAACACTATTATCGGAAAATGAGAAAAAATATGTGGTAATATCATTACCTCCCGACATTGATACGGCGTGTTTCATACCGGTTCCAAGTTCAAAAAAGTCTTTAATGCGGTCGTCAACAAATGAATACGGCTTTACCTGTTGACTGTTGTTTACTTCAAAGCCATATAATCGCATTTGATTTGTATAAGCCGGTCCCCAGTTAATATTTTCCGTAAGGTCGTGATTACCGTCAACTCCCTGACCAAATGTACTCTGACGCTCGGGTATACGACCTATTCGAGTAAGGGTATAAGAACCATCGTACGATACGTTCATTTTTCCTTTGGTATCGTTACCTCCTTTGGTTTTAATGAGTATAACCCCATTGGCGGCTCTACTACCGTAAAGAGCTGTAGCTGCAGCTCCTTTAAGTACAGTCATGGTTTCAATATCGTCGGGGTTTATGGCATTAATACCTGAGCCCATATCGGCAAATACAGAACCACCGCTACTTGCAGCATTCTGTTCGTTAATTAAAGGCACTCCATCAACCACATACAATGGCTGGTTATTACCAAACGATGATGCTCCGCGAATAATAACATTTTGTGTACCTCCAGGACCCGGTGCTGTGGAAATATCGATACCCGAAACTTTTCCTTGCAGTGCATTCATGGGGTTCAGAACCTTGGCATCGGATATGTCGCTGCCACTAACCGACGATGCTGCAAAACCTATCGCCTTTTTATCTTTAGGTACCCCCAAAGCTGTAATTACAACCTCTTCTATCCCTATCATATCGGGCTTCATTACTATACTTATATTGCTACCTGTATAAGGTATTTCCTGAGTTATCATTCCTACAAACGAAAACTGAATAACAGCCGAATCATGTATAAATGTGAGTGTATAGTTTCCATCAAAATCGGTAATGGTTCCGGTTGTTGTCCCTTTTATAACAACAGCCACACCTGGTAGCCCCAGTCCATCTTCAACTGATGTTACTGTTCCGCTTATGGTCTTTTCCTGTCCATTTAGTGTAAACAAACTGAGCAGTAAAAAACTAAATATAAGCACTGTGGTTTTTTTCATAGATTTATAGTTTTAGTTTCTTCTAATTTGGTTATTATAAGGATATAAAACCTTATTTGATAAACAAATTCAAATTACGAAAAATTAAATCAGATATTCAAATTATATAATTTCCTATTTTTGCCACATGAAACAAAACTATTATGAAACATCCATGATAATTAAAGCAACGCATACTAACATAATTATCAATATGGATGTTCCATCTGTACCATTGAAAATAAAAATATAAACAGATGAAACATTTTTCCCTATTTGTAATACTATTTACTTCTTTACAATTATTATCAAATAATATTGATACTACCGAAATAACTAAAACAGGATTCGGATTCGGAGGACTTCCGGTAGTAACATACAGTACCGACCTGGGGCTGCAATACGGTGCTTTGGCAAATATTTATCACTACGGCAATGGCGATATTTACCCCGGTTATTATCACTCACTTTATTTGGAAGCATCAATGTACACCAAAGGGAGTGGAATATTCAGAGCATTTTACGATACCAAATACTTAATTAAAGATATTAGAACCTCGTTCGATTTATGTTACCTGCCCGATCAGGCACTCGATTTTTACGGATTCAACGGTTATCAGGCTATTTATAACAAGAACTGGGAAACCGATAAACATACTGATTACAGAACACGTATGTTTTACAAACATAAGAGGAATATAACTCGCATAAAAGCTGATTTTCAGGGGAAAACCAATGTCAAAAATATACACTGGTCGGCAGGTATTCAATTTCAGAATTATGAGATAAATAGCGTTGATATTGAACGGCTTAATAAAGGAAAAAGTGCCGAAAAAATATTGCCCGACACAGCAACATTGTACCACAAATACCGCGATTGGGGTATTATAACCGACAATGAGGCTAAAGGGGGATTTTTCACCACACTTAAAGCCGGACTGGTTTATGATACCCGCAATAACGAGCCTAACCCTATGAAAGGGCTATGGAGCGAAGTGGTAGTATCTCAAACAGTTAATACCGATTTTTATTTTACCGGTTTTGCTGCCACTCATCGTCAGTATTTTACTATAGTTGAAAAAAAACTATCATTTGCTTATCGTATTGGATATCAAGGAATAATAGCCGGCAATGCTCCATTTTACTGTTTGCCTACTGTTATGTATACATTTACCCGCTCATCGAACAGCGATGGTATGGGAGGTTCTAAAACCGTACGCGGTATGTTGCGAAACAGGGTTGTTGGTCAGGGAATGACATTGGGTAATGCCGAGTTGCGATGGAAGTTTGCCCGTTTTACGTTTAAAAATCAGAATGTATATCTTGCATTAAGTTCATTTGTCGATTACGGTCAGGTTGTTGTAGATTATAGTTTCGACAAATCAAAAGTACCCCCCGGCGAGTATAGTAGTTACTTTAAAAATACTAAAGATACACCACACATTACTTACGGTGGCGGATTTCGGATTGCTCTAAACGAAAATTTTATAATAGCTGCCGATGCCGGTGTTCCGCTTAATAAACAAGATGGAGATATGGGAATGTATATTGGTCTGAATTGGTTGTTTTAGTGTACAATAGAGACAACTGACTGGATACTGGAAACCGAAGACCGAAAAACGGAAACCGGATATTTGAAATAGTAAATATGAATTATGAAAAAAACCGCAACCTGCACCTATAACTTGTAACCAGTCTCCAGTCTCCCTTCCACCTTGCAACCCTGTAACCTTGCAACCCTGTAACCCTGTAAGCCTGCAACCTGCAACCCTGCAACCCTGCAATCTAATCCTCAAACCTCTCCCAAACCATACTCACCACATTTTTCTCGTCGCTGCTAAAGTGCATACCCACAAAATATATTTGCTTGCCGTGGCTGAGGTATTTTTCGTAGTACCGTT
>QKGS01000097.1 GCA_003250355.1 Bacteroidota bacterium
CAGGATTTTTCGGAACGGGAACTTCGTGAAGTTTATTTGCCGCCGTTTCAGGCAGCTGTAGATGCAGGTGTTGCAAGTTTAATGTGTGCATACACAGCTTACGACGGTGAGCCGTTAACTGTGAGCAACTACCTTATGCAAGATGTTCTTCGCGATGAAATGGGTTTTGAAGGTTTGGCAATGACTGACTGGGAAACTATTACAAACCTTGTAAAAACAGGCGTAGCCGCAAATGATACTATTGCAGCTGAAATGGCAATGAATACTGAAATTGACATGGATATGACTGCTCAAAAATATGTTAACCTTATCCCTTATTTGGTTGAAACCGGCAAAATATCGGAAGAGCAGGTTGATAATGCAGTACGTCGTGTACTTATACTCAAGCAAAAAGCAGGTTTGCTTGATGCCCCTTTCGCTTTCTTAAATAAAGAGACAGAAAAGAGTGAGTTGCTGTCGGAAAGAAATGTAGCTGAAACTAAAGATATAGCACTAAAGAGTATGGTGCTTTTGAAGAATGACAACAATATTCTTCCTATTTCTACTTCAACTAAAAAGATTGCAGTTATAGGACCATTTGCAAAAGCAACTCAAGACCTTCTTGGATGGTGGAGCTGCATGGGCAACCCTGCTGATGTAGTTTCATATTTTGACGGTATTTCAGCAGAATTTGAAAATGCGAATATTATGTATGCAAAAGGTTGTGAGATAGATAGTTTTCGTTTGGCAGGAGAGAATTTAATACCACAAGCAGTTCAGATTGCAAAATCTGCCGATGTTGTAATATTAATACTTGGAGAGGAATACTGGATGAGCGGTGAAGGTGGCGGAACAGCTTCGTTACATTTACCGGGAGTGCAGGAAAAATTACTTGAAGCTGTAGCAAAAACTGGAAAACCAATAGTAACTGTAATTAATGCAGGTCGCCCGTATATTATGACCAATGTTGCTGAAAAATCAGACGCATTGCTTTATGCATGGATGCCGGGAACTACAGGAGGTGCGGCTTTGGCTGAAATAATATCGGGTAAATTTAATCCTCAGGGTAAAACACCTATGACATTTCCATATCACGAAGGTCAGGTGCCAATTTTTTATAGCTACCGCAGAACGAGTCATTATTTTGTTCCGGGAGTTACTCCAAACAGGTACTCTACAACTTATAGAGATGTTCAGAATGAGCCTTTGTATCCGTTTGGTTTTGGTTTGAGCTACACAACTTATGAGTATTCTGATATTGAGTTGAGTAGCCTTGATATGACTGAGAATGGTTCAATAAAAGCATCAGTAAAAGTTACAAATACAGGTAAAATGAAGGGAACGGAAATTTATATTGGTGATAAGGTTTGTTCTGTTACACGCCCTGTAAAGGAACTTAAGGATTTTGCATTAGTGGAACTAGAGCCGGGCGAAACCAAAACAGTTACATTCAATATTACCCCCGATAAATTGAAATTTATTGGAAAAGGGAAAGAGTACAAAACTATGATTGAGGCAGGGGAGTTTGATTTGTTTATTGGAACAAATTCTGTCGATGTTAAGAAAACCGGTTTTTGGTATTTAAATTAATGTCTTTAAACATCAATTTGGTCAAAAAGGAAAGAACAGTTAAAAAGAATAAGACAAATAATAATAGCTTCGCATTTCTATTAGGGTTTGTTCAATATGGTAAAAACACATAAAACAATAATTATTCTGCTATTATCGCTACTATGCAACATTTGCTTTGGCAGTAATAAGACTTTTGAATCAGTACAAGCATTATCGGAACTAACTGCTTATAAGGTATTAAAAGATAAACATGGTTTTATATGGATAGGAAGCAATACACTAAAGCGTTACGATGGTTACGAAACCAAAAACTACTACATTGAAGATTCTTCTGAATTTATTTGTAAAGATATTTATGAAGATTCTAAGGGGAATATATGGACATGTGGCGAAAGAGGTATTTCGCGATACAACAGAGACAGGGATTGTTTTATATACTACGATACTTCAAAAGTAATTTCAAACTATCAGATACGATTTTCTAATTCTATTGCAGAAGATAACAACGGTAATATTTGGGTAACCTCCGACCAAGGGTTATTCAAATATATTGAAGTGTCGGACAAGTTTAAACTAATTGCAAACCGCAATCGGGCAGGTGAATATGTAGGTGTTTTGTTATCAGTTTTATGCAGCTCCGATAACAAAATATGGGTTGGTAGTGAAAGCGGACATTTATATACACTCGATAAAGAAACAGAACTGTTAGCAGTATATAACGAGGGCTATTTTAAAACAAAACCCGACTCAGAAAGAACGAGTATTTACGATCTGTTTGAAGACAGCAGAGGGCTTATATGGCTTATTGGCAACAACATAGCTATGTATATAAATACCAAAACCAACGAACAGTATTCATTAACCGACAAATATATAAGTTCGGAGTTTGGGCGCACTATAATTGAAGATAACTCAGGAAACATTTGGCTTGGCTCGGGGAATCTGTGCATATTCAATCCCGACACAAAGTGCAGTGAGGTATACAAATACGAAAGAAACAGTATAGGCGGAATTAAAAATACATATATTGAAGATTTGTATAAAGATGATTCAGGCATAATATGGATAGCCGGCTGGTATGGAGGCGTTCAAACATATAGCGCATTACAAAAAGATTTTAACCATTTCTACAATATTCCATATAACAATAACAGCCTATCGGGTAATATTATAAACGATTTTTACGAAGACCGTGAAGGTAATATTTGGATATGTACCGAAAAAGGGAGTATCAGTATTTTTAATCCGGTATCGCTTACATTCAACGAATTTAATGTTAATAACAATTATAATAGTGACGAATATTATCTAAGTATTGAAACCGCTAATGAACATGAAATATTAATAAGTTCCAACAAGGCTATATACTCATATAACTTGAAAAATAAGCATATCCATAAATACTGTCACGAATCAGAAAATTACGAATCGGTTGGAGGGAGCTTTATAAAACGACTAGCAAAAGGTAATAATAACAATATATGGGTTGGGATATCGGGAGGTAAATGGGGCGGACTCGACGAACTTAATTTGAAAAACAGAAAATTTATTCACCATTCCATGCAATCTGATAATAGAGAATGCAATTTAAAGCACTATTCACTAATAGACATAATGCCCGATTTGTACGGAAATATATGGGTAATATCATGGCGTGGTATTTATAAATATAATATAACAGAAAAATGCTTTACATATTATGTTCATGATTTGAACGACCCTTTTATTCAAAATAAAAATAACCCTCTTACAATTAGTCCGGGCAGAGTTTATTGTTGCTTTATTGACAGAAAAAACAGGTTGTGGATTGGAACAAGCTCCGGTATCAATATTTTCAATTACAATGACGAAAGT
Source organism: Bacteroidota bacterium (assembly GCA_003250355.1). GTDB lineage: Bacteria > Bacteroidota > Bacteroidia > Bacteroidales > SZUA-534 > SZUA-534. Next base: position 3,406 of record QKGS01000097.1, read on the forward strand.
TTTATGTGTTTTGGAAATAAAAATGGGATGCAGGGCAAAGAAGTTCGCACAATACTTGAAGATAATAGTGGAAATTTATGGTTGGGGACAGAACTGGGAATAAGCAAATTTAAACTCCCATCTGCTGTTTTGTCTATTACTCATGACTCAACATATATAGACTCTATTCCCAAAAACTATATTTATTTTGAAAACTATAATGAATTTGATGGTGTTCAAAAAGGAGGCTTTAAAAATGCATCAATAAAGAGCAGTAACGGCACAATGTATTTTGGAGGTATAAATGGTTTTACATCCTTCAATGCTCAAAATATAAAAAAAACATTTACTCATTCTCCAATTGTATTTACTGAATTTCGCCTGTTCAATAATATAATAAAAGCCAAATCACCATTACACCCAAACTCTCCTTTAGAAAAGGATATTTCGGTAACTGAATCTATAACCCTTAACCATAAGCAATATATATTCAGCATAAAATGGGCTGCACTAAATTATAGTTCAACAAAAATCAATAAATATGCATATTACCTTGAAGGATTCGACAAAAACTGGAATTATTGTGGATATACCCGTACCGCTACATATACTAACCTGCCTGCCGGAGAGTATATCTTCAAAGTAAAAACAACCAATAATGATAAAATATGGAATACAGATGGTGTTGCTATAAAAATTAAAATCCTTCCCCCTTGGTGGAATACATTATGGTTTAAAATATTACTGTCTGCATTATTTATTTGTATAATCACATTTGTATACATAGCAAGAATTAAAACATTAAAAAAACAAAAGTTAATTCTTGAAAATAAAGTAAATGCAAGAACCAATGAACTAAAAAAGGCTAACCGAGAACTGCAAATTCAAAAAGAAAAAGCCGAACAGCAAAATATTACAATACAGCAAATGGCCGATGAACTTCACGAAGCAGACCAGGCTAAACTTAAATATTTCACCAATATTTCGCATGAGTTCAGAACACCGCTTACACTTATTCTTGCTCACTTAGATAGTATTTCTGAAAAAATATCGGCTAATTCTACTTTGTCTATAAGAAATAACTGCTTGCGGCTGTTAAATATGATAAACCAGCTTATTGAAATTAGAAAAACCGACAAGGGGCATGAAGTACTCAATGTAACGAATTTTGAACTTGTTCAATTTGTAAATACTACAACAGAATCATTTAAAACTCTTGCAAAACAAAAAGGCATTGCTCTACAATTTTATTCACTCTGCAATAAAATAAACATTTGGCTCGATGCCGAAAAACTAAAAATAATATTGAATAATTTACTTTCAAATGCAATTAAGTATACCCATGAAAACAAACACATTACCATTACCGTTAAGGAATTTGAAAGCATTGCTGTAATTGAGGTGGAAGATGAAGGTATTGGCATTGAACATGAACATATCGAAAATATATTTGAAAGATTTTATCGTATAGGAAATAACTCAAATTATGGCCACGGAATAGGTTTAAACTATGTGAAAATACTTACCGATATATTACATGGAACTATCTCGGTAAAAAGCAAACCGGGTGAAGGAACTGTATTTATACTAAGCTTTAATAAAGGGAAAAAACATTTTCATGAAAATGATATAAACCCAAATACTTATGAGTACATACATATTACCGACAACAATAATGAACAGACTGATTTTGATGGGTTTAATGTCAGTAACAGTATTCTGCTTGTTGAAGACAATGAGGAACTCTCTAATTTTATAAAAAGCATACTTGAAAAACATTTCATTGTTAGAACAGCAAAGAATGGGAAAGAAGGAATAAATATTCTAAAATCGTTTACTCCCGACATAATAATTTCAGATATTCTTATGCCAATAATGGATGGTATTGAATTTTGTAAGTATATAAAAACAAATATCGAATTGTCGCACATACCTTTTGTAATGCTTACTGCAAAAACAGATACCGAAACAAAAATTAACGGGTTTCAACTTGGAATTGACTATTATATAGAAAAACCGTTTGATACAAAGGAATTGCTCCATACAATAAAAGCAATATTGACTAACAGACTAAAGCTAAAAGAGTATTTTTCGACTTCGAAAGTATTCGACGAAAGTGATAAAAAAGTTATTTCAAAGCACGACAAAGAGTTTTGGAATCAATTCATTAATGCTATTAGCAAACACTATTCTGACACTTCATTCAATGTTAATGATATCAGTACTCAACTCAATATGACAGTACCTACTTTTTATCGCAAATTTAAATCGCTTACCGATCAGGCTCCTGCCGAGTATTTGCGAAAGTACAGAATTCATAAAGCCGCCGAGTTATTGAAAAACGAAGGGGTTAGCATTAGTCAGGCTTGTATTAGTGTGGGCTTTAAAAGTATTACTCAATTCAGGAAAAATTTTAAAGAAGAATTTGGGAAAAACCCTTCTGAAATAATATTATAAACAAAGCTTTCGGCAAATACCGAAACACAAAACATGATTATTCAGTAGTTTAGTACTATATAAAAAAACGAGTAAGAAAACCGGAAACCGAAGACCGGAGACTGAAAAACGTGTAACCTTGCAACCCTATAACCCGCAACCTGCAACCCTGCAACCCTGCAATCTAATCCTCAAACCTCTCCCAAACCATACTCACCACATTTTTCTCGTCGCTGCTAAAGTGCATACCCACAAAATATATTTGCTTGCCGTGGCTGAGGTATTTTTCGTAGTACCGTT
>QKGS01000044.1 GCA_003250355.1 Bacteroidota bacterium
ACCGGGTAGCTTTGCTCCCAGTCGTATTTATCGTATATGTGCAGCCCTTCGAAATGTTGCTTATGGCCAAGAAATATTTCTGAAAGGGTATCTAAAAACAGCGACTTACCAAAGCGGCGCGGGCGCGAAAGGAAGTAATACTTACCATTTTCAGCAAGTTGCAGAGCTTCGGGAGTTTTGTCTATATATACATAATTCTCCTTAGGGTCGCGTATATCTCTAAAAGTTTGGATACCTATTGGAAGCTTTTTTCTTTTTTGCATAACCATTATTTTGTACAAAAATAGTAAAAAAGGGTTGACTAAATAGCCAACCCTTTCATATAATATTGTAATTCAAGCTTATGCTTTCACTCTTTCAGAGTAAGAACGGTCGCGAGTATCAATTTTAATTCTTTCGCCTGTATCAATAAACAAAGGTACTCTGATTTCAGCCCCTGTTTCAACAGTTGCAGGTTTAAGTGTATTTGTAGCGGTATCGCCTTTTAAGCCCGGCTCTGTGTAGGTTATCTCCATTTCAACAAAAGGAGGCAATTCAACCTGAAGAACCATTTCCTTTTCAGCATGGAATATTATTTCTACTTCCTGACCTTCTTTCATAAGGTCAAAATTATCAATTTTGCTCTCCTCAACCGGTATTTGCTCAAATGTTTCTAGGTTCATAAAGTTGTAACCCATATCGTCTTTAAATAAGAACTGATAAGGGCGACGCTCAATACGTACTGTAGTAATTTTAACACCCGATGTGAATGTATTATCAACAACCTTGCCTGTTTCAAGGTTTTTAAGTTTTGTTCTAACGAAAGCAGGCCCTTTGCCCGGTTTTACGTGCTGAAACTCTACTATTGTCCACAGCTTTCCGTTAAACTCAATACACAGGCCATTTCTAAAATCTGAAGTATCTGCCATGATTATTTATTTATACTCTTGTAAATATTTAATTTTTAGTAAGCTGCAAAAATATACTATTTCACTGAACACACAAATACCCGCTACCGTATTTTCAAAATACAATAGCGGGTATTAAAATATAATCCCTTGATACGGTCAAAAACTAAGCTAATTCTTTTTCGGCCTGAACCCAGTCTGATACAGAGTCGCCAGGTATACCGTTTACTAATCTGTTGTTATATATTTCCTCGGCACGCTTACGAATTTGAGCTTCGGTAACTTTCTTTGTTTTTGTTGTAGCAGCCTTTTTTACTATGGCAGCTTTTTTCTCTGTTTCTGCCTTTGCTGTAGTAGTTTTTTTAGCGGTTGTTTTTTTTGTCGCTGTTTTTTCAGTTGTTGCTTTTGGTGCCATTATCTGATTTATTTTAGTTAATTAATTGAGCTAAAAGTACCAAATTATTATATAAATATCAAAAAGTGGTTTATGTAATTTCACTGTTTATATTCAATTATTTATTATACTTCAAAGTTATAACAGCTATTTCGGGTCGGTTGCCGGTACGCACCGGAGGCCCCCAAGTTCCATAACCTTGCGATGTGTAGAACCATGTATTATTCTTTCTCATTAGCCCCATATCGTTTTCATACACCTTACGGGTAATATATCCGAAAGGCCAAAGCTGTCCCTTGTGTGTATGCCCCGATACCATTAGGTCTACATTTAAATTTGCAACCGCATCATACTCCACCGGCTGATGGTCAATAAGTATTACCGGTTCATTATAGTTATGTCCGTTCATAATTGCCGATACAGGCTTGCGTCCCACTCCTACATAATTGACCTTATCTTTATCGTCGCGGCCAACAATCCAAAGCTTACCTGCTACATTTATCATGGTATCGCGCACGTAAGTAATACCAAATCGGCTCAGGTAGTTTACACTAATATCGGGCTTACCTATATATTCGTGATTCCCGGTTACGGCATATATTCCAAGCGGCGCTTCAACTTTCGTAAAATGCCTGCCCATATCATGCTTTACTACAGGCAGCGGGTTATGGTCAACCAGGTCGCCTGCCAGCAATACAATATCGGGTTTTACTTTATTAATGTTTTTTACCAATTTGCGTACACGGTTATCGCCAAGTATAAAACCCATGTGTATATCGGTAACAAGGGCAATTTTCAACTCGCCGCTCCCATTATCAGGGCCAGGTTTATCAATAGTTATTTCATAGTTATTTATTTGTGCCGAACGGGCATTCAGGTATCCTGCAAATACAATTACCGATACTACTGCTGCTGTTGCTGCAAATAACCATTTACCGCTAAGGAAAGTCTGTGTCCATTCTTGAGGTATAAAATGAAACCAATGGTTCAACAACCTAACCATATCAATAGCTACAACCAAAAGCAACATATATAACAAGGCTGCAATCCAAAACGAACCCATACGGGTAATAATAGTTGCAAACATTGTTGCCGGCCCGCGCTCCAAATACATACCCGCCATAAACGATATTGTAAAAAACCAAAACAGATATGGAAATATAGTTTTAATTACACCTTGGGGTAAAGCCTGCATTCCGCGATTATACACATAGTAACTGCCCAGAAAATAAACAAGACTTATTACCAATACAAAAACCATAAATATTGATTGTTTCATTACTTTAAATAATTAACGTTATAATATTATATATCAGACTAATATAAATAAGAACTCAAATACATAATTAGTTTTGACACATAATAATGAAATATACAAAAGAAATATGTTCAAAAATTTAATAGAAGAGTTTTTCGGCGAGTGTGCGAAAAAAAGCGGTGTACAAAAAAAAACACCTCCACATTTTAAAAAAATATGCTACAAAACAATTTACGCTAATTATATGTTATTAATGTAAAATCTAAAAATTCAACGCCATGAACTTACTTAAAAACAAAAAGATACAATTTATAAGTACTTTAACAATAGTAGCCCTTGCGCTGGTATTATCGTCGTGCACAAAAGACAATAGTTTAAAACCTGCTGAGCAAGGTGGGTCAGCACCCGGTTTTACACTCGAATCGGTATCGGGCGGTAGTGTAAGCCTGTCAGATTACAGCGGTAAGGTTGTAGTGTTGTTTTTCTTTGGCAATACGTGTCCGTCGTGCAAAGCATCGGCTCCCGATATTGAGAGCAAACTACACTCTCCGTTTAAAAACAATGCCGATTACCAAATTCTTGGAATTGACCAATGGAACGGCTCCAAGGCTTCAGTTGATGGTTTTAAAACAGCAACAGGGGTTACCTTTCCGCTATTGCTCAATGGAGCTAACGTAGCTAAGGAATACAACACTACATACGACCGCCTTGTGGTAATTGACAAGCAAGGCAATATTGCATACAAAGGTATTACAAATGCCGCAGGCGATGTTGACTATGTTAAGCAAAAGGTTGATATGTTGCTTGCCAAATAAAAGTATTGTGATAAATATAATATTTCATAAAACATTCAAACAATGAGAATAATAACAGCAATAATTATTTCAATATTTACTTTAAGTACTCATAGTCAAACAGTTGATAACTTTGAACTTAAAAATATTGAAGGAAAATACATTTCGTATAATACCATAAAAGGTAAAAAATTAACAGTAATTGATTTTTGGGCAAGCTGGTGTAAGCCATGTATGAAAGCTATACCTGAACTTAATTCAGTATACAATAACTTCAAAGACAAAGAGGTACAGGTAATAGGTGTTAACTGCGACGGCCCCCGAAGTGCAGCGAAAGTTGAGCCGCTGGTTAATACACTTGGCATAAAATACCCGGTACTTACCGATATGGATAAAACTGTAATGACAAGCCTCAACTTATCGGCTTTTCCAACTCTGATATTGATAAATTCGGCAAACAAAATAGTGTGGATACACGAAGGATTTTCTCCAGGCGATGAAAAACTTATACACTCAAAAATTGAACAAGAATTGAGTAATTAATGCACATACCAATGAATAACAGACTATTACACACACTCACTCTAATTCTTACATTAAATATATTAAATGCTCAGTTCCAAGGCAATAACCTGCTCGAATATCAACACGGTGAGTTACCGGGCGATACAGCAACATTATCAAGCCTGTACGACCGTGCCTCACTAAGCTATAAATTCAACTCTGTAAAGCTCTCGGCCAATGTAGAGCAGTTTCATACCCCATATACCGACCGTAACTATGTAAAGCTTTCGGGCTATACGCTCAATTATAAAACCAAACCCATTGAGCTAAATGTTGGGCATTTTTACGAAACATTGGGCAGGGGGTTACTGTTGCGTTCGTTTGAGATACAGGGAGCACTGCTCGAAGACATTAGTTACCGCAGCAAACAATATTTTCACCGCGATATATTTGGTGCTAATATTCAATACCGCAACAATAATTTTACAGCCAAAGCCATATACGGTAAACCTTTGAATAATCTTTACCCCCCAATATTCGGCGATACCATTCGGCGTACCGATATTATTGAAGCTGCGTACCTTGAATACACTATCATGAGGCAAACAATAGGGGGTGCTGCACTTAGGCTCACCAACCGCAACGGCGCTGCCACCTATGGTATGTTTACCCTTTCGGGGCGTTTGTTTCCGTGGATGTCGTACTATACCGAGTATGCACAAAATGTGAACGACCCTGCATTTGCCTTGTCGAAAAAATCGTCGTCGACTCTATATTCCGGGTTCAATATATTTGCCAATAATTGGGGATTAAGCCTTGAATACAAGAACTACAATAACTTTATACTTGGTGCAGGAATTAACGAACCCCCGGCTTTGGTTAAAGAGCATACATACAAAGTACTCAACCGCAGCACTCACGTAGTACAGCCTATAAGCGAGCAGGGAATACAGGCCGAATTGTATTACTCGTTTGCCAATGGCTCTGTACTTACCCTTAACAACACCATAGCCATTAATACTTTGGCTAAGGAACTGTTGTATCGTGAATATTTTGCCGAATACAGCTTTACGCTAAATGGCAAGCACGACACCAAACTATTTTTCGATTATGCCGAAGACCCCTTTAAGCTTGAAGTGGGGCGAACATCGGCAGGTGCATACACCGACTGGCAAATACTTTCAGGCTCAGTTGTTTCGGCAAACTACGAATTTCAAACATTTCGCCGTACCGGCGTTTCGGTTTTCAACCATGTGTTTATTGCCGGGTACAACTACAAATCGAAATTTAACATTAGCGTAGTAACAGAGTCGAGCACCGATGGGTATATTATGAAAAATAACGAAACACAAAGATTTTGGTTCGGAGCCAATGCCGGCTATAAAATAAACAGCAATAACACCGTAACTGTTTTTGGAGGTCAGCGCCGCGGTGGGCCGGCCTGTCAGGCAGGAGTTTGTTACGAAGTACTCGATTTTGCCGGAGTTGAGCTAAGGATTACAAGTAGGTTTTAAGAAAAACTAACCACAGGGGGCGCAGAGTTTCGCAGAGAGAATATGCAATTACACCTCAGCGTTTCTCCGCGCCCTCAGCGGCATTAAGAAACTAACCGCAGAGAACGCAGAGGGGCGCAGAGGTAATATATGTAACTTACAACTAATCTGAGCTGAAAGTTACATATGAGCTCCCTTTTCTGATATTAAAGTGTATTATAAATTTTTAGCGGCTAAGCTTTTTAGCTCATTGCTTATTGACAATCCCTGAGCCAATATATTCGACGATTTTAATTCAAACATCAGCTTATTGCTTTCGATATAAAAATTAATACCCGAGCCCTTATCAATACTTCCGCTTGTTTCGGTTATAATTAAACTATGCTGAGCTGTGGCTGCATACGATGATATAAGACTCTCCTTACCACTCAAAAAATATATTACATGACAGTTGCCGGCATCGGCATTGGTGTCAATTTTTTTAATTGCTATTTTTTTTCCTCCAATAGTTTTCTGGGCACAAACAGCATCTAAGGTTGAATACAATTCCTTGTCGTCGCCAACTATTCCTATTGTAAATTCTGCGCTTGAAAAGCTTTGAGGCCACTGAACATATCGCGATATATTGTATATATACAAGGCTTTAAATTTCGATATTTGCGCACTAGAACTTTTAGAACCTACAAATAACGATAAGGCTAATATTAGTGTAAACTTTAAATTCTTCATTTTTCAAATTGTTATGTTGCTCTAAATCTTATTTGCCCTGAGCAGGAGCTTGTTATGTACTATAATTTATAAACCAGTTTGGCTGTAAATGACCGTGGCTCCGATATATACGAGCTTTCGCTAACACCCGCAAAATCAGACACTTTGCCATGCTTACCAAGTATGTTTGTTACACCCAGGGTAAGGTATATATTTTCAATAAAATTGGCAGTAACCGAAGCGTTCCAAAAATAACTATTACCGTAGAACCCTTCGCTGTTAATAGCCTTATCGTACAAGCTATTGATTGTAGCCGACAGCTCAGGTGTTGAAGCTTCATTAACAGCTATTTGTTGCAAATCTTTATTCCCTTTATAGCCCCATAGAGCAGTAAATTCGGAATGCAGAACCAGTTTTTTGTTCAAAAAATACTTATCGAAATATACTTTGGTAATATTATTAGCAATGTTTCGCAAATCGTTACCATTACCAATATTTACAGTATCGCGGGTTGCATTATTAATAGTATAATATTCGGCTCCCGATATTGCTGAGTTTAACACATCATCTTCCAGCTTAAAATTTATTTGCTTGCTAAATGAGTGATTTGCCCCTATGCGCAACTTATCGTAAGTAATGTTATAGTCAATATCGAACCCGGCTATTTGAACTTTAGCTACCTTTTCGGCAGTAAATGAACCCCAGTTCCAGCCTATTGCATCTTGATAGTTGTAATAGGTTGCTACATTAAGCATCGACTTATCGGTAAGCAAGCTGGTGTAAATTATTTCGGTATTAATAACCGACTCTGTTTCACCTTTTTCGCCCAGTTGGTTGCTTCGGTATAGTTGCTCTGCCGAATTTATTTTATTCGATTTTTGAACTATCAGTTTTAATATATTGCTTTTGTTTATTTCAGAAACCACTGCAACGCGAGGCGAGAACAACCAATCGGAGTAAGTGTTTTTATCGGCACGGGCTGAAAGCAAAAGGGTAAAATAATTACTAAATTCAAGATTTGCTTCTGCAACCAAACCTACATCAATAGTATTCCACCCGTTTCCTACAAAGAAGTAATCTTTGCCTTCAACCATTGTTGCAGTATCTTTTGACCTGTAAGCTCCTTTATACGGAAGTATTGAATAAGAATCGGGACCATTTAATATCTCCTGTCCTTCTCCTAACCTGAAATTACGAGCATCATCGCCCCATCCTTTACCATAACGTGTTTGCGTTAGTTCAGCACCGGCAGCAACCTTGTATTTATCTGAAAATTTGTATAACCCTGTAGTTTTACCAACTATGGCATTTTCCGAAAAGTTAGAACGTGCATTTAGAGCATATTCCAAATCGTTAACACTGTGATACTTGCTCAATGTGTCGTAATGCACTTTTAAATATTTATAGGCATTACCGTTTGTAGTTAAATAGTCGGAACCTACAAAAGCCAGTTCTGTATTTAACTCAAAATTTGTACCTGAAAATTTGTGATTGTTTTTTAAGCTTACTATCATTTGTTGTTGGTTATGATAAGCCATATTCTGAGCCGAACCATATATTGGCTTGTTAGCAGCATCGAAACCTATTATAGGTTCGCTTTTGCTCATGCTATACCCTCCCATAGTAGCTCCTGCTCTATTATAGCGGGCTGTGAATGTTAGCTCTTCAAATAAATTGAAACTTGCAAGCATTTTTAATTGCGGTTGGTTTTTATAGTCGCCCATATAGTCGAGTGCAGGGTTACGGTAATAATTGTTAAGCCCCGCTGAATCGCCGCGCGAACCAACTAAATAATCGCCTGTCATACCCCACGGGTTAGCATGCAGGTATTTACCTTCAGGAACTACACCTTCTGTCCAAGCCCCACTTGCATGAACAAAACCGTTTAATTTCCATTTTTCAAATCCATACGATACCGATGCCGTTTTATTGTTGTATCCACTTGCATATCCGGCAGTAACATTTAGCCCTTTATTATTTTCGGCTGTTTTGGTTACAATATTTATAACCCCGGCTATTGCACCAGGCCCATAGGTTACCGAACCCGGACCGCGAATTATCTCTATTCGGTCTATGTCGTTCATATCCCAGTTCTCCAGTTCCGTAGCAACCCCCCGGTGTGCTTTTTGGTTAACCAGTAAACCGTTTACGGTAAGCAACAACTTCGTATTCCTGTCTGAAGTTATCCCTCTTATTCCAATATTTGCCCCCTCGTTGTGACGAAAATAATTGGCTCCCGGAACATACATCTGAATTAAGTGAACAATGTTTTGTGCGTTCGATAATTCAATATCTTCCTTAGTAATGGTAGTAACACTTGCCGGCAACTTCGATTTCGATGTTCCCGAAATAGTTCCAATACTTACTTCCATATTCATTAAATCCTCAAGACTCATGGTCATTAATTCATCAATGGTAATCTCTTCTTGTGAGTATATTCCAATACTCAAAACCGTTAGTAGCGTAAATAGTAAAAATTGTTTCATAAAATTTTAAAAATTAAACATAGTCCGAGCTGATACGGCGACAAACATAAAAGGTTAAAAGTATTTTATACTTTTTTTTGAAAACTGATTAATTGTATTGTTTCAGTTGCCGGAAATCATGTTTGTAAATGAGGAATACAACGGAATCGTATGCAATAATTTAAAAAAACAAAAGGCTGCTTCACCCCTGAGCAGCCTTTTTTGGTGTGTTGTTTGGAACTAAACCCGGTAAAGGGCTTGTTAATAGAATTATTTAATAACAAATATAACTTTTATGTCCATATATTTTTATGGTAAATGAACCCTTTTATTAAGAATTAATACTATTAGTTGGTAGTATAAACCCTATAACTATTAATATTTAAAAACCATTATCTTTGAACAAAATTCATTCAAGTGAAACAGTTTAGAGTATATATAGCTTTTTTACTTCTGTCGGTATTTATATATCCGGTACTGTTTCAGTCTGTACACTCTATTCATAAACACAGGCATGAAATAAATTCTTGCTGCAATACTCATAATAATAACATAAGAGTTAATAGTACCGAAACTATTTCAATTCCCGATAATGAATTTCACTGCCCTGTTTGTGAATATAAATTTTCTGTCAACAATGTAACACCGAATGTTATTAAAGCTATTTGTTATACTGTTGTAAGCTTTCGATATATTGCATACACTCCGAATGTTTATATAGCTTTACTCTCCGGCACAAAATCGCCCCGTGCTCCCCCTTTATTATAGCAGTAATATACCTACTTACATTTTAGTAAGTATATATGTTTCGTATTGTACTGTTTATTAGCAATAGTACAATTCTAAAAACAATTACTATGGCTATTGGTACTATCACCAATATTATATACAAACAGCTATAAATGATTAAATTAACAATACTTGTATCGTATATTGCTTTAATATTTAATACTTATTCCTATGGGCAAAGTATAATATCAATATCGGGCAACATTTCCAATAAAAACAGTAACTCATTAAATGGAGCTTATATAGAAATAAGTTCAAATAATATGGTTGCATTCACTGACCAAAATGGAAATTTTACCATAAGTGTTCCCAATGGAGGAACTTATACTATTAAAATTTCACATATTGGATACGAAACCCTGTTCGATACTATAAATGTAGAAAGTAGTATAAGATTAAACTACACAATGGAGGAGTCAGATGTATGCTTACATGAAGTTGTGGTTGAAGACCATTATCATAATAACACCTCAGGCGAACAGTCGTTAAGCGTTGAATATATCAGCACCGATTATTTGGAACAGAACCGTGAAGGGAGCCTTATGAAATCGCTTGAACGGTTGCCGGGCATTACAACCATAGATATAGGTTCGGGGCAGAGCAAACCTCTTATCCGCGGGTTGGGTTTTAACAGAGTTGTAGTGGTCGAAAACGGAATAAAACACGAAGGTCAGCAGTGGGGTGCCGATCACGGACTTGAGATAGACCAATATGCCGTTAACAATATCGAAATATTAAAAGGCCCTGCCTCGTTAACATTTGGTGCCGATGCCATAGGTGGAGTAATAAACATAATGCAAAACGAAGTACCAACTCAAAAATCGGTAACCGGAAATATTGAATTAACCGGCAAAACAAACAATAATTACATAGGAACATCGGTTGCGGTTGCGGGTCGAAATAGAAAACTTTTCGCAAGCTTTAGGGCCACTTTTATCGACTATGCCGATTATAAAGTCCCTGCCACTCATGTTGACATATACTCGTTCCGTATTCCGCTATACAACAACACATTGCGCAATACAGCCGGAAACGAACGCAACTTTACAGCAAATATTGGCTACATAAGCGACCATTTTACTGCAAAGGTATATGTTAGTAATTTTTACGGCAAGTCGGGCTTTTTTGCCAATGCCCACGGCAAAGAACCAAGAAGCATTAACGAGGCTTTGCACGATGCCGGCAACCGCGATATACAAAACCCCTATGGTGAGGTTAACCATTTCAAAATTATAAGTAAAAACAATTGGCTTTACAGCAAATTTAAGCTCGATGCAAATGTTGGATTTCAAAGTAATTTTCGTCAGGAATGGAGCGATTATACACCCCATGGAAATATGCCCCGGGTTTTTCCAAGCTCACTTAATATGAACCAAAATCTTGAGCGGGGTTTTGAAAAGTATATATATTCCACTTCGGTAAATGCTAAATATGAGTTAAACAACAAGTTGCTTATTAGCAGTGGTTTAAGTAGCGAATATCACGAAAACTATATTTCAGGTATTGGTTTTATAATACCACAATTTACTCAAGCAAATGGCGGTGCTTACATGGTAGCTAAATATGAATATTCTGACCGCAGTATATTTAATGCCGGTATTCGCTACGATTATGGAATCATTAATACAAAAGAGTATTACGATTGGTTTGCAACCACTATTGTGCAGAGTAGCGATACTACCTATGATTATTTGCAACGCTCTGAGAATATTTCACGAAGTTTTGCGAACGTATCATGGGCAATTGGTTACAATTTGAATATTGATAAATTTGAGCTTAAAGCAAATGCAGGCAAAAGCTTTCGTATGCCCATTGCCAAAGAACTTGCTGCAAATGGGGTCAATTATCACCATTTTAGTTACGAAAAAGGCGATGCTAATTTAAAGTCGGAGGAATCGTACCAATTCGATTTAGGATTGGAGTACTCCAACTCTGATTTTGCTGTGGGCATAACACCATTTGTCAATTATTTTGTCAATTACATATATCTGAACCCTACACACCGTCACGACCGCCAATACGGCAACGGCAATCAAGTGTTTGAGTATACTCAGTGTGAAGTTTTTCGCTATGGCGGCGAGCTGCACTCACATTACAGAATTTTGCCTGTTCTGCAATTTGGTATTATTGGCGAATATGTATATTCAGAACAAATGAGTGGTGCTAAAAAAGGGTATACTCTCCCATTTTCACCCCCTGCATCGGCAATATTCAATATAAAGTATAACAAAACCAAATTGTGGTATTTGCACAAGATGTATGTAACCACCGACTTGAAACTAGTTGCTTCACAAACCGATATAGTTCCCCCTGAAAGTATTACTGAAGGATATAAAATAATTAATGCCGGAGCAGGTTTTTCGGTATATGCAGGCAAGCAAATTATAAATTTAACAATTCATGTAAATAATATTTTTAACACAAAATATTTCAATCACACAAGCTTTTACCGACTCATAAACCTACCCGAAGCCGGACGGAATTTTATAGTTGGCTTATCTATACCGTTTAGTACAAATAATTATAATACAGTCAATTATCAATAGTCATATAAAGTTTATAATTAATTAAAGAGTTATCTATTTTTAAAATTAAATATTATGAAACACTTAAAAATTCTAACATTAGTATTAATTGCAGCAATAGTAACAAACTGCAAAAAAGATGACACAAAAGATCAGACAAAACCTGTAATTGATATGTCGTTTGCCGGTGCAAGCCCAATGAATTGCGACACCGTTCGTTATGGCAATGATTTAATACTAAAAGTAAAGTTTAGTGATAATGCAGAGCTAGGCTCATTCAGTGTGAGTATTCACGACAATTTCGATGGTCACTCCCATAGTACTGAAGCCCTGGAGTGTAATAACCACGCTCACGAAGAAGATGAACATCACATGGCGGAAGACCACGAACAAGAAGAGGGTCATGAGCATGACGAAAGTGGATTTCGCTTTGTTCACGATTATGTTATCCCAACCGGTTTAACAGAGTATGAAACAACAGTTGTAATTCCTATTCCTGCAGCCAACGAGCATAACGAAATGTTTGAAGAGGGCAGCTATCACTTTTTCATCAGCCTTACCGACAAACAAGGGTGGTCAACAGAAAAAGGGTTAAGCCTGACATTTGTGTATTAAAACAATTAAAAGCAGCTTTACTTATTGAAGCGATTATATTTCTATATCTCTTTGTCAATCAAATAATTATTCCTATCACTACCTGTTCTCGATATTAATTCACCAAGAAAACCACTTAGAAAAAACTGCATCCCCATAATCATACATGTTAGGGCAAGATAAAAGTACGGGCTCTCTGTAACAAGTATAGAGTCAATACCTTTATAAATAGCAATTAGCTTTTTAGTACCAACAACTACTGCTGCCGCAAAACCAATAGCAAACATAATTAAGCCCCATGCTCCGAATATATGCATTGGTTTTTTGCCAAATTTGCTCATAAATATAACTGAAAGCAAGTCGAGCGGACCGCGAATAAAACGCTCAAGGCCAAATTTTGTAACACCATACTTTCTTTCCTGGTGTTTTACAACTTTTTCGCCTATTTTATTGTAGCCTGCCCATTTGGCAAGTACCGGAATATATCGGTGCATATCGCCATACACTTCTATACTTTTTACTACTTCATTGCGGTAAGCTTTTATTCCGCAATTAAAATCGTGAAGTTTAATCCCGCTCATACGTCGGGCTGTCCAGTTATAAAATTTGCTTGGCAGGTTCTTTGAAAGCAATGGGTCATGACGTTTCTTTTTCCAACCCGACACCAGGTCATAGCCATCTTTTACAATCATTTTGTAAAACTCGGGTATCTCTTCCGGATTATCTTGCAAATCGGCATCCATGGTTATAACCACATCGCCTTCGGCAGCATCGAACCCCACGTGCAAAGCTGCCGATTTGCCATAATTTCGTCTGAATTTTATGCCTCGTACAGAACCGTATTCCTTGGTTAAGTTTTCAATCTCCCACCACGATTTATCGGTACTGCCATCGTCAATTAAAATTATTTCGTAGGTGTAATTATTAACATACATAACCTTAGCTATCCATGAAACCAACTCACTCAACGATTCCTCTTCGTTATATAATGGAATTACAATACTAATATTCATTTTTTATATTTTTATGAAAGTGCGGAGTTCTTATAAATACTGATGAAAATACCCCTATTACTAATGCGGCAAACAATTGACACAAAAGAGTAACAAATGTCATTACCCCGGCATTCAGGTTAGTACGGTATAAGTCTATCATTAGTGTCTTTTGATCTTCCGATAAATTAGGCGACTCGCTTAGGGCAAATGCCATATAATCAATAAAATTACTAATAGCTTGCGGTGCTATTTTGCCGTAATATAAATATGCAAAACTTGCTAATACTATGGAAGTAAATATACCCAACTTAACAGTATATCTAATTGCTCCACTTATCGATAAGTTATTATTAAAGTATTCCTGCTTATATTTTTTCCCCGACTTTATCATCATAAAGGCCAAAATAGCAGAATTAATCCACGATGTTTGGTCGCCAGGAAAATGTGTGCGTCCAAAAAAGTGAAATATCATTATCACCACTATAAGAATAGCTCCGGTATACAACCCGAAATTCATAGTAAAGCGTGTAGTCTCTCTCATTATTTATATATGTCTGAAATATTATGCTGCAAATTAAATATAATTTTAAAACATAAACATATTTATATTTTTATTAGTACTTCAAAATAGGTAAGCACATTTACATATATCATAATAATGATAAAAAATATTATTTTGTATAATGCTGATATTTAGCACCGTACCATTTAATATGTAATAAAATAGTGTAAGGCGCAGCTGCACATTTTGCATGGTAATGAAAAATGATTAATTTTGTGCGCGGGTAAGTCTTATACGACCAGCTCCTGCTGAAACCCCCCAGGTCCGGAAGGAAGCAAGGGTAGGCGGTTGTAGCGGTGCGATATAAGTCGCTTACCCGTTTTTTGTATATATATGCAAACAATACTATACACTATACCCGATATTGGCACTCTCACTATCAGGAAAAATCCAAAAGCAAAACGAATAATTCTTAAAGTGCAGCCCAATGGCATACCTTCACTTACTATACCTTCTTCTATGTCGTTTGAAAAAGGGGTAAAGTTTGCTGAAGACAAAAAGGTATGGTTAAAAACAGGCATTGAACGCATTAAATTGAAGGCAAATACTCCAAGAGTATTTGAACACGGAAGTATATTTACAACCCGTTTTTCAACCCTGAAGTTTCAACAATACAAAGGTGCAGAGCTGTTGATAAGCAAAAAAGATAATACAACCTTCTGTTATATACCTGAAACTATAAGCTTAGATACTAAAAAAGGGCAGGAAACAGCACGAGCATTTATAATAAATGAACTTAAAAAAGAGGCAAAGACATATTTACCGCAGAGAACAAAAATATTGGCTCAACAATATGGTTTTAACTATAAGTGTGTGTTTGTAAAGAACTTAAAAACACGATGGGGAAGCTGTTCGGGACAAAACAATATAAATTTGAACATACATTTGATGCGATTGCCTGAACATTTGTCAGATTTTATAATTTTGCACGAATTGTGCCATACGGTTCACAAGAATCATGGTAAAGCATTTCACGATTTGCTCAATAAGTTATCGGGCGGAGAAGTGCAGTTAAATAAAGAACTCAATAAACACAACATTAATATTTAAACATGCAAAAACTAACAGAGCGTTTTTTAAGGTATGTTAAAACTGATACACAGTCGGATCCGGAATCAACAACCTGTCCGAGTACCAATAAGCAGTTTAACCTTGCGCTTGCACTGAAAGAGGAACTTATACAAATGGGAATGACAAAGGTAGAGGTTGATGAAAACGGATATTTGTACGCAACTATACCTTCAAACATAAAAGCAAAAGTTCCTGCTATTGGTTTTATTGCTCACCTCGATACAAGCCCCGATTTAGACGGAGCTAATGTAAAACCGAACTTAATTAAAGAGTACCCGGGTGGCGACATTGTATTGAACGAAGATGAAAATATTGTTCTTTCGCCCGGCGAGTTTCCTGAATTGAATAAATACATTGGCCAGGATATAATAACCACCGATGGTAAAACTTTGTTGGGAGCCGACGACAAAGCCGGTATTGCTGAAATAATGCAAATGGCTCAATACTTTGCCGAAAATCCGGAAATAAAGCACGGAGCTGTTAAAATTGCATTTACACCCGACGAAGAAATTGGACGTGGTGCCGATTTATTTAATGTAAAAAAGTTTGGTGCCGACTTTGCTTACACTCTCGACGGTGGCGAAGTGGGAGAGCTTGAGTATGAAAACTTTAATGCCGCTTCTGCTAAAATAACTGTAAAGGGTAAAAACGTTCACCCGGGTGAAGCTAAAGGCAAAATGGTTAATGCCTCTCTCATACTTACCCGGCTCATAGGATCACTGCCTGTATCGGAAACCCCCCGGTATACCGAAGGATATGAAGGTTTCTTTCATGTTATACAAATGAAAGGACAAGTTGAGTTATCGTCGGCTGAACTCATAATTCGCGACCACGACGATGAAAAATTTGCAGAAAAGAAAGAAAGATTGCAAAAACTTGCCAATGAACTTAATAAAGAGTACGGCGGCGATTATATTACTCTTGAATTAAAAGATACGTACTACAATATGCGCAAAATGGTTGAACCTCATATGCATATTGTTGAGTCGGCCAAAAGAGCTATGGAAGAGGTTGGTTTAAAACCAAAAATAAAGCCGATACGAGGAGGCACCGATGGTGCACGCTTATCGTATATGGGTTTGCCTACTCCAAATATTTTTGCAGGTGGTCATAACTTTCACAGCAAATACGAATTTGTGCCGGTACAGTCAATGGACAAGGCAGTGGAGACTATTATAAGAATTATACTAATATATGCCGAAGGAGAATAACATGATATTCTGTTGAATATTCCCGAATACGTCTGTATCTGATTATTTATTGCATTTAGGCACACTCATTAATTAGCTGAAAATTTAAAATATTAAACAGTATATTATTTATCAAATAATATATATGTGTTTATTAATAACCATTTTTTATTTAAATTGCTCACGCTAAATACCATTTAAGTTATGAGTGAATCTATATTAAAAGCCTTAATGCGCCTTTTTGCAATTATTGCAAATGTTGATAAAGACGGCGTTTCTGACAAATCGCGTTCAATAGTTGAGTCATATTTAAAACTACAATTAAGTAAAAGTCAGGTTGAAGAGTATTTGGCTCTTTTCGATGAGTATATAATAACATACCATGGCGATCAAACTAAAAACGATGGTACTAGAGGAAAAAAGAAACTTTCATCGAATTCGGTAAAAGTACTACGTATATGTGAGCAAATAAACGAAGAGCTGAAGCAGGATCATAAAATATTGGTATTGCTTCAGTTGCTTGAATTTATAAGTTATGGTGAAGAGATTTCCGATAAGGATATTGATTTTGTAAGAACTGTTTCTGATGTATTTAATATTCCGGAAGAAGAATATAATAATGCTTATTCATTTACACTAGAACCCGACCTTACTAAAATTCCTTTTAAGGAGAATCTTCTAATAATTGATAAACACGACGAATCGAAGCTCGAAGGCTTTAAGCATATAAAATTCAGTCATCTCGAAGGGAGGGTAATAGTATTATATATACCATCGATTAAAATGTATGCTTTCCGCTATGTAGGCGAAGTTGACCTATATTTGAACGGGCACAGCATACTTTTAAACCGGACATATATGCTGCCCAAAGGGTCGGCAATACGAAGTCCGCGTATAGGGTCGATATATTACAGCGACATAGTTTCAAAATTCATTGCCACATTTGTTGATCAACAAATTGAATTTACTGCACGCAATGTTGAATTTCGCTTTAAGGGGAGTGAAAATGGCATTCACCGGTTCAACTTTTCCGAGAAAGGAGGCGAACTTATAGGCATTATGGGTGGTAGTGGAGTTGGCAAGTCAACATTGCTCAATGTATTGAACGGTAATCTGAAACCGCAAAGCGGAACAATAACTATAAATGGCTACGACATATACGACGAAGAGTCGATGCCCGATGGCATAATTGGGTTTGTACCGCAAGACGATTTATTGATTGAAGAACTTACAGTATATCAGAACCTTTATTATAATGCAAAACTATGCTTTAAAGGATATAACGACGAGGAGATAGACTGTGCAGTAATGCGAGTATTAGAAGACCTTGACCTTGTGGCTACTCGCGACCTAATAGTAGGCAATCCGCTAAAGAAAACAATAAGTGGAGGCCAGCGAAAAAGGCTCAATATAGCATTGGAATTAATACGCGAACCACAGGTTATGTTTGTCGATGAACCTACTTCAGGTCTTTCATCGATGGATTCGGAAATGGTAATGGATTTGTTAAAGGAGCAAACACTAAAGGGTAAGCTTGTAATTGTAAACATTCACCAACCGTCGTCCGATATTTTTAAAATGTTCGACAAGCTCCTTATAATGGATAAGGGCGGATATCTTGTATATTATGGAAATCCTGTTGATTCGGTAGTGTATTTTAAAACCATGAGCAGTCACGTAAATGCACTTGAAGCCGAATGTTTTAACTGTGGTAACATTAACCCCGAGCAGGTTCTTTCAATATTGGAGTCGAAAATAGTTGATGAATATGGGCGACTTACACGAAAAAGAAAAACAGGGCCTAAAGAGTGGGCCGAGAAGTTTAGAGAAAATCTTGAGATAATACCGGAAGAAAAAGCCGAAAAAATAGAGATGCCTAAAAGCGACTTTAGTATCCCTAATGCATTTAAACAATTCAAAGTATTTTCAATCAGAAACATATTATCGAAGTTGGCAAACAGACAATATATGCTTATAAACTTTCTGGAAGCGCCGCTTTTGGCTATGATTTTAGCATATTTTACTAAATACATTCACGGAACACCCGATAATCCGAGAGCATATGTATTTAGTTCAAACGAGAATATCCCTATTTACCTGTTTATGGCTGTGGTAGTAGCTATTTTTATTGGGCTAACAGTAAGTGCCGAAGAAATAATTAAAGACCGCCAATTATTGAAACGCGAAAAATTTCTTAACCTAAGTCGTATAAGTTATTTGAATAGTAAAATAATAATCCTCTTTGCTATTTCTGCTATTCAAACTATTTCGTTTGTATTGGCAGGAAACCTGATAATGGAAATAAAAGGGATGACCGCTGCACACTGGTTTATTATGTTTTCGGCATCGTGTGCTTCAAATATGATAGGGCTAAATATATCGGCAGCATTAAATTCGGTTATTACTATATATATATTAATACCTTTTTTGGTAGTACCACAACTTTTATTTAGTGGAACTATGGTAAAGTTCGATAAGCTGAACCGCTCTATAAGTTCATATGAACACGTACCAATATTGGGCGACCTTATGTTTTCGCGCTGGGCATATGAAGCTATGGCTATAAAGCAGTTCAGGGATAATGATTATCAGAAGAACTTTTTCTATTTGGATAAGAAAAAAAGTGAAGCAAATTATATTGCATCGTTCCTAATACCGGCTTTGAATGGCGAAATATCAAAAATAATGTATTCAACCGGCGATAAAGAACGCCATATAGCAACACTATACCAAGAAGTTAACAAGCTCAACGCTATGAATCCGAAATATCCGTTTAAGCAGGTTGAAAGCATAACCACCGAAGCGTTCGATGCCGAAATTGCTAAGGAATTACAGGATTATCTTCAAAAAATCACCCGTTTTTATCAGAAGCGCCAAAATAAAGCTATTTCACTTATCGACAACCAAATTGCCGATTTAACAGAGCAGTATGGGAAAGATTATTTGATTGAACTAAAGTCGGCTCATTGCAACGACTTTCTTGAAGATTTGGTTCTAAACCGTCAGGAGATAAGTAAGATACACGATACCGGCGAAGGCTTTGTTCAGTTAACCGACCCTATTTATAAGGATCCTGTTTTACGAAACGGAAGGGCTCACTTTTATGCAGCAACTAAGAAACTGGGCGGAATTGAAATTGACACTTACTGGTTCAATGCCATGGTATTATGGTTTTATTCTTTAGCCTTGTATATACTATTGCTAACCGATGGCTTAAAGAAATTGTTGAGTTCGTTTTCGTTTAAAAAAGAATAGATAAAAAGGCTGACCTTATATTTTAGGACAGCCTTAAATGAAAGTGTATATATTGTAAACCCCTTGCTAACAGCTTTAATTGCTACTAAGTTTAGTTTTACAATAACCTCCGTTCAATATGAAAATTATTGTATTCTGCTGATTATTTATCATTTACATCCTAATGTGGGATTTTAGCATCAAGTCCGCCTGAACGGAACGGGCAGGTATTAAGTACAAAGTATCAAGTAATACAACTACACAAGTCTTGATACTTTGTACTTGATACTAAACAGCAACAATTGCAAAGGTCGTAATATCAATACATTGAACAATTACTACACCGAACTCACGTTAATAATGCCCCGGCTACACCTGAACAATCTTAAGGCTCACCAGGACAAACTATATTACCCCCTTAGAAATTTTCAAAGGCCTCATCGCCGGTGTTGCTATTCATTACAATATTAGCACCATTTGAAAAATTCTGAGAAGTAGTTTGCAACTTCTTAGTATTTGGATTATTAACATAACCAACACTTTGTTTTTTTACACTATTTTTCAGCAAACTCTTTCCAACATTGAAATAATTAACCAAATCTTTCAATTGTTCGGCCTGGCTTGCAAGTTCTTCTGCACTTGAAGCAAGTTCTTCGCTGGCCGATGCAGTTTGCTGTGTAACAGTGTTAAGCTGTTGAATAGCACTATTCACCTGGTTTGCACCATTGCTTTGCTCGTTGCTGGCTGCAGCTATCTCCTGAACCAAATTGGTAGTTTTTTGAATTTTAGGTACAGTTTCCAACATTACCTGACCCGCTCCTAATGCTAACTCAAGGCTATTTTGAGCAAGAGCTACAATTTCATCGGCTGCTTTTTTACTGTTTTCTGCCAGTTTGCGTACCTCAGCGGCAACCACTGCAAACCCTTTGCCGTGCTCTCCTGCCCTTGCTGCTTCAACTGCGGCATTTAAAGCAAGTATATTGGTTTGAAATGCTATATCGTTAATTATAGTTATTTTTTCAGCTATAAGCTTATTGGCAGCAACCGCTTTCTCTGACCTTTGAGCAACATCGTTTATACCTGCACTTGCCTCTTTCGATATACTTCCTGTTTGATTGGCATTGCCGGTGTTTTGCTCTATGTTAGCAGTCATTTCTTCCATAGTCGACGACACCTCCTCAACCGACGATGCCTGTTCATTAGCACCCTGGCTAAGCTGTTGCGAAGTACTGCTCATTTCTTCACTTGCCGCTGTAATATTCTGTGCTCCTTGAACAATTGAAGTAACTATTTCTTTCAACCTTATGCTCATATCTACAAGGCTGTGCATAGCTCCTGATCTACCGGCATACTGTTCCATATTGAATGTAAGGTCGCCTTTTGCTATACTGTTGCTTATAGTTGCAACTTCTTCGGGTTCGCCACCTAACTGACCGGCAATATTTATTGAAATAATTATACCTATAATAATACCCAGTAACGCAGCTATAAGAGAAATAACTATATTAAGCATAACAGCTTGTTGCTCGTGTTTTAATGCGCTTTTTGCTCCTGTTTCAGTAAATTGTTCTATTGATGATAGTATATTTTCAGCACTATGCCCAACTTCAGCAGCTTCTGCTTCAATGATATGTTCCATACTCTCTACTTTCGCTAATTTATTTGTATGTACAAAACCCAACATACTTTTTGCATTCTTTTCAAATCGGTCGTGCGCAACATCAATAAGTTTGAAGTTTTTCAATAAAAAACTCATTGCTTCACTACGATGCTCGCTTATGTCATCATGAGAAATAAAGCTTTCGCAAAGTTTTTGAGTTTCTTCAAGGTGATTATCGATTTGTTCCGACAAATAATCAAATTCACCTTCAAGTTCTAATATTTCCTTTTTGTTTTTATATACACCATCGTGAGCAAGGGTAAGTATTTTCTGAACAACTATCTCCTGTTCCAGTACATGAACTTCTATTTCAGTAGTATATTCTGTAAGTATAATATCTTCATTGGCAATTCCGGCAAGTTTGTTGTTTATTTCCGAAAGAAAAAAATAGTTAGAAATGGCAACTACTGCCAGCAATGCAGTTACGGAAAGAGCTACCGATATTATTTTACCTTTAAGATTTAATTTTACGGCGGTACTTTTATTTATTACCACGAAATAAATAAGCCCTACTACGGCAATAAGAATAAATATAAAAATGGTTGAAAGATTACTTTTTTCCTCCTTTAACTGAAATGTTTCGTATTCACGCTGTTCTGCCACATAAGTACTTGCTGTTTGGCTATCGTCGGAATTTGAATTGGCAGCCACAGATAGTAAAGCAGCTTGCGACGGGTGTTGGCCAAGCCAGTTTACTTTCCCTGTATGAATGTCGTATACTGCACCTACTATTCTTAACCGCCCCGATTTAACCAATTCGGCAGTTATGCTACTCATGGTGAGCAAATCTTCAATACTCTGCCATACATTATTATTTATTGCCGAGGTTAGTAACTCTTCGGAATATTCATGCCCGTGCACATCGCGGGCTTTGTTTGCGGCCGGTATTATATTATCAACCAAACCGGGAATATTTCCATGTACATCGGCATTTTTAACAACTGCTGTTACTGCGCCACAGCTGGTATGTCCTAACACTACCAATACAGGTGTACCTAAATGCTCTACCCCGTATTCAATACTTCCGGCCTCGTCTTCGGCTACAACATTACCGGCTACACGAATTATAAACAGGTCGCCAATGCCTGCATCAAACAGCTCTTCAACAGGCACTCTTGAATCGGAGCAGCCAATAATAGTTGCATAGGGGTGTTGCCCTTTTTCGGCTGTTAGTGTTCTGCGAGCCTGATCTTGATTAGGGTTTAGTTTTTTGCCGGAAACAAAACGATTGTTTCCCTCTTTTAATTTTTCTAATGCCTGTTCGGCATTTAAGTCTGTTGCTGCACTAATACTTAAAGCAGAAAGTATAAGCGATACAATCAGAAACAGACTAATACTTAATCTTTTCATGTTCTTGGGGGGTTTAAAATTAATATCTACAAATTTGAGGCATCGGCACCGGGGAAATAGTAATTACCCGCATATACCGTTTCTATAGCATCGTTCAATTGTTCAAACAGGTTCGATTTACTTACAAACCCTTTAAAGCCAACCGATATTAGTTGTTGAATATCGTTAATAGTGGCATATTGGCTCACTGCAATTATTTTTATGTCGTAATGCTTTCTTGAACCAAGCTTTGTTGCCAACAAGCCATCTACTTCGGGCATATTTATATCCATAAGAACCACATCGGCCTGATCGGTATAATTATCTAAAAAATGTTGTCCGGTGTCCGATTCTCCAACCACTTCATGGTTGAGTAATCCTTCGGTAAATGTTTTCATTACACCCCGGAATTTATTGTTATCGTCAACTAAATATAGTTTCATGGCACAAAGTATTAAATTGGTATATCCAAAGTTACGATGAAGATAATGCTAAGTCAATGCGGCAAACAACCATTTTGCAGAACAATAACCCTAGTTTGCAAATAGGGTAAAAATATCTCATGGTAGGGGTTTTACTACTTCTTTATATTTCTATATGTTAGACAGCATTTTTACTACATATTTTACAGTATATGTAGCTTTAAAAATAGTTGCCTTTCTCCTTTTTTTAGTTCAAATTTGTAATACCAAACAACCTTAAATCTATGTTGAAAACATTCACTAATAATCGTTGCATTTTTGCCATTATGAATGAAATGGCAGAAGAATTTAAAGCCCTTAATCTTACACGTCCGGCAGAGAATCTTATGCCTCACCCAAAGGCAATAGAATCTATTACCAAGCATATTAGAAACAACAATAACAGGTATGCCGAAGCTTTTGGATTAATGAGTTTGAGAGAGCAAATATCGAACGATTTTGAAAAGATTCACAAAAACACATACAATCCGGAAACGGAAATAACTATTACCAACGGAGCATCCGATGCTTTGTTTATAGCTATAAATGCCTTTGTTAACGACGGCGATGAGGTAATTATTTTTGAACCGGCTCAGGATCATTACGCCCCTATGGTAAAAATGCGAGGTGGCATTCCTGTGCTTATTGATATGATTCTTCCCGACTTCTCATACGATTGGGCTAAGGTTCAAAAGGCTATAAACCCAAACACAAAGCTTATAATAGTAAATACTCCCAATAACCCCACAGGTGCTATTTTATCTGACCTCGACATGATTAAATTACAGAAAGCTGTTAATGGTACAAACATAATTATATTGAGCGACGAGAGTTACAAAAACCTTATTTACGATAAGTTTGACAGAAGTTCATTGGCAAGTCTCCCTATTTTAAAGGAACGCTCAATTATTATAAATTCATTCAGCAAAATACTTAATATCGGAGGCTGGCGGCTTGGCTACGTTACTGCACCTGAAAAGCTCACAAAACAATTCAGACAGATATACCAATATGCTGCTTGCAGCGTAAATTTACCCGGCCAAATGGCACTAATGGAAGTGATGCAAGAGCGAAACTTTTTTGAAGACTTAATAGAAAACGCAAACATGAAAAGAGTAAAATTTCAGGAAATGTTGTCAGGTTCCCGATTTGAATTTAAACCATCGCAAAGCACATACTTTCAGGTTATTAATTATGAAAAAATATCACCCGACGACGATGTAAGCTTTACAATGAATTTGGTAAAAAACTGTAAGCTTGCTACTATTCCGGTATCAACATTTTACAAAATGAAAACCGACAACAAATATATTAGACTGTGTTATGCTCAGCCCTACGACGTACTTGAAAAAGCTGCCGAAATTTTAAATGCTCAATAATTTTATATAAATTTAGAGGTACTTCTCACTCATAAATTTATTTGATGCGCAAAAGTATTTTACTCATATTATTTACAGTTTTATTTTGTACCTCTCTTATTTCTCAACCATCGAAAGGGGGGTATAATTTTGTAAAAGAATTAGATGCACGACTTCAGCGCAAGCTTATGGCCAACGAATTGCTTTTCGATAACGATGGTGAATATTTGGTTATAAACTTTGGCAATGCACCCAGCTACATAGTTGTGTTTAGCACTAAAAATTGGGAGCCTGTTTATAATTACCGCCTACCCAACTGGGTCGATTTTACAGGGGCATACATCGATAAAACCACCCACGATTTGTACATACTTGAGGCCAGATATTCAAGCAAATACTACAAGCTTAATCTTATAACGGGTGCAAAATCAATAGTGCCGTGCTCCGAAACCCCAAACGGGTGTACAGTAATTGAACCCAAGAAGCCTGTAAAATCGCTATACTCGCCCGATAAAAAATATTTTGTGAAAATTAAAAAGAATACACAAAGAGAGGTTTATCTGTATGAAATTAAGTAGCTTTGGAGCTATTATAAATGTATGATGCATAAATTTCATAAAATATAACTCCCTAACAAATGAACTTAACTACAATTAAATCTATTGACCGCATAAAGTCAAATACTATTATACTGTGCAACGAAACCAACCTGTCGCCATTACTTAATGATACTGAAAAAACAATTGTAAAACGTTATATTGAAAGTGATCATAACCAAATAGAATTACCCGGTGCAGAATTTACAACATGGGTTTTTATTTTTGAACCCGACTATGAAACCGAAGATTTTCGCCAAAAGGGTAATGAGGCATTTGAAAAAGCAAAAAAACTGAGTGCCATTTCAATAGATTTAACTTTGTTGAGCAGAGAAAATGCTATTGCTTTTGCTGAAGGGTTAAGTTTATCGTCGTACTCATTTTTGAAATATTTTAAAAATGAGGATAAAGAGAAAGAGGCTGTTAAACTTGAGGCGGTGCAATTACTTCATTCAGAAATAGCAACCGAAGATATTGAGGAATTGAAAGCTACAAACGAAGCAGTTTTTTGGGCTCGCAATATGATAAATGAGCCTGTTAATGCTATGAATTCCGTAACATTTGCAAAAGAGGTTTCAGAAAAGTTAACAACAGTTGGTGTTGAGGTTGAGGTTCTTGACAAACGCCAGATAGAGTCGCTCAGAATGGGAGGTTTGCTTGCTGTAAATAAGGGTAGCATTGACCCTCCAACATTTACAATTGCTATATGGAAGCCTGAAAATGCAGTTAATGAAAAGCCATATGCATTGATTGGGAAAGGGATAATGTTCGATACCGGGGGGTTGAGCATAAAGCCTACTCCGGGTAGTATGGACAGCATGAAAAGTGATATGTCGGGGGCTGCCGGTATTGCCGGTGCAATGTACAATATTGCAAAGCAAAAACTACCGGTTTATGTGGTTGCTTTACTTCCGGCAACCGATAATCGCCCTTCGGGAAATGCCTATACCCCGGGCGATATTATAAAAATGTTCAATGGGCTTCATGTTGAAGTGCTAAATACCGATGCCGAAGGGCGAATGATATTGGCCGATGCCATAAGCTATGCCGACAAATACGACCCCCAACTGGTTTTAGATATGGCTACACTTACCGGTTCGGCTGCTGTTGCTATTGGCGACAAAGCTTCGGTGGTTATGGGAACAGCTGCAAACAATATATTTAATGAATTGGAAAATGCAGGAAATATGGTTTACGAACGGGTAGTTCGTTTCCCTTTTTATAAAGAATACGATAGACAGATAAAATCGAAAATAGCCGACTTAAAGAATATTGGCGGACGTGACGCCGGAGCAATAACTGCAGGTAAGTTTTTAGCTAATTTTACCGAGAAACCATTTGTACATATCGATATTGCCGGCCCGGCATTTATAAATGAACCCGATGGATACCGAACACTCGGAGGTACAGGCTACGGAGTAAGATTATTGACACAATTCTTTAAAAATATTTCTAAACCGGTTAAGAAAAGCTAAATTTGTATTCTTTGCATAAAAAGCAATGCTTTATAAATTTTTTTAAAATAGTATTATACCCGATAAACAACAATAATTGTGAACAATAAGAAAATTATAATTGGAATTCCACATGGCGATATTAATGGTATTAGTTATGAAATAATAATAAATACTTTCAACGACAACAGAATGTTTGAGCTTTGCACACCGGTAGTATATGGCTCACCAAAGGTGGCAGCATATTACAAAAAAGCTTTGAACATAAATACAACGGTGCTTAATACTATTCAAAATATTGGCGATGCGCAGCCTTCAAAAATAAATATACTTAACTGTATTGACGATTCGGTTAAAGTTGAAATGGGACAAGCAACACAACTATCGGCCGAAGCATCGGTTATAGCTTTAGATAAAGCGGCCGACGACTTAAAAGATGGTAAAATTGATGCAATAGTACCCGCACCTTTAAGCTACGAGAATGTAGGCAAAGAACCTTATAATTTTAAAAGTTACATATCGTTTTTTAAAGATAAACTAGGCAACAATAATATGCTATCGCTTATCAGCGATGAGAGTATTAAGGTTGGAATTTTGTCAGATAATGTAGTGTTGAGTGATGTTGGTAAATATATTACAGAAAAAAATATACTCGATAAACTTGGTTTATTGAAAAAAGTACTGATATCCGATTTTTGTATCGACAATCCTAAAATAGCAGTATTTTCATTAAACCCTAAATCGGTTGGCGACAGTACTGAAGATAACGAAATAATAACCCCGGTAATTAAAAAAGCATTTGATTCGGGAATATCGGCATTTGGCCCTTTTGCTGCAGCCAACTTTTACAGTTCGGGCGATTTTCGTTCGTTCGATGCAGTGTTGGCAATGTATTACGATCAGGGAGTAGCACCTGTTAATGCTTTGAATATGACTGAAGGAGTATATTGTATAGCCGGATTAGATGCAGCAATAGCTATACCGGAAATAACTCCCGAATTTGATAAAGCAGGTCAGGGCATTGCATTGGTAGATGGATTGCGCAATGCTATATATACAGCCTGCGATATTTACAAAAGCAAAGAATTAAATAAGGAGATATCAAAAAATCCTTTGAAAACTTACGACATATCAGATAAGTAATGGAAAAGAAAGAACCAATATACCGTTGCAAAATTTGCGGTTGGGAAGGAACCTATTCTGAACTTGATTTTGATAAAGTTGATACCTGTGCCGGCGACGATAGGATTGAGATTTGTCCGGCATGTGGTTTAGCTGAGGTATATATAGTGAATGAATAATTTCCATGTAGGCAGTACCGGCCTTTAGTTGGCAGCAATAAGCGGCTAAGGTTATACGTTAGCTAAAGCGACTAGAGTGAACTAAGGAAATTTGAGAATTTGGAAATATGAGTTATAGTATAGGCTATTCAAACAATCAAATATTCAAATCTTAGTTTGGAGTAATAATTAGTGTTTTTAACACAGTATTCAGAACCTATAACTTAAAACTTATAACCTACAACTTATAACCTATTTTGCTGCTCCATAATTAACAAGCCAGTCGTAATTTTCGATTCTTTTCATTAGTCGCCACATATTCTCACCATAAGCAAAATCATCTATTTTATATATCCCAAATTGGTTCAACATACCGAACTGGGCTTTTGAGGGAATACCCGATTTAGTGCCAAACCCTTTATCGCGCTTTATTCCAAATGGATATTCATCGTGTTTGAGCATCCATATAGCAGCAAAAGCCTCTTCGGTAATTTCGTACTTTTTTATAAAGTTTATTTTCTGCGGATTAGCCCTCGATTCTTCCAGCCCTTTAACTTGGAGAATAAATGATTCGTATGTAAGGTAAATAACTTCAGTGCTACCATTGTAATACTGGCGAACCATTGCATAACTAGTTGGTGAATTGTGAGTTGCAGAAAGGCTTATGCCAAATGTAATACGCGGGAGTGTTGGTTCTGCCTCATATTCATCGATTGGGATAATTATTGCTTGAGAAAACAGACTGCCCGATAATGCAAAAACAGCAATAAAGAATAATATGTTTGTTTTTAATGCATTCATGTGCAATATACATTCAATATATAGTCTTCTGTTTCCGGCCTCCGTTTTTTGGTCTCCTGTCTCCTAATTTCATTAACCCGACATTCTACTCTTAAAATCTTATCCGCTTATTTTTACGAAAGTAAGAAATTAAAGTTATCGCCGGGCTTAACTTCATATGGTTCTTTTCCATATTGAAATACCCTTAATGAATCTACTCCTTTATATGTTATACTATTATCAGAGATAAAAAACATACACCCCTCCCTTAAACCAACAACTGTTGTAGTTTTATTAATTTGAACAAACTCCAGTATTCGCTCCTCGCGAGTTTCACCTCCGTGATTTTGCTGCTTAGCGTCGAGAAAATGAGGATTTATTTGGAAAGGGATAAAGTTAAGAGCTCCGAAACCATTTGGTTCAACTATTGGCATATCGTTGGTTGTTTTTATAGTAGGGCAAGCCAAATTTGAGCCGGCACTCCAGCCAATATATTTAGTTCCTGAACTTACTTTCACCCTGATAGGTTCTATCAGCCCTTTTTCTTTTATTGTTTTTAAAAGTTGCCAGGTGTTACCTCCGCCAACTACAATTACTTCTGCATTTTTTACGGCAGTTATTTGATTGTCAAAATTATGAATTGATATTATGTCGTGCCCCACTTCATTGAACCGTTCTTTTACTTTATGTTCATATTCGCTATACGAAATAGAAACAGCCGCATAAGGGATAAATAGTGCAGTAACTCTTTCTTTACCAAGAAAATTTGCAATGTCATGCTTAGGAAAATCAAGATATGGCTCGCCAGGCATTGTTGAATTTGAAAGTAACAGTAGGTTCATATTCTCTATTATTTATTTTTGATAAAGTCAGGAGAGCGGTGTGTGCAAATCCATGCTGAAATATCTTTGAGATAATACAAAGTTAGATATTAATTTGCTTTAATCTATTTAGTGTCAGCAAGAAAACTCAAGTCTCTGATAAGAAAGCTTCATTTTCGAGGCTTGCGAAGCCCGAAAAATGTGAGTTTACTGTTGTAAATGACCATTTTGAGGGCAAGCATAACGAAGAAAATGGAGTTTTCTTGCAGAGACTATTTAATTATCTCAAAATCAATAGTTATGTCTTCAATAGGCCAGTCGCCCTCATCAACCTTTACTGATGCTATTTTGTCAATAACATCGATACCTTCGATAACCTGACCAAATACGGTATGTTTGCCATCGAGGTGAGGGGTACCTCCTTGTGTCATATATATTTTTTTATGTTCAGGTTTTATTTTTATTTCATATTGTAGTTCGGCTCCAAGTATTTCGCCTTCGGTGTATGGAGTTCCCTGTACTATGAAAAATTCGAATGGAACGGAACGCATATCGGGGTTGTTTTCATATTCACGAGCCATTGACAAAGCTCCTTTTTTATGAATATTCTCCGCTCTAAATTCAGCAGGAATAGTATATACACCCATTTTGTTTTTAAGTGTTTGCCGACTCCAGTCGTCGTTGTCGCCCCCCTGAATCATAAAATCTTTTACTACACGGTAAAACTCCGTATCCTTATAAAAGTTGTTTTTAATTAAACGTATAATGTTTGCACGGTGCAGCGGAGTATTCTCATAAAGCTTTATTTTCATGTTTCCCTTTGGGGTTTTCATTAAAACAATAGTCTCTTTATTCTCTTCACCATATTTTGTAAGTTCGGCAACAACGTTATTTTCCGTAAGGCTTATAAATTTTAGTTTTTTCTTTTTGGGCTCAGCAGATTGGGCTTTAATCTTTTTATTTTTCGATTGAATTAAAGTGCTATCGGTATTGCTCTCTTTTTTGGTTTGGGAGCAAGCTATAAATAGGCTTACGCAAAATGCGGCTATACTAATAATCGACAGTGCGGTATTTTTCATTCTCTTCATCGAAAAACAGGTTTATATAGCTTTTGTATCGGGTGTCGCTTATTTTGCCATTTTCAAATGCCTCTTTTACAGCACATTGTGGCTCGTGTATGTGTGTGCAATTATAAAACTTACATTGGTTCGATATTGCAAATATTTCGGGGAAGAAATGGTATAGCTCTTCTTTGTCAATATCAATAATACCGAACCCGCGAATGCCCGGGGTGTCAATAATATAACCGCCTCCGGTTAACTTAAACATTTCGGGAAATGTAGTTGTATGCTTTCCCTGTTCATGATATTCCGATATCTCGTTTGTTTTTAGGTCGAGTTTGGGTTCTATGGTGTTTATAAGTGTTGATTTTCCAATACCGGAATGCCCTGCAATTACCGATATTTTATTGCTAAGAAGTTTTGCAATAGTATCGAGCCCGGTTCCCACTTTAGCCGAAGTGCGGTAACATTCGTACCCTATACTTTCGTACACCGATATTAGATATTCCATTTCAGCAATCAGCTCTTGGGAATAAATATCAATTTTGTTAAAAACAATACGGGTAGGTATTCGGTAAGCTTCGGCCGAAACAAGGAATCGGTCAATAAATTCGGGGTATGTTTTCGGATTGGCAAGTGTAACAATTAATACAGCTTGGTCAACGTTTGCTGCAAGTATATGCGCCTGTTTAGAAAGGTTTATTGACTTGCGTATTATATAGTTCTTCCGTGGCAGTATTTTGTGTATTATGCCTTGTGTTACATTAGTATCGCACTTATATTCAACCCTATCGCCTACCGCTATCGGATTAGTTGTTTTAATGCCTTTCGTTCTTAATTTACCTCTTATTTGGCATGAAATATTCTCGCCTGTTTCATCTGATATTACGTTGTACCAGCTTCCTGTTGATTTTATTACTAATCCGGTGTTCAAAGTTTAACTTTCGTTGTTTAATTTTAATATTTCGTCAATTATTTTTTCTGATACTCTGAAATTGGTTTCGCAAACTTTCTCAATAAGCGGTTTAACCTTATCAATTAACCCTTCTTGCTTTGCTTTATGAATGATTCCGAAAGTACCTGTTATCTTCAAATTTAACTTAATTGCAAGCTTCCTTGCTTTCAGGTCACCTAATAATACGAGAGAATTTTCTGTTTCTTTTGCAAGAGCAAGTGAGCTCTTGCTTCGCCAATATCAACCTGAGTTTCCAGAAATTCCTGATATTTTTTGTCAGATACATTTTCCACCTTAATCCATTTTGGCAATGTATCTCCATACTCTTCTACGACTTCCTGAGTAATCATTACTTCTCCATAAAGTTGATTTAGAAGATTTAGCTGACCAATTTTTTGGAATAAAATCAGGATGCTTGTATCTGAAATAACAATTTTATGCATTTGCTATATCTGAGTGTAGATCTGAAACAGAATCACTGAATACAGAAACTCCATATCTACCAAGTAACTCAATGAAAGCTCTTTTTGATAATCCGGCAACTTCTGCAGCTTGACCCGATGATAGTTTTTTATCTTCATATAATTTCGCTGCGATCATCATTGAAAAATCGTAGTCGTTTAATTCAATATTATCCGGTATATTTATCTGAATAGTTCTCATATGCACTCTTTTATACAAAAATACGAAATATGTTGTAAATATTTCAAGTCATATAAAACAAAAGCCCTGCAACCAAATAATTACAGGGCTTTTGTTTTATTAAATTGATTTTTATCTGCTAAACAGCTTCATAACATCGTTACCATTTGCGTAAAGCAGTAGGGCAAGAATAATAACAAAACCGGCTATTTGAGCGTACTCCAAAAACTTGTCGCTAGGCTTGCGTCGAGTAATAATCTCGTAAAGAACAAACATTACGTGGCCACCATCAAGAGCCGGAATAGGGAGTATATTTATTACCGCAAGCATAATACTTAAGAATCCTGTAAGATTCCAAAACGATTGCCAGTCCCAAGCACTTGGAAATATATTACCAATAGCAATAAAGCCACCAACCGATTCGTAAGCCTTGGTATCTTTGTTGAATATGAGCTTGAATTGTTTAAGATAGTCTTGTCCTACACTTACCGATTTTTTAATTCCGGCAGGGATAGCGGCAAAGAAACCATATTCTATTTTACGTGTTTCAAACACTTTAGCAATATCCTGATATGCTCCGATTTTAGCTGTTTCGTCGAGAGCTACGTTAAATGCCATTTCAGCACCATTACGCTCAACCAGTACCGCAACTGTTTGGTTTTTATAGTTACCTATTACCGAAACAAACTGGTCGAAAAAAAGAGTACTTATAGTGTCAATACCTACTATACGGTCGCCTTTAAGCATTCCGGCTTCTTTACCTTTGGAGCCTTTAACAAAATCGGAAATATAAAAAGGCACCCTTGGGGTAAATAATCGTGCACCTTTAATAATATACTGAACCGTAGTTTCAGGAATTGTAATATCCATTGTTTCGCCATTGCGCTCTACTTGAATGGTATTAACTTCGTTAAGTAATATATGGTTAGTTATATCAGAAAAACGTTCAACTTTTTGGTTATCGATTGAAAGTATTTTGTCACCATTTTCAAACCCTAAATCTAAAGCCACCGAGTCGCAAACTACTCCGTATTTCATATTTTCAACCGGCAGATACTCTTCGCCCCAAACTTTAAGTACCGATGTATAAATAATACCTGCAAGTATAAGATTGAACAAAACACCACCAACCATTATTAATAGTCGCTGCCCCGGTGTTTTAGAGCGGAACTCATCGGGTTTTGGAGGTTGTTTCATTTGTTCACGATCCATACTTTCGTCGATCATGCCGGCTATTTTAACATAACCTCCAAGTGGCAGCCAACCGATACCGTATTCTGTTTCGCCTTTTTTAATTTTAAATATTGAGAACCAAGCATCGAAGAAAAGATAAAATTTCTCAACGCGGGTTTTAAATAGTTTTGCAAAAAAGAAGTGTCCTAATTCATGAACTATTACCAGAATAGATAAGCTTAATAACAGTTGGGCTACTTTAACTAAAATTTCCATATTGTATGTTTCTGTATTATATCAAATATTTATATTAATGAACTTACAAAGCTACGTGTTTCGGTATCGGTACTAACATAGTCGGTGTAGGTTGGTGTGTTTACAAAAGTTATGCCATTCATGGCTTTTTCAATAAGCACCGGTATTTGCATAAATGCAATTTTTTCATTTAAAAATGCCTCTACTGCAATTTCATTGGCTGCATTTAGTATTGCAGGCATATTACCCCCTTTTCTCATAGCTTGGTATGCAAGGGTAAGGCATGGGAATTTTTCGATGTCGGGTTGTTCAAATGTAAGGTTGGCAAATTTTGCAAAGTCCATTCTTGGAAAGTCCGATTGCCAACGGTCGGGGAAGCTAAGTGCATATTGTATAGGGAGCTTCATGTCGGGTAATCCCATTTGAGCTTTTATACTGCCGTCGGCAAATTGCACCATACTGTGAATAATTGATTGTGGGTGAACTATTACCTCAATTTGTTCTTCTGCTAAGCCAAACAGCCATTTTGCTTCAATTACCTCAAGCCCTTTGTTCATCATGGTTGCAGAGTCGATTGATATTTTTGCCCCCATATTCCAGTTAGGGTGTTTTAGTGCATTGGCAGGGGTAATATTTGCCATATCGTTTTTATGCCATGTTCTGAATGGGCCACCCGATGCGGTTAGTATTATTTTTTCAATTTTGAAGGGTTCGCCAACAATACATTGAAATATTGCCGAGTGTTCAGAATCGACCGGAGTCATGAATACTTTTTTTTCTTCAAGCAGTTTTGTTATAAGGTCGCCGGCTACAACAAGTGTTTCTTTATTTGCCAGAGCAATATGTTTGCCGGCTTCTATAGCTTTTATTGTTGGTTTTAAACCTGAATAACCAACCATAGCTGTTACAACGGTATCAATATTATCCATTTGAACCACTTGTGCAATAGCATCGGTTCCGGTAAAAACTTTTATGTCGTGGTTGAACAATGCGTCTTTAACCGTTTGGTAGTGTTGCTCATTTGCAATAACAACAGCATTTGGCTTGAACTCAATTGCCTGTTTTATAAGTAGCTCATAGTTTGAATTGGCAGTAAGTACTTCTATGGTTAGTTCGTCGGGGTTGTTTCTTGCCACGTCGAGTGTTTGTGTTCCAATGGAACCGGTAGAACCCAGAATAGCTATGTGCTTTGGCATTTTAGAATTTTAAATTAGAAAACAATGTAATCGATAGGGTTTAACGGTTTGCCTTTGTGCCATAGTTCAAAGTGCAGATGCGACCCGGTTGTATACTCGCCTGTATTACCAACTATTGCAACAGCTTCGCCTGCCAAAACTCTATCGCCCATTTGTTTAAGCAATTGCGAATTGTGTTTGTACACACTTATAAGTTCATTGCGGTGTTGTATAAGTATTATATAACCTGCTTCAAGTGTCCAACCGGTGAGTATAACTGTACCATCGAGAACACTAAGTATAGGTTCGTTTAGGTTTGAAACAACATCGATGGCAAAATGGTCGGTTTTTGTGTCGAAGTTATTGGTAACTTTACCTTTAAGCGGACAATAGAAATGGAGTTTATTCAGATCGAATTTTTCTTCTATTTGAACAAATTCATAGTTTTGAACATCGTACTTTTCGGCATCGTCAACCTGCTGTTGTAGTTCCGGGTCGAACTGATGCTCTTCAATAACAATATTGAGAACAGCCTCGGTAGTATCAATATTATCGAAATGTTTGTTTGTATCTTTTCCTTTTAATATTTGTCGTATATTTTCGATATAGTTGTCGCGCACCTGAATTTGCTGTTCAAGGGAGTCGGTTTTCAGGGCATTTTGCATATATAGCCATTTAATATCGCCATTGGGGTAACCCGGTATGTATTCGCGTAAAGGGGTAAATGAGACTAAAATTATCCCCACTGCCACAAGAATTACACTAATAAAACCAAGCCAAAGAATCATATTCATTCTCGACAGCACAGCGTACCATACGTCTTCAAGCGTATCTTCGTTGAGTATAACTAACCGATACCTGCTTCGTAGTTTATGAATAAATTTTCTTTTAGTTTTTTCTTTTTCCATTTGCCGGAATTATGACATTCGT
The DNA here is from genome assembly GCA_003250355.1 of Bacteroidota bacterium. GTDB lineage: Bacteria > Bacteroidota > Bacteroidia > Bacteroidales > SZUA-534 > SZUA-534. The sequence goes on from QKGS01000044.1 coordinate 35,394, forward strand.
GCAAAGATAAAAAAGTTTAATAAAAAAAGGATTCCGTTTTTGGAATCCTTTTTATTATTACATTCTACCTGAATAAAGGGAATACATTTTTTTCATTGTTTCTTCAATACTTTTAGCCAGTTCGGGCTGATTGTATTGTCGTGCCACATCGCCAAGCCACTGAACGGTAACAACTGCAAGTTGCTTATCGTTTTCATTTATTGGTCCGAATTTTCTATCCATTTTTGAGAAATAAATAAGGTCTTTGTATGAATTTTCAACCATTTCCAATGCAAGTTGTGAGCCTTCTTTTGTCATACCTGCTTCAAAGAACGCTTCAATAAATGGTGCATCGTAGTAATCGAATGCCATTTGTTCTTTTGGCAATACTTCAAGCCCCCTGTTAAGTACTTCACGTGCTTTCTCCTTATTGCCTTCTTTGCAAAGCTCTGATGCCAGTCGGCCGAAATTGGTTCTAACCTTAACTATTCTAATGGTTCGACGGGTGTTTTCATCTAAGTATACGTTAGTGTCGCCAATGTTACCCCATTTGAATTTATTCATAAGATTATCGTAAAGTATCTCAGTGTCAACTCGTCCTATACCGCGATAATCGAAAGGTGTTTCAATAGGTACCACTTTTGAAGCAAACCCTTCAACCTGGAAATAATTGCGAAGATTAGTATTGTTACCCGAACCCGGAGCTACAAAATATATTGGCCGTTCCCAGTTTGAATTTGCCAAAAGGTCAAGAATCATAAGGTCATTTTTCATCAGATACCTGTCGCTAAGCGACCATGTCATTTCATTAACTATCAGGCCTGCATCTTTTGCTTTAACCACACCTTTTCTAATAACATCGGCACTGTCAATAGTTATTTTCAAACGTTTGGTTGGTATATAGTCGGTATAGTCGTTCATTTGTGTTTGAAGTCGGGTACGTTTGTCGTCGCTGGCAACAAAGCTTACCACTTCTTTTAGTTCCTGAGCTTCGGTAAATCGTTCATAAACCGGAACCTGATCGCGTGTACCCGACACATATTGGTCTTTGGTAAGACTGAATGGCACAGGCTCAGAATCGTAGTATTTCGATTTCATTTGGTCAATATACCAATCGGTAATAAGGTATGGCAAACATATAACACGAACATCGGTACGTACCCCTTCAACCTCTTGTATATACCAAAGTGGGAAAGTATCGTTGTCGCCGTTGGTAAATATTACAGCATCTTTTTCACAGCTTTGCAGGTAGTTGTATGCAAAGTCGCGGGCTACATATCGGTTTGAACGGTCGTGGTCGTCCCAGTTTTCGGCAGCCATAATTAAAGGGATTATAGTACAAACAGCTGTTGCCAATATTGCGCTTGGTGCAGCTTTCATTCGTTTTTTCATAGCTTCGTATATTCCCAGTATACCAATACCTGTCCATATTGCAAATGCATAGAATGAGCCCGCATAAGCATAGTCGCGTTCACGAGGCTGGCGCGGATACTGGTTCAAATAAACAACTATTGCCAATCCGGTTAAAATGAACAGAGCCATTACTATCCAGAAATTTCGTTTATCGCGGCTCAACTGATAGAATAAACCTATTAACCCAAGTATAAATGGAAGCAGGTAGTATTTGTTGTTAGCCTTATTGTTTGCGTAAGCTACCGGAAGGTCGCTTTGTGAACCCAAACGTGCTTCGTCAAAGAAGTTTAAACCTGTTATCCAGTTTCCTTTTGTAGGTTCGCCGTGTCCTTGTATATCGTTTTGTCGACCCGAAAAGTTCCACATAAAGTATCGCCAGTACATATGCCCAATTTGGTAACGGAAGAAAAATCTAAGGTTCTCAACCATAGTAGGTTTTGTGAACGTTTCCATTTCGCCTTGGTTATTCATGGTTTTTACTTTACGCCCTTTAACCTTAGCCCATTCCTTATAATCGGCAACATGATGACCTTGCGAACTCCACATACGCGGGAATATTGTTGTCATTTGGTCGTTGTAGTTGTAATCGAACTTACGGCGACCTTGAACGTATTTGCCATCCTTTTTATAGTAAGTTTGAGAACCATACGAATAGGGGTCTTTTACATCGATAGGGGTATTATAGTACTGTCCCGAAATAAGCGGGTTTGAACCATACTGTTCACGATTAAGATAGCTTAACAGCGCATTAGGGTCTTCCGGATTATTTTGGTCAATTGGTGGTGTTGCATTTGAGCGTATAATTATTACACCGTAGCTCGAATATCCTATCATCATTACAGTAAATGCAATAATAACAGAGTTAAGCATAACCTTGTTTTTTTTGCGTGTGTACATAATGCCCCATGCAAGAGCTGCGCCAAGAGCAATAACAAAGAAAAGAGTTCCGCTGTTAAAAGGCATCCCGAATGAATTAACAAAAAGTTTATCGAACGCAAAAGCCACCTTAACAGTACCGGGTATTATAACCCACATAACAGCACCAAGTATTGCAAATGATATTACAAGCGATTTGATTACACCTTTGCGTGTAACTTCAAATTTCTTGAAATAATACACCAGTGCAATGGCAGGAATTGCAAGCAGGTTAAGTAAGTGCACCCCAATAGAAAGGCCTACTAGGTACATAATGAATATTAACCATCGGTCGGCATATTTTTCGTGTGCTATGTTTTCCCACTTCAGAATAGCCCAGAATACAACAGCTGTAATAAGCGACGATGTAGCATATACTTCGCCCTCAACAGCCGAGAACCAAAATGTATCGGAGAAAGTGTATATTAAACTTCCAACCAGTCCGCTACCTATAATAGCAAGGTTATTGGCAGAAGATTCTTCGCCGCTGAAAAGTTTTTTAGCAAGGTGGGTAATAGTCCAAAACAAAAAGAGTATTGTAAACGAACTTGCCAATGCCGACATTACATTGGCAAACAATGCAACATTTTGAACATTGCCCATGGCAAATAAGCTAAAGAAACGTGTAAGTAACATAAAGAATGGTGCACCCGGCGGGTGTCCTACTTCTAACTTGTATCCGGTGGCAATAAATTCGCCACAATCCCAGAAACTTGCAGTTGGTTCTATTGTAAGCAAATACACAACCGAGGCTACTAAAAATGTAAACCAGCCAACGTAGATATTCAGTTTTTGATAACTCATATTCAATGTTTTAGTTAACTAATCGTGTTTAATAATTTTATAAATGTCTTTAATTTTAATAAGCCCAATACTTAATGAAAGTAATGCACTGAAAGCAACCATAATAGAAATATTGATATACCAACTGAAAGGGAGGTTATATGACAATTTTCCGGCTAGGGCTACTCCGGTTGCAAATATGAGTAATAAAATTAAAAGTTTATAATTTATCCTGAATTTAAAGATTTTAATTGCCAGAACTATCTGAATAACAGCGGTTATGGTTTGTGTTGTAAAGCTGGTTACAGCAGCACCAAACGCTTCGTAGCGAGGTATAAGTATTATGTTAAGAATAATATTTATGGCCATTCCGGCAGCAGCCATTATATTGAGTTGCTTTAAACTACCATTAGCAGTAAGCAATGTTCCGAATATATATGTTGCCGATATTGATACAAAACCCATCATGAGTAAAGCAAATATTGGAGCCGACTCATTAGCATGATTATGGTACATTAGGGTCATAATCTCATTTCTATAAAAGAAACATCCCCCTGCCAGTATCAGTGCGGGTATTGCTATCAGTAAAAATGAAAGTACCGCTAGTTGCCCTGTTGGTTCTTTTTCCTTTATCATTTTTGAAAAGATAGGCAATAAAAGCCCTGCAAACAGAAGCGAAAACATACTTGCAGCATCGAGTATTCGGAACGCCTGCGCATATATTCCCGATTGGTAATTACCATTGGGGAGCAATTGCTTTAACATTATAGAGTCGATACGATTGTAAAATGCCATAAGTAATGTTAGCAAAGCAAAAGGGAGACTTTGTTTTAAAATAGCCAAACTGAAATTACGGTCAAAGTTTATTTTAATTTTTCCGCTTTTAGCTAATACAAGTATAAAAGCTACCAGTGCTGTTATAGAATAAGCTACGGTTTGAGCATACACAAACCACTCTATTTGAAACTTTGTGTCGGTAATATTGCCCCAAAGCAATACGCTGCATATTGCTATCATTAGTAAGCGGTCGAGTACCGACACTATGCTGTCGGTTTTAAATAAATGTAACCCGGCAATATTAGAACGCAAATAAAGAATAAACGACAATAAAAACTGATTTACCAAAAGCAGTAACAGAAACCTTATTTCGCCCCACTGAAAACCCCATAGTGCAGCAGCGGCAATACTTATAACAAAATAAGCCAATCCGAGAAATACTCTAAGCATTATAAGGTTTGAAAAATGTTTGTTGAGCAGTTGGGTATTTTGCGATATATTGCGATTATTGAAGTTGGTAATACCAAAGTCGAGCAGAATATTGAGCAGTAGCGAAAAATTGAACAAAGCGAAATAAAAACCGTACGATTCAGCACCTACTACATTTTGCACCTGGCGGTCGATACCAAAAATCCAAAACGGCTTAACCAACAGGTTAAGAAACAATAGTAAGGCAAGGTTTGTTATAAATGTCTTCTTCAAAATTATTTTCAATTTTGCGCCAAATATACTACTTCATACTTATAAGAGTGCAAGCCGTATATATTAATTTTTATTTACCCTTTACGATAACGATATCATACCCTCATTATCAGCCACAAAAGAACTTGACCAATAAATATTATATACGTTTTTTTAGTTAGTATATTGTGTTAGTAAACATCATATACATAAAATACTAACTTTGCCGGTTTAAAATCGTAAAAAGGCATATGTTAATAGCAGTAAACACCAAGCTTTTTTTAAAGAATCGCCTTGAAGGTATGGGCTGGTTCGGATATGAAACGCTTAAGCGTATTACACAAAACCATCCGGAGCATAAATTTCTATTTATTTTTGACCGCCCATGGGACGAATCGTTTATTTTTTCCGATAATATTATTCCGGTTAAAACCAGTATTCCGTCTCGTCATGCAGTACTATGGTATCTCAGATTTGAACATATAATACCGAGTATTGTAAAAAAGCACAAAGCCGATTTGTTTCTGTCTACTGATGGTTGGACAACTCTATGTAAAGATTTTAAAACCTACAATGTTATACACGACATAAACCCGATACACAACCCTTCCGATTTTCCTTTTTTTACACGAAAATATTTCAATTACTATTATCCACGTTTTGCAAAAAACGTTACCCGTTTGGGAACAGTTTCTGAGTATTCGAAAAATGATATGATAAGTACTTTTGGAATAAACCCCGATAAAATTGATGTAATATATAACGGTGTAAACAGTGTATATGCCCCTGTAACTGCCGAAGAGAAAGAGGGAACACAAGGGCAAATGGCCGAAGGGTGTCCGTATTTTGTATATGTTGGGTCGCTAAATCCGCGCAAGAACATAGAGCGTATGCTTCAGGCTTTCGATGCATTTAAAATAAGCACACAATTGCCGCATAAGTTGGTAATTGTGGGTGAGCGTATGTGGAATTATCCGGGAATGGAGAAAACACTAAAGGAGATGCAGTTCGAGAACGATGTAATATTTACCGGAAGGTTAACTCCCGAAATATTGCGGCTAACACTCGGCTCGGCCGAAGCACTATTATTGGTAAGCATTCTCGAAGGCTTTGGCATACCCCTTATTGAAGCGATGCAATGCGATGTGCCGGTTATTAGCAGCAATATAACAGCTATGCCCGAAGTGGTTGGCGATGCCGGCTTATTGGTCGACCCATATTCTGTTTCATCAATAACCGATGCTATAATTAAAATGGCACGCGATGAAAATTTACGTAAGTGCTGCATTTTAAAAGGGCGCATACAGCGCGAAAAATTCAGTTGGGACAAATCGGCCGAAAACCTCTGGGCAGGTATCGAAAAGTGTTTTGTATAATGCCCGCATTACTCCCTTATTTAAAGCCTAATGTGATAGAAGCCGGTTGCGACGAGGCCGGGCGCGGTTGTTTAGCTGGTCCGGTATTTGCGGCAGCGGTTATTCTCCCTCCCGATTTTGAACACCCATACCTGAATGATTCGAAGCAATTGTCGGAAAAACGCCGATATGAATTGCGCGAATTTATTTATAAAAATGCAACTACCTATGCGGTAGCTTCATATTCGCCACAGGAAATAGACGAGGTTAATATTTTAAATGCATCAATATATTCAATGCACCGGGCTTTAGAAAAATTAACCGTTCAGCCTGAGCATATAATCATTGACGGCAATCGGTTTAAGCCTTACTGCAAAATTCCTTACCAAACAGTTGTAAAGGGCGACGGCAAGTATATGAGCATTGCAGCAGCCTCAGTACTTGCTAAAACCTGCCGCGACGATTATATGATGCAACTACACCACCTATTGCCACAATATGGGTGGGATAAAAGCAAAGGTTACCCAACCAAAGCACACCGTAAGGCAATAGAAAAGTACAATATATGTGAACATCACCGCAAATCGTTCCGATGCAAGGATGAACAACTGAAGCTCGATTTGTAATTGCGCTATTCGTGCTCTATAATCATATCTATCCGCATAAATACATTCCAATACTTTTCCTTATTCATTTCACTCCAGTGAATTAAATTGTACCTGTACTGGTAGGTTTGTATTTGACAAATAACTGCAAGAAAAATAATAGTTGAAATATATCCTTTACGTAAACGTATCGATTTTATATTTTGTAGTGCCAACCCCATAAGTATAGCAAATACAGGAATATATTCAACAAATACTCTTGACGAAAAGCTGCCTCCGTAGAACCACATCCACCATGATGAAAAAACATAGATGATTATGAATAAAAATGAAAATAGCGTTAAAAATTCATATTTACTTCTTTTGAAAAAATGATATAATCCAAATAATGAAACAAGATATATGGGTGTGTACAAGAATAATCCTTTCTTATAGCTGAATAATATTTTTAATATATTCGGTTTCAGGAAATTGAAACCTTCCTGCCCGTACGAGTAAACAAAAAAATCGCCGGTAGATACTTTATATATAATAAGTTGAATTGAAGCTATTAGAGCAAATACAACCACTGACACTATTAATGTAATGTATTTATTAAACAGATACTTAATACCACCAATTAGCGACTCCACACCTCTTGCCGCAAAAGGTATTAATAGTATTACTATAAGATTGGCAGGCCTTATTAATGTTATTACTCCAAGTAGTAATGAAATATAAATAATTCTATTTGAGTTGGGGGTTTCAAAATATTTAAGCAATTGATAAAGTAAAATTGAAATAAATGCAAATGAAAAGATATGCGACATTCCGGGTTCACCAATAGTATAATAAAATGCATTTGTACCAAAAGCCATTACCCATAAAGTAAGGTATCGGTATTTAGTTACAACATTAAATATATCCAACGTTCTATTTATAAAAAACAATCCGAGCAACAGATAAAGTACCGCACCTATATTTATAAAAATGGGATAAAACTTTGAATAACCGTCAGTATCGCCATTTGAAAATTTTGTTATTAAGTGTGCAGCAGTAAAAAAAGGCAATTCAGCCAGTGCAGTTCCGCAGTAATATTTGTTTACAACTTTCCCATTATACCCTGCACGATAGTCGTAGTAAAAGTTTGGATTGTAATATTTTTCACCTTCAATACTATCAAAAAAACTAAAGTTCAAATCATCATAAATAAAAATAGCCGGCAGGTAGGCATAGTAAGCTCGGGCATCGCTTTCGAGTATTCCTGTCCAGCGGTCGTTGCCCCAGCTTATGTTACTGGAAACGTATATCATTATAAAACCTATAATGAACAGATGTGTATAAATGTTGTTAAAATATTTTTTCATAATACTAGCTTTGTCGCAAATCTAGTCATTTCTTTAAAATAAGATTTTGATATGGTTTTGTTCCATTTTAAACTCTGAACATATTAATTAAATTTGCACCTCAATAAAAAGACTAAAACAACACACAATATGAATTTTGTAGAGGAATTAACCTGGCGCGGGATGATACACGATATAATGCCGGGAACAAAAGAGCAATTAGATAAAGAAATGACATCGGCTTACGTAGGCATTGACCCCACAGCCGATTCATTACACATAGGTCACTTGGTTGGGGTAATGATGCTCAAACACTTTCAGGCTGCCGGACACCGTCCAATAGTTCTTGTGGGTGGCGCAACAGGCATGATAGGCGACCCTTCGGGCAAATCGCAGGAGAGAAACCTCCTTACCGAAGATGCCCTTCGACACAATCAAGAGTGTTTGAAAAATCAGTTATCGAAACTTCTCGATTTCGACTCAAAAGAAGATAACAAAGCCGTGATGGTTAACAATTACGACTGGATGAAAGACTTTTCGTTCCTTGCATTTATTCGTGACATAGGTAAGCATATTACCGTTAACTATATGATGGCAAAAGATTCGGTTAAGAAACGTTTAGGTGCTGAATCGAAAACCGGAATGTCGTTCACCGAATTTACATATCAGCTTGTTCAGGGATTCGACTTTTTGTACTTGTATCAAAACATGAACTGCAAGCTTCAAATGGGAGGCTCCGACCAATGGGGTAATATTGTTACCGGCACAGAGCTTATTCGCCGCAAGGAATCGGGCGAAGCATTTGCACTTACTTGTCCGCTTATTACTAAAGCCGATGGCGGCAAATTCGGAAAAACAGAAAGCGGCAACGTATGGCTCGATCCTGAGCGTACTTCTCCGTATGCATTCTACCAGTTTTGGCTAAACACCTCCGATACCGATGCCGAAAAGTATATTAAAATATTTACAATGCTTCCGAAAAATGAGGTCGACACGCTTATAGCTCAACATCATGAAGCTCCTCATGTTCGTACTCTCCAAAAGAAACTGGCCGAAGAGGTTACAATAATGGTTCACTCTAAAGAAGAACTTAATGCAGCCATAGAGGCATCGCAAATACTTTTCGGAAATTCAACAAGCGACGCTTTAGCAAAAATCGACGAGAAAACATTCCTTTCAGTATTTGAAGGAGTTCCAACATTTGATATTGAGAAATCAGCTCTAAATAAAGGAATTAATATTGTAGACCTATTAACCGAAAATGCCCGGGTATTCCCGTCGAAAGGAGAACTTCGCCGATTACTTCAAGGCGGCGGTGTAAGTATGAATAAAGAAAAAATAGCTTCGCTCGATGTTGTTGTTAATACAAACAACTTGATAAACGGAAAATATTTACTTGTGCAAAAAGGGAAGAAAAATTATTTTTTGATAATTGCTAAATAGCAATACTGATTATATTTTAGGTTTTCTTGCAAAATATCACATTAATATTGTTTGATTGACAATTCTATACGATAAATTTCGTTTTAATATCTCTATCAGGAAATAATTTATTGAACAACAAACATTTAATTAATTTTATTCAAGTGAAAACATACCACATAAAGCGTAACTGGAAATACACACTCTTGTTTGTAGCAGTTTTAATTGGAGCCGCCTCACTATATTCAACCAAAAGCTTAGTAGACAAAATGAAGGTTGAAGAACGTAAAAAAATGGAGATATGGGCTGAGGCAACAAAACACTTAGCTGTTAACAACGACCTGAATGCCGATATAAGCTTTTATGTAAATGTAATTGCCAACAATAAAACCATTCCTGTTTTTTTAACAAAGCCAACACAAAGCGGCGACAGCATTATATCAACAGCGAATATAAAACCGTCGAAAGCTTCAAGTCAAAAATATTTATATAAACGATTTCAGGAGATAAAAAACGGCCACGAACCTATAATAATTGACTTAGGCAAGGGGGTAAAAAATGTTATCTATTACGATGATTCCATTTTATTGCGAAAACTTTCAATATATCCATATGTTCAACTTGGTGTAATATCACTATTTGTACTTATTGCATATTTTGCATTCAGCAGCTCACGTAAAGCAGAGCAAAACCAGGTATGGGTAGGAATGTCAAAGGAGACAGCCCATCAGCTGGGAACACCTATTTCATCGCTTAATGCATGGATTCATGTTTTGGCCGAAAATGCCGATAATGCAACATTTATACCTGAACTTGAAAAGGATGTAGCCCGTTTGAACACTATTGTGGAGCGTTTTTCAAAAATAGGCTCACTACCCGATTTGCCATTGTCGAACATTTGTGAGGTTATGCAGTCGGTAATTCAATATATGCAAAGTCGTACATCGCGTCATATCAACATTACTTTCAATTGCGACAACGTTAGTAATTTAATAATGCCGCTTAACCCACCCTTGTTTTACTGGGTGATTGAAAATTTAGTTAAAAATGCCGCCGATGCTATGGATGGCAAAGGGGGTATTGATATAACCCTGAAAGAGATGAAAAAAGATGTAGTTATTTATGTGAGTGATACCGGGAAAGGGATACCTAAAAAACTACAACAAACCATATTCAAACCCGGATACACATCGAAAGAGCGCGGTTGGGGTTTGGGTTTATCGCTAACAAAACGGATAGTTGAGCATTATCATAAAGGGAAAATAACGGTTCAAAATTCTGAAATAGATAAAGGGACAACTTTTAAAATAACTTTACCTAAAGATAAGTAAGAGTGATATTTCAAACAATGATTACGATGCAGAGCTTTTTGTTCTCAAACCCTTACTATGTTTTGAGTTAGTATTTCTTTAAACTTTTATCAGTAAATAATTTGTATAAACCATAGCATAAATGTAAATTTGCCCGCTTTATTTTTTATTTGGGCATTATTATTATACTTTTGCACCGTTTTTAAAATAAGTTAAAAGATGGAATACAATATCCAGTACAAAGGTCTTAAAGAAGGTAAGCATAGTTTTGTATTTGATATTAATGATGCGTTCTTTAAAATATTTCCCGAATCAGAAATTGAACACGGGAAACTAACAGCAGAGGTTGAACTTACAAAACGTACTACCGGGCTTGAAGTTTTATTTACAATAAACGGAACAGTTTCGGTTGAGTGCGATCGGTGTCTCGATATGTGTGATCAAGATGTAGATGCAGAGAATAAAATGTTTTTTGAGTTTAAAAATGAGAGCAAAGAAGTAACCGATGAATTAGTATATATATCAGAATCGGAAGATACTATCGATTTGAGTAAATATATATATGAATTTATAATACTTGCATTGCCTTTGCAAAGAATTCATGGCGACAATGAAGAGGGTGAAAGTATGTGTAATCCCGATATGTTGGCGCGCTTGAACAGTATGAATGTCAATAACGATGATGATGAGATAGATGATCCCCGATGGGATAAATTGAGAGGTTTAATTAATTAAAGAGTTTTAAAATGGCACATCCTAAACACAAAACATCTAAGCAAAGAAGAAATAAAAGAAGGACTCACTACAAAGCAGTAGCTCCAACTTTAGCTGCATGTTCAAACTGTGGTACGGCTACAAAATACCACCATGTATGTCCTGAGTGTGGTTACTATCGCGGTAAGCTTGCAGTAGAAAAAGAAGTAGTTGCTTAATTAAATAAGCATTTATGAGAATTGGTTTGGATATATTGGGAGGAGACTTTGCTCCTGACGCAACAGTAAAAGGAGCTATTCTTGCCCAAAAAGAACTGCCTGCCGAAGTGCAGTTGGTGTTAATTGGCGATAAAGATAAAATCGTTGAGATATGTAATGCACAAAATTTCGATTACAATAAATTTGAAATAGTGCATACCACCGACTGTATAACCATGGCAGATCACCCCGCCAAAGCATTTAGCGCTAAGCCCGATTCAAGTATAGCTTTGGGCTTTAAGCTTTTATATGCCAATAAAATTGATGGTTTTGCCAGCGCCGGAAATACCGGGGCTATGCTGGTTGGGGCTATGTATACAATAAAATCAATACCCGGTGTTATTCGACCTTGCATTTCTACCGAAATGCCACAGCTTGGCGAAACACCTTCATTGTTGCTCGATGTAGGCATTAACCCCGACTGTCGTCCCGATGTTCTGTATCAGTACGGAGTATTGGGTTCAGTATATGCTCGCCAACTTTATGGCGTAGAAAATCCAAAAGTTGCTTTACTTAATATAGGTGAAGAAGACCAAAAAGGTAATCTTGTAGCCAAGAGTACTTTTGAGCTTATGAAAGACAGTAAAGACTTTAATTTCATTGGCAATGTTGAAGGTAATCAGCTTTTTGGACATTGCCCGGCCGACGTGGTGGTATGCGATGGTTTTACCGGAAATATTGTACTAAAAGAAGCTGAAGGCTTTTATGAGCTTATAAAAAAGAGAAACATCAGCGACGAATTTTTTGACCGCTTCAATTCCGAATCATACGGAGGTACACCTATTTTAGGTGTTAATGCTCCTGTTATTATAGGACATGGTGCATCTAACGATATAGCTATCAGAAATATGGTTATGAAAACCAAAAGTGTAATTGAAGCAGAAGTATGTGAAATAATAAAAGACCTTTATAAATAATGTCAAAAATAAAAGCAGCTATTACCGGTGTAGGAGCATATGTTCCTGAATACATACTCAACAACCATGAGTTAAGCCAGATGGTTGATACCTCTGACGAGTGGATAATGTCGCGCGTAGGCATTAAAGAACGTCACATTCTGAAAGGTGAAGGTTTAGGGGTATCGTATATGGGTGAAAGAGCTGTTAAGCAATTGTTTGAAAAAACAGGCGTATCACCCGACGACATTGATTTAGTATTATGTTCAACGGTTACGCCCGATATGCCATTTCCTGCAACTGCAAGTATTATTGCCGATAAAGTAGGAATTAAAAATGCATTCCATTTCGACATTAATGCCGGATGTTCGGGTTTTATTTTTACATTCATTACAGCTGCCAAGTTTATAGAATCGGGGCATTATAAAAAGGTACTTCTTGTAAGTGCCGAAAAAATGTCGGGTATTACCGACTATACTGACCGCACCACTTGTCCGCTTTTTGGCGATGCTGCAACTGCTGTTTTAATTGAACCAACTACTGACGATAATTCAGGAATGGTTGATTATATTGCCAAATCAGATGGTTTTGGTCGCAATCACTTATATATGAAAGGTGGAGGCTCTTGTTATCCTGCATCGCAGCAAACTATCGACAATAAAATGCATTACATATATCAGGATGGGCAAACAGTATTTAAAAATGCAGTATCGAATATGGCCGATGTTTCAGTTGAAATAATGGAACGCAACAACCTTACCGCTGATGATTTGGCATGGCTTGTTCCACATCAGGCTAATATGCGTATTATTGATGCAACTGCCCGCAGAATGGGTTTGTCTCCTGAAAAAGTGATGATTAATATCCAAAACTACGGAAATACAACCTCAGCAACCATTCCTTTATGTTTATGGGAATGGGAGAACCAGCTTAAAAAAGGTGAGAATATTGTATTGTCGGCTTTTGGAGCCGGGTTTACCTGGGGTACTATTTTACTTAAATGGGCTTACGACGGCGATAAAATATAATTTTGTTTTTATCGTTTTTAAAATGTTTAAAAATTAATATTTTTAACAAATCTTTGACAACAAATAAACCAAATTAGAGATGGCTAAAGCATTTGAAACAGAACAAAAACAAATTAATATTATAGGAGCCGGCACTTCAATTACCGGCGACGTAAATTGCTCAGGCGATATTCGTATTGACGGCAATCTGGTTGGAAACCTTAATGTTCAAGGTAGATTAGTTATAGGCAATTCGGGAAGTATAAAAGGTGAAGTTACTTGTAAAAATTCCGAGATAGAGGGTAAAATTGAAGGTAAAATCACAGTTGCCGAATTATTGTCGCTTAAATCTACTTCACAAATACTTGGTGATATTGTTACCACAAAAATGGCAGTAGAACCGGGAGCTGTATTTACAGGAACTTGTAAAATGGATGTTAAACCGGCCGCAACAAGTTTTGCAGCAAAACCTATCGATGACAAAAAGAAATAAAAAAAATAACAGAGATATAAGAAATTATGCCAGGTATTCGGGGCTTGCCTTTGAAATGCTTGGCATAATTTTTTTAGGCACATTTGCAGGTGTTAAAATTGATGCCCGAATGAGTAATGATATTCCGGTGTTTACAATTATACTATCTCTGTTTTCGGTAGTAGCAGCTTTGTATATCGTACTTAAAGATTTAATAAAAAAATAGACTCAATATAAAATTAATTAGATATGGCAAAAATACTTGGTTTGGGCAATGCTTTGGTTGATATTATGACCCGAATAGATAATGATAATGTACTTGCAGAATTGAATTTACCGAAAGGTAGTATGCAATTGGTTGATGGTGCAACATCGGCTAAAGTATCAGAAAAAACTGAACAGTTTGAAAAGAAACTTGCTTCGGGTGGTTCGGCAGCCAATACCATTCACGGTATTGCAAAGCTTGGTGTTGAGACCGGATTTATCGGAAAAGTTGGTAAGGATGAAACCGGAGCTATATTTAAAAACGATATGCTGAGTGCGGGAATTAAGCCATTATTGCTTGAAAGTAATACGGAATCGGGAAAGGCGATTGCTTTGGTATCACCCGATTCAGAACGTACTTTTGCTACCTTTTTAGGTGCAGCAGTTGAGCTGTCGGCTTCCGACTTGAATATTGAACAGTTTAACGGATATGATATTTTTCATATTGAAGGTTATTTGGTACAGAATCATGAATTAATTGAAACAGCCGTAAAACTTGCCAAGCAGGCAGGAGTTAAGGTATCGCTCGATTTGGCTGCATTTAATGTTGTTGAAGCTAATTTAGATTTTCTAAAACGCATTATAGCAGAGTATGTCGATATAGTATTTGCTAACGAGGAAGAGGCAAAAGCCTATACCGGCAAAACTCCTAAAGATGCCTTAAATGAAATAGCGGAACAATGCGAGACAGCTGTTGTTAAAATGGGTAAGGATGGCTCATTTATTAAAAATAATGGCAATGTATATAAAGTTGGTGTTATTGATGTTAACCCCATTGACACAACAGGAGCCGGCGACTTATATGCAGCAGGTTTTTTGAGCGGATTGGTGAAAGGTAAATCGTTCAATGAATGTGGTCGCTGGGGTGCATTATTATCGGGTAAGGTTATTGAGGTAATTGGTGCTAAAATGGAGGAATCAACCTGGAATTATATAAGAGAGCAATTATAAGCAATAATATGAAGAGGATGTTCAAAATTGATCATCCTCTTTTTTACATATTAATAACTTGCTTGTGTTCTGTTCAAAAATTTTCATGTCGTTATATGGGTCAAATATTGAATTGGTTATAAAAGTATCCTCTTCAATATTAACATATCCTTTAATAAATTGAGGAGCAAGCTTGTACATAAATTCACCATCAGAATTTTTTACAGGTTCTTTAATTGTAAGTGCTTCATAAAAATGATGATTAACCCCCTCAAGCAGTTTAGTATATTTTTTAGCCATATCTCTCGATATTTGTATTATTATGGTATAACTACCGTACATTTTACGTGTCATGGTAAAATACTCTATTGTTAGAGGGTCGCGCAACGATACCATATCGGTAGTATATTCAAGATGCGAAACAAACCTGAATCCTTTACGCAATATACGTACTGCCGTTTCTTCAGTATTAGTATTGTGCAAAAAAGTAAGCACATTTTCGTCATTCCCAATCATTTTTGTCAAAAGGCTTACTTTTGAATCGACTGAAAAAGTATTATCCCCCTTTTTATTTCGGAAAAACTTCATCGTATATTACTCTTTTAATTGATTCAAAATGCTTATAATCAGATAATTCAGAAACATATATTACCTGTAAATTTCGGTCTGTTATTACTACTTGCGGGTGTGAACCGGTAATGTTATATAGCTTAAAAACATCTGATTTGTAATTAGAAATAATTGGAAAAGATATTTTTGATTTTCTTAATAATCTACGTTGCGTTATGTTATGGCTAATGCAGAAAATTTTGAATTTTTCATTTTTAAGCGAACACCATAATTCGTTCTCCACCTTCTGCAATAGCTTTTGATATTGACTGTTGTATTCATTCACAAACAATAGAACAATAACATTGCCATTGTAACTATGCAAGTTTGTTTCATTTTTATAAATGTCGCAGAATGAATAATTAGGAGCAGTATTATTAATTAAGTTGCTCACAGTGTGAGTTTGCTGCCCATTTAACGAAAGTGAAAATAGCAGAAAAATAATTAACGCTGTTTTCATTTATTTGTATTAGTTATGAACGGTTAAATAATCGGAGCCGTTAAAGCTGGTATTGTATTCACGCAGAGATTGTTGAGCCGGCCCTTTATAAACAGAGCCTGAAAATATCCAGAACTGTGAACCGCAACAGTTACATTCAACATACGAATGGTTTGCCTTGTTGCTAACTCGACATCCTTCGGTATACACATCGTAAGTGCAGGTGCGGTCATATGCCTTAAAGTTATCTACATCGGCACGGTACAGAAGTATTCCGTTAACTCCACCGTGAACCATTACATAACCACCCGGAGCATTTAGTTCCTGATATTCGGGGTCGTTCAAGTTAATTGAAAAATTTACGTAAGCACCCGGCACTTTATTGGTGTCTTTGCCACATGAAGTAAAACTTACTAAAACTGTGAAAATGAGCAAAAACCTTATTATATTTGTTAGAATAGTCATAATTTAAATCTGTTTTGATATTACGTTTTTTAATAATTATTTGTTGCACCTTGGCATTGAATACTGTTTTGTCGGCACAGAATCAGTACAAATATAGTGTTGATGCTAAATCTGACAAAAAACTAACAGTATCAATTGTCCGTTTTATTAAAGGCGATAAAATGTACAGGGCAGCTTGCAAAGAGAGTAAAATGAGAATAAAAGAGCGCAAAGCTCAGGATAAAGCTGCCAAAAAACATACACGCTCAATTCAGCAAAAAGAGGTACAAAAGCGGATGAAACAAAACGAGAAAAAGGCAAATAGAAATAATACAGGAAATGAAACAATAGTAAGCTGGTTCAGAAAAAAAGAGTATAATTACAGAAAAACAAAACAAAAACAATAAATATGGACGATTTCGGACAGATAATAGGTTTGATACTTGCAATACTTTTTTTTGCAGTTGGGGCTCTTCGCAAAAAAAATAAAGCCGGCAGTGCGCAGCAAACTACCGCTAAAGAAAATGACATATTCGATGTATTGTTTGATAGCGGATTAACCAACAACGACGATATTTTTGTACAAGCACGAGCAACAAACAGAGTTTATGAACCGACTGAAGAAAAGAAAGTACAGATGGTTGAAAATGTACAGCCACAGGTAGTACACAATGAAAAAAAGGTTGTAAAACAGGTAAAAACCAAAAAGAAAAATAAGTTCGATATAAAACAGGCAGTTATATATTCAGAAATACTTAACCGAAAGTACACCTAGAAATATTCTTTTAGTTTTGAAATAAAAATTTATAACTTTGTAATAAATTAATTAAACGAATAGTCCCTCTGATTATGGGGGATTTTTTTATGCAACGTATTTAAACACAATCATTATGAGTATATCGTACATAACAGAAGAAGGATTAAAAAAGCTTATAGCAGAAGTTGATAAGCTTAAATCGGTTGACCGCCCGCGAATATCGCAGGAAATAGCGGATGCTCGCGATAAAGGTGACCTTTCGGAAAATGCTGAGTACGATGCTGCAAAAGAGGCTCAGGGTTTATTGGAATTAAAAATATCGCAGCTTGAAGATAAAATCAGAAATGCCCGTATTATTGACGAATCGAAACTCGATTATACTGCTGTTCAGATACTTTCGAAAGTTAAACTTAAAAATATAAAAAACGGTGCTACCATGCAGTATGCAATAGTATCGGAAACCGAAGCCGATGTGAAAGCCGGTAAAATATCAATAGCAACTCCTATTGCAAAAGGACTGCTTGGCAAAAAAGTGGGCGATATAGCTAAGGTTAAAGTACCTTCGGGTGAAATGGAGTTTGAAATATTAGAAATAGGCCCTATTGCTTAATATTTAACATTTCCCCACCAATTTATATAAAAGCATGGCAAGCATTTTTACTAAAATAGTTAATGGAGAAATACCAAGCTACAAAATAGCCGAAGACGATAAATACTACGCCTTTCTCGATATAAATCCATTGAAAGAGGGGCATACTTTGGTTATTCCAAAGAAAGAGGTCGACTATATCTTTGACCTCGATTCTGAAACTCTTGGCGGGCTACACCGCTTTTCGCAGAAAATAGCCAAAGCTATTGAAAAAACAGTGCCGTGCACACGTATCGCCGTAGTTGTATTAGGATTGGAAGTGCCTCATGCTCATATCCATTTAATACCTATGAATAAAGAATCGGATGTTCACTTTTCAAACCCAAAGCTTAAATTATCGCAAGAAGAATTTATTGCAATTGCCGAAAAAATAAAAGCTAATTTGGAGATTATTTAATTTGAAAATGAGATAATGTGAAAATTAGGAAATCCTGTCTCCTTTTTACTGTTACCATTTAACCTATAACCTGCACCTGTAACTCAATTAATGTCGGAACGAATAATACTAGGAATTGACCCCGGAACAAATCTTATGGGATATGGAGTTATAGAGGTATTCAAAAACAGCCCTAAACTCATATCGATGGGTGTAATTGACCTAAAAAAAATGACCGACCACTATGTTAAGTTGCAGCATATATTTGACCGCACCATTGGTTTAATAGATTCGTACCACCCCGATGAACTTGCAATAGAAGCCCCTTTCTTTGGTAAAAATGTACAGTCGATGTTGAAGCTTGGCAGAGCACAGGGAGTTGCTATTGCAGCAGCCTTGTCGCGCCAAATGCCAATATTTGAATATGCTCCCCGAAAAATTAAAATGTCGATAACAGGAACAGGAACAGCATCGAAAGAACAGGTTGCAGGAATATTACAGCATACACTTAAATTTAAAGAAATACCAAACGACTTAGATGCTACCGATGGTTTGGCTGCTGCAATGTGCCATTTTTATCAGCGAAAACCAATTGTGGAAGGGAATAGTTACAATTCATGGAAAGATTTCATAAATAAAAACCCCGGAAGAATAAAGTAAAAATTAATAGCAGTTTGTAATACTCTTCAACAGCGACGATAAGAATTTGATGAATATGGTGTGGTGATGTGGTGATTTGATGATGTGGAAATGAGATATGTTGCAGGGTTGCAAGGAGACTGTGGGCTGCTACAAGTTTCTATTTTCTATATTCTGTCTCCGGTTTCCTGTCTTCGGTTTCCGATTTCCTTAATTTGTTATAATTTGCGAATTAGCGGCTTTAAATCGGAGAACATTATATTTCCATTTTTTACTATTTTTGTACAAAACAATGGTTTATGTACAAGAAAAAACGATTACCAATAGGCAAACAAACTTTTAGAGATATACGTGACCCAAAAGAGAACTACGTGTATATTGACAAAACACGTGATGCGCTGAATATGATTGAAGACGGTAGCAACTACTACTTCCTTTCACGCCCCCGCCGCTTTGGTAAGTCGCTGTTTTTAGATACCCTTTCGGAAATATTTCTCGGTCATAAGCAACATTTCGAGGGGCTGCACATATACGATAAGTACGACTGGGAACAAAGCTACCCGGTTATTAAAATTGACTTTACAGGGGGAGGATTATCTAACACTCTACTAATAGAAAACTCGATTCGGGAAACACTCATAGCCAATTGCAAACAGTACAACATTGATTTTGAGCGAGATATTGAGAATATTGATATGGGGAGTATGCTCAAGCGATTAATTAATATATTGTATGAGAAACACAACCAAAAAGTAGTACTGCTTATTGACGAATACGATAAACCTATAATTGATAACATAACAAATAAGGAGACAGCCCTTGAAGCACGTAATATTCTTCGAGGATTTTACACATCAATAAAAGCTTGCGACCAATACCTCCGCTTTGTATTTATGACCGGGGTTAGCAAATTCAGCAAGCTAAACCTGTTCAGCGGGCTCAACAATATTGAAGATATTACCATCGACCAACGCTATGCTACCATAACAGGATACACTCACAACGATTTAAAAGAATCGTTTACCGACTATTTAGATGGGGTTGATTTGGATAAAGTAAAGCAATGGTACAATGGTTACAACTATTTCGGTGAACCTATTTACAACCCATTCGACATACTGCTTTTTCTGTCAAAAGGGGCACAATTCAGCAATTACTGGTGGAAAACCGGAAATCCGAAATTCCTGATTGATATTCTACAAAAAAATAAATACTACTTGCCCGACCTTGAAAATATTACAGTAAGTGAAGAGACACTTGAATCGTTCGATGTTGAACATATCAATATCGTAGCACTGCTTTGGCAAACAGGCTATCTGACTTTCGATAAGGAAGTACCACAACTCGATAGTGTTATTTATAAAATGAAAGTACCAAACCTTG
>QKGS01000030.1 GCA_003250355.1 Bacteroidota bacterium
GCGGAGTTTGTTGTCGTTGTCTTTTAACGCCGAATAGAAATTACGCAATATATCACGGGCTTCTAATGATAGTGATTTATCGTCATTGCCAATATTATCGAGAATTAGTTTGTCGTATTCATCAATTAAAACCACTACTTTTTTTCCATATTTATCATAGCACTCATTAATAAGAGAATTAAAGCATTTTCGTGAGTCACTTAATTCTTTATATGCAATATGTAATCCTAAGGTTTTATTGTTTTCTGCAAATATTCGTTCAAATTCATTGTTAATAAGCACTTTGCTGGAATAACTGCCGCTACCAAACGATATTTTAATAACCGGGTAGCTTTGTTCCCAGTCGTATTTGTCGTATATGTGCAGCCCCTCGAAATGTTGCTTATGACCAAGAAATATTTCTGAAAGGGTATCTAAAAAAAGCGACTTACCAAAGCGGCGGGGGCGTGAAAGGAAGTAGTAGTTGCTACCGTCTTCAATCATATTCAGCGCATCATGTGTTTTATCAATATATACGTAGTTCTCTTTGGGGTCACGTATGTCACGGAATGTTTGTTTGCCTATTGGAAGCTTTTTTCTTTTTTGCATAACCATTGTTTTGCACAAAAATAGTAAAAAATGGAAATATAATGTTCTCCGATTTAAAGCCGCTAATTCGCGAATAGTAACGAATAACGGATTAGATTAAAGCCGCTAATTCGCAAATTATAACAAATTAAGGAGACCGAAAACCGGAGACCGGAGACAGGAAATAGAACTTTCACCTTTTACTTTTCAGTCTCCAGTCTCCAGTCTCCAGTCTCCCGTCTCCAGTCTCCTTGCACCCCTGCACCCTGCAACTTGTAACCTATAACCTATAACCCTGTACTGATTATTTTATAAACTACTCAAAATCGGAAGTACTAATTACAGAAGGTTTAAAACTTGGAAATAAGTAGTTGAAACGTAAATCGTTCAGTAATAACTGAATCATGAAGCGTTCACTGTTAATAGCATTTGGAGGGTAGTATGCCATATTCAGACTAAGCGCCGGAGCACGAAAACTTTCATTTTTTATACTTAGCGACATACCGTGAACAGAATAGAACTCTTTATTTTCATTGAAAAACTCCGATTTGCATAACCATCCAATATCGGTATAAGGGGTTATAGAAAATTTAAACCCGGCTCGGTAAAAAGGGGTAAATAAAACAGGTTGGTATCTCATAATCATAATACTGTTACCATATACACCAAGTTGTTTTAGGTTACGTATACCTGAGCCAAAATCAAGTTCCGAATGCATTTTTTTATTTAAAAGCGATGTGTATGATATGGTGAAAATATTTCGGAGTTCAAAGTCTTGTATATTTATTAACGGACTAAGGTATAAAAGTCTGCCGCCGGTAAGAGCATCTTCACTGATATGGTTTCGGAAATAGCTGCCTGCTGATAGTTTTAAGCTGAATATTCCTGTATGTTTTACAAGCTTAGCCACCTCTATTTTTGAACCTAAGTATACCCTTTCGGTAAATGTGCTTTTACTTACACCACCAATAAGTTGAATGTTAACCCCGGTAGGTATAGCTTCAACAGTACCATAGCCCAATATTTTTACTGCATTTATGTAGGCTATTTTTCGTAGAGTTATAGCTGTGAGATAATTGTTGTAATTGTGAAAGTAAAAGTTTGAGTCGGCAGAAATATAAGGTCGTTCAAAGTAGTTGGTTCTACTGTATGCAGCCGATGTGTTTATAAATAATTTGTTTAGCTCTGTATTAGGGAACAAAGATATTCCCGCCCATGTATCGAAGATGTTGAATTGTACTGTATCGGTTTTTATGAATGAGCTGTCCGGCAAATTTATTTTATTGGCAATAGAAGTGTATTTGTTAGTGTAGGTAAAATTTCCGCCGGCACGAGTATCGGTTGTGTAAAAGGGCTTATTTATTGCAGAGGTTACATATTCTTCTTTAAATGTGCGTAATACCTTTACTTCACTTGATGTAAAAGAGTGTAGAATATTATTAATTAGATAATTGGCACCATATCCATGAGGCGGATTGCCATTGTTGTTGAACATATATATAGCACCTAAGTGATTACCGGAGCCAAGAAAATTGACCGAGTATGGGTTTATTATAAAATAATTATAGTCGAGCAGTTCGAAGTTGGCAGCTATGTGATAGTAGTCTTTTGTAATAATTGTGGCATCGACCGAGTCTGACAGATAGTTAACAGGGGTAAGAATAATTTTTGCATCTTCAATATACGGAAGGTTACGAAGTAGTCTTTCATTATCAGCAATTATGCGGGAATTAACTATGTCATTTTTTTTAAATTTAAGATTCTGTGCGATAATTTTTTTTCGTGTTGAAATGTGAGTTTTTTCAATAACATTACCAAAAGCGGTATTGTTTTGAATCAGAGTATCATAAACACTACCATCAATAATATCGACCGATACAAAGCGGATATTTCTAATTATTTTACCATCGAAAATTGAAAATAGGCTATCGGCAAAAATAAAATCGGTTGGAGGAGTTGCTGATATTAATTGGTTTCGAAGTATACCTAAATATTGTTGATAGATATAGTTTGCAGCTAAGGCTGCTTTACTATTCTTTTTTATTCCATTTTCTAGTACAAGGCGGTTGCGGAATAGTTTGTATTCTGAACCATGAGGAATAAGTATTATGCTATCCTTAATGCCAAAATACAATATGTTATTATATTCCATAACATCGGTATTGCGTAGCCTTATGGTATCTCTTGATACATTGGCATATATATAGTTCGGTAGTGTTATAAGTATAATAATGAATGCGGTACGAATCATAAGTGCAAAAATAATAAATAAGGTTTGATTAATACATTTGCCGTTATTTGCATTTATGGTTGAAATACTATTTTTGTCACAAAAAAACATTTATGTCAATAAAATTTGAGTCGAAAGATTTAGCAAAAGTAATACTCATAGGCGACCACTTGCTAATAAAGCCTACTACACTTCAGGAACGCACCAAATCGGGGTTGTTTTTACCACCTGGAGTAAAAGAGAAAGAACCTGTACAGCAGGGATACATTGTTAAAATAGGCCCTGGGTATCCCATACCTGCAATTCAGGAAGCAGAGGAGAGCTGGAAAAACAGAGAAGAGGTTAAGTATGTTCCATTACAGGCAAAGGTTGGCGACCTGGCAGTATATATGCAGAATGCCGGTCATGAAATATTTTTTAACGATGAAAAGTATGTAATATTACCAAATGGTGCATTACTAATGCTTATAAGAGACGAGGATTTATTCAGGTAGTTTTTTTTGAAAAATTTAATATAGTGCATTATTATGTAGGAGTGGTACTACTCATTTTTAGTGGAAGATTTTTTATTTATTCACCTAAAATATGCTTCGGTTTTTAGTAGGCAGTCTTCAGTAGGCAGTTTGCAGACCTCTTTTTTACTGTGGACTGTCGACTTAATTTAAGTAAAGAACACAAACACATATAAGTTTACCCCACGGCAACCGCATTTAAAACATATCACCACGAAAAGTCCGAAAAGCCCGAAAAAAATTGATTTATTTAATATAAATGGAAGTTTAATACAAAGTATTACTGATGTAAATGAGCAGCAGGTGGGTGTATATATAAAGTACTTACCGGTGAAGGAGAAAAGTATACAGAGCGGCTTATTAAGAACTAATACATCAGTTCATTAAGTTCCTGCATAAGCCTTTTTGTTTTTACTTTACTCAGCTTGAGTTCCTGAAGTATGTTCATATTATTGTTGAGTTGTTCACAGGTAACAACCCCTTTTTCCAGTAAATACTGTTTATTGCGGGAAATAAGTGTTTTTAAAATAGTAACGGGGTAGAGTTTGTGTTTTTCAAGGAGTTCTTTTAATCCGTTGTTGTATGGATAATCCCACGAGAGAAGCTTTAGCCCGCTGCCGTTACCATATCCGGTAGAATCGGGAGTAAAGCGGGTGTTGGTAACTACCCATCCGAAGTATTCCATACCATTATATTCGGGCAGAGTTGATTGGTAATCAATAATATCGTTAACCCTTGACCTTACGTATAGAGGAACTTGCACACTTACGTGCTTACCCTGGTCTTTGTGATATTTGCATTCAACCAAATGTTGAATATTATTATTGGAGGCTATTACATCCATTTCATGTTTTACGTGCATTCCCTGACATACAACACCCACTTCGGTTTTATAGCCCATTTTTTTAAATAGTTCGCCAATAAGTATTTCAAAAGGGTATCCGGTAGAGCCAAGTTCCAGTATTGCACCCTTTAAGCGGTAACGCATTGCCGAAACCGATTTGTATTTGCGTAGCAATGAAAAAGCTTTCGCATAAATGCGTTTGGTACTTACACCACGATATATCCATTTTTCAACATCGGAAACTATTTTTGCAATGGTATCTTCTTCGGCACCGGCTCTTTGTAAAGAGTGTTTGAGTTTTGAGGCATAGAATATCTCAGTGTCGCCCGAAGCCTTTTTTATTATTATTGAGTTATTATTTTTTGCAGTGTCAGGTTTCATCTGTTTTAGTTTTAATTCTCAAACTTCTCCCATACCATATTCACAACATTCTTTTCGTCGCTGCTAAAGTGCATACCCACAAAATAGATTTGTTTGCCGTGGCTGAGGTATTTTTCGTAGTACCGTTTGGTTTTAATTTGGTGTAGGGCATCTTCGGCGGGCATATCTACTTTAAATTCGAGTATTACAATTTCGTTCGGGCCGGTCAGGGTCATATCGGCTCGCCCTTTGTTGGTGGTATCTTCGGCATAAGCCAAAAAGCCGAGGCTAGCCATAAAAGTGTACATA
>QKGS01000017.1 GCA_003250355.1 Bacteroidota bacterium
ATGCTATGGCAGAAAGACTTAATGGGAAAATACAAGAAATAAAACTTATAGGAAGAGGCTATCGTTTGTTCGAAAATTTTAGAAGTGCGATACTATTTTTTCATGGCGGTTTAGACCTTTATCCACTAAAATGGTAGTAGAACCGATAATAATAAACCATCTCTTTGGTCTGAGAATAGGTAAACTACCCGATAAAATAAAAAACAGAAAAACACTACTTATAGTAGGAGTAAGTATAAATCTACTAGCACTTGTATATTTCAAATACTCAAACTTTATAGTTGATAACATAAATATTATACTTGGCAGCCTAAACCTTGGAACTATTGCTATAAACAAAGTAAGACTTCCTATTGGTATTTCATTTTATACATTTCAAAGTCTTTCTTATTTGGTCGATGTTTACCGTAAAGAGACCAAGGCTACAAAAAATCCTGTTGACCTGGGTTTATACATAGCATTATTCCCTCAGCTTATTGCAGGACCTATTGTTCGCTATCACGATATTAATGAACAAATACGGCAACGAAAAATAACATTTGAACTTTTTTATAGTGGTACTAAAAAATTCATAGCCGGTCTTGGAAAAAAAGTCATTATCGCAAATACAGTAGGTTACTATGCTGACACTTTTTTCAACTTCCCTTCCGATGAACTATCTTCAGGTTTGTTAGTATGGGGTGCTATTCTTTATTCTTTTCAAATTTATTTCGACTTCTCAGGCTACTCCGATATGGCTATTGGTTTAGGACGAATGTTTGGTTTTAATATATTGGAGAATTTCAATTTCCCATATATATCAACTTCTATAAAAGAATTTTGGCGACGTTGGCACATATCACTATCAAACTGGTTTCGCGACTATTTATACATTCCTCTTGGAGGAAACCGAAAAGGTGTTAAAATGACCTATATAAATCTTGGCATTGTATTTTTAGTAACAGGATTATGGCACGGAGCCAGTTGGAATTTTGTAATATGGGGTATTTGGCACGGTATGTTTTTAATTATTGAAAGAATAGGACTTGACAAAATACTTGCACGTATTCCTAAAATATTCAGCCATATATATATGCTATCCGTAGTACTAATTGGGTGGATTCTATTCCGGGTTGAAGATATGCACCACTTTATCGATTATTTTAGCCGCCTTTTATCATTTAATAGTAATACTACTTATACTGTTGCTGATTTTACAAATCGCGAAATTATTACAGCCACTGCCCTTGGAGTGATATTTTCTATGCCTTGGATTAAAGTACGCAACTTTATTGAAAAATACTCTATTGTGGAAATAATCGTTTATTTTATAATTTTCACTTTATCTGTTTTATCATTATCAGCAAGTACTTATAATCCTTTTATATATTTTCAATTTTAACAAACTATGAAAACTCTCAGTTCAAATATTATACGAGCTATATTATTAACTTTTCCAATACTCCCGTTAATCTTTTTTATCACCAATTACATATTTAGTAATAATTCTAGCAAAAACTATGTAACAATAAAATATCAAACAAAAACTCCGAAAGATATAACGTTTCAATCTTGGGAAGGATTTATGAATCACAAAAATTTTAATACTATTACAAATTTTTCAAATAACTACTATTATTCTAAAATTGAAGTAACCCCAAAAGAACTAAATAAAGCTTTATTAATTTCGAATAGCAATGCAAATTCCAACATTGATATATTCTCCATACAATTTAGTAATAACAACAATAGTCGTACTTACTCTAATAAAGACTTAAAAAACATACTAATTACAACAACAAATAACACCTTAATATATTCTTTAAATAATTACTTCGGCATAAAAAACAATATATTACCATCTGAAGCTGTTACAAGAACGAATCTTCACCATTACTTTTACAATAATCTATATCTCCAAAAAATATTATGCATCTGCCTAATTGTATCATTAGTCATATTCATAATACTCCTACTGTTAATAAAAAAGTATACGAGATTTAGATCAATCAATATAAAACACTTATTATTTATATCATTTTTTTCAATAATTATTTCAACACCACTTCTAGTTAATGCTAATATCTCAAACAATTCTAATACTAAAGAAACCATTACAAAACCCGACCTTGCCGAAAATGATATTTTCAATTATATGCGTAAATACAGCAAATACTTCGCTAACTCTTTCGGTTTTAAAAATGACCTTACTGCAATTGATGGTTATATAAAAAACAAAATATTAAAAAAATCCAGTGTTCCTGATATAGTGAGTATTGGAAACAACAACTGGCTTTTTTACACCAAATACCTCAACGATACTAGCACATTTAATAAAAACCAACTAAAAACTATTAAGCATAATTTAGAATACCATCAAAAAAAATTAGCCTCATTGGGAATAAAATTCTACTTTTTCTGTCCTCCAACAAAAGACAAAGTATATAATGAACTCACACCTAACAACTTTATTAAAAAGAATAACATCCGAAAGATTGATCAAATAAAATCATATTTAAAAGAAAATTCAAACATCACTATTATTGACCCTCTATACGATCTTTTAAATGCTAAAAATGATAACATTATATATTACCCAAATGACACGCATTGGAATTTCTATGGAGGTATTATTGGCCTAAACACTTTACTAACTGAAATAAATAAGACTTTCCCAACTATAACTCCTTACAATATTAGTTTATTAAAAAATGAAGAAGTTTATTCGCATGGTGATCTAGGGAATATGTTAAATGAAAAAAGTTTTTTTTATTGCAAAAGCATTAAACCTATTGTTGAATTTAATACAAATACTAATTCTGATACAAGCATTATCTGCAAATATAGAAAACCTGATAATCTAATGCTAATTAAGACTATTACCCCTAACATATCGGCTCCAAATATTTTATTTGTAAGAGATTCATATTCTATTGCATATATCCCATTTGTAATTAATAAATTCCAAAACTCTTTTTTCTTATGGTCTAAAAATCATTCTTTTGATTACGATATTATTGAAAAAGAAAAACCAGATATAGTGGTTCTTGAAATTTTAGAATTTTATCTTGATGATTTATTACTTGATCCCGAAAAATTATAACACAAAAAAAACTTAATGATATTCAGCACCGTACTATTCCTATTCTATTTCCTGCCAATATTTTTATTAGCATACCACTTTACCCCCATAAAGCATCGCAATATAACTGCACTCATAGGCAGTATTATATTTTACATTTGGGGTGCACCTGTTTTTATATTTATACTATTAGGTTCTTGCATTATTGATTATTACATAACCTACAATTTCGATAAATACAAAAAGCCTAAACTTCTACTAATAATATCACTGATTTTAAACATCGGTATGTTGGCTTATTTTAAATATGCCAATTTCTTTGTCGACAACCTTAATGCGTTCCTGTCGGTTGCCGGATTTAGTGCTATTAAATGGATTAAAGTTGGCTTACCCATAGGTATTTCATTCTTTACTTTTCAGAAAATAAGCTACTCAATAGACATATACCGCAAACGCAACAAACCGTTAGATTCTGTTTCCGACTACATACTGTACATTATTCTGTTTCCACAATTAATAGCCGGCCCTATTATAAGGTTCAACGAAATAGCTGAACAAATACGAGACCGCAGAAAGAATGAAACTTACCAGAATAAGTTAATCGGTTTTTACCGTTTTATAATAGGACTAAGTAAAAAGGTATTAATTGCAAACAGCGTTGGAGCATTTGCCGATACTATATTTAATGCACCACCCGAAAGTTTTGAGCCGGTATCGAGCTGGATTGCTACACTTGCCTACACTATTCAAATATACTTCGACTTTAGCGGATATAGCGATATGGCTATTGGTATTGGTCGTATGCTAGGTTTCCGATTTCCGGAAAACTTCAATAACCCTTACACCTCAAAAAGTATTACCGAGTTTTGGCGCTGATGGCATATTACCCTTAGCAACTGGATGCGCGATTATATATACATTCCATTAGGAGGCAATAAAGTAACGGCATGGCGCAATTATTTCAATCTTTGGATTGTTTTCATTATTTCGGGCTTTTGGCACGGAGCAAGCTGGAACTTTGTTATATGGGGTGCCCTGCATGGTTTTTTCCTTACTATTGAGAAAATGTTCATGAAAAACATTTTAAAACAACTTGGTTTCATCTCACTTATATACACCTTTATATTAACAGTATTACTGTGGGTAATATTCCGAATTGAAACTATGGATACTGCTATGGAATTTTACAAATCGCTGTTTACTTTCAAAAATATAAATACCTCACCCGATGTGTCGGCTAAAGCAGTTAGCTTTCTAATTATAGGTTTAATCTTTTCATTTTTCACTTTAAGTAAATATGGGCTGCGCATTCAAAATTTCTTTTTTGAAAGAGAACAATACTCTAACAGGTACCATATAATTGCTACCACAGTGAGCTTAATTCTACTGTTTTTATCGGTAGGGTACATTACTATTCAAGACTTTAATCCGTTTATATATTTCCGTTTTTAATATGAATAAAACACACAAAATACTATCAATAATACTAATTACTCTATTAACTCTTCCGGCTATCAGGCAGCCTTTCAATGTATTAAACGAACTTAACGGAGCCTATTTGAAACAAGAATTTCCTGTATTTTCATATTCCGATTGGAAATCGCTCGATTTTCAAAACAAAACCGAAAAATGTGTAAAAGACCATTTTGGATTTCGCCCTGAAATGGTTCGCTTTGCTAATCAGGTGAATTACAG
>QKGS01000093.1 GCA_003250355.1 Bacteroidota bacterium
CATTGCCATCATCATTATCCGGATTTATTTTTATTAATCCATCTTCATCTTCATCAACTGCTTGTGATAAATCAATTGTGTGCAATGAATTTAAAAATTGGTCAATAACGAATTTCACGTTTATTTCTACATTGTTTCCAGCAACAACAATACCACCTGTATATTCAAAATCAAAATTTTCACTTGTATCATGCCAAAACTCAAATGGAGTACCGTCAATTGTTCCTTCCATGTATAAAGAACGGTCATACAGTGGGTCTGTTTCCAACCTATCGGCATCTTTATGTAACTTAAATCTCAATACTTTGTATGTGCCATCTGGAATATCAATCGTTCCAATGGTTTGACTTAGTGCATCAGTCTCACTCATCAAATCAACATCGTATGGGCCTCTAAATTGAACTTCAGTAGAGCTTAAATCACTTTCATCCAACTTAAATTCAACATCTCTAAAAGAGAGTTTGAAATCTGTAATTTTCACATCAGCAACAAGAGTACTTTTTGCTGATTTTAGGGTTTGATTAACACCTGTTAAACTAAGTGTCACACTTCCATTTTCTTCATCTTTGCTACAAGAACTAAAAACGAAAATTGCAGCAAATAGTAAATAACTAATCTTTTTCATATGCTTAAATTTTTAATCCATAACTAAATACAATACGCTTAAAAGCAATTAAGGTTTTAATTGCTTAAATAAATACGTTCTATCTTTTGCAAGTCTGAATACCAAATGGTAAGTATAGAGGACACCAACTTATTAATGCAGTAAATATTGGTACAATACCGATTAACCCCCACCAACTTTTGAAATAGAAACCTGCTGCACCAATGGCCAGCCCAATAATAACACGGATTACTTTGTCTGTTTTTCCAACATTACACTTCATGTCTGTATATTTTTAGTTAAACATTTTCTAATTGTTAACAAATATACAGAGTGCCACAGGCTTAACTTTGTGACGTAAGTTACAGAGGTCGAATTATTTTTATTATTCCTCTTTCGAGGGATATATAACCTTCTTTTTCTAATTGCTTTAAAAGTCTTGAAATAACTTCACGAGCTGTGCCTATTTCATTTGCTAATTCTTGATGAGTAATTCTTAGTGTGTTCCCTTCTTTGGCTTGTAGCTTTTGTAATTTTTCATATAAACGGCTATCGGTTTGTTTGAAAGATATGCCATCAACAAGTTGAAGTAGTGAATCAAGTCTTGTGTAGTATAGTTGCATAACGAATTTTCGCCAACTTTTAGAAGTATCCATCCATTCCTTGACTTTTGTCGAAGGAACTACCACTAATGTTGAAGCTTCTTCTGTTATGGCTTCAGCATTACTTTGTTTTTCGTTAATGCAGGACGTAATTGAAAGTATGCAGCTTTCACCAGGACTAATATGATAAAGTATAATCTCCTTCCCGGTTTCATCAGATTTCCGAACCTTAATTTTTCCTTCAACGACTAAAGGAATCTCTTTTATATATGAATCTTCTTTAAGAATAATAGTTCCCTTGGGGATATCAACTTCCTGCAAATTGCTTATTTGTTTAAGAAGTTCCGGTTCAAATATGTTGTTGAAATTAAAATCCATTTTCTAAAAGTATATATGCTCCAATAAAATTTTCAAACCTAATCCAATTAGAACTAAGCCACCGAATATTTCAATTCCCTTGTTAATTTTGTTACCGAGCTTATCACCAACGAAAACACCAACACTGGAAAATAAAAAGGTGGTTGAACCTATTATTAACATTGCCAACCAAATATTAATTTCAATCAATCCGAAACCTATTCCTAAAATCATAGCATCAATACTGGTTGCTAGTGCCATGCCCGCTAAAAGCATATTTTTAGTCGGATTAGTATTAGCCTCTTCAGTCGAATTTTTGATACCATCATAAATGAGTTTTCCTCCAATACCCAATAATAATATAAACGCAACCCAATGGTCATAGTCCTCAATTATTCTTTTGAAACTACTCCCAATAAGCCAGCCAACTAAAGGCATTGTTCCTTGAAAGAACGCCATGAATGCAGCAACTTTTAGAACGTGTTTTAGTTTTATTTGCTTTGAACAAGCACCTGTTGTAATACTTGCAGCAAGGCTATCTATTGATAAGCCAACTCCGATTAATGTAAGAGATAATAAATTCATAGTGACAAAAATATGTTTTTATCATATTTTCTGAAATTAAATCGTTCTATATAATTTCTTTGGAAGATTGTCATATTAGGCTTTCAAGAAGTTTAGAAAGCTGTTAGATGTTTTGCCACTTCTTTTTTAGTTTCATCTTCAAAGCTATCAAGATAAAGCTCTGTAGTTCTAAGGTTATTATGCCCCAAGCTTTCTCCAATATATTCAGTAGAAACACCTGAACGCTTTAATACAGTCGAAAAACTATGCCTTGCTGTGTATGTAGTAACTGTTTTTTCAATACCAACCTCAGATGCAATTTTTTTCATGTGGTCATTTGTTCTTTTGATTAATCTGTCCAAGGTACGTCTTATCTGCTTTTCGGTCATATCTTCGGAAATGAAACGAAATATATAGTTTTCCGGAGAGCGGTCTTTATTTCCCCACTTGTCAATTAGTCTTCTTAAATCGTCAGTATAAGCAACACTTATTGGTTTAGATGATTTTGTTGTCTTTCTTGTTTTCCTACGAATAAAGGTTATGAACTCACCATCAATATTTTTATACTTTAACCTAATAATATCGTTCATATTCGCTCCATTTAGGAGGTAGCTAAATAACCACAAATCTTTAGCCTCGTCACGGTAAGAAAATTCCTCACATTCATAGTTATATATCTTTTCGATTTCATTCATCTTTAAAGCTCTTTTTACATTTTGACTAGACGGCAGCTTATAACCACCTTCGCCAAATGGGTAAATGTCTTTAGAAATAGCTCCCTCTCGTTGGGCAATCTTGAATATCGTTCTGGTCGAAGCCATATAGGTATTAATGGATGACATGGAAAGGTCTTGCGTTACCATCCATTGTTCGTACTTTTCAAGCTCTTGTACAGTGAGTTCTTTAAAGTCAATTTGATTACTGCCAAAATATCTTTTAAGCGTTCTCATTGCTGTGGTAAATTGCGCCCAACTACACCATTGGTCATTATCGCCAAATTCTTTAATACGTCTTTCAAAGTAGAAAAGGATATTTGTAAGGTCGCCTCCTGCAATGCCAAATTTTGTTTTAAACTGCCTGAACGAAAAAGTCTCCATTGAGGCAATAATCTTATTGGCTTTATCTTCAATTAAAGAGAACTCTAATTTTATATCCTTGAAAACACCTCTTGGCTTTGGTGCAATTACTTTATTGAATTCATCCAGCGTAAATTCATAAACACGCTCTTTATTATCAATGCTGTAATACATTTGTTTACGGTTGTATGTAACCCTGAGTTTAGCAGGATGCTTACCGTTCTTCTTCGTCTGACTTTTATATAAAACTATTGCAGTACTAACTTTTGCTCCCATACAAACTGTTTTTCGTTTTTTTACTATATTGTACAACTCTTTATTTACTGGGCTTTTGTATGTTTTTATTTCATATACTTTCTAACATACAAATACATGTCAAATATAGGAATTTTGGGTAATATAACGAAATTGAAAACGTGCTAATGAGCTGTATTTGAACTATTAAGCAATATTAAGAAATAAAAAGAAAGTAATGTACAATGTATATGTA
Source organism: Bacteroidota bacterium (assembly GCA_003250355.1). Taxonomy (GTDB): domain Bacteria; phylum Bacteroidota; class Bacteroidia; order Bacteroidales; family SZUA-534; genus SZUA-534. The sequence goes on from QKGS01000093.1 coordinate 3,694, forward strand.
AAATAGGCGAAATAGTAGTAAATTCAAGGGTTGTATACCGCTTCAAAATTGTTGCGGTCTTGTAAGTTTGAAGTTCGCTTTTGTCTATTTTACATATACTTGTCGTTAACCGCAGAGAGCTAATAGGTTTGCACAGAGTATGCAGCTGTCTGCAACCTAATAGTCGCCCATACAAGTACCTACATCGCGTGCAGTAGCAATCCATTGGTGATCAAGTGGTACCATTTTAACAATACCTGCCACTTCATCAATAGGTACAGCTTTTGTTGAATCGCCGTCGGCAGCAACCATAACGTTATATATGCCGCTATTTAAATATTCGGCACAGGCAGTACCCAGTCGGGTAGCAAGCAAACGGTCGGCAGCCGATGGTGTGCCTCCTCGCTGTAAGTGTCCTAAAATAGTTACCCTTGCCTCAAGCCTGGTTTTGGCTTCAAGCTGATGAGCAATGCGAATTGTATTTTGTTTATTTTCAAATTCAATGGCTTTTATTTGAGCTTTGAAACCTTGTTTTTCTTCTTTTTTATCGGCCTTGTCCATTGCAATACGCAATTTCGATATTTTGCTGTGGTTTTCAATTGACAAAGCCCCCTCGGCAACAGCAACTATACTGAATGGCGATCCGTTTCTGGCTCTGCGCATAATTGATTCTGCTACAAAGTCAATATCGTAAGGTATTTCAGGAATAAGTATTACATCGGCACCACCTGCAACCCCTGCCCCTAAAGCGAGCCAGCCTGCTTTGTGTCCCATTATTTCTACTACAATTATACGGTGATGACTATGTGCGGTGCTGTGCAAACGGTCAATAGCATCGGTGGCTATACCTAAGGCTGTATCAAAACCAAAGGTTGTATCGGTTCCTTCTACATCGTTATCAATGGTTTTGGGTAGGTGCATTACATTTACACCATGCTTCATAAGGTGTTGAGCATTTTTTAATGTTCCGCCACCGCCAAGACATACCAGTGCATCTAAATGTTTTTTATGGTAATTTTCGATTATTACATCGGTCATGTCGAGTATTTTACCCCCAACCGACATTTTATGTGGCTTATTGCGGCTTGTTCCAAGTATTGTTCCTCCAAGGGTTAAAATGCCCGACAAGGCTCTTTGGTCAAGTATCATAAAACGGTTTTCCATTAATCCTTTAAAGCCGTCTCTAATGCCTACCAGCTGCATATCGTATTTGCGTATTGCAGCTTTGCCTACACCTCTGAGGGCAGCATTAAGCCCCGGAGTATCGCCTCCCGATGTTAATAAGCCAATGTGTTGTGCCATAATATAAATGTTTATAAGCCTGTTTTATATACGTAGAAGTCCTCGTTTTTGTTCTCAGGGTTCATTTTTTTCAATAATTTGTCGGCTAAGCTTGGTTCTATGTATGTTTCAAATTCTAAATTGGGAAATATTTCTTTTACTCTGTTAACACGTTCTTCGAGGTTTATGTTCTCAACAAATACTACATATTCAGCCATTTGGTATACCGGAGTAATAGATTTGTATAAGTTGTAATTTTCACAAAAATCGAAATATGACCATGTAGATGGAACTGAATTTTGAGTAGTGTCGGCTGTTCTGATTGTTGTTGTATTTATAGCTGAACCTGAGTAAAATATTGGTAGCATCATACATTCTTCACGGCCGGTATCGTCAATTATTATGTTTTTAATTTCTTTACCTGTTTTGTAAAAATAGTGCATACATTCTACCCTCGATTTCTTTGAATATGAGAATGTTGTAAATACAAGCATTATTGTATTTATTATCCAAAATATTTTATAAAACACATTGTTTAGTTTTTTTCGCTTTATCCACCATTCCGATCTTTCGGTAAATTGCGACCACCCAATAACACCAAGTATTACAACCATAGGTATTATAGTAAAAATAAAGCGTTCCTGCCTGTTGGGAAAGTATGTGTGAAACAATAAAAACAGCAGCGAAGGTAAAAATACCAACAGGTGCTTTTTTATTTTTAAAAAGAATCCAAAAAACAGTAATGCTCCTAATGGAGGAAGTAGTAAGCCGGGGAGTAACTGAAAATACATAAGTACATTGTCGTGGTTTCCGTAAGCCCCTTTGTGGGTAAGGTTATACTGAATATATCCTTTGGTTACGGCAAAAGGTTCACCCCAAATTAAATAATCGGGTATCCCCTGTATTATTGCAAATGATATTAAGCTGCCTATACCGAACAATAGTGCTTGTACAACTCTCTTTTGAAACAGCAGAGCAAGCCCCATTCCGCCTAAGTATATTGCTGTTTGAAAACGAACCGATAGTGCTATGCCTATTATTAATCCGGCAATAAAGAAGGTGGTATTGTATTTTTTGTTGTTATTATCAAGATAATTGGTTTTCATAATCATCCAAGTGCCACCCATAAGTATGGGTATGGCTACAATTTCAACCAAATTCCTTACCGCAAACGACGGCATAAACCACAGTACGGCGAGCATTAGTCCGGCTACTTTAGCGTTTTTTTCGTTGGAATATTTCAGAGTTATTTTGTATCCGTAATATACTACAAGCATTGAAAACAAAGCAAGTATAAGGCGTATGAAAAACATTTGCACTTTAGGGTTGTCGATGCCCAGGGCATACATGACTTCAAACTGCAAATAATTTATTCCCGGATAAAAAAAGCTGTAAATAGACGGGGTGGTTCTGTACGGATTGGTGCCCGGAAGCCAACCATCGAAGTCTTTGTCTTGTGTCCATGACCATGGTTCTTCTACTGCAATAAAATGGTCGTCGTGCATTCCGTATCCTTGCGAAAACAGTGCTGAAAGTATTCTAAGAACAAGTGCAATTATTAGTATTGCTTTAAATGGGTGGGCTACCCAAAATGTTTTTACTTTTTCAATATAACTCATTTTAAGCTTCAAAAAATATGAGCGTTAAAAATAGAACATTTATTTTCAAATAGGGGTCTGTTTTTTATATTTTTCAGTGTATAGCAAAAGTTATTATAAGCAGGTAAGAGCTGTATAAAAATTATTTATTCAAAATTAACGGTTACATTTTTATTCTCTTTAAGCTCCAATATATCGGTGTCGGATTCAATATTATTAGTTGGCATTAGCGAAGGGCTTATTTGAATATTATTTTTCAGATCGTACAAAATATACATATTGTCGATAAAGAAAAGTGCTTTGCCTGTATAGCCTATTGCGCAAGCGGCATCAATATAGTTTGTCCATTCCAGGTTGGGGTATTTGTCTTTTATGGAATTTACCTTACCTGTTGTTGCTTCTTTAGTGGAGCTGTATTCCAATACGCTGTCATTTATAAAGAAGTAAATGTTTTTTTGATAATACATGGCAGCATCGAACCACCCGGTTTCGGGCAATGACCAGTTGTTGGCAATGGTTTTGGGAAAGCCGGCAGCATAGCTGTCGTCGGTAATGTACCATTTGTAGTATTCCGCTTCATGGAACATATACATAGCATTGTATTTTTCGGGCCATTCCACAGCAGCATTGTAGTACGTAACATGGTTGCTGTCGGGGAAATAGTAGTTGTTCCACATACTAAAGGTTGCGTCGGAAATACTGAAATCGATGCAACTGTCTCCACTAAAAAGTATCAGTGAATTGGTACGCTCATTATATAGCGCTGCATCGACATATATTTCGGGCTTTATTTTAGCTTTCTCAACCGATTTTAACATTACAGGAACAAGTATTGCCATAACAACCAGTGCAACAAAAACTATGGCTGCAATATTAATCCAACGCATAAATAGTTTTAATCCGGTACGTTTTTCATCGGAATTGCCTGTTTTTATGCCTAATTTTTGAACAAGGTTTTTTATGTCATCCTCTTTATGTGTGCGCGACACATTGAATGAATTGCGTAACGATAGTTCTTTAATGTCTTCGGGCAGGTCGTCGGCTTTGGGCATTTCGGCATCGAAAAGTACAGGAACTACTATTATATTATTGTTTTTAAGGGCTTTGGCTATTTCGCGGCGCACGTAGTCGCCTTCGTTATGGAGCCGTTCTTTGTTTTCGGTATTAATCCAGTTAGGTCCAATAGCAACAAGGCAAAATGCCGATTCTTCAATGGCATTGTCTATGGCTTGTTCGTAATTTTGACCTACTTCTATTGATTCTATATCTTTAAAAATATTATTCCGGCTAACTTTATTTTTTAGAAATATTTCGTATAAATCGTCAACCTGATATTGGGTATCGCTTCGCCGGTAACTAATGAATATTTTTGTCATTATATTAAATATTAACTTTAGTTAAATTAGTGTAAAATTCAGTATGTCAAGTATATGTTGTATTGTAACTATGCTACATCTGCTTTATTCCGCCACTTGGTGAAACATCGTTGTTCGATTTTATAATTGAATCCCAGGTGGAGTTTTCGGTGCTAATAGCCGACTCTACTGTTCGTACAAGTTTATTGAAAGCATCGGTGCTATTGTAGGGGTATGTTTGGGTTAAATATAAGTATTTGTGGTGCTTCAATGTTTCGGATGTTGTACGGTAGTTCGACCATTTTTCCTGAAATTTGAACATTGAAGAAACTCCGGCAAGTATTGTTACCAAAGCACCTGCTGTTCCAAGCAGTACCCTCGAACATGAACTGCTTAGCGAAGTAAAAGTTGCCATTACCGGTATTGAAGCCGAAAGTAACAGCATAAGAAGATTTATTCGATAGTACATTTTTTTGTTTAATGTGCTTTTTGATGAGTACCAGTTTATCTGGTCTTCAAGCCTTTCGGACAAATATTTTTCCTGTTCCATAGTGTGTAATTAATTGAATGTTAAACCCTAACTATGCATTTAAATTGAAATACATAGTTAAATAAAGGACTCTCAAAGCTTTATGGGTTAGTATTGTTAACCCTTCGGGTTCAACCCGCTCTAACGTATTGTATTAGAAAAATATTGATTAAAGTCAATTTTAAAAACCTAATGCATAAAGCAGGTTAAATGTAAACAAATTGAATAATATATCGCTACATATTTTTGGCATAATATGTTTCAAAGGGAGAAATCTTTAGTTCATACTGAAAAGAGTAATTTCAAACGTCATACAAATTCCTCTCCATCATCTAGTGCACATAATCGTCTGTCATTCTGAGCATAATGGAATGAAGCGAAGAATCTACTTGTGGTTAACTAGTTTAACCTGATACCAATATTTTTAAATAAAAAAACAGTCCGCATCAAACTACATTACTGTGAAAATGCTTTGGAAAACCTTACAAAAATGTAGCGTTTTAGCGATATTCATTTTTGTGAATAACCACATATTCAAATCATTACGTTTTGTGGCACAATTTTGCTTATAAGCAGAGTATAATTTTTAGTTAATAAATAAAGTGAAGAATCCATTTAGTATAAACAGTAAAATAGAGATATGCAAAAATGGAGAGTGTTTTCTGAATGCCAGGCGTGTTGAGTTACTGATAAAAGTTCATGAGTATGGTTCAATTAACGGAGCATCGAGGGCTTTAAAAATGTCATATCAACAGGCGTGGCACTTCTTGAAACACATGAATGGCTTGTCGCCGCTTCCGTTGGTTTCAATAAGCAGGGGAGGTGTTTCCGGTGGCGGGGCTGCAATAACTGATTATGGATTGAAAGTAATTGAAGAATACAAACAAATATCAGAAACAATGAACGAGTTTACTACTGAACAATCGACTAAAATTGAGTTTTGCAATTTTTAACACTACCGTTATACAGCAAAGTGTATATCGCAATTGAATATATAATATGAAACCACAAAAAATACATGATATGAAAACCACAACCATTGCCATTTTAACATTAATTATTTGTTTAAGTAGTTGTACTTATAAAGCTGCAAATGAGGATAATGTAATTGCGGAAGTAAAAGTATTTGTAGCGGCAAGTTTAACCGGTGTTATTACTGAGCTTGCCGATTCGTTTAGTGTAAAGCATAATACTAAAGTTATACTCAATGCTGCATCGAGTGGTACACTTGCACGCCAAATTGAGCAAGGCGAAATACCCGATGTATATATTTCGGCCAATAGCGAATGGGCTGTTTATGTGTCAGATATTATAGACTCGTCGTTTGCTAAACCTATAACTATTCAAAAAAATTGTCTTGTATTAATAGCACCTGTTGAGAGTGGCACAACACATTTAATTATAGATAGTAATACAAATTTACTTAAATTATTACATGAAGATAAACTTGCAATGGGCAACCCTAAACACGTGCCGGCAGGTAAGTATGCACAGCAGAGTTTGGAATATTACAATTTGTACAAAAGTGTAAGCAGCTCAATACTGCCATGTAAAGATGCCCGTTCCACTCTAATGACCGTAGAGATTGGAGAGGCATCTTTGGGTATAGTGTACAAAACCGATGCATTTAAATCGGGCAAGGTAAAGATATTGGGAACAATTGGCGAGCATACTCACAGCCCAATAGAATATAGTGCAGTTAAGTGCAGGAATAATAATAATTCTGCGGCTTTTATGAAATATATAACCAGCCAATATTCGGATAGTATCTGGGCAAAACATGGATTTGATATATAGGGTTACAGGGTTACAGGGTTACAGGGTTGAAGGGGTGACTGGAGACTGTGGACTGTGGACTGTGGACTGGTTACTGCCTGTATCCGTTTTTATTATACGTTTATTTTAATTTCATAATTCATAATTTACTCACAATCAAAACAAACAAATGTTAAATTTTAACCATAGCGAACTTATTGCAATATGGCTGTCGGTAAAGGTAGCCTTGCTGAGTTCATTGATATCATTGCCGGTAGCATTGGTATTTGGCTATGGTTTGGCTCGCTATAAGTTTTTTGGCAAGTCGGTAATTGAGAGTATAATAAATCTGCCATTGGTTATGCCTCCGGTTACTACCGGTTACTTACTTTTGGTAATATTAGGTACTAAAGGATATATAGGTGCTACTTTGTACCAGTGGTTTGGTATAAAACTGGCATTTACATTTAGTGCCGCTGTTATTGCATCGGTTTTTGTGTCGTTTCCGTTAATAGTGCGCTCAGTGCGAACGGCAATGGAAATGGTTGACCCCGGACTGGAAGAGGCATCGCGAATACTTGGAGCCGGCAAACTCAGAACATTTTTCCGCATAACAGTGCCATTGGCAATGCCGGGAATTTTGTCGGGTACGGTACTTGGTTTTGCCCGTTCATTGGGCGAGTTTGGAGCTACTATAACCTTTGCGGGAAATATTGAGGGTGAAACACAAACCCTCCCATTAGCCATATTTAGCTATATGCAAATACCCGGACATGAAATTCCTACATTCAGGCTGGTGATGGTGTCGGTTTTAATATCATTTATGGCAATGGGATTGTCTGAAATGTTTGTAAGGCGAATGAGGAGAGTATAGGTTGAAAAGGGTTGCAAGGTTGCAGGGGCGCAAGTTACAAGTTATAAGTTGCAGGTTATAGGTTATAGGTTGCAGGGTGGAAGGTTGCAGGGAGACTGCCGACTTAATTTTAAGTAAAGAGCCAAACACATATAAGTATACCCACTAAAATGGGAGTAGAACCGAAAAATAAAATTGCGCATTTAGCCCCAGCTAAATGCAACGATGGTTAAATATATGGTAATGATATGCTTAGGGTAAATATAAAACTTAAACGCGATAATTTTGACCTTGTTATAAACGAACAGTTCGATTCGGGTATAACAGGTATTTTTGGCGCTAGCGGCTCCGGAAAAACATCGCTTATGCATTCTGTTGCAGGGTTGGCTACTCCAAATAAAGGGACTATTGTTATAAATAATCAAACAGTATTTGACTCTGTAGCCAAAATAAACCTACCTATACACAAACGCAAAATAGGATATGTATTGCAAGAAGGGAGGCTATTTCCTCATATGACGGTACAAGAAAATTTACTATACGGATTCAAAAAAAATATAAAACAACAACTAACTTTTAATGAAGTAGTTGAGCTGCTTAATATAAAGCATTTATTGAATAGTAAGCCTAAAAAAATATCGGGTGGTGAACGCCAGCGTACAGCTATTGGCAGAGCTTTGTTATCGTCGCCTAAACTACTCCTTCTCGATGAACCGTTTTCGGCTCTTGACAGTAATTTGCGCGACCAGATTTTACCATTTTTAATTAAAATTCATAATAGTGTACGAATACCGATACTAATAGTCAGCCACGACCTTTCCGACCTTTTAAAGCTTACTAACAGGTTAATACTAATAGAACAAGGCAAATGCATAGGGCATGGCAATTATCATTCATTGCTTGCCTCCAAAGATATTTCAAATAAATTGGGAGCTGATTCTCTGCTTAATGCATTCACTATGAAGGTAATGAAATCGAATGGCGAAACCGGATTAACGGTATTTTCGCATAAAAATGAGGAGCAAAAAATTAAAGTTCTCTGCGAGCAAAGCAACGTTAAATATAGCCGCAACGATTATGTAAAAATATTTATCCGCCCCGACGATATAGCTCTTTCAAATATTAAACTTGAAAACATTACTATACAAAACCAGCTGGAGGGGGTTATTACAAATATATTGGAGCACGGATACAGCCGTATATGTATAGTTGATGTGGGTTTTCCGCTTATAGTAAAAATTACTGCCGAATCGGCCAAACGATTAGAAATTCGTAAGGGTAATATGGTGTGGTGCTTATTTAAATCGGTTGCTATTGATGTGGCAGGATAGCATAAAATTTAATTTTGCTGAATCAATCTTTATGTATTTCAATCAACATTAATAGTAATGTGTTTTATGTTCATACACAAAATCTATCCCCTTATAAATATTCATTATCTAAAACACATTGCCTCTAAAATTAAAAACAGGTACTTTTACACAAAATTTTAATTTAATAAGGAAGCAATGGCAACAGCACACATCGGACTCATAGGTTTGGCAGTAATGGGCGAAAACCTTGTACTAAATATGGAGAGCAAAGGATTTACGGTAGCTATATACAACCGTTTGCGCCCCCAGGGTGAAACACAGATAGTTGACCGCTTTATGGCCGACCGCGGTAAAGGGAAAAACTTTGTGCCAACATACTCAATTCAAGAGTTTGTAAAATCGGTAAAACGCCCCCGCAAACTTATGATGATGGTTCGTGCCGGTAGTGCTGTTGACCAAATTATTGAACAATTGCTCCCTTACGTTGAACAAGGCGACATAATTATCGACGGCGGTAACACAAACTATCCCGACACTATTCGACGCGAAAAGTACCTGAAAGAGAAAGGGATTCACTATGTAGGTACAGGTATTAGCGGTGGAGAAGAGGGCGCACTGAAAGGTCCATCAATTATGCCCGGTGGCAGCAAAGAGGCGTGGGAAAGCGTAAAACCAATTTTCCAAAGCATTTCTGCAAATGTCGATGGCGTTCCATGTTGCGACTATGTTGGCGAAAACGGTGCCGGGCATTTCGTTAAAATGGTTCACAATGGTATAGAATACGGCGATATGCAAATAATAAGCGAAGGGTATCATTTGCTCAAAAGCGTACTTGGCCTTTCGGCAAATGAGATAGCCGACATATTTGCACAATGGAACCAATCGGAACTGAACAGTTATCTTACCGAAATAACTGCCGATATACTTGCATACACCGATGAAGATGGTTCACCCTTAGTTGAAAAAATACTTGACAAGGCAGGGCAAAAAGGGACAGGCAAATGGACAGGAATTACTGCTCTCGATATTGGCGTACCTCTTACACTTATTGGCGAATCGGTATTTGCTCGTTGCTTATCGTCGTTTAAAGATGAAAGAGTTGCTGCATCAAAAATACTAGGCTATGAAGCTCCCACATTTACAGGCAATAAACAGGAGTTTATTAATGCAGTAAAAGATGCCCTTTATGCTTCAAAAATAATTTCGTATGCGCAGGGGTATACATTGTTCAAGGAGGCTGCAAAAGAGTTTAACTGGGATTTAAACTATCGCGGTATAGCTCTTATGTGGCGCGGAGGATGCATTATTCGCTCGGGATTTTTAAATAATATTGCCGAGGCTTACGCCAAAAATAGCGAGCTTGAGAACCTTCTGCTCGACAATTATTTTAAAACACAGATACTCAATGCACAACAAGGGTGGCGCACAGTTGTAACCAAAGCTGTGGAACATGGCATACCTGTACCGGCTATATCGTCGGCTCTTGCTTACTTCGACGGATACCGTACTGCCGTTCTCCCTGCTAATTTGCTTCAAGCTCAACGCGACTATTTCGGTGCTCATACATACGAAAGAATTGATAAACCTACCGGCGAATTTTTTCATACCAACTGGACAGGCAAAGGGGGTAGTACAGCTTCGTCAACATATAATGTGTAAATGTTAAGACAGCTCTAAAGCTTTGATTTGAAAATTTGGAAATGAAAGAATTTAGAAATACGGTCTCTGGTTTCCTTTAAACCTTGTAACTTGTAACCTGCAACTTAAAAAAATGAAAACACCTCATAACCATATATTAGTAATATTCGGAGCATCGGGCGACTTAACCAAGCGCAAACTGATACCTTCGGTGTACGACCTTTATCATCAGAAATTACTACCCAAAAATTTTGCAATAGTTGGCGTAGGTCGCACACAAATCGATAACGACAACTTCCGACAATCAATGAGCGAAGGTATTCACGAATTTTCAAATATCAGTAAAAAAGAGAAAACCGATGTCGACGATTTTGTAAAATGTCTGAACTATATATCGTTAGATACATCGAATGTTGACGATTACGGCAAGCTCAAAACCTATTTGGAAGAAATGGATAAAGAAAAACAAACCGGAGGGAATATTATATTTTACCTTGCCACACCACCACAACTGTATGGCCCGGTATGCGAAAGCCTGGGGCATCATGGGCTCAATAAACAAGAACACGGTGCATGGCGTCGAATAATTATCGAAAAACCGTTTGGTACCAATCTCGATTCAGCTATTAAGCTCAACACTCAAATTCAGTCAATATTCGATGAAGACCAAATTTATCGTATCGACCATTATTTGGGAAAAGAGACTGTTCAAAATTTACTGGTAACACGGTTCGCCAATGGTATATTCGAACCGCTGTGGAACAACCGGTTTATCCGTCATATTGAAATCACATCGTCGGAGAGTATTGGAATAGGAAATCGCGGCGGCTATTACGACAAGAGCGGAGCACTGCGCGATATGCTTCAAAACCACCTGCTGCAAGTTGTAGGGCTTACCGCAATGGAACCACCTGCTTTGCTCGATTCTAATGCTATACGAAACGAAACAGTTAAGGTTCTGCAATCGCTTCGTCCGCTTAGCGAAGAAGATATTGTAAAAAACGTTGTCCGCGGACAGTACACCTCGTCAATGATAAAAGGCGAAATAGTAAAAGGATACCAGGAAGAAAACGGAGTACGAGAACATTCACGCACCGAAACCTATGCTGCCATGCAGTTTTATATCGACAACTGGCGATGGGGCGGAGTACCGTTTTATATCCGTACAGGTAAGCGATTGCCCACACGTGTTACCGAAATAGCTATTCACTTTAAAAATACGCCGCACCAGTTATTTAAAAATATTCAGGATGCCGACCATGTTAACAATCAGCTGATTATTCGCATTCAACCCGACGAGGGCATACTGTTTAAATTCGGTATGAAAGTGCCGGGAGCAGGTTTTAAAGCACAAAATGTAAATATGGATTTTCACTATTCCGACCTCAACAACACGTATGTTCCAAGCTCGTACGAGCGATTACTGCTCGACTGTATGCTTGGCGACTCAACACTTTATGCCCGAGCCGATGCTGTTCGCGCTTCGTGGGAGTTTGTTAACCCCATACTCGATGCCTGGCGCAACGATTGCAGCATACCGCTTCATGGTTATCCTGCCGGTACATGGGGGCCTAAACCTGCCGATGAACTTGTGGTTGGTCATCACGGTTGGCGACAACCTTGTAAAAACCTGGTTAAAGATGGTGAGTATTGCGAACTATAGAAGTGAGAATTACAAATGAGCTTGAAAAGATATAATAACGCAAAAGATACAGCAAGGCAACTGGCTTTGTATATTAAACAATCTATCGACAATTCGACCGATAAATTCTATTTGGCAATATCGGGTGGTTCAACACCTAAAATGTTGTTTCAGGAACTGGTTGAAATAGAAGAACTTATAAAGTGGGATAAAGTAATGCTCTTTTGGGTCGATGAACGCTGTGTACCACCAACACATAGCGAAAGCAACTATAAAATGACATACGATACCCTGCTAAAGAAAGTACCCTTATCAGCTGCAAATGTTTTCAGAATGAAAGGGGAACTGTTGCCCGAAGATAGTGTAACGGATTATACCGAAGCCGTTAAAATTATCCCCGATTTTGGAGGTTATCCTGCATTTGACCTTATAATACTTGGTATGGGCGACGATGGGCATACTGCCTCAATATTCCCAACAGAGAAACATTTACTTGAAACGCCTAGGTCAATTGGCATAGGTATAAACCCTTACACGGGCCAGAAACGTATTACACTAACCGGCTCTGCCATACGAAACGCAAAAGAGATAATTTTTCATGTTACAGGTAAAAACAAAGCTCCTATACTTAATGAAATTTTGGAACAAAAAGGGGAGTATCTAAACTATCCGGCATATTATATTTGTAAGCAAAGCAATGTAGTATGGTTTGTCGATAAAGAGGCCTTGGGAAATTAAGAATTACGGTCTAATACGTGAGTTTGATGTAAGTAATTGCCAATGTATTGATATTCTGACCTTTGTAATTATCATTGTTTGGTATCAAGTACAAAGTATCAAGTACAAAGTATTAAGTATCAAGACTTGTGTAGTTGATTTACTTGATACTTTGTATTTATTTAACTATAATTCGTCCTGTAGCTATTATGAAACCTTACGTAGCAGTCCGCAGTCTCCATTCAACTTGCAACCTATAGCCCGCAACCCGCAACCTGCAACCTAATCCTCAAACCTCTCCCATACCATACTCACCACATTCTTTTCGTCGCTGCTAAAGTGCATACCTACAAAATATATTTGTTTACCGTGGTTCAGGTATTTTTCGTAGTACCGTTTGGTTTTAATTTGGTGCAGAGCATCTTCGGCGGGCATATCTACTTTAAATTCGAGTATTACAATTTCGTTCGGGCCTGTTAAAGTCATATCGGCTCGCCCCTTATTGGTGGTATCTTCGGCATAGGCCAAAAAGCCAAGGCTAGCCATAAAAGTGTACATAACGCTGGCATAATACCCCTCGTAAGTACCCATGTTGTTATTTACATAGTTTTGGTACGGAATGGCAGCAAAGAGTGATTTTATTTCGGTTTCCAATAACTTGAAATCGTTAGCAACAATAGCGTCATATACGCTATTTTGCTTAGTTACCATTTCAGTTCTTAGAGCTGTTAAATAGTCTAAAAATAAGTAGTTTAGCGAGGTTTGAATTTCAATATTTGGTATTTTCATTTTATACGAAATACGTCCACCGCGGTCTATTGATTTATCGAAAGTCAGGTAGCCTGTTTGCCAAAGCAGTGCAACTATATTTATATGCTCTACGTCGAACGATTCAAGTGTCTCTTCACTTACTGTAATATTTTCAAGGTCGGGCAAGTAGTA
>QKGS01000038.1 GCA_003250355.1 Bacteroidota bacterium
CAAAAATAGCTTCGTATTCGCTGTACAAATCCACAGGAGTAGAAGCAGCAGTAACGCCAGTTACAGCCTTAACCAAACGTAAACCTTTTTGATTGAAATTTGAACCAGCACTACTCGGATTTGAAACGAAAAATAAATATTCGTAACCCGTTGTAGTTGGAGTAATTGAAACTTCCATGAAACCCGGTTCTAAAGTGTCAATCGATAGAGCGAACTCTGAAAACACAAAAGGAACGGGAGCAGTACTAACTGGACTATCGCCCCACAATAAACGATTGCCATTGAATTTCATGTATAGATTATAACCGCTATACACTTTACTTTCGCCAAGTCTATTGACATACGGGAAGTTGGTAGCAGCAGCCGACCAACTATTTTTTTGTGCTGTGGTAAGCGCACGCCAGCTATTTGCTAAATAAGATAAACGGGAATTTACTACCGTTCGACTGGTAGTTAATTTATTTACATAGCTTCCAGTATTTTTTACATATTGACCGCCTTGACCTGTACCAAATGTTTGACCGCCAATCTTACCACTAATTTGAGTTACTAATGAACCCATTTTTAACAATGCCATAATAAAAACTATTAAAGGTTATCGCAATTTACGATTTTTTTATTGGCTTTGATTCTAGTAATTACTTCCTCAAGCCATAAACACAATTCCACCGGGGTTTCAGAATTTTTTGATTTATCCAATTCCTTTAATGCAGAACGACCCGAAGAAGATATAGAATGTGTTACCGCATTTAGATTTAATGGCAATGCTGGTAAATCTTTATAAGGCAAACCTACAATATACAGACCTGTTTTTTTTTGAGCCTTGAAACCAAACCAATGTAAATTTATTGAAATAAGATAACCACCGTACTCATCTGGAGCTTGGGGAGTACCAACTTTAAAAGTACGCCAAAGTGTACTTGATCGCGGGTGTTCTACAATACCAAAGTGCGACCTGGTGTAAGCCATTGCCCAAAAAGCCATTAACTTTTCGCAACCTGGAGCTTTTGAAAATTTACGCAGCCTGCCAAATAGCCTACATGGTGGATGAAAAATAGCTGGTACAGACCCTGGGAAGTTAAAAGCATTGCGCTGAACATCCCAACAATCAAATTGAGGAAACTTTAAGTAATTACTACGAGCTTGGGTAAATAATACGGATATAGACATAAACATTCGACTTGAACAAATTTAATAAAAAAAACCCAAACTCTGGAGCTTGGGTTTATTTGCTATTAATCAAATTTAGAGAACCATGTTACGCAGTAACAGAAGCCTTTATAATTTGAAGTGGTGATGTTTGACCGTTTGCCAATACATACTTTACACCGATATACACGTTATCGCCAGCAGTAGGCGCACCGTATTTATCTGTAAAAGCAGTGTACTGGTCTGCTGGAGTCGCAGCGTTACCAGCATAATTGTCAATGTTACGAAGCCTGTTTTTAACAAACTTGGTACCAGCCGACAATACAGGCGTAGCAAAAAGCATAATTTGAGTTGCTGCATCCGCATTAGCACCCGTAAGGGTAAGCGTACCAGCACCAACAGCAATTACAGCAGCAGTAACAACATCGTTCGGCAATTCTGCTTTTGCTGGAACATCGGTAACAGCAGCCAAACCAGCACTTTGAGCTTGGTTGTTAAGCCTTTGATACAATGCTTTACCAGTTGGGTTTTTTAAGTCACCGAAAATATCGGTTTTCGCCCAATCTGAAACAGCAGCGTTCCACGCAGCACGTTGAGCAGCAGTAAGAGCCGACCAACCAGCAGATATTGAACCAAACAACGCTCTTGCAGTAGCTTGATAACTCGTTTGTGGGTTACTCGGAGTAACTTTTGTACGGATGTATGCACCAGCTGCGTTTTTAGAAAAGACTTGACCTCCTAACTTACCACGTGCATCGGTCATCATCATACCGAATTTAATTTTAGCCATTTTAAAGCGTTTTAAAGGGTTAATATGGGTAAAGATACCATTTTTTGCCATAACACCGACACAACATCGACAAATTGAGCGAAAAAAGCATAGACAACACGCTTTTTTGTTGATTGATTAGCGAACACAATGCTACATAAAGCAGCATACGTTACACGGACAAAACCAAGTACAAAATCAACAACAGAAGCAGCGGGCTAAAATCCGATAGCAAACAATTCCGAAATTATGACCGCCTCGTATGGTGCTGTTGTAGTATTGTGTTTAAGCGGAATGGAACTAATGGGGTGCTGGCGGGTGGCGCAATTTTTGACCAAAAATTGTGACACAACGGATAGCCAGCAGCGCAGGCGTTATGACCAATGGGAATAATGACGCCGAGCATTAAAATTAACGACGTTTTTTTGGGTTAGGCAAAAAAACACATTATAAACCCCGTGCCAACGTGGAATATAGCTGCGAATAGTCTGTCAATCCACAAAAATGCGTTACGAGCGACCAACGGGAGCGAGATTTTAACCGCTTGGTTGATAACCTGTTGAAAAAGCATAATTTTTAAGAACTTGCTCTAATACTTTTCTATTCCAGCCCATTGCTTTATAAATATCAAAATACCAAGTAGTTGCATATTTAGCGACTTTACAAACTACCTCTTTAATTGATTTTACTATCCCAAATAAATCTTCTTGCATTAATTCGCAAAAATCTGTAACCGTATTTAGTTTGCTCAACGAGCGGGAACAAAACCATAAACGCATATTACTGCTATTATCATCATTATCTAATTCATTTTTGATTGTACCATTTTTAGAATCTTTTGCGAAATATTTTGAAATATAAAAACTTATTGCCTTTTTTGAGATAACACTTTTAGAATCTACCGAGTTAGGTTGCTCCCACTTTTGAGATTTTCCTTTTGCGTACCTTTTTGCCATAACATTTCTATCAATTTTATTTTCGCTATTGTAGAGTTGAGAGTATTCTGCAAATGATAAATTTTCGTGCTTTTGTTTATATACCTCAATGTACCCATAACTTTTAAGTATTCTATTCCAAATTTTAAGATTGAAAAAATAATCTAAATATGTATCTGTAACTAAATGATAATGCACATTTCCATTTTTCTGAAACTCTAAACGCCAAATATAATTTTGCATATCGGTACGTTGACGAATTTCGGTTAAAAATTGATTCCATAGCTGATTTGTTATTGTTGCTGTGTTGTGTATTTGCTTGCTGGGTAGTGTGAATGTATGAAAACCTATTTTAAAATTATAGATTGATTTACCGTTGTAAGTTTTGATTGATTTTGACTTTGCTAAATAGTACAACCAATTAATTTTTCGCTTTAGATTACGATAGGCATTTTCTGAAATTGTAAAGTTATGTGATGTACGCTTTATTTGATTGTTTGATGACAGCCTTTTAGTTGTTTTTAACTCTTGTGGAAGTTTTAAATCTGTAATACCCTCTTGATTTGGTCTTGGAATTTTGATATAAACCTTATTGAATAATGATATTTTATTAGGTTCTAAACTATATGAGGGCATAAATAAGTATCTATCTTTTTGCATGATTATGACTTTTTGAATTGTCGAGCCTTTAATAAACCAATATTAGCTGCCGAACGGAAAGTGTGTTTGTTCATGCCTTAATATTTCATGTTCCAACTGTTTTAATTTGGATTTAAAATATTTGATAGACTTAATTAAATCTTGATTGTGATAGATATACTCATTTGTAAACTTTTGATTTTGTAATACATCCTTTAAGAATTGAATGTGATTTACTAATTGAGTTTTTTTTGAATAAATGTTAGTTGATAGGATTTGTTTGGGTTGAATTACTGTGTGCATAATGGATTTTTTTTACATTCTCTTCCAAAGCAAGTATAATTTTTATTGATTTCCTAATTGTTAGACACATTGTCATATTTACTGTTATTTTGTCATACCGATATTATTACGATACTATTTTAATATACTTATGTTATTGATTGAATATTAATTACTTACCTATTTATTATTTGATATTACTATTAATGATATACTTAACTATAAAGAATAATTATTATTTACAATACTTATAGAATACTACTATAATTATTTACTACACTTATTATTAATTTAATGATATACTTATTTTATTTTAACTACTATTCTAATTGATTTGACACTAATACTATTGAAGATTTTTTGAAATTTTTATTATTGATTTTTTACTAATTCTAAAATAAGATGTGATTGATTTTTAATTTTTTATAGAAATTCTAACTATTGATTATTTATTGGTTTTCGAAAGATTTTTAAAGAATTGTAAAATATTTTTTGAAATACTTATATAAAAAAAGAGGTTAGTAATAACCTCTTATTTTTTTACAATTACTTGCCGTAGTTGTCGAATGTGCAAACGTTGCTTCCCAGCATTGCGCTGCGTTGTAAATATACAACAAAAAAGCCGAATTAATCCGCTACATAACTAATATCTTGGTAATACCCCGATTTAATTCCAGTAGCCTTTTCGTATTGATATACTCTAAAAAAGAAACGAGTACCCGACTTAATTGCACCAAAAATAGCTTCGTATTCGCTGTACAAATCCACAGGAGTAGAAGCAGCAGTAACGCCAGTTACAGCCTTAACCAAACGTAAACCTTTTTGATTGAAATTTGAACCAGCACTACTCGGATTTGAAACGAAAAATAAATATTCGT
>QKGS01000049.1 GCA_003250355.1 Bacteroidota bacterium
GACTGTTACAAGTTTCCATTTTCTATTTCCGGTTTCCAGTCTCCGTTTTTCGTTTTCCTGTGGCCTGTGACCTGGAGACTTATCTTCATACTATTAACATTTACTGAATTACTTTTTTATAAGCTTCGTATCGACTCATTATTTGGTTAACATAGTTATATGTTTCTATTCCTCGTAAATAACCATGTCGAACATATTCGCTATCGTAAAATTCGGGGTTCGATTTATTTAAAACATAAAAGTCGACATTATCTTTCCATACTTTTGAATCTTTACCGTATGCAGCAGTTAATCGTCGAGCATCGTCAACATGACCCGGGCCGGCATTGTATGAAGCAAGTATAAAATGTACCCGCTCGTTCTTGTCGGGAATAGAATCGGCATATCGTTTATCGAGCCATTTTATAAACTTTGTCCCGGCTTTCACTTGTATTTCAACGCTTGAATCAGAATTTGCTCCAAATGTTTTTGCAGTAACAGGCATAAGTTGCATAATTCCAAATGCTCCTGCCCACGATTTGCTGTTAGGGTTAAACCTCGATTCCTGATATATTAACGAAGCCAGTAATCGCCAGTCCCAATCAATAGTTTCACTATATTTTTTTATTAACTCATCGTATGGCGATATTTTACCTCCCGAAACTGAAATATAATCACTTACTACTCTCATTGATGCCGAACGGTGTACATAATATTTATTGTATAATACTGCATATTTAGCCGACTTTTTAAATTTGCGAAACCATTTATTTAGCTCATTCTGAAGTTCGAAGGCTTTTTTATGTACAGCCCAGCCATAGTTTTGGTCAAACGAAACCGGTGTTTGATAATAAAGGTCGGGGTAAAAAGGCATATATAGTTTCATTATATTCTTTTCACAAACGGTATAATCAATTTCACCTTTATCGACAAGCGACAGTAGTTGTTCGGCGGCATAATGTTGCACTATTTCAATGTTAATAGTATCGCCTATTTCGTTCGACAGGTTTGTGAGTCGTTCAATATATGCATCGTTATTGGCCACATGAACTGTTTTATCGGCCAAGTCAATTTGCTCTGTTACCAAATGTTTCATTACATTATATCCGGCCATTTGTTCCCAGTTTTCCGGCTTTTTTTGCACCAACACTTGTGATGTTTTACCCAATGGTTCAAGCAAACAAACCTTTTCTCTGCGGCTGTTAATATTAGTTAAGTTCATTGCCAAAATATCGCACTCATGGTTATTGAGCTTTTCAAAAGAATCATTAATATCGTTGCTAACTTTAAGAACAAGTTCCAAATCGAGCTCCTTAGCAAGTTCATTCAGTATTTCATACTGATACCCCATGGGTGTCCCTTTATAAATAAAGTAGCTAATGGAATTATAATCGGTAAGTACAACAAGCTCGCCTCGCTTTTTTATTCCCGCCAGGTCGAACTCTTTATTATACTGTTCAGTAGTACTGCGACCACACGACAACAGAATAGCACCCGATAAAATGATAATAATATTTAACACCAATGCTCTTATCTGCATAACAATTTTATTTATCTAAATATAACGAAAAAATATACGCGCCGGTTACATTTACCATCTCCATTTGCTACAAACACCATTGTACTTTTTATACCCCATAATATAGTTTTGAGTTTGGTATGGCTCGTTATTTTCCCTTCATTAATGAGTTATTCAATAACTATTTATTAATTAAAAATATTTTAAAAATGAGGTTAAAATTATTTGCAATTGCATTGCTGTTTGCCGGAACATTGTTTGGGCAAGTAAATGTTGATGTTAACCTGAACATCAAACATTCGGTCGATGGTGTCTCTGATTTTGGTCGAGAGCGCCATATTATTTCCCATACGGGAGCAACAGACCCCGATTGGGAAGGTCATGAGGATATGATGGACTTTTTTTTTAACGACCTTGATGTGTACTTAGGCCGCGATAATGGTTCGGCAGGCTGGAAATGTAAAATGACAACTGAAGACCCCAATAAACCAAACTGGCCCGATGTAAACTCAATTAAATCGGTTGCTGATGGATTAAGAACATGGTACGAAAGTTCAGACCACATTGAACGCCATCAGTATGAGTCTCGCTCTGGTTCACTCATTATGGGTATGAATCCTTACCCTATATACCCATCGCTCGATTGGACAAATGTACCAACCGACGGTTCGTATAATTCTACCGGTAAAATGAACAGTGGATGGCAAACTCACGATGTAGATGCCGCTGCATTTTTCACCGCTCAGTATTTAGATAAGCATTATGCAAAAACACCCGACGAAACAGGCGAACCTTTGCCAAAATACTGGGAGTGTATGAATGAACCCGATATGGCCATAGCAAAACACTTTATAATGTTTCTGTCGAGCCCCGAAAAATTATTTGAATTTCATAATCTTAGTGCTCAACAAATAAGAAGCACATTAGGTAAATATGCACCTAAAATTGGTGGTTTTACATGGGGTCAACACGATTTTTGGGCTAGCGACTGGGTTAACAGGCACCCCGATGTTACCAGCTATTATACTTACTCTTCGGAATCGTTATACCCGGTGTACGACAATATGTGGCTAGATTCAAACGGTACCGATAAACGCAAAGTTGGGTCGCCTATATGGGAGAAAAAAGGTAACGATTGGTGGCAATGGGACGGTCTGTTTCAGGAGTTTATGGAACGCTGTGGCGAAAATATGGATTTTTACAGTGTTCATATTTACGACTGGCCTAATGTAACCGATGCCGGAGCCGACTGGGGAACATACCGCACCGGAGGGCACACCGAAGCTATGCTCGATATGATTGAGTGGTTTGATATTAACCGCTTTGACGACAGAAAAGATATTATTATTTCTGAATATGGTACAGTAAACGGAACATATCTCGATAAACTTGGATATAAACGCCGCGACTGGGAAAACCTGCGCCCGTTTAACCAAATGTTCATGCAATTTCTTGAGCGTCCGTCGCACATTGTTTTAACTATGCCTTTTGCTCCAATTAAAGCCACTTGGGGCGATTACTGGAATGCCGACGGATCGTTACTACAACGCTATGAGGTTACTATGATGGATCCGGTAGGCGATTATCATGCACCTGCCAACGAACATAAAAACTGGGAATGGAGCGATATAATACTTTGGTATGAATTATGGAAAGATGTAAAAGGGACACGTATTGACACTAAAGCCGACAACCCCGACGTGCAGGTTGATGCTTACGTTAACGGCAAACACGTGTACCTGATTGTAAATAATATTGTAGGAACAAAACACAATGTTAGTATAAACTTATTCGACGATTATGAAAATGAAATTGTTGCCGTAAAATCAACTTATCAATATCTCGATTCTGTGAAAAACAGAGCTGTAAACGATATAAAAACAATGGCAACATTCCCCTCGGCATTTGTACTTAAAGAAGATGCTACAGTGATATATGAAATTGAATTTAAAAACAATGTAACTATTGATCAGGAATCGAAGGAATACAAGTATATGTCGGAGTGGTTAACTACTGATAAAAACACATTTGGACGTCAGAAATGTTATGTGCGAAATAAGGTTGGAACAGAGTTTATCACTAATGTAAATGGTGTTAATGTTCCTGCAATTGGTGAAGCAACTATACGTGTAGGAATGAAAGTATGGAATGGTGTTGAGCTTAATATAGTAGTAAATGGGACAACTGTAAATATAGGAGACCACACCACAAATGAAATGAATGTACGCGGACGCCAACAAAGCCGTGGCGGACATGGTTACTGGGGAGTAATTGAAGTTCCTGTCCCTATGAGTGCTTTAAAGGCTAACAATGAGATAAAGTTAAAATGTCCTCATTCCGATTATGACCTTTCGTCGGTACAGCTTCAGGTTTGGGATTTTTCAAAAGCCCCAAAACGTTCAGCTAAAGGCGATAAAGTTGCAGTAACAGCCATTTCAACCGAAGGCACAATTACACTAATGCAAAACAAAACCAAAGAACTAACTGTTAAGTTTACTCCTGTAAATGCTTCTAATAAAGCAATAGTATGGAGCTCAAGCAATACTTCGGTTGCCACAGTTGATAAATATGGTGTAGTTACTGCTGTTGCAGCTTCGGGCACTGCTGTTATTTCGGCCAAAAGTGTTGATGGTAATTACACCTCAACTACACAAGTTACTGCTGCTACTTATGCACCTGTTGCTGTAACAGGGGTTGAAATACTTGAGGGTAATTCAATTACTGTTCCTTACTTTACAAATACCCCGCTAACTGCTGTTATATCGCCATTTGACGCAAGTGTGCAAACTGTTGAGTGGAGCTCAAACAATACCGATGTATATGTAAGTGCAAAAGGTAAAGTAACAGGTAAAAAAATTGGTGCAACTGCCACAATTACAGCAAAGGTTATTGACACCGAGTCAGGTAATACTGTATTTACCGATAATATCCAGGTTTCGGTTACAATTATGGGCAATGAAAGTGTATATACAAGGACATTACCCGATACTATTCGCCCATATCCAACGGCTGAATTTAGCGTTGATGTTGCCACAGGCGGAACACGTAAAGTAACTGTTCAAATTATTGATGGAGCTTCGGTTATAGCATCGGGCGAATTAAGTTTCTCGTGCCTTGGCGATACTACTGTAAAAGTACCATATACATTATCGGGTACGCCTGCTATTAACAAATACTACAATGTACAGTTGAAGCTATTTAATGGTAATACCGAACTTGATGCTGCAACCGACTCGGTATATATGGCCGACCATTACAGAGCAGCTTCAGTAGAAATAGAAGATTGTGCTCGCAAACTGCAAACAACAAAAACTCAACAGTTGATTGCAAATGTACTCCCCAATAATACTTACAATAAGGATATTACATGGTCATCGTCTGATGCCGGTATTGCTTCCGTAGATGCATCTACAGGAATTGTAACCGGTGAAAGTGCCGGAACAGCTATAATTACAGTTACTACCAACGATGGAGGATTTACCGATACTGTTCATATTCATGTTCAGGCCGAAGCTGTAACTTATGAAATGACAAGTATCACAATACCTGAATCTCTAATTATTTTCCCGGAAGGGGAAGAGCAACTCACCTATACATACTTGCCAAAGTTTGCAACCGAAACAGCTGTTGTATGGTCGGCAAGCAATAATTTGGTAACTGTTGACCAATCGGGCAACATAAGCGCAGGCTCTGAAAGTGGTACAGTTGAGGTAATTGTAACTTCAGCTACTGATGCAAATATTGCCGATACTTGTTATGTAACCGTAGGTGGAATAATTGTAGTACAAGCCGAAGATTTCACATCGACAGGGGGTACTTACGAAGGTTTCAAAACATGGGAGGTTAATGGTGCAGGAGTTATTAACTGGAATCAATCGGGCGACTGGGGACAATATTCTGTAACTTTCCCTGAAACCAATAATTTTGACCTTCGCTACTACATTGGTGCTCCGACCGGGAATACCGATATAGGTGTTAACCTGTATGTTGATGGTTTACTTGTTCAAACAACAAAATTCTCGCCCACCGGCGATTGGGATAACTACCAACCATTTAACTCAAACGGAAGTGTTTATATAACCAAGGGTACTCATACTATCAAAATAGAATCGACAGGTACTTCTGATTGGCAATGGAACTGCGACAAATTTGAATTCCGCCTGGCGGGTGCTCCCGATGTTCCGGTTACTGCACTTAATTTGAACAAAACATCGGCAACTGTTTTAAAAGGGTCAACACTTACCCTGACTCCTTCTGTTGTTCCATCTACAGCATCGGAACGAGGTGTAGTATGGGAAACAAGTAACCCACAGGTGGCTTTGGTTGTAAATGGAGTTGTTACTGCAATTGGTGTAGGCACTGCTACAATTACAGCTACTGCGGTTGACCATACTAATGGTACAATAACTGCAACTTGTGAAGTTACTGTTGAGCTTACAAATTCAATTAACAACGAACAACAAGTAACAGGTGCTATAATTTTCCCTAACCCTGCATCAGATATTCTAACTGTAAAGGTTAATAATGGTGAATATATTAATGTGGTTAGTATATGTAATGTTCAAGGTGTTACTTTATTAACTGAAAGCCTGGTATCGGGTGTTGCCAAAATAAACGTTTCGGAATTACCTAAAGGGTACTATTTGGTTAAAACCGGAAACATAATAAACAAATTAATAGTAGAATAATAGTTAGTAGTTTAGAGGCACACGAAATAAATTTCAAGTGCCTCTTTTTTTTAACCACTTGCTGCACACGTGTGTATTTTTTTATTATATTTGTATCATATAAATAAAAAATGCAAGAAAGAATAACCATAAAAGATATTGCCAGGGAGTTGAATATTCATCACTCAACAGTGTCGCGGGCACTCCGTAACGACCCCCGAGTGAAAGACAAAACCCGTAAAACAGTTATGGATTATGCTAATGAATATGGTTATCAGATAAACATGAGTGCATTGGAACTCCGGGGCGAAAAGCGTAAAACCATAGCCGTAATAGTTCCTAATATCAGCCACCACTTTTTTTCAAATGTAGTGAGCAACTTTACCGATTTTGCATCGTCTAAAGGGTATGTTGTTTCGGTATTTCAAACCAATGAGAGTGTTGAACGCGAAATAAGTATTATTGATACCATAATTCAAAACAATTTCTCAGGCGTTA
This sequence comes from Bacteroidota bacterium, assembly GCA_003250355.1. Lineage (GTDB taxonomy): Bacteria > Bacteroidota > Bacteroidia > Bacteroidales > SZUA-534 > SZUA-534. The sequence goes on from QKGS01000049.1 coordinate 6,664, forward strand.
TTGCTTCTATATCAATGGAGAGCAAGAATACAGACCATTTTAAAAAACTAACCGACAGAAATATTCCACTTGTTATGTACGACAGGGTTGGCAGTATAAAAAACGTATCAACGGTTACTATCAATAACTCCGATATTGTTTATGAAGCGGTTAATATTTTATTAAATAAAGGATATAAAAAAATTGCTCATATATCGGGACCTGAGCATTTGAACGTATTTAATGAAAGACAATTAGGATATAAAAAAGCTATGGCCGATGCAGGTATTAATTACCACAAAACAGTACGGTTCAATACCGGATTCACAATTGAAGATGGAATGAATACTGCAAAAGAGCTTCTCGATTCAGATAATAAACCCGATGCTATAATTAGCGACTCGTCGAACTCGCTGTACGGTATAATAAAAGAGATAAATAAGCGCAGATTGAAAATACCCGATGATTTAGCAATTATTGTTTTTGGCGAAAATCCGAGTCTTGAGGTTATGAATCCGCCTATTACTAGTATTGTTCAACCTTGCAAAGATATTGCAGATGTTATTTTTGAACTAATTGAAAGCGATATTGAAAACAGCTCATCAAAAATTAGAAAAAACATAACGCTGGAGGCTGAAATTATTATAAGAGATTCAATTTGAAAAATTTATGCAAAAATACACACGTGTGTTAAGTTGGGATATGAGTAGTGAGTAGTGAGTAGTGAGTAGTGAGTAGTGAGTAGTGAGTAGTGAGTAGTGAGTAGTGAGTATCAATAATCAATAATCAATAATCATGTTAAAAGGAATTTCACCGGTTATAAGTCCGGAATTATTAAAAGTATTGGCAGAAATGGGTCATGGCGATGAAATAGTACTTGCCGATGCGCATTTCCCGGGGCATACATTTAACCCCAAAGTATTACGTGCCGATGGGATTAGAATACCCGAATTGCTTGAAGGTATACTTCCGCTGTTTGAACTCGACTCGTATGTACCTGCTCCATTGGTTATGATGGCTGCTGTTGAAGGCGACACTCTCGACCCAAAAGTAGAACAATCGTACATGAATGCTATTCGCAAAACAAACCCCAATGTTGCTCCTATTGAAAGAATAGGTCGTTTCAATTTCTACGACAGGGCAAAAGAGTGTTTTGCGGTAGTAATGACCGGCGAAACAGCTAAGTATGGTAATATTATTTTGAAAAAAGGGGTTACTCCGTGTGAATAAGTAGACTGTTGCTATAATTATGGGTATTAGTGCTTACATAAAGTGGCTAGGCTATTATGTGAGAATGTGAGAATTTAAAAATATGAAATATTGAACCTAATAATATGAATACAAACGCAGTAGTAGAGAAAAAATTCTTAATCCCTTTTATACTTATTACAAGTTTGTTTTTTTTGTGGGGAATAGCCAACGACCTAACAAATCCGATGGTTCTAGCTTTTAAAAAAGTTATGCCCCGGCTTACTAACGTACAAAGTGCAATGGTTCAGTTTGCCTTTTATGGAGGGTACGCCACCATGGCTTTGCCTGCTGCCTTGTTTATAAGAAAATATACATATAAGTGGGGTATAATTTTAGGTTTGTCCTTATACTCCATTGGAGCATTATTATTTTACCCTGCAACAACTTTAAAGGACTATAACTTTTACCTGTTATCGCTTTATGTATTAACATTCGGGTTGGCATTTTTAGAAACAACATCGAACCCGTACATACTATCAATGGGCTCGGTTTCAACTGCCACTCGAAGGCTTAATTTATCTCAAACATTTAATCCAATAGGTTCACTTACAGGTATGCTAATGGCTCAACTATTGGTTATTGGAGCATTACGTTCGTCGGGTTACACAAAAAACGAACTATTAGCTATGCCCCAAGCAGTACAAGAGCAAATACAATCGGCCGACCTGGCAACTATAAGCTGGCCATATATTGCACTGGGCTTATTGGTACTTTTAATGTTGATAATAATTGTTTTTGTAAAAATGCCTAAAAGACTATCAACCGTAGAACAATTACCATTAAGCACAACATTTAAAAAGCTAATGGCAAATAAGCGATACTGCGAAGGGGTTATAACTCAGGTTTTCTATGTTGGGGCACAAATAATGTGCTGGACATTTATATATCAATATGTTGACCACTTAAATTCTGTTCGCCCTGCCAATGCTCAACTAACTGCAGTTTGGTATAATATGGCTGCCATGATTCTTTTCCTGATAGGACGTGCGGGAGCCACATTCGCAATGAAGTATATAATTGCAGCAAAGCTAATGTTTTACTACGCCATAGCAGGTGTATTATTTACTGCCGGAGCAATTATACTACCGGGCATAGCCGGATTATACAGCCTTATACTTGTGTCGTTTGCTATGTCGCTAATGTTTCCAACTATATACGGTGTAGCTTTGCGCAATATGGGCGAAGAGGCTAAAATAGGTTCGGCAGGGCTTGTTATGGCCATAGTGGGAGGTGCATTACTGCCTTTAATTCAGGCAAGTATAATAGACATAGGCGGCGGTGGTTTTGCCGATAGATTATTTATGGGTTACATACCTGAAGTAAATATCTCATTCATATTGCCATTAATATGCCTGAGTATAGTAGCCATATATAGTTACAGATCATTTAAAATACATTTGAAATAACTAGTAATGAATAAAGTTAAGGCTGAAAGCCTGTCATGTAAAAGCACATGGTGGAGCCCTGTGGTATTGAACGAGTAAGGAAAATAAGCATGAAAGGCTGACCTGTACTTTTTTAACAGGTCGCTCTTACAGAGCTGAAACTCTCAATGTTTATACTAACGCAGGGTTTGCACCCTACGCTTATACAGGCAAGCCTTTCAGGCTTTTATTAACAAATGTGAAAGAGATGAAACAATAATTTAAAAACATAATAAAATAGAAGCAATATGAATACAGAGTTAACATCAATCGATCCGGCCATAGTGCCCAAAAAGAGACTTTACAACGGTGCCCAAATGCCGGCAATAGGTTTGGGAACATTTGGTTCCGACCATATTACTCCCGAGCAGGTAGCCGAGGCAGTAAAGTATGCAGTAAAAATTGGCTATCGACATATCGACTGTGCATCGGTATATGGCAATGAAAAGCAAATAGGGAAAGCTATTAAAGAGCTTATTGCCGAGGGTGTAGTAACACGTAACGAACTGTGGATAACATCGAAGGTGTGGAACGATATGCACGGTGAAGGTAATGTTATAAAATCGTGTAAACAGTCGCTTGCCGATTTACAGTTAGATTATCTTGACCTTTACCTTGTACACTGGCCATTTCCTAACTACCATGCCCCCGGTTGCGATGGCGATTCTCGTAACCCCGACTCTATCCCATACAGCCACAAAAGTTATATGACAGCATGGCGACAAATGGAACAGCTGTGTAAAGAGGGACTGGTAAAAAACATTGGTACATCGAACATGACTATACCTAAGTTTGAACTACTGCTCAATGATGCAGAAATACTACCCGCAGTAAATGAGATGGAGATGCACCCTCACTTTCAGCAACATGAACTATTCGATTATTGCTTAAGCAAAAATATTCAGCCGATAGGGTTCTCTCCTATTGGTTCACCGGCACGCCCCGAACGCGATAAAACAGCCGATGATACTGTTGATATTGAAGACCCGGCAATAGTAGCGGCTGCCAACAGACTTGGAGTACACCCGGCAGTGGTATGTATAAAGTGGGCTGTTCAAAACGGACAAGTTCCTATTCCGTTCTCATCGAATCCGCGCAATATTTTGGGTAACCTAAAGGCTGTTACCGAAAACCCACTAACCGATAACGAAATGGAAGCAATAAAAAAGAACGACAAAAACTGTCGCCTGATTAAAGGACAAGTTTTCCTTTGGGAAGGAGCCAACAGCTGGGAAGATTTGTGGGACTTAAATGGGGTAATTACTAAATAGATATGAGTACAGAGATATGAGTACAGAGATATGAGTACAGAGATATGAGTACAGAGATATGAGTACAGAGATATGAGTACTTGCTTAAACAAGAGGCGTCTCACTACTCACTACTCACTACTCACTACTCACTACTCACTACTCACTACTCACTACTAAAAAATAAAACAGATGAGAATAAATTTAGCCGCTTTGGCAGTTGTAATTTTATTAGTATTTACAAGCTGTCAACACAGTTCAGTACCCAAGTTTGAAGAGAACTGGGAGTCATTATCGAAAATTAACAAAGAACCCGAATGGTTTAAAGATTCCAAATTGGGAATATATTTTACATGGGGGCCATATACCGTGCCCGCATATCAATCGGAGTGGTATCCGCGGTGGATGTACATGAGTTCGCAAGATACAAGTTGGACAGAAGATGCCTGGCGATTCCCCGGTTCCAAAGGTTGGGGATGGAGTATTTACGAGCATCATGTAAAAACTTATGGCGACCCTAGTGTATTTGGCTATCACGATTTTATACCAATGTTTAAAGCCGAAAAGTTTGACCCATCAGCCTGGGCCGATTTATTTGTAAAAGCCGGGGCAAAATTCGCCGGCCCTTGTGCACAACATCACGATGGTTTTGCAATGTGGGCTAGCAAGGTAAACCCTTGGAACGCAAAAGATAAAGGTCCCAAACGCGATTTGCTGGGCGATTTATTTACCGAATTTAAAAAACGCAACTTAAAAACAATTGCAACCTTTCATCATGCGCGTAATATGCAACGATACGCTACCGACACCGCAAACCGGGGCGGCTGGGATTCGCACTTTCCGTATCACCCCAAATATGCCACTTCGAGTACCGATGACACACTGAAATATTTATATGGCAATATTCCGGCCAACGAGTTTTACAATTACTGGTACGAACAGGTGAATGAAGTGATACAAAACTATGCTCCCGATATGTTGTGGTACGATAACTGGATGGATTTTATTCCCGAAAGCTATGTGCAAAAAATGGTAGCAATGCACTTTAATACGGCTCTAAGCCGTGGTCAGGAACCTGTGGTTATATATAAGAAAAACGATTTGCCCCGAAATGTAGGGGTATTGGATTTAGAACAATCGGGAATGCGCGAAATGTCGGCCGACTATTGGATGACCGATATTACCCTGAGTTTTGCAAGTTGGTCGTATGTTGAAGGACAAACCTACAAACCGGTTGATATGCTGCTTCGTAACATGATTGATGTATGGAGCAAAAAAGGGATTGTATTGCTTAATGTATGCCCGCGTGCCGATGGTATTATTAACGATGAACAGCAAAAAGTATTGACACAGCTTGGCGCATGGTTAACAAAATACGGCGAAGCAGTATACGGAACACGCGCACATTCAATATTTGGATACGGTGCAGCAAAAATTGAGTCCGGTTTCGAGGGTATTGGTCAGTCGGCAACCCAACAGTATTCGGCTACCGACATTAGATTTACTCGCTCAAAAGATGATAAAACACTTTATGTGTTCTTTTTAGGAATGCCAAAACCAAATGCTGAAGTAGCGGTAGAAAATGTATTTAAACTAGTGTATGAAAAGATAAAGAAAATAAGTGTACTAGGAACCGGAACTCAACTAGCATGGCATATTGAGGAGCATGTAGAAAGAGAGGTGGTAATATCAACCCCCGATGCATCGGAAATGAATGAAATTGCTACGGTGTTTAAAATTGAGTTTGAATAGAGTTAGTAATTATCAAGTATCAAGTATCAAGTATCAATTAAAAAAATATGGCACAGTTAGAGACAAAAATGATGGCTGCTTTCCTACCCGGAAACAGCACAGTACAGATGAAAGAAGTAGATATACCAACTCCGGGACCGGGGCAGGTACTGGTACGCACAAAATCGTCGACCATTTGCGGAAGCGATATACGTGCAATATACCGCGAGCATTTGGGCAAAGGGCCCGAGGCATATCAAAATAAGGTAGCCGGACACGAACCATGCGGACAGATTGTAAAATGCGGTTCGGGAATGAAGCGCTTTAAAGAAGGCGACCGTGTTATACTTTACCATATATCGGGTTGCGGAGTATGTAACGACTGCCGACGCGGATATATGATATCGTGTTCATCGCCACAGCGTGCAGCTTATGGCTGGCAACGCGACGGCGGTATGGCTCCGTATATACTTGCCGATGAGAAAGATTGCGTACTGCTCCCCAACGAGCTTACATATACCGATGGTGCACAGGTAGCCTGCGGTTTTGGAACCGTATACGAGGGGTTAGAAAAAGTGGGTATATCGGGCAACGATGCGGTACTTGTTGTAGGCTTGGGACCGGTTGGTTTGGCTGCTCTTATGCTTTGTAAGGCATTAGGTGCCAACAAGCTTGTAGGAGTTGATACAGTACAGGAACGTTGCGATATAGCAAAAGAACTGGGCTTAGCCGATGAGGTATTTGTTTCAGGTACCGATACTTTAAACAAGGTGAAAGCTTGTACTTACGAAGGCAAAGGGTTTGAGAAAACTATCGACTGTTCGGGTCATACTCTTGGGCGTCAGCTTGCAATACGTGCTACCCGCCAATGGGGTAAAAACGTTATGATTGGCGAAGGAGGAACTTGCGAATTTAACCCAAGCCCCGATATTATTCACGACCAAATATCTATCCACGGTTCGTGGGTAACTAATATTTGGCGAATGGAAGAACTTGTAGAAAGGCTTGTACGTTGGGGCATACACCCCGAAGATTTGGTAACACACCGTTTTGAACTTAAAGATGTAAGCAAAGCTTATGAGCTAATGGATGGCGGTAAATGCGGTAAGGTTGCCGTAGTGTTCGACGAAGAGGTTAAAAAGTAAAAGATAAAAACCACTTGCTCTATACGAGTAATGCTACAATAACATTGTTATATAAAAAAAAGGAATACCGGCTTCTGATAATTATCTGAATTGCCGGTTTCTTTTTTACAATTAACCGTTATTCTGCTTCAATATAATCGAAATTGTATCCTAAAACTTGCATCTTAAAACTTAATAAAAATGAAAAAAATAAAAGTAGAACAGCTATCACTTGAAGCATACAAACCATTTGGGAGTTTTGCAAACTTAATTAACCCTACCGATGATAAACTGGGTACTCCGCCTGTTGAATTTTTCAGAGACCAGCTCCAAATTGATGTATCGCCGGCTAACAGTTGGAGTTACTCGTGTTGCAGGGTTGAACAACGCCCCTTGGTTATTGATATTTTGGAGTACCATTCGGCCTGTGGCGAAGTAGTATTACCGCTTGATAATGATATTCTGTTACAAGTAGGGCCTGCTACTGCAAATAAAAATAATATACCGCTTGACAAAATGAGAGTATTTTATGTACCCAAAGGGACAGCCATAACAATAAAACCCGGCGTATGGCATTGGGGGCCATTTAGTAGTAACAATAAGCCGGCAAATATTCTAATAAACCTGCCCGAGCGTACTTATGCCAATGATTGTGTGGTAGTTGAGTTAGTAGAAACAGACTATATAGGTATTGATTACAAGTAATCAGTACTAATAGGCGGTTCGGTTCTATATTTATCTTTATTGAAACAACAAACATGCCTCTAATTTGTAAATTACTAAAAATAAGCAACATAAAAAGCCTTAATGTTGCAAACACCACCCTTTCTTGTATCAAATAACAATTATTATATAGCAATGTTGTCTATAATTTTGTACCAAATCTTGTTGATATTTCAATTATAAAAGGGTGATTTTAAAACTAATATTTTAATTATGAGAACACGATTATTTTTTTCCTGTTTAGCTTTAGTATATGCAGGAATTATAAACGGACAAACAGTCGACATTGATGTTAATCTTAACATTAACCACAAGGTAGATACAATTACAACTTTTGATAGGAATAAATTTGTTGTAATGCACGGCGATGTTATAGAACCCGAATGGGGAAATTACGGAGGAACAAATGCAATAGCCGATGTTAGAAACGATTTTTTGAATGGCTACGATGTTTATTTGGGACGCAACAGTGGTCCGGCAACAAATGCTATAACAAATGCAACTCAAAACCCTTCAAAACCGGGATATGCTTTAGAGAGCAGTATTCAGTCGTTAGGTAATTCATATAAGAGCTATTACGGAGCCGATGATAAAGTATTTGCTGCCAGAAATAATATAGTTGCAGTAGCTCAAATTACCACATGGCCATTTAATAATAAAAATTATACAAAGTTTATATATTCACAAACCAACACCCCCTCAGAGCCATTTGGAACAGCAACAGGTGAGGCTTTAAGCGACTATTTAACCTACTACTACGGAGGTAGTGGCCAGCCCAAACCCGAGTATTTTGAAATAATAAATGAACCTCTCTACGATTTAATAATCAAGCACCCTAATGAGAGCGATCCTGAAACAGTATTCAAATATCACAGAACAGTAGCGCAGATATTAAAAAAAGACCACCCCGATGTAAAATTAGGAGGTTACTGTGTAGCATTCCCTAACTTCGATGAAAATAATTTTAAACGCTGGGAAGAACGTTGGAGAATGTTTGTTGATACTGCCGGTAATTATATGGACTTTTGGTCAATTCACCTTTACGATTTTCCGGCTGCCGGAGGTAAACAACAATACCGAAAAGGGAGTAATATGGAAGCAACATTCGATATGCTCGACCATTATAGTACTCTTAAACTGGGACACACTAACCCGTATGTTGTTTCTGAATTCGGCGCATCGGTTCACGACTATCAGGGAGCATGGAGCCCTTACCGCGACTGGTTACATATGAAATCAGTTAACTCCATGATGATGCAGTTCATGGAGCGCCCTAATATGATAGGCAAAGCTGTAAATTTCCTAATTGCCAAAGCTACCTGGGGTACTACAGATGTTAACAATACCTACCCTCACCGATTATTGCGTATGGAAAATGAACCTGCCTCGCTTACAGGCAATTGGATATATTCCGATATGGTTAAAACCTATCAGCTGTGGCAAGATGTAAACGGCAAAAGAGTTGATTCTTACTCATCAGACATTGATGTTATGGTAGACGCTTATGTTCAGGGAAATAAAGCTTATGTTATATTAAACAGCTTAGAACTGGAAAATGAAAAAACCATAAATATTAACATAAAAGAGAGCACCGGAATAACACCTTCTTCGCTTTTAGTTCGTAATATGTATCTCGACGAATCGAATGCCGTAAAAGATCAAAATGCCACAATACTATCTGCTGATAATTATTCCGGTAATATTCCAACACAGTTTACACTTAAGCCCGAAGCTACAATTATTTTACAGTACACTTTATCGGGCACCGTACCGGTAGGTGAAGTTTTAACTGAAACAAAATATTTTGCCGACGACTATTATAAAGCAATTACAGCAGGTACCGAATATACATTTAATGTAAATGGAGTAACACAAGGTGCTACATATAATGAAACTGTTTTACGTATTGGTATTGGTCGCGGACATTTACTATCGAAAAAACCGTCTATAACTATCAATGGCTATGAAATAACTGTACCCGATAATTACAGAGGCGATAACCAAAAAGACAGACCTGTATATTTTGGAGTGCTTGAAATACCTGTTCCCGCCAGTATTATTGCTCCCGACAATATTGTAAAAGTAACGTTCCCCGACGATGGTGGATACATAAGCAGTATAGCGCTGCAAGAGTATAATTTTTCGGCGAAACCATTCAGAAGCAATGCTGTATCAGAGGTTAATATTTATCCGTCATCATTAAGTTTAGGTATTGGTCAAAACAGAGTATTAACTGCAATTATTACTCCTGAAAATGCAGCTGACAAACGAGTAACATGGAGTTCTGACAATGCCGGTGTTTCGGTTAGCGCCGACGGTGTTATTACCGGCGTGTCGGTTGGCAGTGCTGTAATTACCGCAACATCGGTTACCGATGGTAGTATACAAGCAACTTGTAATGTAACCGTAGAAACTTCAAGAGTACCTGTATTGGTAGATACAATTATTGTAACTCCGGCTAATGCTGACATTATTGAAACAAAAACTCTGCAACTGAGCTATAAAATTCTTCCGGTCGATGCCGACGATAAAACTATTTCATGGTCTGCCTCAAACAGTAACGCAACCGTAGTTGACGGATTAGTAACAGCTGTAACCAATGGCAGTGTAAATATTAATGTATTAGGAACTAATGGAAAAGTTGGAACAAGCTCTTTAAATATTATCGACCGTATACCCGGTTCTATTGTGTTGAAAAACGAAAGTGCTTACTCTCAAATTCAAGTAGGTACAAGCTTAACTATTGAGTGTAACTACACTACATCAACAGGCGTTACTGTTTCTAATATCCGCTATTCGCTAGAGCTTGTTGATGCCGATAGTAATTTATTGAAACTGTTCAATGGCTACGATAATACTGCAATTGAAACTACAAGCGGAACATCTGCCACAACTCTAAGTACCAGAAGAGCCGTAGCTTCGTCAGAACTACCCGAAGGACAGTATTATGTTTTAAATGTATCTATGACAGAGTCGGACGGTAATGTAGTTATTAAAAGCATAAGAACTACTGTTGCCGATTATACTAGTGTATTGGAAAATATTGCTTCATCAGTATTTATATATCCAAACCCGGCCAACAATTTTGTAAATATAAGCGGGTTAACCAATGGAGTTTACTCTGTTAATATTTGCAGTATGCAGGGAACAACTATAATTAATACTGAACTCGATTATTCTTCAGAACAACAACTAAACATTTCAGATTTGCCTGAAGGCATATATACACTAAACATTTCGGGTAAAAACATCAATAAAACAATTTTGTTGAAAAAATAAATTCACTTCCCCACATAAGTAAATTTAATAGTTAGTAGTATTAGAGGGTGTCCAATTATGTGACACCCTCTTTTTGTGCTTTTCGTGGTTGAAAAATTATTCTTTGGCTTGCCAAAGAAACTAAAAAAGTTAAATGCGGTTGCTGTGCTAGCGTCAGGCAGGCTTGATACTAAAAAGCAATAATTGCAAATATCAGAATATCAATACGTTGCACAATTCCTTACATCGAACTCACATTATTACTTACAACTTATGGAAGCTTATTATTATTTCTCTTACGGTATGCCCCCGGACTGGTTCCGTATATTTTTGAAAAAACTCTTGAGAAATATGCTTCATCGTCGTATCCTACATTGTAGGCAACCGTTTTTACAGGATTATTTGTGTAAACAAGTTGGCGAATAGCCTCATCCATTCTTAGGTCGCGGATATAGTTTAACGGCGATACTTTAAAAATATCGGTAAATACACGGTGGAAGTAATTTGGAGAAAGACAACACTTGTCGGCAAGTTCCTGAAGACTTAAATTATTCCTGTAGTTTTCCGAAATACACTCCAAAGCAGGAATAACTCTTTTCATTTGGTTATCGCTCTCTGATATTTCTGAATCATGAATCCGGAATATTTTGCTTATTACGAAATACAAAAGAGTCTGGATTTCCATCATCATGTATTTGCTTTCTTTTTTATCAGACTTGCCCGAGAAGAATGATTCAAATTGTTCAAAATAACTATGAAATGATGAAAAGCTATCAATATTAAGTTCAGTAACTATAGGTGTACTTTTAAGAACATAGTTAAAGTAGAGTGATTTGGGAAGGAAATGTATCCAGTCAACTAAAAATGGTTCAGTTGATTTCTGGGAATCGAGCTTATAGCCGTTAATAAAGTACAATTTCCCTTTATTTAATTCGTGGGTTTTCTCTTTTTCAATAATTTTTGCATTGCCCATACGAACATAATATAGTTTAAAGCAATTGTCAACACTGCTCGCTGTTTTATTCCAACTGCTGTTACCACAGAAAGTTCCACCCATTAACAACTTTATATTTGCATTAAATTCAATATTATCCATAACTATTAAGCTGCATTACTACACTCTTTTTATTAAAAAATATTGCATCGTACTTATAACTCCACAAGAAACAGAGAGTAAGATAATCCAATAAAAAGTAAAGATAGTGATACGGATTGGAATTAAAATTATATTCATTTGTAAGAATTGCAGGTAATGTCTGGGGCAAATTATTTATCAGTTCATTATTGGCCTTAATTATCAATATTTTCGAGCCATACTATTGAATAGTAAGCAAATTTTAAAATAGATTATTAAATGGGGAACCCTAATTCTGAAAAACGTTCTAATTCGTATTTATGGTTTGTAAGTACGGTGGCTGCCTTTGGTGGTCTTTTATTTGGTTACGATGCCGTAGTGGTATCGGGGACGGTATCACAGGTTGAAACACAGTTTTCATTTTCTCCCGCAGAGTTAGGCTTTTATGTTAGCTGTGTGTTGTGGGCCTGTATGTTAGGTTCAGCCATTGCCGGCTGGATAGCAGACCGGTTTGGCCGTAAAAACACGCTTCTTGCAGCTGCTGCATTGTTATTGGTTTCAGCAGTATGGAGTGCAACGGCAGGCTCTGTAACCGGTCTTCTTATAGCTCGTATTATTGGAGGTTTCGGAATAGGTGCAGCCACAATGGTTTGCCCCCTTTATATATCAGAAATATCTCCCGAAGTGTATCGCGGCCGTATGGTAACTTTGTTTCAGCTAACTATTACCGTTGGCATTATTATGTGTGTATTTGCTAACTGGGGCATTCTTACTTACGCTCAGGGAAATACCGAAACACTACTCCCCCATTGGCAAAAGTTTCTTTTTGTGACGGAAAACTGGAGAGCTATGTATTTAGCCGAAGCTCTGCCCGCTATTATATTTATGGCTACCGCATTTTTTATACCCAAAAGTCCGCGATGGCTAATGCAACAGGGGCGCAAAGATGAAGCTCTGGCAGTACTGAAATTATTCAACAGTGAGCAAAAAGCAAAAGAAACAGTTGATGAAATAGAGTGTACATTAATAGTAGATTCAAATGTGAAATTCGGTGATTTGTTTACCAAAAAACTTCGTACTCCGCTTATTCTTGCTATTCTGGTTTGTTTTATGTGCGAAGCCAGTGGCGTATCGGTGGTATTCTATTACGGACCGCAAATATTTGAAGATGCCGGATTTGGTTTAGGTGGTTCTCTTGGCGGTTTTGCAACAATTGCAATTGTAAACTTTATAGCAACTCTGTTTGCTCTGCGGTTTGTTGATTCTGCAGGGCGTAAAAAACTTCTTACAGTTGGTGTAATAGGAACTGTTGCTTCGCATTTTTTAATCGGAGCCCTATTTCTTGGTGGAGTTACCGGATGGCCTATTGTAGTAGCAATAAACATATTTGTAGCGTTCTTTGCTTGTGCTTTAGGGCCTGTAAAGTTTGTACTTACATCAGAAATATTTCCAAATAAGGTGCGCGGTAAAGCTATTGCCATTTCAACATTTACAATATGGGCAGCAAGTGCTACTGTGGCATACTTGTTCCCGATAATGAGAGATGCAATGTCAACAGGTTTTATCTTCCTTGCATTTGCAGCTGAACTGCTGATATTCTTCCCTGTTATTTACCGCATGATGCCCGAAACTAAAGGGAAGACTATTGAAGAAATAGAGCGTTCATGGTTTCACGACGATGCCTGCAAAAAAGTTAGCTAAGCAAATAATAGTCAGTAGTTATATAGTAGTAATGAGCCTTTAGCCGTATTGGTTAGGGGCTTTTTTTGTTACATTAAAATACATGAAATTACAAGTCAGGCTTACAGCCTTTTGTGTTTGACGAGTTTGTATAATACTCAGGGTTAAAACCCTGTGCTTTTAAAGAATTGCCTTTCAGGCAATCTATTCAAGTTATAATAATTAGACTTATAAATATTAACATTTACGCAAGCAAAATAAATGGCAGTACTAGCTCTGTAAGAGCGGCCTGTAAAAACATAGGGTTTAAACCCTATGTATATAATAGTAGAGTCCCCCAAAAGGTCTGAAAGACCGACCTGTAGTTATTGCTCTATCATTAAAATAAATCTATGTGATTCATGAATTAAAATAAGATTATCCAATAAATCGAAAAGTTTATCCAAAGCTTTTCGTAAGAATATCCCGAATTTTGTAGTAGTAGAAATTGAAATAATAAAGAAGCTATTATAAAATGAAGGAGTCAAAAGTAAATAAGAAGTTTATTCCGGACAGCAGAATACAGTCTTTAATCGACAGACGTTTAGAGTTAGTAGTTGACCAAAAGCGTCACGTACTTTGCGATAATGCAGAATTTTTAGTTTATCACTGGTCAGGCAAAGCATCTACATTTGCTCCGGCAACAGGTGAGCATGCCGATACCGAGCAACGTATTGAGATTGGCGACCACAGTGCACGTGTCGATAATGGAATGGAATTCCCTTACACAAAAGATATCCCATCGCGTAAAAACAACAATTTTGAATATACGCCGCTAAACTGGGCTAAAGACTATGCGTTCTTTATCGACCACAGTCCGGCCGAAGTTTATCCAAATGAATCAATAGTAGGTGAATTTCACTGGCAGTTAGATGAGGCGCGTCACTTCCAGTATCCCGATGAGCAAAAAAATGCAGGATTCCTTGCGCGTGAATTGGGTGCGGGTGGTATCAGCTTTACTCACACTTGTCCCGATATGAGTATTGGTTTGAAATTAGGTTGGACAGGATTACTTGAGAAAGCAAAAAAATACAAGGCAAAATACGAAGCTGAAGGTGACCAGGAGAAGGTTGATTACCTTACAGGTTCTATCATGATAGCAGAAGGTATTATCCGTTATATCAAGCGTCATGCCGATAAAGCGCGTGAACTTGCAACAAACGAAACAAATAACGACCAGATAAACCTTTACCTGACAGTTGCCGAAACTTGCGATGCTCTTGCAACGCGTGAGCCGCAAACACTTCGCGAAGCTGTTCAGTGGATGTGGATGTATCAGGTTGTTGAGCGTATGCACGGCCACGGAAACGGTTATGGTCGTACCGACCAAATGCTAATAGACTACTACAAGTCTGACATGGAGAAAGGTATTCTTACCCGTCAGGAAGCTCGTGAGTTGGTAGGTGAAATGTACATTAAGTACGGTAGCTACACGGCTTTAGGTGGTCGTTTGCAAGATGGCAGCGATGCTACAAATGAAATGAGCTGGGTTTGCCTTGAGGCTTACGACCTTGTTGGTGGAATTAACCACCTTGGCGTAATGTGGCATCCTGATATGGACGAAGATTTCTATCGTTATGCAAATGATATTTTAACACGTCACGGTTGTGGTGTTCCAACGCTTGTTAACTACGATGTAATTCACCAAAGTGAGCTTCGCAGCGGATATAAGCCTGAAGATGCATGGAATGTATCGTACAGCGGATGCCAGTGGTACTGTGGTGTTGGAACTGAGTATAACGATCAGGATGTAAACAGTTTGGTGCTTATTCAACCAATGCAACGTGCTATAAAAATGTCAATTGAGCAAAACGTTGACTCATTCGATAAGTTCTGGGATATTTATCACAATGAGGTTGATAAAACAGCCAATGCTCTTGTTGACTTTAAGAATGCAACGTACAAATGGCAGGCTAAGGTATGGCCTGAAATGGTAACTACGTTCTGTATGCACGACTGTATTGAAAAAGGTAAAGACTGTACCGATATTGGTGCTGTTCGCTATAACTTCACTTCTGTAAATGTGCTTGGAGTACCAAACGTTTCTGACTCAATTTACGCAATCAAAAAGTTAGTTTTTGAAGACAGAAAATATACGCTTGCAGCAATGCAGGAAGCTATCGATAACGATTGGGCAGGTGAGGAAGTAATGCGTCAGCATTTCTTAAACTGTTCTAAGTTTGGTAACGATGAGGCTGAATCTGATGATATGGCTGTTAAGGTATCGGAAGATGTACGCGAAATACTTGAAAGCAAGAAAAATATTAAAGGATTCCACTTCCGTCCGTCGTTGTTCCAGTACATGGGGCACACTTATGCAGGGCCAATGATGGGGGCAACTCCTGACGGGCGTAATGCAGCTGAGCCAATTGCTCACGGCATGAACCCGATGCACGGACGTAATAATAAAGGAATTGGCGCTACAGTCGAATCATTCTGTAAGTTAGATTTTGCAAAATATCAGGGAGGTTCGTTCCAGATTGAGCTTACGCCAAATTTCTTTAAAGCAGGTTCCGATTCTGCAATGTTAATGGATGCATTCTCACAAAACTTCTTTAGAAAAGGCGGGGTACAAATCAACTTCAACCTGGTTGACCTCGATGTGCTTGAAGATGCAATGAACGATAGTAAGAATCCTGTGTATCAGGATATTAACGTGAAAGTAACCGGATACTCAAGCCACTTCTGTACTATGGATAAGCGTTTCCAGAAGGAGTTTATTGAGCGAGTGAATTATCAGAGTTTGTAATTTTTAGTACTGAGTACTGAGATATGAGTACTGAGACTTTTGTTCTGCAGAACTGATTAATTGTAATGTGCTACCGCACGATTTTATCGCATGGTATAGAATAAAACCACACGAGGGACTCGTGCGGCAGCAAGGGTTGATATTTTTGTAATCTATTGCCTGAAAGGCAATTCTGTAACTGCGCAGGTTTTTAAACCTGTGAAATAGATTAGTTATGGAAATTTAAGGCTGAAAGCCTGACCTGTTTTACAGGGCGGTCTTTCAGACCTGTTCTTTTAACGATTGCGTAAAATAGGGATAAATCCCTATTCTTATAAAGGTAGGGCTTTCAGCCCATAATTTGACTTAGCTTGATAGCTATGCCCATGAGGGAGGTCGGGAGGGTGAGCTTCAAACACCTTAACTTAACGACATTGCTCGTGCGGCAGCAAGTAGTTCTGATGAATCGGATCTATCCTCCCCTTGGGGAGGTGCCGATAGGCGGAGGGGGCAAACTTGCAACCTGTAACCTGTAACCTGTAACCTGCAACTCAATATGACTGCAAACATATTTAAAATAGAGCGATTAAATACCCACAACGGTCCGGGCTTCCGGACTGTTGTCTATTTTAAGGGGTGTCCATTACATTGTACATGGTGTCATAACCCTGAAAGCATTAGTAAGCAAAAGCAGGTATGGGTTAATCATGTAAAATGCATTGGTTGTGTAGAGTGTATCAGAGTTTGTGATTATGATGCTATTTCTGTAGAGGATGGTAAAATTGTAGTAAACCAGAAAGCTTGCACAGGTTGCTATGCTTGCACAAATGCCTGCCCTACAAAAGCAATGGAAAAAATCGGACTCGATTACACCATAGATGATGTAATGAAGCCCATATTGCAGGATAAATTCCTTTACGATTCTTCCGGAGGAGGTGTTACAGTAACAGGTGGTGAACCGGGGCTGTATATCGATTTTGTGACAGAATTGTTTAAGCAATGTAAAGATAACGGTATTCAAACAGCTTTTGATACATCGGCTGCAGTTTCGCCCGAAAAGTTTGAGGAACTCATAAAATACACCGATATACTTTTTCTTGACCTAAAAATATTCGATAAGCAAAACTCCGTTAAATATACAGGTCTTGAACCGGAGAAACTATCCAAAATGGTTTACTGGTTAACAACTCAGAAAATAAAACCTGACCTGAAAATAGAATTCCGTACACCTGTAATTCCGGGAATTACTGATTCTGATAATAATCTTGAAGAATTTGCAGAAGCAATAGTCTCAAAATTTCCGGGTGCAGAATGGGAGCTGTGTATGTTCAACGACTTGTGCGAAGATAAATACAGAAAATTGGGAATGGAATGGACATTGTCAGGAAATAAAATTACAGAACAGGGTTATATTTATTTAAAGCATTTTCAAAAGAAATATCAGGATATAAATATCAAATTGAGTGGGTTTACTGAGGATTTCAGCAAGTATAATGAGAAACCATAAGTATTTTTGGAATGTACTGTTGTAGAGAGTATTGAAAGATAGTGTAAAACAATTTATGACACAAATACCTATTCTTTATGTATCTTTTAGCTACTATATGAAATTTCTGCATTAAGTAAATTTGTAAAGGTAAATTCAAAAAACATATAATTATGAGAAAGATATTCAAAGCAAGTTATTTCCTGTTAGCAGTTACTTTAATTGCAGGTAATGTTGTTGCACAACAAAAACCTCAGGAAAAAGAAAATGCCAGTGAGGTTGACCAATTGGAAGAGGCAAGAAAAACCTGTGCAGAGTTTAAAGAAGAGTGGCCTTCTATAGCAAAGCACACAACCCCCGAATGGTTTATGGATGCCAAGTTTGGTATATTTACATGCATAGGCCCGGCAACACTTGCAACACAGCACAGAACAACAGAATGGTACGGGTGGGCAATGTACGATACTATAGGAGTGCATTGGAATAACGCACCACGTGATACAGTACCTAATCCTTACGGTGAATTTTACAGACATAAGGAATTATTTGGCGGCGACCAGAATGAGGTTGGATACAAGGATATAATCAAGCAATTTAAACCAACAAAATTCGATGCTGAAGAGTGGGCAGAGTTATTCCACCAGGCTGGTGCTAAATTCATGGGACCTATCGGTATTTTCCACGATAACTACCTGAACTGGGATTCTGACATCAGTCGTTGGAACAGCATGGATATGGCAGGTGTTGATATTACAGGTGACCTTGAAAAGGCAGTTCGTAAGCGCGATATGAAATTCCTTATAACTTATCACCATGCATTTACATGGTACTGGTATTACCACTCATTTGCTTTCGATGGAGGAGTACCTGGCAATGAAGACCTTTACGGAAAACCTCACGCTTTCTCATCAGATGGCGATAGCTTTTATCCTTACCCTGATGCAGACTATGAGCAAATGTGGTTTGATATATTAAAGGAATCAGCAGAAAAATACAGCCCTGATTTATATTGGTTCGATATGGGTCTTGAGCTTCTTAGCGATGATATTCGTAAAAAAGCATTTGCATACCTTTTAAATCATGCACACGAGAAGGATCAGGATATAGGTCTTACTTACAAAATTAAGTACGATGTATGCATTCCTCCTTCAGCAGGTATATTAGATTATGAAAAAGGTCGTTCTACAGGTTTACGTGCCGATGCCTGGTTAAGTGATACTCCTCTTGGTGGTTGGTTCTACAATACTCGTCCTTCACGCTCTCCGGAGGCTATTGTTGAAATTCTTTGCGATGTTGTAAGTAAAAATGGTTGTTTACTACTTGATGTAAGCCCTAAAGCTGATGGTACTATTCCTGAAGATCAGGTTGCTACACTTAAAGGAATCGGAGAATGGCTCGATATGAATGGTGAGGCTATCTACAATACACGTCCTTGGGTAATTGATGGTGAAGGGCCTACAACATTAGGTAAAGATGGGCACTTCAACGAAAACTGGGAAGCTATTTATACCGATAAAGATATCCGTTTCACTCGTAGCAAAGACAATAATACACTTTATGTAATTGTATTGGATCGTCCTACTGAAGGTAAAATTGTATCGAGAATGATGTCAACTATCAACCCTTACTTTACTCGTGAAATTGAAGAGGTATCATTAATAGGAACTGACGAAAAAATTAATCACAAGCTTGATGTTTATGGATTAGAACTTTCATTCCCTGAAAGCCATCCCGGTAAACACGCATTTTGCTATAAGCTGAAGCTAAAACCTGAGGTTAAGGAAGAGAAGTAATTTTCTAAAGCATATGTAATATGCCGAGGGCGTCGCTCAAAGCGACACCCTCGGTTTTTACAGATTATAGTAAAAAGCCCCAACGAGCCTTTCGGGAGGCTAAATATCAACACAGGGTGTAGCCAATGTTGTTTAGCTAACGAAAGTAACCCCTATAATCCCCTCAAGGGGATGCTGCTTCGGTTTAGCAATGAAATTAAATTGAAACAGTCCTCCCTTGAGGGAGGTCAGGAGGGTGAACTTTAAACACCTTAACTTAACGACATTGGGGTTGAAGCCCCGGGTATATTAAGGCGAGTGATACTCGTCGAATGCAGAAGTGATAATTTGAAAATCTGTTGAAACCATGCGACGAAACTATGAAAAAAACAATCCACGCATCGCAAAAAAAATATCTGAATTGAAAAATGAAAATCAATAAAATCATCTCCATAGCATTGACCCTGCTGATACTAACAGCATGTCAACCGAAAAAAGAACCATTTACCACCGAGTGGGAATCATTAAAAAAACACAATGCAGCACCGGAATGGTTTGCCGATGCAAAATTCGGGATCTATTTTCATTGGGGAGTTTATTCCGTTCCGGCAGCCATTGGCGAATGGTATCCGCGCATTATGTATATTCACGATGCAGACTCTACTGAGAAATGGTGGTGGTGGGGAAATGAATACCACAAAAAGACTTATGGTGAAGATTTTCACTATCACGATTTTATCCCAATGTGGAAAGCTCCTGAGTTCGACGCAAAGGAATGGGTAGATGTGTTTGAAGGCTCGGGGGCAAAAATAATTGGTGCTATAGCCGAGCATCACGATGGGTTTTCAATGTGGGACAGTAAGGTGAATGAGTGGAACGCTGCTCAGATGGGACCAATGATCGATGTTGTAAAAGCCATTGCAGATGAGACCTATAAGCGTGATTTGAAATTTATGGCAACATTTCATCACGGGTTTCACGGTCTGTTTTATCCTAAAGAAGATAATACGGTTATCCGCCCGAACAGCGATTTGAATATAAACTACACAAATTGTGTCGTTCCTAAAGACGAGAAGTATAAAAAACTATATGGTACATACTCTTACGAGGAAATGCAGGAGCTGTGGATTAATAAGCTCAATGAAGTTATTGATGCCACTTGCCCTGACTATATCTGGATGGATTTCGGTCAAAAATTTATTCAGGAAGATTACCGTAAGCAATTTCTTGCAAATTATTTTAACAAAGCCGATGAATTGGGCAAAGAAGTAGTGGTTAATACAAAAGGAGAGTTCTTCCCTACTGATCTTGCCATTGTAAATGTTGAACGTTCTACCATGGATAGCATTCAGGATGAAGTTTGGGTTACTGACTTTATTTTAGGATGGGCATGGTCATATATTGAAAAACACCGTACAGCTATTTCTCCGGCATTTGCTATCAGAGTTCTTGCCGATGTTGTAAGTAAAAACGGAGTTATGCTACTATCGGCAGGGCCTATGCCCGACGGAACTCTGCCTGAAGAGCAAGTTGCAACTATGGAAGGCATAGGAGCATGGATGAAACTTTATGGAGAAGCCATTTACAATACTCGTCCGTTTAATGTGTTTGGTGAAGGGCCAACTGAATTAAAAGCTCAGAAAGCAGATGGTTCTGTAATGTCAGGTCTTGATAAATTGAACAAAAAGGACATTCGCTATACCAGAAAAGGAAATGTAGTTTATGCCATTCAACTAGGATGGGATAACGAAAGTGCGGAGAAAGTATTAACTTCATTATCAGGTTTTGAAGTGAAATCGGTAAGTGCTTTAGGAAGCAGCAAAGAAATAGATTGGAAACAGACTAGTGAGGGCTTACTTGTTAATCAGCCAAAAGAAATGCCGGAGCATGCTGATATAGCTTTTGTATATAAAATTGAGTTGAAGTAAAGAGTAAGGCTGAAAGCCTGTTATGTATAAGCACAAGGATTTAACCCTGTGATGAGTGAAAAATCAAAGTTCAAGCCTGCAAGGCTTACCTATATTAATAAATTACAGTTCGCTCTTTTAGAGCTATTGTGGTTGTGTTGTAATAATACGTAGGGTTGCACCCTACGCTTTTACAGAAAAGCCTTACAGGCTTTATGAAAAAAAAGATATAAAGATAATGATTATGAATCTTAAAAACTTATTAATTCCCGTAATAGCTGCAACCATGTTTGCAAGCTGTTCAACAGAAAAATCAAAGTCCGATAAGCCTATGGACGATGACAAAGTAAGCGTTACCACTGCAGAAGTAGATCAGTTAGATGACCCATATCTGGAAGAGTGGCCATCTATTGCCCGACATTCTTGTCCTGAATGGTTCCGCGATGCAAAGTTTGGGATATTTACATGTTTGGGACCTGCATCGGTTGCTACACAAGATGGTACAAGTGAATGGTACGGTTGGGAAATGTACCGCAAGTCGCCTGTATGGTGGACAAATGCTCCGAACCACACACGTCCGGAAGGAGAAACAAAAGAATTCAAATACCATAAAGAAAAGTATGGAGATCAAAAAGACTTTGGTTATAAAGACTTTATTAAATTGTTTAAACCTGAGCAATTTAATGCTGCAGAATGGGCAGAAGTTTTCCATGGTTCAGGTGCTAAGTTTGCAGGGCCGGTAGGTATTTTTCATGATAATTACTTAATGTGGGATTCTGAAATAAGCCGTTGGAATAGTGCTGATATGGCCGGAGTAGATGTTACGGCTGAATTGGAAAAAGCTTATCGCGATAAAGGAATGAAATTTCTTATTACATATCATCATGCCTTTACATGGTGGTGGTATGTGCATTCTTACGAATATGATGGAGCAAAACCTGGCAATGAAGACCTTTACTGCCGCCCGCACAAGTTTTCTGATAACAACACAAGCTTCGATGAGTATCCCGATGAGGAATATGAAGAGCTATGGTACGATAAGCTTAATGAGTCTATTGAAAAGTTTAATCCTGACCTGTTTTGGTTCGATATGGGACTTGAGCTACTAAGCGATAAAATACGTAAAAAGGCATTTGCACGGATACTTAATAACGCAAAAGTTAAAAATCAGGATGTAGGTATATGCTACAAGATTAAGTATGATGTATGCATACCTCCATCGGCAGGTATTCTTGATTACGAGAAGGGACGTTCAACTACTGTGCGTAAAGATCCGTGGTTAAGCGATACTCCGCTTGCAGGTTGGTATTATAATGGCAAGCCTTCTCGTACTCCGGAAGCAATTATTGAAATACTTTGCGATATTACAAGTAAAAACGGTTGTTTGCAGCTTTGCGTGAGCCCGAAACCTGACGGAACTATTCCTGAAGATCAGAAGCAAACTCTTGCAGCAATTGGTGAGTGGTTGGATATGAATGGAGAGGCTATTTATAGTACACGCCCGTGGCTGGTTGCTGAAGAAGGGCCAACAAAACTTGCTGAAGATGGCCATTTCAATGAAAATTGGGAAGCTATTTACGGTGAAACAGATATACGCTATACCAGAAGCAAGGATAATAATACGCTTTATGTAATTGTACTCGATAAACCAACAAAAGGTAAGGTTGTAGCTAAAAAACTGGGAACTGTATTTGAATATCTCACAAGAGAAGTTAAAAGTGTAGAGCTAATTGGTACCGATGCAAAAATTGAATGGAAGCAAAATTTTGCAAATATGACATTCTCATTCCCTGAAAATGCTAATGGAAAACATGCATTTTGCTATAAGCTTACATTAGAGCCGGAGAAGTAGATGATAATCTACCGAGGGAATCGCTCAAAGCGACACCCTCGGTTATTAGTATTTAGAAAAATAAAAAGTTCGTTTTGAGAGGGTGGGCTGCAATAGCAGTTCGCCCTTTTTATTGTAAAAACACTATTCAAAGGCATTCGGGTGAAATTGTTACAAATACCCTCATATTACGAATCATATGCATACGTTTGAAATGTCAGCGATAATGTAATATTGTTAGTTAACTATCTAAACTATGTGATAAAGGTTTAGTTCACTTGAAAATATTTGGGGATATTTTTAAAAGAACAATACCTGATCACACACATTTTTAAACTATTTTACAATGAAAGCGAGAAACCTTTTATTCGCCGTGGCTTTAGTTTTGTGTGGAACACTAAAAAGCCAGACAGTAAATGTTCAGGTTAACCTGAACGTAAATCACCAACTAGGTGCAGTGACCAAATTTGAACGGTCAAAGTTTGTAACACTTCATGCCGATGTATTATCGTCCGACTGGGATCTGGGAACCAATTCCATTGCCGATACACGTAATCATTTCCTGAATGGGTACGATGTATATATGGGTAGAAACACCGGTCCTATTAACGGCGACCTGAACAATGCATGGCAGGATGCCGGCCGTCCGGGATTTGTTGACCCCAATTATTACACCAACAGGAGAAACTTCTGGAAAAACTATTACGGATCACGTACATCGTGGCATCAGTACGATGACAGGAATAACCTTATTATCTGTCCGCAACTGCACCCGTTCTGGCCCGATGGCACAAAGCTTTCTGCCGGATGGGCATTATCAACAAAAAATACTGCTGCCGAACCATTAGGTACAGCAAGTGGTGAATTTTTGGCCAATTACGTAAATAAAGTTTTTGGTACAGGAGGCACCGACGGGCAGAGAAAGCCAAAGCTTGTTGAAATTGTTAATGAACCGGTTTACGACCTTGTCGACTGGCACGGTTCAGCTTCACTTACAAGCATTTTTAATTTTCATAAAACAGTAGCTCAAAAGGTAAAAGCACTTAACCCCGATGTAAAAGTTGGTGGTTATGTTACTGCATTTCCCGATTTCGATAAAAACAACTTTAACCAATGGGAAAGCAGATGGAAGTCGTTTATTGATATAGCAGTTTCAAATGTAGATTTTTACTCACTTCACTTTTATGATATGCCGGTATTCGGCGGAAAAGCCATTTACCGTAAGGGTGGCGATATTGAAGCTACTTTCGATATGCTTGAGCATTATAGTTACCTCAAATTCGGAGCACCAAAGAGTTTTGTTATTTCAGAATACGGAGCTACGGTTCACGATTATCAGGGACCATGGTCATCGTATCGTGACTGGCTACGAATTAAGGCAATGAACTCTATGATGCTGCAATTCATGTCGCGTGCAAACCTTATTGACCAAACTATAAACTACACTATGCTGAAGGTTGACTGGTGGTCGCCAAGCAATAATGGAACCGCCAACTCAACATGGCCCGACCGCCTTTTCCGTAAGGCTAATGAGCCGGCCAGCTACACCGGAAACTGGGTTTATACCGATATGATACACTATTATGATCTGTGGAAAAATGTAAACGGGAAGCGTGTTGACAGCTGGTCGTCTGACCTTGACGTAATGACCGATGCTTTTGTAACCGGAAACAAAGCATACGTTATTATTAACAACCTTGATTTTACAAGTAAAACTATTGACCTTACGGTAAATGAGGATCATGGCCTGAATGTCAGCCAGCTTACAATTAAACAGTTGTATTTGAGTGAGAATAATGCCAGAAAAGACCAAAATACTGTTAAGCTCGATAAAAATACTTACTACTCAAACTTTCCGTCGAAGCTTACTCTGAAGCCGGAAGGAACTTATGTGTTGGAATACACTCTGAACGGCAATGTGAATATTGATGAAACATCGAAAGAGGTAAAATACTATGCCAACAAATACAAGCAAGCTATTTATGCCAATACAGCCAATACATTTGCCATAAATGGCGTAACAAAAGGGTCGTATGGTGAGGCTACATTACGTATAGGTGTTGGTCGTAACCTTGGCAAGTCTCTAAAGCCAACAGTTACTGTAAACGGAACTCAGGTTAGCGTACCTGACAACATTAAGGGTGATGCACAAACCGACAGAGGTCGCTTTTTTGGTATGATTGAGGTTGATGTACCTTACAATGTTCTGAAAACAAACAATACTATAAGTGTTACATTCCCTGACGGTGGCGGGTTCATTAGTAGTATGGCGTTACAAGCGTACCGGTTTTCTAAACCTATATCACGTAATGGTATAGTTGTTACAACTCCGGGAAGCATTAGTGTTGATAATCCATCGAAATATACAAGTACCAAATATGTTTCGGGTGGTAAACTCGACGTGGTTGTAAACTATGAAGCAGGAACAAACAAAACAGTATCGGATACATACAATGGTATTGAAGTACTACTGCGTGAAATGACTGCAGACTGGAGCACTGTTGTAAATGATTATAGAGGAAACGCTACTTCAGCTGTTGGTAAGCAAAACGGGCAGGTTACTGTAAGCATCGATCTTACCGGAGTAACTCCTTCCAATGAATTACCGGCAGGAAATTTCTATTTCCTAATGCCACATTTTAAAAACAGCGCCGGAGAAGAGCTTGCATTACAAGGTCTGAACCCTATAAATATTGTAAACGGTACTATTCAGGTTACAGGAGTTACTGTAAATACCAATGCGTCAATTGATGCAGGCAGCACAGTAAGCCTTACGGCAAATGTGTTACCAAACAATGCTACAAATAAGAATGTTACATGGTCATCAAGTAATACATCGGTAGCTACTGTTAACAGTAACGGTGTTGTTAGTGGTGTATCTGCAGGAACAGCTAATATCACTGTTAAAACTCAGGATGGTAATAAAACCGATGTTTGTGTAGTTACAGTAAATAAAGTTGTAGCAGGCAGTATTGCTGTTGACGATAAAAACAAATACAAAACTACGGAATATAAAGTTGGCGGCACATTAGATGTAACTGTGGTATACAATGCAGGTACCGGAAATACTGTTGCCAATGACCTTGGTGGTGTTCGGGTAATGCTTCGGGAATGTACTCCGCAGTGGGCTGTAGTTAACGACTATATTGCAGCCGATGCTTCAGCAATAGGAAAACAATCAGGTACAACTGTTCTTTCAATTGACCTGAGCAATGTTCCTCCTACTTCTGATTTACCTGATGGAAATTTCTACTTCCTTTTCCCTCGTTTTATAGCATCTGACGGTTCAAACCATTGGGTAAATGGTCTTACTCCTATTAATATTGTTGATGGTAAAGCCGGTATTGATGATATAATAATTGAAGCTGAAAACTTTAACTCTACTGGTGGAACAATTGATGAATCAGCCTGGGGTGGTCCCGGTTTAGGTGTAAATGATGCAGGTACAAACATTAACTGGGTTAACTCAGGTGATTATACCGAATACACTATCAATGTAGCAGAAGCGAGTGAGTATTTAATAACTTACTATATATCTACACCATCCGATAATGCTCAGGTTCAGATATCAGTTGATGGTACTGTAGCTTCTACAGATAATGTAACAAACAACGGACAATGGGATAGCTTTTATCCTTTGACAGCTGCAAATTCTGTTTATCTGTCAAAAGGAATTCACACAATCAGAATTAAAGCTACCGGATCAAATACATGGCAGTGGAACTTAGATAAGGTAATACTTTCGGCAGAACCTGATACAAAGCGAGGATTATTAAAAGTGAAAGATACAAATGTCATGAAAGTTTATCCTAATCCTGTAAAGGATATGCTTAATGTAGAGTTAACAGATTCAGATAGTCCTGCAACAATTAAGTTGTTGAGTATTGACGGAGAAATTATAGTGTCGGAGCAGACTTACAATAATTATGTTGACTTATATTTAGGTAATTTACCTGCAGGAACATATATACTTCAGGTAAATGATGGTGTTAATATTTTAACTGAAAAAGTGATTAAAAATTAGTTTGGATACCTGAGGCTGTTTCATTAATTTGAAGCAGCCTTTTTTATTGGCAATAAAAAACAAAACTCAGAACCTTTCCCTTCTTCTGACGATACATTAATATTTCCTCCTAAAGCAGTTGCAATTCTCTCCGAGATAGCAAGACCCAGTCCAAGCCCCTTTTCCCAGTTCTGGTTACTCTTCTCTATTTTTGTAAACCGGTTAAATATATAACCAAGCTGATCTTTTGGTATACCTCTGCCACTATCCTTTACATACATATACAAACTTGAGTTTTCAATATGTGCACCAAGCTCAATAGTACCCCATGAGGTAAACTTATATGCATTATCCATAAAGTTTGTAATTACCTGTTTTATCCTTATTTCATCGGAATTTATATTCAGTTTTTCTGCATCTTCAGTAATATTTAAGATATACTCAATGTTTTCTTTTTTCTTATTCAAAGAATAGTGAGCAAAAAGACCTTTCACCATTTCGCCAATGCAAAATTCTTCTTCAACAATATTTAACTGATCCGATTCTATAACGCTAAGGTCTATAATATCATTTATAAGCTTTAGGAGTGTTCTGGAATTTGATTTTACTATATTGATATATTCTGTTTTCTCTTCAGGGCTTATGTCCGATAATTCAAGCAACTCAGAAAAACCTATTATTGCATTCATAGGGGTACGTATTTCATGCGACATATTAGCAAGAAAAGCTGTTTTTAACAAATCTGACTCTTTTGCTTTTTTCAGAGCTTTTCCCAATTCATAAGTACGTTCCTCTATTAGTACTTCCAAATGGTTCCTATGCTTTTCAAGCTCATTTTTCTGACTATCAATCTCTTCTTTCTGCTCTTCGAGCATTACATTACTTTCATTTAATGCAAGGTTCTTTTTATTTATCTCCTCAGTACGCTTCTGAACAGCATATTCAAGAATTTCATTCTTAGTTTTTTCTGCTTTTAACCTGAAATAGTAAAATACAATTATGAGCAAAATAGCTATCAGAATTGTAATTGACTTAAACCATATTGTATTGTGAATAGGTGTTTCTACAGTTATGGTAATTACTCTTTGTTTGCTATCCCATGCTCCATCACTATTGGAAGCTTTTACTATAAGCCGGTAAGTTCCCGGATCAAGATTAGTATATTTTGCAAACCGGTTTTCCGATGAAACCTCGTTCCACTCTTGATCAAATCCGTAAAGTTTGTATTTGTATTTATTGTTCTCAGGAGAGAGGTAATTAAGTGATGCAAAATGTATTTTAAAGCTATTTTCCTTATGTTTCAATACAATTTCTTCAGTTGCATTAATATCCTTCTCTAATAATACACGCCCTTTAAAAATGTCACCTGCATTAATTACATTGTTCAATAATTCAAACTTAGTAAAAACAATATTTGAAGATGTTGTGTCTGTTGTTATTTCGTCAGGGTAAAATGCATTGAACCCCTGTGAGCCACCAAAAAGTAGTTCCCCATCTTTAAGCACACAACCGCCGTTATCGACAAAAGCATAACCCTGCAAACCGTTGCTGATATTGTAATTCCGTATTATAGAATCGGAAGTGTTATACAGGCTGATGCCCATATTAGAACTTATCCATATATTCTTGTTTTTATCTTCAAGTATTTCCGAAATCATATTATTGGGCAACCCATCATTCATACTTATATTCCTGAATTTAAAACTACTGCCGTCAAAGTCGCTGCCAAGAATATTTATGCCGCCTCCACCGGTTCCAATCCATATCTCGCCATTGGCGGTTTCAGTAATTTTCAAAACATAGTTTTCGGTAAGGCTGGTTGCATTATCAGCTTCATGTCTTATTATTTTTGTTTCAGGGAAATCAAAGCTATCGTCATATTCACTAATATACCCCAGTCCATTATCGGTCCCAATCCATATTCTCCCTTTAGAATCTTCAAATATACTACGTATTACATCCGAAGGAATGTCTGAATTCTGAGTGTTGTATTGCTTGTATTTGTATTTGTTGTTAACTAATTTTGCTTTATATATACCGGCTCCATGTGTGCCAAGCCATAAGTAACCATACTTATCGTAATGAACCGTATTGGCATAACTCCATAGTTTTATGTCAGGGTTTTGTTTGTGCCATTTGCCATTTTTGTATGTTAGTTCAGTGAGTTGCGGTGCATAACAGTTTCCTGATAATACAACATGCTCACCATTGCGTATAAAATCGGTTATGCAGTAAACATAGTTCTGTTGTTCGCTCTCATTTATGTCTATTTTGGTGAAACCGGTCTTATAGTTTTTGTTGTTATTCTCCGGAAGCATACTGAGTCCGCCTCCGGTAGTACCTATCCATATATTCCCTTTAATATCTTCATGTATAGCCTGAATTTTATTATTGCTCAGACTCCCTTTTTCATCGGAATGATAGTATTTTCTGAATTGTCTCAATCTGGAGTTATACTTATTTATACCGCCTCCCTGCGTAGCTATCCATACTGTCTGATGGTTGTCAATAAATATATCACGAACGAATTTACTCGATATATCAAATTCTGAATACCCTTCTTTTATATGAGAATGCAAAGTGTAATAATCAGGTTTTTTATAATCATATTTGTAAAAATACAATCCGTTAGAACCTCCTGCCCAAAGGTTTTTATCTTTATCTATAGCTAAAGCATAAATATTTGCGGTGTTTATCAGGGAAACAATTTTCATTTGTTTATCCTTATCGTGTTTCAGAAGATAAATTCCGGCAGTAGTTCCAAGTATAAAATCATTATTAATCTCCATTAAAGTGTGATAGCCAAATATTTCTTTATCTCTGAACCATAGTTCCACCCCTTTTACAGGTTTATCATATTCGTCGAATAATACTTTTGTAATAGCATTAACACGCACAATCAGAATTTCTCCTTTTTTAGTTTCTGTTATTTGAAAAGCATGTTGTTTATTCTGTTCGTCAGGATTCAGATTTTCATTAACAGTTATAATATTTGTCCCGCTATCCGATTGAATTATACAGTCCACACCTTTGTTAGTAGCTACCCATATTCTGTTTTTTGAGTCACATAATAATCTTTGTATTCTGTTGTCCGATATTAAATGAGGATTTTTCTCTGAATTACCAACCCAGTCCATTTTATCTGTTATCGGATTATATATATTTATACCATTATCCTGTGTAGCTATCCATATGTTCTGGTTATGGTCTTCGGTTATATCAATTATCAGATTGCTGGCTATGGAGTTCTTTTCAAATACCGACTTGCGAAATACTTTAAAGTTATAACCATCGTACATATTTAATCCTTCCTGAGTTCCGAACCACATAAAGCCTCTGCTATCCTGGTGAATAGCCAGTACATTAATCTGGGAAAGGCCATGTTCAGGGAGTATTTTCCCGAATACTATCTCCTGAGAATACAGGTTGGCAGATAAATATAACCCTGAGAAAAAAATATAAGTAATTAACCTAAGCATGTATAGTATAGTTATTAAAAACAAGATACGAAAAATCATTTAGCTCACCGAAGGTAATCTGTAACTTTATATATAATACAATCGGACAAGTTTTTTATTTTCGCCATTATATGATAATGCAATCACCCTGATTTATTTCAAAGAGAGAAATCTGTTTTTTTTATTTAAATTTGAATTTATTCATTTTCAAGGGGTATATATGAAGTGCACAAGTCCGGTTTTTACATATTTACTTGTAATATTTGTTATCTCTGTTTGTTTTGTTTCAAGCTTATACGGACAGAATTCCGAGCAATACAAAGTAACTCATATTGACAATATTACACAAAATGACATAACATCTGTTCATAAAGATAGCGAAGGCTTCATGTGGTTCGGAACCCTCGACGGACTTGTAAAGTATGATGGAACAGCAAGTAAGGTTTATAGAATAAAGCAAGGTGAGAATAGCATAAGTAGCAATATGATTATTGATATTGATGAAGATAGCCTTGGAAATATCTGGATTGCTACATTTGGTAAAGGGCTTTGCAAGTTTAATCCGGTATCAGAAAAATTCACATCGTACTTTACCGGAGCCGATTCTGAGTACCGTATTATTAGCGATGATATTAGTTGTATATATGTTGACGGAAATATTTTGTGGGTTGGAAATAACAGAGGGTTATCACGCATAACACTTAATAGTGAAATGTCACAGGTGCTTAGTAAAAGTATGATACCATTCGATATTTTGAGTAATTCAACTTCAGGAGTTTCTGTAAAAACAATTTTTAAAGATAAAGATGGCGATTTATGGGTAGGTTTAAATTCGCATATAGTAAGAATTACTACACCCTATGCACCTGTTGAAAGTATTGAATTTACTAACCGCCCCGGCAATGTGAATTCATTCTGTTATTCCGACTCTTTGTTTATTGCCGGAGGTCAGTTTATTCAGATTATTCATAAAAAGGAAGGCGCAAATTTTGATATTACCAGAGTAAGGTATAATCAGGGTAGCAGCCTTATTTACCATAAGGGATACTTATGGGGAGGTGATACAAAAGGTATTGTTCGTATAAGAAAAGTGTACTGGAATTGGTGGGAAGAAGATGGTTTATTAACATCAGAGAGCACAAATAATGCTTTGAAATCTGATCTGGTAACCAGTATTGTAGCCGATAATTACGGACAAATATGGGTTGGAACGCGCGGAGGAGGTGTTCATATAATAACTCCTGAGCATGAATACTTTCCTCACTATTATCATACTTCGGCGGAACGCTCTGTTTCTAATTCTATGATACGTTCGGCATTTGAAGATAGCGAGGAAACCCTTTGGATAGGGACAGAAGGCGGAGGAGTTAATTACCTGAAAGGCGATGATAAGTACAATTATTCCAACGGATTCGGGAAAACTGACATACTGAATTACCCAAAAGAACACAACAGGGCTTATGCAATTGCTGAACAGTTCACACCATTATCGAAAAAGCAAAAAAGGCTGATATGGGTTGGAACAAGCTTCCCTGTTTTTTTGCAGGCTATAGATCCGGCAACCATGAGCTATATCGATAACAGCAAGTTCACCAACGACATAGGATTTGTATTTACTATTGAGGTGCAGAACGATACTACTCTTTGGCTGGGTACATATGGCGAAGGTTTATTACGAATAGTTACCGATAGTGATGGACGGATTATAAGAAAGTATCGCTACACACCCGATGATAAATTAAGTAGTCAGGTTTCATCGTATGTAATCAGAAGTATTCTGTACGATTCCAAAGGGAACCTTTGGATTTCAACCGATAAAGGGCTTAACAGACTTACCGAAGATCAGGTTAATAAAGCTGAGCCGGAGTTTATTACTTACAGGTTCGGAAAAACAAAAGACAGACCGTATAACGATTATTTATTACAAGTATTTGAAAGTACTTCGGGGAAAATATGGCTGGGGTCAATAGGTAACGGACTTATAAGTATAGAAAATGAAATATCTGTGGATTCACTTGAATTTTCGGTATTAACTACTGCCGATGGCTTATCAAATAATTCAATTAAAGCAATACAGGAAGATAATAAAGGAAATCTGTGGTTAAGT
Source organism: Bacteroidota bacterium (assembly GCA_003250355.1). Taxonomy (GTDB): domain Bacteria; phylum Bacteroidota; class Bacteroidia; order Bacteroidales; family SZUA-534; genus SZUA-534. Next base: position 39,490 of record QKGS01000049.1, read on the forward strand.
TCAAACAAAGGGCTATCAAAATATAATCCGGCAACCGGCGATATTGTAAATTACGATACTGAAGATGGTTTGCAAGGCAATGAATTTGTTGATCTGGTTTCTTGTTACAGGAAAAACGGGCAATTATTTTTTGGCGGAAACAATGGATTTAATGTGTTTTATCCTGAAACATTGACAAAAGACACGGCACCAACACGCTTGTACTTCACCGACTTTTACATACTTAATGAATTGGTAGAGCCCGGCAAAAAATACAACGGGAAAGTAGTACTTGACAAAAGTATACAACATACTAATGAAATAGTATTGAAACATAACCATAGCAGCTTTTCAATTTCTTTTACAGGAGTTCATTATAAATCGCCTCAAAAGAATAAGTATAAATACATGCTTGAAGGCTTCGATACAAAGTGGATAAACACCACAGCTGATTATAGAACAGCAAAATATACCAATATACCTTCCGGTAAATATACATTTAAAGTAACAGGAGCTAATTGCGATAATGTATGGACAACCGAACCCATTTCAATTATCATAAGAGTAAAACCACACCCTCTGTTAAGTACTTTGGCATATATATTTTATTCAGTTGTTTTGGCATTTATAATACTAAGTATAGTACGAACTGCACGGATAATATCGAACAGAAAAAAAGAAGCTCTGATTGCCGGAATTGAAAAGAAAAATGCCGAGGAAATGGCTCAGATGAAACTGCGTTTCTTTACAAACATATCACATGAATTCAGAACTCCGCTTACATTAATATCTATACCCCTTGAAAAATTAATGAAGGCTGCGGAAAAGCTAACTGTTTCAGAGCAAAAAGAACTTGGAATTATTAAGCAAAATACCGACGTAATGTTACGCCTTGTAAATCAAATTCTTGACTTCCGTAAAATGGATCAGGAAAAAATGAAACTTGAAACAGAAACTACCGATATTATTGCTTTTGCTGCCAATATATTTGATTCATTCAGTTCATTGGCCGATAAGAAGAATATTAACTATGAGTTTATCCATTCCGACAAGGAGATAGTGTTTTCATTTGATATACATAAAATTGAAAAAGTAATATATAACCTACTCTCTAATGCATTTAAATTCACACCTGATAACGGAAACATAAAGCTAACGCTAAATGCCGACAAGGAAGATAACATTCTGGTTATAACAGTTTCTGATTCAGGTATTGGCATAAATGAAAATGACAGGCAGAAAATATTCGAACGTTATTATCAGTCCGATAATAAGAAACGCTCTGATATTACCGGAACAGGAATAGGCTTGTCTCTTTCTAACGGTTTAGTAGAGCTTCATGGAGGTGAGATTACTGTTGAAAGTAAAGTTGGAGAAGGATCAGTATTTACTGTTATTCTACCTATGAAACAGGGAGTACAAATAAATATTGAAAAAAAGCAGGAAGTTACACATAATCAAGGCATTAGCAACAGCAACAAATATACTTATGATACTGCACCAACAAATGATATTATAACCCAATTTAAAGAGCAAAAAAATGATTATAAGTTGCTTGTAGTTGAAGATAATACAGAATTGCGTGAAACTATAGCCGGCATATTCTCCGATACATTTAAAGTAATTCAGGCAGAGAACGGACTTGAAGGGTATAACAAATGTTCAGAAAATGAACCCGACCTGATTATCAGCGATATTATGATGCCTAAAATGGATGGCATAGAACTTCTGACCAAGATAAAAAATGATGAAAACGTAAGCCATATACCCGTTATACTACTTACGGCAAAGAACTCTGTTGAAGATAGAATAGAAGGGCACTTATCAGGTGCCGATGCCTACATATCAAAGCCCTTTAATGCCGATGAGCTGTTTGCTAAAGCTGTAGCTGTAATAAAAGGGAGGGAAAAACTTAAAGCAAAATTCCAGAAGGAGATTGAGATAAACCCTATGGTTATTTCCAATTCTCCTGCCGATGTAAAATTTATGGATAAGATTCTGGCAATAATTGAAGAAAACCTCTCTGAACCAGAATTTAATGTCGACAAATTATCAGATGCTTATGGAGTGTCCAGAATTCATCTGAACCGCAAAATAAAAGCCCTCACAGGTGAAACTCCTATCCAGTTTCTGAGAAATATTAAAATGAAGTATGCGGCAGAATTCCTGAAACAAGGCTCGCTCAATGTATCGGAAGTAGCATGGGAAGTAGGCTTTTCTGATATAGGTACTTTCCGTAAGCGATTCAAAGAACAGTTCGGAGTAAGCCCTTCTGAGTTTGCAAAAACAGATAATTCATAGAAGTAACAAGCACACATAAGCGAAAAATATTTGACTTTACAGCAAAAGATTATTATTACATTTTACTTCAATATTCATATTTTTACCCCATAAAAAAAACTCGATATGGATTTTACTATTCTCGCCGATATTGTTATCATTTTTGCCTTATCAACAGGGGTAAATCTTGCTTTTACCCGCTTAAAAATACCAACAGTTGTTGGCTATTTGCTAACAGGTATTTTAGCCGGCCCTCACTTGTTTTCGTTGGTAGGGGGTGAACATGAAATTGAAATAATGGCCGAAATAGGGGTAGCACTGCTATTGTTTACTATTGGAATGGAATTTTCAATGAAACACCTTATGCGTATTCGCCGAATAGTATTTATAGGTGGTTTCCTTCAGGTTTTTATCACTGCCGGAGTTTTTTATTTAGTTGCAAAACAATTTAATCTTAATTGGCAGGCAAGCTTATTTATTGGTTTTTTAGTTGCACTAAGTAGTTCGGCTTTAGTTTTAAAACTATTGCAAGAACGCTCTGAACTATCATCGAATTATGGGCGAACCATACTGGGTATACTCATATTCCAAGACTTACTGTTAGTTCCACTTCTCTTATTTTCAAATATTCTAGCCGATAGTAGCGTTGACATTTCAAAGGAACTGATTATTCTTTCACTTAAAGCAGTATTTATAATTGCATTGGTTTATGTTAGTAACAAATGGATTTTACCAAAACTGCTCCATTACATAGCTCTTTCCAAAAATCAGGAATTGTTTCTAATGAGTATATTCCTCATTTGTTTTTCCATTGCATTGTTAACATGGAATCTGGGAATGTCAATAGCATTTGGTGCATTTTTAGCCGGTTTAATGATATCGGAATCGGAATATAGCCACAATGCTTTTGCAAATTTATTGCCTTTCAAAGATATTTTCACCAGTTTCTTCTTTGTATCAATAGGAATGTTGCTCGATATATCGTTTATAATTGCAAATCCGGCACTCATTTTACTAAGTGTAGTTTTAGTAATCGTATTTAAAACAATTATTGCAGGGGGTACCGGCTTTTTACTGGGGCATACATTTAAAGGTACCGTTTTGGTTGGTTTAGCATTAAGTCAGGTTGGTGAATTTTCATTTATCTTAGCTGGTATCGGGCATAAATTATCAATACTGAACGATTTTAATTATCAGCAGTTTTTGGCAGTAGCAGTTATAACCATGGCTTTAACTCCATTTCTAATGCGATTTTCATTGCCATTAGCCAATAAAATACTAACATTCCCATTACCTAAATTTTTAGTTGAAGGTATGTTCCCGTTAAAGGAGATTACTATCCCTAACATGGAAAATCATCTGGTTATTATTGGTAAAGATGCCAGTGCCTTAAAGCTATCAACAATGGCAAGCCACTATAATATGCCTCATGTATCAATAATTTTTGACCCTATGCTGGCAAAAGATAAAATGGATAAGGGCGATAAAGTAATATATGGCGATGCTGTAAATGAACCTATTTTATTGAAAGCTCATGCCGATAAAGCAGAAACCATTGTAGTATCTGTTGGCGATTTAATACCTGCCATGGCTATTGTTGATAAGGCCAGAAAAATAAACAGTAAAGGGCGAATAATTGCCCGAACACATAAAACCGAGCATATCGATGATTTTTACAGACTTGGTGCCGATGAGGTTTTACCCGAAAAGTTAGAAATAGCTCTCGACCTTTTTAATCGGCTATTGTCAGGAAAAATGCTGTCGATATCTGAAATAAATCAGATGCTAAATAATATGAGAAACCTACAATTGAAAGAATATAAACAAACCGAAACTATAAGTAAATTGTCCTTCTTTGATGAATTTGCAAGTCCTATAATATCATATATACAAGTTGAAAGTGGTTCTATCTGCCAAAACAAGTCAATTAAAGAGTTGAATATAAGACAAAATACAGGCGTAACAATACTTGCCATACGCCGAAATGGCGAAGTTTTAGAACACCCAATACCAACTACAATCTTTATTCCCGACGACATTGTTATTATACTTGGCAACAATGAACAAGTAGAGAAAGCCAATGCTTTTTTTAGCCAAAAAGGTTACTAATAACATTAAATCATATGTAGTAATAATTCTTTACAAATGAATAAAACAATTATTATTGAAGGCTTCAAAGGCGAAATAAAATCAGACAATACTACCCTAACCATATACTCAACCGATGCTTCGGCTTATAAGGAAACCCCACTGGCAGTAGCATTTCCGAAAGATAAATACGACATAAAACTGCTTATAGAGTACGCTCGCAAGAATAAAAAAACTCTGATTCCGCGAACAGCAGGCACATCGCTTGCCGGACAAGTTGTTGGTAACGGAATTGTAGTTGATGTGTCAAAACACATGACCTCAATAATTGAGATTAATGCAAACGAAAAATGGGTTCGGGTACAGCCCGGCGTAGTTCTCGATGAATTAAATATTGAATTAAAAAAATACGGTTTATTTTTTGGCCCCGAAACATCAACCTCGAATCGGTGCATGATTGGAGGAATGGTTGGCAATAACTCATGCGGTGCCCACTCGCTCATTTACGGAAGTACCCGCAACCATACTCTTGAGCTACACACTATACTCAGCGATGGCGAAGAGGCTTTGTTCAAGGAACTATCGCCCGATGAGTTTCATACAAAACGTTTGGGCGGCGGTATTTTTGGACAGGTACACGAAATGCTCCATGCCACACTTCAAAATAAAAATACTCAACAACGCATTAGGGACGAATTTCCCGACAAGAGGCTCGAACGCAGAAATACCGGCTATGCTATCGACCTCCTGATTGAAACAGAACCATTTGGCGGTAACGAAAAGTTCAATATGTGTAAATTGCTTGCCGGTTCTGAAGGTACTTTGGCATTTACAACCGAAATAAAACTCAACCTGGTTCCACTTCCGCCAAAAGAAAACGCCCTATTGGTAGTTCATCTGAACACTATTGAAGAGTCGCTGCTTGCCAATATTATTGCCCTAAAACACAAGCCGGTAGCCATTGAGCTTATTGACCATTATATACTCAACTGCACTAAAACTAACATTACCCACAAACAAAACCGCTTTTTTATTGAAGGCGAACCGGGTGCACTTTTATGTGTGGAATTTGCTCACGAAACAAACGAAGAAATTGCAACAGCTTGCAATAATCTTATAACCGCGCTTAAAGCAAACAACCTCGGATACTCATACCCGGTACTTTACGGCAACAACATTAACAAAGTTTGGGCATTACGTAAAGCAGGACTTGGCTTACTCTCAAATATTCCGGGCGATGCAAAGCCACAACCGGTAATTGAGGATACTGCCGTACATCCCGAATTTTTACCCAATTATATAAAAGAATTTAAGCAGGTACTTAAAAATATGGAGCTTGAATGTGTATTCTATGCACATATTGCAACAGGCGAACTCCATTTGCGCCCTGTAATAAACTTAAAAACAACAGAGGGAGTAGTAAAGTTCAGAAAAGTAGCAATCGAAATAGCCCGGCTGGTTAAAAAATACAACGGTTCACTCAGTGGTGAGCACGGCGATGGTCGCCTGCGAGGCGAATTTATACCCATGATGATTGGTAACGATAATTTTGAAATAATAAAAGAGATAAAGCAAACATGGGACCCCGACGGTATATTTAACACCGGAAAAATAGTTGACACGCCACCCATGGATACCATGCTCCGTTACAATCCCGAAATAGAAACACACGAACCAGAAACCATTTTCGACTTTTCTGAAGCAGGCGGAATGCTTCGAATGGCTGAGAAATGCAACGGCTCGGCCGACTGCCGCAAATCGGCAATTATTGGCGGTACTATGTGTCCGAGCTATCAGGCTACCAACGATGAAGATAAAACCACCCGTGCCAGGGCTAATATGCTCCGTGAGGCTATTTCCACTGCCGGTAAAAACAAAGCTTTCGCAAATAAAGAACTACTTGAAATTCTCGACCTTTGCCTTTCTTGTAAAGGGTGTAAATCGGAGTGTCCTTCGAATGTTGATATGGCAAAGCTCAAAGCCGAAGTGCTCCAACATTGGTACAATACAAATGGAGTACCTTTTAAAACACTGCTTATTGCAAACTTTGCAAAAATTCAAAGAGTAGCTGCATACATTACTCCTTTTTATAATTTTGCAATAAAAAATAAAATTATTTCTCCGCTTATTAAATATGCTATCGGGTTTAATCAAAAACGAAATCTGCCTCCAATAAGTAAACAAACTTTAAGTAAATGGATAAAAAAGAATTTGCACAAGCTCAACTCAGAATTACACGCCGCTAAAGGTGAAGTATACTTCTTTGTCGATGAATTTACTAACTATAACGAAGCCCAAATAGGAGTGTGCGCAATACAACTGCTCAATAAACTGGGTTATAAAATATTGGTAATTGAAAGCAAAGAGAGCGGCAGAACATACTTATCGAAAGGGCTTCTTCGAAACGCAAAAACTATAGCTTCGGCAAACGTTACTAATTATAGTAAACATATAACACAACACAAACCACTTATTGGGATAGAACCTTCGGCAATACTTACTTTTAAAGACGAATATCCCGACTTGCTCCGAAACAACGAAAAGCAAAATGCAAATGCACTTGCCGAAAATGTAATGCTTATTGACGAGTTTTTAGTTAAAGAATATGAATCGGGGAATATTACATCGGAAATGTTCACTTTGGAACATAAAAAATTTAAATTTCACGGTCATTGCCAACAAAAAGCCCTTTCCGGAACATCTGCCACAAAAAAACTACTCTCTATACCTGCCAATTACGAGGTAGAGGAAATAAAATCGGGTTGTTGCGGAATGGCAGGTTCATTCGGTTATGAAACAAAACACTACAATATTTCAATGAAAATTGGCGAACTTGTACTATTTCCCGAAATAAGAAAAACCGACAGCCATACTGAAATAACTGCCATTGGAACATCGTGCCGCCAGCAAATATTCGATGGTACAGGACGTAGCGCAAAACATCCGGTCGAAATAATTTATAATGCTCTGCTTTAACTTAAAACACCCATTTAGATACTTGATACTTGATACCAACAACCTTAATCGCCAACAACAAATGCACCAAGTAATATTTGAAGATTTACAAACCATTGAATATAAAAACGGATGGACGTATCAGGAAGAACTGTTTAACACTATTACAGAAGCTAAACTGAGCCATAACGATATACCCGGATACCTTCTATTTTGCGAACACCCTCATGTATTTACAATTGGTAAAAGTGGCGATGAAGCAAACTTTCTTATCAATCAAAATTTGCTGCAACAAATTAATGCTACATACTTTCAAACAAACCGCGGCGGCGACATTACATATCATGGGCCGGGCCAATTGGTAGGCTATCCGATTATTGACCTCGAAAAATTCAAAATCCCACTCAAAGAATACATATATAAGCTCGAAGAGGTAATAATAAAAACCATTGCCCACTATGGTATTTGCGGTAAGCATCTGCCAAATGCTACCGGCGTATGGCTCAATACCGACACTCCCCACCTAACTCGCAAAATATGTGCAATTGGAGTTAAAGCAAGCCGATTCATTACCATGCACGGTTTTGCCCTAAATGTAAACACTAACCTCAGTTATTTCAATTATATTAACCCTTGCGGATTTACCGACAAAGGTGTTACATCCTTAGAAAAAGAGTTAGGGCAAAAAGTAAACTTCGATGATGTAAAAACAATTTCAAAAAAATACTTTTCAGAAGTATTTGGTACGGAGCTTATTACAAAATGAAAAAAAATACAATCCTTATTCTTATACGAAATTGTCGTTAGTTCCCATAAGTTTTGTTATTTTCGTCCGTTCGGGTAAAAAGAACCCAATACCATTCATACAAAACAAACATTAATGCTTAAAAACTGGATACTAAAGCAGCAGGCTACAAAAGAAACCGTTAAGAAATTATCTGACGAAATAAATGTTAGCTTCCCTATTGCCAATTTACTTATCCAGCGAGGTGTTGATTCATACCAAAAAGCAAAAGATTTTTTTCGCCCCAACCTCAATAACCTTTACGACCCTTTCTTAATGAAAGATATGGACAAAGCTGTTTCCCGACTCGAAAAAGCGGTACAAACCAACGAAAAGGTTATGGTTTATGGCGATTACGATGTTGATGGCACCACTTCGGTTGCTTTACTTTACTCGTTTTTACAAGATAAGCTTTCGCAAATGACCTACTATATACCCGACCGATACAGCGAAGGTTATGGTATCTCTTTCAAAGGTATTGACCGTGCCAAAGAAATAGGCTGCACCTTAATTATTGCACTCGATTGCGGTATTAAAGCTGTTGAAAAAGTTGAGTATGCCAAAGAACTGGGTATTGAAATTATTATTTGCGACCATCACGAACCAGGTAGTACACTACCAAAAGCAACAGCTATTCTCGACCCAAAACGCCACGACTGTAACTATCCGTTTAAAGAGCTTTCTGCCTGTGGTGTTGGCTTCAAATTGGTTCAGGCTTACTCACAACGAAACAATATAGAACTGTCGAAAATATACCACCTGCTCGATCTTGTAGTAGTTTCAATAGCTTCCGATATAGTACCTATTATCGATGAAAACCGGATTCTTGCTTATTTTGGACTCAAAAAACTTAACTCAAAACCACGAACCGGAATTCGTGCAATAATTGAAATTGCAGGTATGTCAATTGGCACAATTAAAATTAACGATATAGTTTTCAAAATAGGCCCCCGAATCAATGCAGCCGGGCGTATTGAACTTGGTTTACATTCGGTCGATTTACTTGTATCGCGCGATAAAAGTACCGCAATGGAAATTGCAGCTAAAATCGACGGCGACAACGACGAACGCCGCGAATATGACACATCAATAACCGAAGATGCTATTTCAATGGTTAAAGCCGATGAAAAAGCTAATGAAAGAAAATCGACTATACTCTATAATCCTAAATGGCACAAAGGTGTTCTTGGTATAGTTGCTTCACGACTTATTGAGCATTTTTACAGGCCAACTATTATTCTTACTATGTCAAATGGCTTTATCACAGGGTCGGCGCGCTCTGTTCATAACTTCAATTTATATAAAGCTATTGAAGAATGTTCCGACTTGCTTGTAAATTTCGGAGGACATATGTATGCTGCCGGCTTAACAATGAAAGAAGAAAATCTGGAGAAATTCAAGGAAAAATTTGAACAGGTTGTTGCCCGTCAAATCAACCCCGAAAACCTTGTTCCTAAAATCGATATTGACGCTGAAATTACAATTGGCGATATTAATGCCAATTTTTTCAATGTGCTTGAACAATTCGAGCCTTTTGGCCCGGGCAATATGTCGCCGGTATTTGTAACAAACCATGCTTTCGATACAGGTTTTGCACAGTGTGTTGGTCAGGAAAAAGAACATTTGCGTATGTACGTACTTGATAATACCACCAAATCATCGTATAGTGCAATTGCATTCGGAATGGGACACCATTATGATAAAGTATGCAACAAAAAGCCATTCAGAATATGCTACAGCCTTGAAAATAACTTCTACAAAGGGAAAAATTCAATCCAAATAAAAGTACGCGATATCAAATAGTGCCCCATTTTTATCAAATATCTTTTATAAAATCACTGCTTTTTAATATTTTCGCATTTATACAAACTATTTATAAAAATGCCTCTACAATTATTAAAATTTCTCAAAACTCCATTACTAATTATTTGTATTACTCTTAATGCAAATGCTCAATCAAAATTCAATATTATTGCAAACAAAAAAATTGACGGATGGTTTTTTGCCAGTCCCGTTTCTACTTTTGACAATAACATAGTATTAAGCTCACACAACAAACACGTATATTTTTACAACCCCGACGGCACCGAAATAAACTCATACAAAGCCAATGGCTGGTTTCACGCTACGCCTCAGGTACTTCACAACAATACTGTTGCAGTAGGGTGTTACGATAAACACTTATACTTTTTCGATCACCTTGGAAACTTTCTCGACAAAGTAAAATTTAACGGAAAAGTTTTTAGCCGGGTAACCGAAGCTAATGACAGCGCATTATTATTTGGCGTAGGCCGCGGAAAAATATTAATGTACGATGTTGCTGAAAAAGTAAAGAAAGTTATCGCTGTTAAAAAGATAGTTCACGGAAGCCCCATTAAACTCTCCGATGGTCGCTTAGTTATTGGCGGTAACAATAATGAATTATATTTTATAAATCAAAAAGCAGAGCTTACCAACAGTTTCAAAACCAAAGGTTGGGTTATGCACACAAAACCACTTGAGGTAGATAGCGGATTAATTATTTTTGGCTCTTACGATAAAAATCTTTATGCAATAAACAAGTCGGGTACACTTGAGTGGAAATTCAAAACCAATGGAAAAATCCATGGTTCGCCCCAATTACTAAAAAACGGCAATATTGTTTTCTGCTCATTCGATGGCAATGTTTATATTGTAAATAAACTAGGAGAACTTATATCATCATTTAAAACAGGAGCGAAAATTGTTGCCTCTCCGGCTGTTTGCGATAATTCCAATATTGTAATAGCCTCATTCGATGGCAATATTTATTTGCTTTCGGAATCGGGTTTACTATTAGATAAAATATATACAGGCGACAAAATATACTCGTCGCCTATATCATTAAATAATGGAACAGTAGTGTGTGTAACTATGAAAGGGCAAACATATTTTATTGAAATAAACACCTCTCCTATGCTAGGAGAACATATTATTAATAAATAATATGTTGTAATTTATTGTTTTAAGGCCTCTGCAATCAAAACCGGCATTTCAGAAGGTTCTTTTGCAACCTTGACTCCGGCAGCTTCAAAAGCTTTAATTTTTTCGGCTGCAGTTCCCGAACCACTTATAATTAATGCTCCGGCATGTCCCATCCGTTTTCCGGGAGGAGCCGATTGTCCGGCAATAAATGCCACAACTGGTTTTGTAATGTTTTCTTTTATAAATGCCGCAGCCTGCTCTTCAGCATCACCACCAATTTCACCGCAAAGAACTATTGCTTTAGTTTCATCGTCATTTTCAAACATGGTAAGCAACTCTTTGTAGTGCAAACCAATTATCGGGTCACCTCCAATACCAATACAGGTACTCTGACCAATTCCTTTGGCTGTTAATTGATCTACCATTTCATATGTAAGGGTTCCGCTTCGTGATATAAGACCAACGTGCCCTTCCTTGAAAATGTTTACCGGAAGTATACCGACCATACTTTTCCCCGGAGAAATCAACCCCGGACAGTTTGGGCCTATCATTTTAGTACCGTTCTTTTCAAGTATCGGTATTATTTTAATTATATCTAATGTTGGAATACCTTCCGAAATGCAAATAACCAGCTCAATTCCTGCTTCAGAGGCCTCGGCAACAGCATCGGCTGCAAATTGTGCGGGAACAAATACTATTGAGGTATTGGCTCCTGTCTCTTTTACTGCTTTAGCAACAGTATTATACACAGGTATTCCGTTTACATTTGTCCCCTCTTTTCCGGGCGATATTCCTGCAACTACCTGAGTTCCGTATTCGTTCATTTTACCGGTATGGAAACTACCATCGCGGCCGGTTATACCTTGTACTATCAGTTTTGTATTTTTATTTATTAGTATGCTCATCTTTTTTTGTTTTTAAGTTGTAAAGTCCTCAGTCTTCAGTCTTCAGTCGGCAGTAAGCAGTATGTATAAGATAAAGTGGCTGATGACTGTCTACTGTAAACTTTTATATAACTAAACATTCATGATATTGATAGTTAAATACCTGAATATGAGTCCTAAAACTGCATTTTCATATTATCCAATTCTCAAATTTCCACATTTAACTCTAGTCACTTTAGTTCACTCTAGCTCACTTTAGTCAATTTGCTACTGTCTACTTATTTTATAGCCGCAATAATCTTCTGCGCCGCCTCACTCATAGTCTCAGCAGGCATAAGCTTATCGTTGCCTTTAAGTAATTCCCGCCCTTCGGCAGCATTAGTCCCCGATAGCCGGATAACAACCGGTACGTTAACGTTCATTTTGCTGAAAGCTTCAATCAATCCGCGGGCAACATCGTCGCAGCGGGTTATTCCGCCGAATATGTTAATCATTACACCTTTTACGTTCTTATCGTTTAATAAGAATTCCATAGCGTGAATAACCTTCTGAGGATTTGAACTGCCGCCAATATCAAGGAAGTTGGCAGGTGTTCCGCCGTAAAGGTTAATTACATCCATGGTAGTCATGGCAAGCCCTGCACCATTAACCATGCAGCCTATTTCGCCGTCGAGTTTTACGTAAGCAAGCCCTTTTTCTTTGGCATCTATTTCAAGCTTTTCATCTTCAGTATAGTCAGCAAGTTCTTCAAAAGCCTTATGTCGATACAGTGCATTATCATCAAAGTTTATTTTTGCGTCAAGCGCAATAACCTTACCCGATTTGTCAACCACAAGAGGGTTTATTTCAGCTAAAGAACAATCGGAATGTACATAAAGACTGTACAACTTCACCAGAATATCGGCTGCCTGCCGAACCTCATTACCATCGGTCATAATATTGAACAATGCTTCACGAGCTTGAAACGGTAATAATCCGGTTTGCGGATTTACCGAAATTTTTATAATTTTTTCAGGATATGTCTTTGCAACTTCCTCAATTTCAACGCCACCCTCTGCACTAAGCATAAGCAGTACCGATTTTGTGTTACGGTCGTTAACCATACCTACATAATACTCTTTTGCAATAGCTGCAGCTTCACATACCAAAACCTTTTTTACTATGAGGTTTTTAATTTTCATGCCCAAAATATTATTTGCCGCTTCTATGGCTTCATTCTTGGTTTTTGTAAATTTTACGCCGCCCGCTTTTCCGCGACCTCCGGTAAGTACCTGAGCCTTTACAACTACAGGCAGACCTATTTTATCAGCGGCAGCAGCTACCTCCTCAGGAGTAGAGCAAACGATTTCATTTTGAATGGGAATTTTAAACTTTGCGAACAACTCTTTCGCACTGTATTCGTGAATGTTCATAAGCAACTGGTTTGCGACATCATTATTGCATTGGACTATGCAATTTGAGTCAGGTTTTTAATATCTGATCAAAAGCAAAACAATTAAATTTATGGAAAGTTCATTTAAAAAACCAACGAAGGGGGGAAATAAATTTTTGAGAGTAATGAGATATGAGTATTGCACAGAGAGATGTTTATTTTGGCATTTGAGAGACTGTAAAATAAACTCTGTCTAACAAATATTAATTTTGCAAGATAGAGTTATGAAAACAGAAGAATTTAAAGCAATGCAAGCCAAGGCGCTTGAGCAGTTGCGAAAAGGCGAATCGCTAACGGGGAAAGATGGTGTTTTT